>MKUU01000045.1 GCA_001898705.1 Caedibacter sp. 38-128
CCCTATCTTTTTGCAAATAGAGAATACCTCATACTCTTCTTACCTCAAATACTCCGCTTATACGCAACTCGGGTTTCTTAATGAAATTTTTTCGCTAAAGCACGTTATATAAGAAAATCTCTTTGATGTTGTATAACCTAGGGTTGCTGTACACATATTTTTTAGCCTCTTAAGGAAAACGTTGTACTTTTACGCTATCTTTATTTTATTGGAATTTTCTTGCGGTGATTGGTAAGAAATAACTTATTAAAATGAGAATAACACAAATGCCATCATTATAAATCAATTAAAGTTTTTTATGAAAAATCTTTTTAATCCAATCTCAATTTGTTTTTCTACGAGATATCAATCTGGCTTGTTAAATAATAGACTCTCATTAAAGAATAATGAGGTACATATTTGGCTTTTGGAGATTGAAAAAATAAAGAGTTCTCTTTCAGATATCTCTTTAATATTATCATTTAATGAGATAGAAAAAGCCAAAAAATTTAGGACATTCACTCTTCAACGCTTGTTTTGCTTGTCGCACGGATATCTGCGGCTGATTTTAAGTTCTTATCTTCTTTGTCTGCCTCAAAGGATCGAATTTAAATATGGACAATATGGAAAACCATACTTGAAAGATAATTTTCAAGCTAATAATCAAACAATATACTTTAACATGTCACATTCTCATAACGCAGTTCTTTATGGAATTTACCTTAACTCAGAGATAGGTGTAGATTTAGAATATATCCAACAAGATTTGGATTGGCAAGAAATTGCAAACTTAGTTTTAACCCAAAAAGAAAAAAAGAAAATCTTATTGCTTCCTAAAAAGAGCGCACAAATTAAAGAATTTTATAGAATCTGGACTTGTAAGGAAGCGTTTTTAAAAGCACGTGGAACAGGATTGAATATTTCTCCATCTTCTATCGAAACTAATTACCTGCCTAACTACTGTTTCCATCATAGTGGATTTAGAAAGTACATGATTAACTTCTTAAATTTAAATTCCTCCATTCACTCGTTCGAGATTCTTCCAAATTATATGTCTGCATTTGTCGTTTCAGAAGAAGCTAAAGCATTAAAATTCTTTAATACAATATATTAACTTGATGGTATAATAATTTATACCATCAAATTTTTATGTTTTTAGTTAAATCTCTGGGGGTGTATTCCCCGCAGCTTGCTGCGCGCAAACCAATAAATTTCTTTGAGTGATACCCCGTCCGCTTGCGCGGGGTTATTCATTCTGGCGAAAAAGATTATCAACATCTTCCCCATTTAGTAGCTTTTCTATGAAAAGTTCTAATTTTTTTAATTCTCGCGCAAATATTTGGTCAGAAAAATAGCTTCGCAAAGATTTTGAATTTTTCTTGGAATAAAAGAAAGAATAACATTCAAACCCTAGAAGGTTGAGTTCTTCATACATTGTTTGAGAGTTTTCTAAACTGTCATCGACAAATAAAATTCTTCTAGGTTTAATACCGACTTTTTTGAAAAATTCTAATGTACTAATGTGTTTTGGTGTTTCAGAAGAAAATATTACCCCTTCTTTAAATAAGGGAGTGTCTTTAGGAATGTGTTTTGAATCCAGAGTGTCAAAACCCCATAATGGGAGATGATGAAAAGCCCCAGAAAAATCAACTCCAAAAGAACGAAGAGTTTGCACTCTTAAAGTTGGCACATCTATACTTAATTGTTGATTAATAGTAGGATTGAGAGCTGTGTTAGCTATACATTTTACTTCTTGTTGTTGTAGAATTTTTATGATTTTCGGTAAATTTTCATCCATGCATGTCCATGGTTTTGATAAGAACATATAAAGAAAAAATTTATCAATAACCTCTTGACCTTGAGAGAATAATTTCTCATGCAAAGCTGTCTTTTTCGAATAATGTTCGAAATAATATGGATCTAATCCTGTCACTAAAACTTCATCCACGTCAAAAATTACAATATCCTCTTTTCCAAATTCTTTAAGAGAATGAGACAGAATTATTTCTATGTTGTCTGATTCATAAATGCCTGGTTTTAGGGGACCAATGGGGTAGAAAATAGTGGTGTTACAGGACAAATCTCATTTTTAGTTTCTTCATCTTCTGCAGGCCGTGACGCAAAAATTCTTTGTGTCATGCATAATAGAGAAAAAATTAATAGTAATAGATGTAATTTATTCGAATTGGCCATAAAACTTCCTCCTTTATCGCTTTATCTTTCGATTTATAGATTATAATATGGTTTAAAGAAAGCAAGCTTTTGTTTCTGTGAAGTCTGTACCTCATTTATTGACTGAAATTATAACTTAGGTTAGCGTAACTTCCAAAAATTATAGTTGAGTAGTTATTTGGGGTAAATTTCTCTGTGGAGAAATTAAGCATTTAACAAGAAATATTAAATTTATGAGATTGACTAACTTACTTTCTAATGAAGCAGCTTCATATGCAGAAACTCCGATTTATTTAAGATCCAATATCGGTACTTACCCTGCTCCTTGCTATGTATGTAGAATCTCGAATGTTCAACGTTCTATTTTATCAATAGTTTCATTAGTAGACTACAGCAGCTCTAAATACAAAATCATCCCTCATGAATCTGTAAATGAAAAAAAGGTGAATAACTATAAAGAACAGCTTTTTTCAGAATTTCAATTGATTAATCCCATTTTACTCTTTTATAAAAAATATCCTGAGTTTTCTTTATTTTTATCTACTTTGATTAATAATAAAGATCCAGATACTACACGCTTTATCAAAGGTACTACATACGAAGTTTGGTCAATTTGTGATTTAAAAAAGTTATATAATATCCAGAAATATTTTCAGAAAATTGAATATTTCTATGTTGCTGATGGACATCATAGGATTGAAGCTTTAACTAGTCTTAAGGACGGTGGGTTATATCCGTATCCACAGCAATATTTATCATTAATTTTGGATGAGAGAGATTTGGAATTGACAAGCTTTAATCGTTTTATTCGCGACGCTACACTTGATTCCTCAGATCTGATGAAAAAACTTAGTAACTTATATAAAATCAAAAAGGTTTCACCGCATTTTTTAAGGATGCAAAAAAATATATATTTTTATACGGGGAATTGTTGGTATGAGCTAAGAATAGATGAGTCATTTCACGAAAGAGATCAATTGTTTCCAGCAATTTTTCTCGATAAATTTTTTATTTCAGAGCTCGAATCACAAGGAATGTTTAGTTTTGATAAATTTTTATATCTTCCGCAAACAAATAAGGTAAATGACATCATCAACCATTGTAAATCTTATGATTGTAAATTAGCTATATCTATTCCAAAGTCTCTTCTTTCAAATTTATATAAGATTACAGAAAAAGGAGACCGTTTGCCTCCTCATTCAACATGTTTTACACCAAAAATACCTGATAACTTATTTATACAACACCTTAAGCCTTAAGGAAACAAAATCCAAAACAAAATTTACGCATGTTTTCTTACTTGATTTTTATGGAACCGCTCTTTGTCCTGCAGCGCATAACAATTGGTCTGGAATAGTATTAGCCTTACTCGCTATTTCTTCAACAGGCAATCCTTCTCCCCACAATGTTACCTCATCTCCGATTTTTACATTTCTACAGGTTGTTAGTTCTACTGCTATAGCATCACTAGATACTCTACCAATGATATGAGCTCTTTTGCTACCTCTAATAAGAACAGGCATTGATTTTCCTATATGAAAAGGATAACCATCTGCGTACCCTATGTTAATAATGGCAATGTTAGTAGGATTTTTGCAAATCCAGGCTCTATTATACCCTACATTTTCACCTGCTGAGAGAGAATGAATTGAAATAATATGCCCCACTAAGTTCATTACAGGTTTTAGAGATAAAGGCAGCTTCTCTCTTCCAGAGAGAGGGGAGACACCATACATAAGAAGACCAGGTCTTATCCAATCATAATGTGTCTCTGGGTACTTTAGAATGGCTGCACTACTGGCCAAGCTTTTCTCAAAAGGTAGCCCTTTTACTGAAGCTGAAAAGTGCGCAATCTCTTTTTTGCTTATTTTATTCGAAGAAGATACTGAAGACAAATGAGACATGATGCACATATTGTCATGGTTAACGTTCTGTGATTTTTTTAATTCTCCTAAGGCGACTTTAAAATCTTTGAAGTTGAAACCAAGGCGGTTTAAACCGCAATTTATTTTTATCCAAATTGCGAGTTTTTCTCTAATGCGTAATGAGTTCAAAAGTTGAATCTGCTCTAGATTATGAATGAGAACAGTTAAATGAGAAGAGAAGCACTCAGTAAGCTCACTTCTGGTGTTAGCTCCTTGCATCAAAATAATAGGCTTAGTAGAGGTAAGCCTTCTAACGACTAAAGCTTCTTTTAGAGATACAACACCGAATCCTTCAACGTCATCTATAATTTCTTTTGTTATTGTTTCTATCCCATGACCGTATGCGTTATCTTTAACTACGGCTAAAAATTTACTTTTTGGGGCAATAGATTTTATCTGGCTAATATTGTGTTTAAGCGCTTTCAAGTTTAATCTTATCATAGTGCCTCGGTTTTGTTGGTACTTGAAGAGTTATAGTAACCAAAATTATAATCTCGAATTATTTTTTTTCCTAGTATTAAACACCTTAATAAATGTAGATACCTCTTTAATCTAAAGATTGACTTATCCTTCAATTATTTTTAAAAATTTTTCATAAAACAACATGGGGACCTTTATGAGAAAAATTTCTATTCCACGCAATATGGTTAGAGGAGTTGATATATGGAAAAGTGTTTAGTTGTAGGAGAAGACGAGCTTACACTACAATGTGCTGATTTCTTGTTGAAGATGGGGTTTGGTATTACTTTTATTAGTCCTGTTTTGCAAATTCAGGCTTGGTGCAGAGACAAAGACATCTCTTGTTACGAAAATATACAGGAAGTTTTAGAGTTGGACGGTTATGACTATCTCTTTAGTATAGTAAATAGCTCTATAGTTCCAAATTCTCTTCTAAAAAAGATAAAAAAGTTAGCTATCAATTATCATGATTCTTTGCTCCCTAAGTTTGCTGGGGTCAATGCTACACCTTGGACTTTATTATCTGGATCTCATGAACATGGGATAACATGGCACATTATAACAGAAAGACCGGATGAGGGAGATATTATCTTACAGAAACGCTTTAGTTTAAAGCCCGAAGACACAACATTATCTGTAAGAACTACGTGCAAAAATCTAGCAGTAAGGACTTTCCCCATATTAGTTAAGCAGTTAATGGAAAATTCCTTTACATTAACTCCTCAAGACTTACAAAATAGAACTTATTATGGCTTTAGTAAAAAACCTTATGGAAATGCACTTATTTCTTGGAAATCTTCAGCCTCTGATATTCTTATACTGCACAAGGCTTTAACATTTGGAAACATAATAAATGTATTAGCCCTCCCAAAGTTCGTAGTCAAGGATAACATTTACATCCCTTTATACGTTGAAGACACGCATGAGCAAAGCAAAGAAAATCCTGGAACAATTACGAAGATTCGCGAGACTCATATTTCAATCTCAACAGCTACAAATGATCTTTTGATGTCTGATCTAGTAACCATTGAGGGTAAAAAAGTTTCTCTTTCAGATTTTATTAGAGATAATGAAATTAAGGTTGGAGATTTTTTATTAAGTCCGACAAAAGAATTCCTGATGAAATTCCAGGAGCTTAGTGAGAAAGCATCACTATTAGAAAGGAAATACCTTTCTTTTAACAAGGCTAATTTCTTAGCTAATGAAAAGACATTTTTTCCTCACCCTAATTTAAATAGCAATAGTCAATGCAGTGACTTTTTTCATATAGAACAAATTTCTCCAGATCTTATTAAGATTGTAGAAAATTTAGTAGGAGACTCTCCAAAAGTAGATGAAATTATTTTAATTTTATCATTTTTATATCTTTATCAGATAAATAATGTTTCTTTTTTTCCTAATTTTTTTCATATTTCCTCATTCGTTATACCTAAAGAATATACAGACTTTTTCTCTCAAACAGCCCCACTTCACTTAGAGGTCGCACATGATGAACTTTTTTCAAAGGCCTTAAAACAAGGGGTAAAGCAGGTTCACTTCCTTAAAAATCACTATTACTTGAAGGATATGAGTTTAAGATATCCTGATTACTACGAGATAGGGGACTCTATTTATAGAGTTAATTTTTTCTTCTCAAAAGAGAGCCAAAGTCCCCAGAAAAATGCATTAAATATAACTATTGATCCAAGAAGTTTAAAAATTAAGTTTGCCTTAAGTGTGGATGAACAGGCCAGAGATTTTTTTACTTCTATAATTAAAAACTTCTCGAATTGGCTGAATTCCATAGAAGAACAAGAAACAAATCTAAAAACGATAAAACTAAGCGAAATACAACTAATAGGTAAATTACAATGCTCTTATATTCAACAGAATGACCAAGGATTCTCAGGAACTATTATAGAGGTTATAGATGGGATTGTGGAGAG
>MKUU01000046.1 GCA_001898705.1 Caedibacter sp. 38-128
CTTGAAAGAGGAAATCCAAAAGCTATTGAGAGAAAAATAGAAGGTCTTCAATACGGAAAGTATGGTTATAAAGAAGATCCAGAAGCTGCAAGAAAATTTAATGAACTACTTGTTGAGCAAGGGGATCAAGGGGCCATTGAAAGAAAGATCGAAGGACGTGTATACGGAAAGTATGGTTATGAAAAAGATTCAGAAGCTGCAAGAGAATTCGATGAATTTCTTCTTGAAAGAGGAGAGCCAAAGGATATTGAGAGAAGATTAAAAAATTTAACCACAAATAAGACCCAGCATTACGGAATGGGTAGCTCTTATACTTATACTATCTATACTCCTCAGTACGTAACGTTCAATGAATTTTTGGTTGAGCAAGGGAATCCAGCGGCAATCGATCGCAAAATTAGTGGTCTTGAAAGAGGAGAGTATGGCTATACAAAAGATCTAGAAGCCTTAAAAGAATTCAATGAACTCCTTGTTGAGCGAGGGGATCCAGAAGCAATCAAAAGAAAAATACAGGGACTTACACATGGAGAATATGGCTATAATAAAGATTCTTTAGCTGGAAAAAAATTAAATAATTTCCTTATTGAACAAGGGAATTTACAGGTCATCCAGAGAAAAATAGAAGGTCTCTTGAAAGGTGAGCATGGCTATGAAAAGGATCCAGGTGCTGCAAGAGAATTTATTGAAAGCCTGGTGGCTAGTGAGTTTCCTGTTGTACGTGCGATTGGAAAGTATATAAAAGCCTTTGCTATGAAATATGGAATCTCAGAATTAGGTTATGAACAGGACCGTGCAAGAGCCATTGAATTTATTAGAGAAAATCATGTTCCTTATTGAAATTTGTGACAGTTCGTCGTCATAAGTATCTCTAAATTTTAGAGAGCTTACATTATTGAAAGGTGAGAATGAGAAAGGAAAGAATATATAAACTATGTTCATCGCTTGTACCCATTATTGAGATAAAATCTTCCAGAAAATTCTATATTGACACCTAAGATAGGTTATAGTAGCGCTAGGAAGGTTTATTTAGACTAATAACATCAATATAGGCTAATAATAAATTATGTATTATCGATCAAAAAATCTTTTAACTCGTATTGAGGACTATCATCCAGAATTAATTGATAGATCTTTTGTTCATGAAATTGAACCATTTATATTTTCTAATAGTTTAAAAAACTGGACTGCGTTTAAATTATGGAGCCCATCTTTTTTTAAAGAAAAATATGGTGAAAAGGAATTTAATGTAAATCCCAACCTCCCTGATAAGGTTTGCCCCTATTTTTATAATGCGAAGTCATATCATGCCATTATGAAATTTGCAGATTTTATTGAGTTGATGTCAGAAAACAATAGTTGTTATTTAGCCCAAGAGGATATGAGCGTATTTAAAGAATTAAAAGAAGATTATAATTTTTATGATCTTATCCCATCATCCGTTAATCGTGATTGTGACGCTTCTGTTAATTTATGGCTTGGGGCTAACACTCGTTCTGGCTTACATTTTGATAACTGTGATAATTTTTTGGCACAAATTTATGGCACTAAAACAGTTGTTTTAATTCCTCCTGAGGATGCTAAATTTGTGTATCCTATACCAAGCAATTTTTTTAAGAGCCCTGTAAATCCACTTGATCCGGATTTCAGTGAATTTCCCAAGTTTAAAAAAGCGAAGATCTTTGAAGGACAACTCAACGCTGGAGACGTTTTATTTATTCCTAAAGGTTGGTATCATTATATCTACTCTCCTAGTCAATCTATTTCTTTAAATTGTTGGTACGGTCCACCTTTAACCCCAAAAGATTTACTCTTAACTTTTTATAGGTCAGGTTGGAGATCATGGTTAGCTACTATAAAAGATTTTGTTTGGTTTGGCATATTATCTAGACCCTTTGAAGCAAAATTATATTCTGCTCCGCCTGTGGGAAAAGGTGTATATGAGTTAATCAAAGAAAAGGTTCATCGAGTATGTTCTAAAGTTATTAAGGTGCGAGGTTAATAATTATCAGAGTTGCGATGGAACTAATGAAATCGAATCTTCCCATAAAGATTTCTTCTTTGGTTAATTTTGAGAGCTAATAGCTCATATAGTGTTGAAGTAATGAGATAATCATTACACTGGTAAAAATAAGTAAAATAGCTTAAAAATAAATTCTCTAGGGGATAATATATGATAAGTGAACAAACGTTAGAACAGCTTTGGAATGTCCATTTAAAAAAACTAAATAAAGAAAAGTGGAAAGCACATAATTTTATACGAAATAAGTTTCATAAACTAAAGCTTCACAAAATCCTATTTCAATTGTTTGAGTCCCATTTCCAAGCTTGTGAATCAGATGGTTCAAGAGTAGTTGTTGAAAAACATTTAACAAGAGATTCCTTGCAAGCATTAATTGCAGAAAACAAAGTGTGTGCCATTCATGTGCCAGGTTTTTGTCCATTGGACGTTGCTGAGTCTCTTAGTAAAAGTGCGCTCGAAGAATATACTCAGTGGAAGCTTGGTGGAGTCGTTGATACAGATATGTTTTTTGCTGGAGGGAGTATTCCTAGGGAAGTTGCAGATCATAGTTGGGAAAATTTTCGACGCTATTTTGGAGAACGAGAAGATTTTATACAAAAACAACGTTCAATGTCTGGGGGAACTTGGCCTGTAGATCATTTGCGACTTACACTCGATGAAATTTGGCCCTTTGGAGCTTGTTCAGGGCACTACTTAGGTCAAAAGCTAAGGCCTGCTATTATGCGTATAATGCATGAAAAAATAGACTTAAATCTTTCTGCTCCAAAGCATGGATTCGTTCATACAGATGATTTTGCAAGGCTTAAGCCTTTACATGGTACTTTTAGTGCAAATGTTTATCTAAAAATTCCAGAAGAAGGAGGCGAGCTTTATATTTGGAGTGTTGATCTTAGAAAAATAAAGGGGATCTATAGTTATTTGAGTGCACAAACCCTTGCCATGATTATGAATCAAGGAAATTATGTATTTAATGCAGAGTGGCAGCAGAAAATTTTTAAGTTATTGCCGAAGCCACATATTATTAACCCAAAACCAGGTGATCTTGTGATTTTGCATTCCGGAAGGCCTCATTCTGTAGCTCCAGTTACAAAAGGAGTGCGTGTAACAAACCAATTATTTATTGATGCCAAAGGCAATGCCCCTCTCACTATTAGGTCTTAAAATCTGTTAAGGCCTTTTGATCAGATTTAAAGAAAAGCTTAACAATGACTAATCAAAGCTGGTACATAGACTATAAGAAGAAGCCCAATGCTCTCATGAGACTTTTTTGTTTTCATCACTCAGGTGGAGGGGCTTCCGTTTATTTCCCTTGGACAGAACTTCTTCTTCCACATATTGAGCTCATTGCCATTCAACTTCCAGGACGAGAAAATAGATTTATGGAGCCTCTAACAAATGATTTGCAGGCCATCATTTGTAGATTAACTGAAGAATTCAGATCATATGCTGATAAGCCCTTTCTTGTATTTGGACATAGCTTAGGGGCTTTACTCTCTTTTGAATTTATTCAATCCATTTACAATGCTTACTCTATTTTTCCTATTCATATGATTGTTTCTGCTGCAAGAGCTCCCCATTTACCTTTCAGGAGGAAGTATCTCAGTAAGCTAGGAGATGAGGATTTAAAGGAGGAGCTTATGATTTACAATGGAATAGACGAACGTATTCTCCATAACAATGAGTTGCTTGATTTGTTTTTGCCTATTATTAAAAACGATTTTAGTATTTCAGAAAATTATTACTCCAAAAATTCCAAGCTTTTTCCTTTCGATATCTTAGCTCTTTCTGGAGCACAGGACCCTACAGTAACGCAAGAAGAAATTACTAGTTGGTCAAAATATACAAATGGGAAATTTGAAAAATTATCCTTTGCTGGGGGACATTTTTATATCAAAGATCATCAGAAGAATATTATAGATCTCATTAACAAAATTGCAAAAAACTATAGTTTAAAGAGTGATCTTGCTACACTAAAACGGACAGATAGAACCTGGGTGGGTTAATATTGATTGAAAGGAGAAGATATGACCCAGAAGTACGATAAAGAATTTAAGCTTAATGTCGTTAAGGTTTATCTTAGTAATAGCAAGAGCATTGAGCAGATTGCCCAAGATTTAGGAATCTCTTGCGCTAGTTTAGGGGATTGGATTAAACAATATAAGCGTGAAGAAGAAAGGAGTTTTCCTGGCAGTGGCCATGTGATGAAGAAGAATTAAAAGCGCTTAAGAGAGAGCTTTATCTTGTTCGTCAGGAGCGAGATATATTAAAACCACCTAAACGGAACTCTTTTCCCTAATAAATAGAAACTCGCGCGCGTTAACTGCTAAAGTTGAGTTATCACTATAGGCTTCTTTACAATTGACACACTTGCTCGTCCTCTGCTAAACTTATTAAAATGGGTTTATTGTTTTGGCGCCTGATAGGGGTAAAATCTTAAAAAAGGAAAATTATTATGCATAAAAAATTTCTCCGAGCATGTCTAATTATAGCTTGTTATGCTTATGAGACTCCCGCGAACGCAACGCTTTTTCCAGACCAAGACCTCGATGGGAACCCTATTCCCCTCTCACTACGACCATTAGAATCCAAACTTGAAGCTGACCGCGCAAAGTTCAACTGCACTCAAAAGAATTTTGTGATTCTAAAAGCTGTGTACCAATCGAACACAACTCGTGACGATTTAAAATCAAAGATGCTGGCTGCCAGAGAGGCGTTCATGAACGCTGTCTCAAGTTTAGAAGAACACTCAAAAGCGGTGGGTATGGTTCTAAAGCTTTGCGTGAAGGATACACAAAAAGCCTTTGAGAGTGACCATGCAAATCCGGTGTGGCGATTGATTTGTGGAGGGTTAGTGGGGACGCCTACTACTGTTTACCGTGGATTGGACGAGGAATTTGTGCGACCGATGATGGGATGGGTAAGAGAACATGGTGGGTGGAAAACCGCTTCTCAAATGGGAACTGAAATCATAAATGTGGAAGAATCAGTAGTCACCGTTGTGAAGGAGGAATCCAATAAGAAGCAACCTCAGGAATGAGCATACCAATGCAGGATTATAGAACGGAAACCTGTAGGAGCAATGAAGAGTCTGTAATTAATGGGCTTGGAGCAAAAGGGTTATCAAGCTGATGAGATTTTATCATATCTGTGTTCGTATTCTCATTGCATTTGGCGGACAAAAGACAACAGCAAAACCCTTGTCAGGCATCCGATAAACAACTGACCCCCTCTTTTTTTACGAGTTTGACAAGTAGTATAAACAACCCTATTTTCTCTATACAAAGTGGGGTTAACAACCTAAGAAAGGAAAATATTATGCGTAAAAAATTTCTCCGAGCATGTCTAATTATAGCTTGTTACGCTTACGATACTCATGCGAGCTCAATGCTTTTGCCAGACCAAGATCTCGATGGGAACCCCACTCCCCCCGCCATCCGCATTGTGGAAAGAGATGTCGAAAATGCCCGATACCAAGTCATTCTTGGTAACGTGCGTATGGCTCAGCTTAATTCCATTTTCTCAAATCCAGAAGAGTCGCGTGCTCGGCTAGGTCCGATATATCAAGAGACGAGCAAACGCCTGCATGCTGCAGTAGATCAAATGTGCACATCCGCTGCGGGTTGGAGCCTAGTGATAAACTTTAGTGTGCAGCATCCAGAAACTTCTTTCGAGGCAGATTCCTCGAATCCTCTGTGGAAGTTGATCTGTGAAGGACTGCTCAACCCGCAAAGTGATTCTCCGGATATATTAGAAGCAGTGTATATGCGACCGATGATGAGATGGGTGAACGAACATGGTGGATGGAAAGCTCAAACCGATATCGAAAACGCTTCCTTACAAATAGAGCTTGACTGACATACAAGATACAATTAATGGTGCGAAGTTTCACGATACGGATAGGGTTGGTGAAAGAAAGAGCTAGCGGGCATGAGGTGATCGGATTACGTGAAAAACTGGAGTGATCTTGCTATAAAAAAATAGACAGAATGAACCTGGATGAATTGATTTTTGTAATAATTATTCTCCCATTGGTTTGGACTCTGATAATTTAGTATCGAATGTTTCCTTTTCGAATTATAAAATGTAAAGATATACTCAAAGATATCTACTTTTGCTTCTTCCAAAATTTTGTAGCTTTTAAAATAGACATGCTCTGTTTTAAGCGTAAGAAAGAAACTCTCCATCGCAGCGTTATCATAAGCACATCCCGTTTTTCCATGACTGAGCTTTATTCCATGAGTTTCTGATCTTTCTACAAAAAACTAGACAGAATGAACTGAGACGGTTTGATTGTTATAATAATTTCTCTC
>MKUU01000047.1 GCA_001898705.1 Caedibacter sp. 38-128
ATTGGCTTTGTCCTCGAAACACCCCCTTTGGTGGGATGTTCTGAGCAAATGCAAACGATGGTGAGTGGCATCTTTCGAGATCTTCTTCCTGAAGAATCCTGCCTTCAGTGTATCTTGTATGCTGACTCTCATATCGATGGCTTTTTAGAGAACTGGCAACAAGCACGAAAGGGCAAAGGCGAGATTACAGAATATCTTGCCGAGCAAAGAATAAATCATTTAAGGAATCTTATCTTTGAAGGAACAGGCTCGACCTGCTTTCGTCATTATAGATTTATCATGGCTTACTCGAAACGGGGGAGCTTATTAAATCCGCTTTTAAAGCAAGAAACTCTTTCTTTAAAAGAACAGCTTTCTGCTGCGCTACAAAATCTAGGTTTACCTCTCAAGACGTGGGACGCAAATGATCTCATGCGCACACTTTCAGGCTGGTTTACTTCAGCTCAAGAGACAACTCAAGATATAAGAAAATGGAATCAATTTGACTCTCTTTCAAAGCAAATTCTTATTCCTGGCCAGCACTTTTTGATTGAGCCTAAGCATATAGTGGTCAATCAAGATGACTCTTATGTTCGCACCTATGCCGTTGAGACGGAGCCTGATGAATGGTCACTTCATGCCATGGGGGAGTTGATTGGCGATCAATTTAGGGAGTACTTGCGCCTTCCATGCCCCTTTATGATTCACTATGGGGTGTATGTCCCTCTTCAGGATAGCACATCTACAAAGCTTAGGGCACGTGCTGCGTATTCAGAGCGGCAAGCCACCCCATCTCTCATTAAGCTGATTCCAAGGCTTCAAGAAGAAGCGATGGAGTTTGCGTATATGCGAGAAAGACTTGCTGAAGGCGAAAGATTGGTGAGAACCAACCTGACAATAACCCTCTTCTGTCCTCAAAATCTGATGGAAAGAGCTGATCAAGCCTTACACACCGTTTACAAAACAAAGAAGTGGAAGTTACGGGCGAATAAGGTCATTCATCTTCAATCTCTTCTAGGATGCTTGCCGATGAATTGGGGTGAAGGCATCCATGAGGATTTAAGCTATCATGGCAGAACGAAGACTACTCTTTCAACAGAATCAGCGAATCTTGTTCCCTTACAAGGAGAGTGGTGTGGCACTCGCTCTCCTGGTGTGCTCTTAAGTGGGCGTAGAGGACAGCTTTTTACCTGGTCTCCTTTTGATAACACGAGCGGCAATTATAATGTGTGCGTGGTAGGGAGATCAGGAAGTGGCAAGTCTTTCTTCATGCAAGAAATGCTGACCTCCACCTTAGGCCTTGGGGGACGTGTCTTTGTTCTTGATGTTGGAAGATCCTTTGAGAAGACCTGTCATTTATTAGGGGGTCAGTTTATTGAATTTACAACCGACACACCTCTCTGCATTAACCCCTTTTCAACAATCCCAACGCAAAGCATGGAAGAGACCTCCGATGCCTTAGCCATGTTAAGACCTATTGTGGCCGTGATGGTGGCGCCTAAACGCGGCACCACGGATATTGAAAATGCTTTTATTGATAAAGCCGTCTTTGCCGCTTGGGAGAAAAATGGAAATCAGGCCTCCATCGATGACATTGCAGAATGGCTCCAAAGCCAAACGGATGAGCGGGCTAAAGATCTCAGCACCATGCTTTTTCCTTATACCTCGCAAGGGGCTTATGGGCGGTTCTTTAATGGCACCTGTAACGTGAACTTTAAACACAATCTTGTCGTCATTGAGCTTGGGGAGCTTAAAGAACGAAAAGAACTTCAAAGTGTTGTCTTTAAAACTGTCTTTATGCAGATTCTTAATCAAATGCTGGGGGGTGATCGTAAAACCCCAACGCTCATTAAAATGGACGAAATTTGGGATGTGCTGAAAGGAGAACAAAAAGAAGAAGCACACTACATTGAAGCTGGTGTGAGGCAATCGCGTAAGTTCTTCTGTGCTCTTGTCTTTGGCACCCAATCCGTTCATGACTTTTATGCATCCCCTGCAGCTCAAGCGGCCTTTGAAAACTCAGATTGGCTTTGTTTACTTTCCCAAAAGAAAGAGTCCATTGCACAACTCAAGAAGAGCGAAAGACTTCTCCTAGATCCAGCTGCTGAAGAGCTCCTGAATTCCGTCACCACCCAACAAGGTAAATATGCAGAAATTATGATTGTGGGTCCCCAAGGATCGGCTGTGGGAAGGCTTATAACGGATCCCTTCACCCGAATCCTCTACTCAACTAAGGCTGAAGAATATGCCGCCGTAAAGCATTACCAAGCGCAAGGCATGAGCTTGCTGAATGCCGTAAAGCAAGTGGCAGGAGTTACGTCATGAGAACAGCTACCTTTAAATTCATCATCATGGGAGGGACAACCCTTGCGACGCACTTTATTGCCCTTGGAGTGTTGTACAAGGTGATACCTCATCCCCAAGAACAAAAAATTGCAGTTGTTGACCTCCAATCGCTTCTCTTAGGTGAGCTTAAAGGCAATGCCACTCAAACAGATGCTGAACTTGCCCTAAAGATGAAGAAGCTTCACACCCAGATTCACCATATTACAACTCAACTTTCTCAAGAGACAGGAGCCCTCATTGTCTCAAAAGATGCTCTGCTTTCAAAAGGGGAAGACTGGACAGAGATTGTGAAGGAGAAGCTGGAGAAATTATCATGAATCCACAGTTTATCCGCTTTCTTCCCTTAAAATACCTGAATATTGCCAATGGCATTCTTGTCTTCATTCTTGTGCTGGGCCTTGGGAACTGTATTCATGAGCGCACAACCCTTGCCATTAACGGAAGTAAGTCATTAGAAGGCAAATACTTCTTCATCATTAAAAGCTATGGAGCACCTATTACTTTTAAGGAAGGTGATTATGTCGCTTTCACTCATCCTTGGGTGCCAGGGATTGTTATTAAGCAAGTGAAGGGAGTACCTGACGATGTTGTCCTTCATATCAATCATAAAGCTTTTGTGAATGAAGAGCTTATTGGTCCTATTTTTAGCTTAAGTCGGGATCAAAGAACGTTAACCCCTGGATTCCAGGGCATTATCCCTCAAGGCTCTTACTTTGTGGCAGGTGAGCATGCGCGGAGCTTTGATTCTCGGTATGCAGAAGTGGGGCTTTTAACAAATGAGAACATCTATGGCAAAGCTTATAAATTATTTTAGTCTTTCTCTCCTTTTAGTACCTACGCTTCTAGCTAAAGACCTCGGATGCCATGGAGAGCTCTTCTCGATCAAGGAAGAAAGCCTT
Source organism: Caedibacter sp. 38-128 (assembly GCA_001898705.1). GTDB lineage: Bacteria > Pseudomonadota > Alphaproteobacteria > Caedimonadales > Caedimonadaceae > Paracaedimonas. The sequence continues at coordinate 3,225 of MKUU01000047.1, forward strand.
CTTGAGGTTATAAAGAGGCGCCTTCTCAACATGCAAGAAAGTGGCACGCTTGAGACCTACCAGAAGCAGCTTGCAGAGCATGCCAAGAAGAAAGCACTCACCCCCAAGCCGCTTCACCATATCCACCATACCCAACTTCCAAGGTCTTTTTACTATGATCCCACAATAACTTTGTCTGAAGACCTGAAAGATCATGAAGGACGGCTCTTTGGGAGACAAGGGGATAAAGCTAATCCTTTAGAGATCATCCCTCTGACCAAAGAATTGCTCTTTATTGATGGAGAAGATGAACCTCAAGTTACTTGGGCGCTTTCTCGTACCTTCCCTTCAAAAATCATCCTTATTAAAGGCCAATCTCTCAAGTTGGAAGAGAGACATCATCGGCCCTTTTATTTTGATCAGTTGGGGTTACTCACGGGGCGCTTAGGGATCAAACAAGTCCCTGCCCGCGTCTTTCAAGAAGGCACACGCCTTAAAATAGAAGAATTAAACATCAACCAACTTCGGAGCTCTCACAATGAATAAATTCGGTGTCGTCATTCTCGTATGTTTTGGCTTTCTTACCTTCCCAATCTTAAAGCGAGCCTCACTTGAGAGGCAAATCTTGCATGATTATGAGGTGCTGCTAAAACTTGAAGCCATCACTGATGCCAAGACGCTTGAGCAAATTCATCACCTTGGCCAGAAATACGGCTACGGAGAAGTGTACACCACTTTAACAACAGAACAGATTTTTGGCCCCCAAGCTGAGCACCCTTACAAATCACCCACAGAAGGACAAGATAGAATATGAAGCAGTATCAATATCAATTTTTTAGCAAGTCTCTTAAGTATCCGCGTTTTTCAAGCTTAAGGTTCCCAAAGCTCTCAAAGCTTGATTGGCTGATGATTAAGTTCTTCGCAGCCTTACTTCTCCTCCTGGGGGGCATGTGCTATATCCACCTCCTTGATCAAGATTTAAGATCAAGCTTTGAATTAAGCCATATAGAGGCCCTCAATAAGAAACTTAAATCCCAAGAAGTGAGCAAGGGATTTATAAAAGAGGAAGACAAGTAAGGTATGAGAAAGTTCGCCCTCCTTCTTTGTTGCTGGACTGCTTTCACCCTTGAGGGGCGTGCTGCTTGCCATGGGCGGTTTGTGAACCCTATTACTGATATTTGCTGGTCGTGTATCTTTCCTATCACTTTGGGGGGCATTAACCTTATGCGAAGTGGAGAAGACACGCCTAACCCCAAAGATTTTGTCTGCTATTGCTCAACACCTGTACCCAGGGTCGGAATTCCAATTTCTTTCTGGGAACCAGTGAGACTTGTGGATGTCACAAGGACGCCTTATTGCCTGGTGAATATGGGGGGAGTTCAGATTGGAAGCTCAGGCATGACTCACCGAGGGGGGAATGCTACTAAATCAAGCGTCTCAGGGGGTCTAAAGCATAGCTTTTATAATGTGCACTGGTATGTCTATCCTGTGATTTGGTGGTTAGAGCTTTTGATTGATTTTGTTTGTCTTGAGAAAGCATCTTTTGATCTGTTGTGGATCACTGAAGTTGATCCCACGTGGAATGATGATGAATTGGGATTTCTCATCAATCCTGAAGCGGTCTTTTTTGGAAATCCTGTTGCGCAAGCCGCATGTGCTGCCGATTGTGTTGGAGCGAGTACTGGATTTCCAAATGATTTGTTCTTTTGGTGTGGGGGATGCCAAGGAAGCCTTTATCCTTTTGGGGGCACAATTACTCACCATGCAGGTGGTGTACAAGCTTCACTCCTCGCCACTCAAAGGTTTATGGCACGCCTTCACCGCTTTGGTCTTCTCTGGGGCTATATGGGAAGTTCTGGCCTTTGTGGTAAGTACCCTATGCCCATCATTAAAAAATCACAATATAAAACCCAAATGACTTACCCCATCCCAGCAACCCACAAGGGTTGTTACCCTTTAGGACGAACAGAAGTCACTTATAGTTCAGGTCGGGAGTTTCCCACACGGGGTGAAGATTTTGGTTATCTCATATGGAGAAAAAGAAATTGTTGTCTCGGCTAGTTTTTTACTTGTTTTTGAGTATGTTAATCTCCTTAGAAAGCAATGCTTTGTGCCCAAAAGAAAGCACCCATCCACAAACGTGCCCTATTCAAAAGTTGAGTTCATCTGAGGAAAAGGCACCAACAGTTCTTGTGTTTGCTTCCTTTTCTATGCCTCAAGCAACGTTAAAGCAATTAGCAGCTGATCTTAAAAAGGTTGATGGAGTTTTAGTGATCCGTGGCCTCATTAATAACAGCTTTAAGGAAACTGCAATTACTCTTCAAAAATTGGGGACAAGTGTTCTTCTCGATCCAACCCTCTTTGAGAAGTATAACATCACTTCTGTCCCCACCTTTATCATTTTTAAAGGTGAGCTTAAGGACGACCACCCACCTTATGACCACCTTACGGGCAATGTTAGTTTACGATTTGTTCTTGAGAAGGTCGCTCAAGAAGGTGAGATCAAAAGTGCTGCTCTTTTGCTTGAAAAGCTCAAAGGGGGTAAGGCATGAAGATACTCTTGCTTCTTATCATGGTAGTATCTCCCTTAGGAGCTTCTGAGATGGATGAAAAGGCCAAAGAAGGCACAATCCATGCTGAAAAACTCAAAGCTGAAAGTCAGAGCACATCTTTGAATCCTGCAAATATTAAGCTTTCAGATGATATCCCAGAATATAAAGAAAAAGTTTCTATCTCAAATCTTGATGATAGTGCTCTTAAGCAAGCTGAATCTCATGCCCTTCATGATGAGCATGCAAGCCATATTTATCAGCTTCACACCCATAAAGACACAAGCGTTAAGATTGACCCTCTTCATGATCCTTTAATTGTTGACTCCGAAGCCCTTCTTAAAGATCCCATGAAAATCTTAGCAGAAGAGCCTCATCAAGTTGTCGAAGAAGCAGAGGAAGAGATTTATGAAGAAGTTAAATGTGAAGAGGCCAGAGATCCTTATACTCAAAGCTGTCTTGAAGATCGTTTAGTTGTTGTTAACACCCCTCTCCCCCAAACCTATCCTCTTAAAGTGACGGTTTATTCTCATGGCTGGTCAGGGGGTCTTTCACGGAATGTAATTACAGGGCAAAAGCTTGATAGCTCCACAATGGATAATGGGGGTGGGTACGCAGCATGGACACGGATTGAAAATCCATTTCCCTCCTCTTTGGGGACTATTATTAGTGTGAAGCATACGAATCCTCAATGGTACACTTCTTTTTCCAATAATGTTCTTTCAGTCACAACCAGCAATGGGGGGTGGTTTTGGATTAATTATTATTATGCTCTTTTTGATATTGTCTACCAATCCCTCCCCACTGAAAAGGATGTGGTGGAGACCATCCAGGATGGATGCCAGTTCCTAGAGGCCAACTCTGATAAGGAAGTGTGTTCTTATGAGACAATGGAAATCACGCAAGGGCCGGAGACAAGGGTCATTAATGGCCTTGCTGTAACACGAGAGTGGTGGCAAAGACGAAAAACTTATTCTTGTCTTCCACAGGCCAAAAATAATTGTGAGGCTTTAAGAACCCGTGGCTGCATGCAGGTCGGATCACACTGTTTAGAATATATTAACAAGACTTGTATCAAGTATGAACAAACTTTTAAATGCCCGACCTCTAGAAAGCTCAAAGTCACGAGAATTAAAGGCGGAAAAGCGCCTTATTGCATCACGGGCAATTGTTTTACTCCCAGCTATGCTCCCAACACAGAGATGCTCGATGCCATCTCAAAATTAGAGGTGTTCAGAAAAATCCAAGAAGACCTAAGAGCCAAGAAGCCAGAGATCTTTGGGGGCGATCATGACCATTGTAAAAAAAATCTTGCGAACTTTAGGGATTGCTGTAAGAGCGGCAAAGGCTGGGGTATTTCTTTAAAGTTGGCAGATTGTGATGCTGATGATGAAAGACTTGCAGCGCGCAAAAGCAAGAATTTGTGTGTGTATGTGGGATCATTTTGTAAAGAAAAAGAGAAATTAACAGGGATTTGCCTTAAGAAGCAATTCTCTTACTGTTGCTTCCATTCCAAGCTCTCAAGGATTATCCATGAGCAAGGACGCCCTCAAATTGGTCTTGATTGGGGATCACCCAAAAACCCAACGTGTCGAGGTCTTACGAAAGAAGAAATTGCCCAAATTGATTTCTCCAAGCTTAATTTAAGCGAAATTACCTCTGAGATTATGAGTCGCTATAAGGAGAAAGATCTTTCTTCTTATGTCAGTCAAAAACCAAATCTTCTTCAAAATATCGACACACAAATTAAGTTGATCCAAAAGGAACTCTCGGTTCCTAAGGATAAAAAATCAGAGCGGGAGTTATAGACATGTTATTCCTCATATACCTCTCGCCTGTGGCCTATCATAACAACAGTTATAATAATCTTCTCATCTTCAATTTTACAGATGACGCGATAGTCCCCAACGCGATAACGCCAGAACTCTTGCAGGTTCCCTGTCAAGGCTTTACCGTATGTTCGCGGATTAGAGGATATCAGAATTCTTTCTTTAAAATATTGCTAGATGCGCCGTTGGATAGGGGGATCAAACTTCAGGAACTCTTTTTGAGCATCCTTTTGAAACCTCAGCTCCCATTTAGTGCTTGTCATTCTCTCTCTCAAGGTGAGCTTCGATCTCTTCTAGGGAATAAGTCCTCTCACCTTGTCGGACTTTTTCATAGCGAGCGAGCGCTAGCAAATAATCTGCTTGATCTTGCAGAAACTCTTCCAAAGCACACTTTACATAATAGCTTTTTGAGCGGTGCGTTTCTTTGGAAAGCTGATCAAGACGTCTTTCTAACTCTTCAGGCAATCGGACAGCAAGCATGATTAATCTCCATTCTTATATGTCAAAGTATAACATGTATTACAAGTATAACGCAATACTTATCCATGTATTTGGCTTCATGATTATCAGTTTAAAGCCTCTTTTAGCAGAAGACTCTTTTTATAAAAGGCGTGCTGAAGGTTGGCATTGGTATCAAGATCGTAATATTCAACAAATGCAAAATGAAGAGAATAAAAAGCAATCTGAACATCAGTCCCATCAATCTTTAACGCCTACTCAGCTCTTAAAGCTTTATCAAAAGGAAATAGAGCGCCGCCTTCATCTTGCCATCTTCTTTCCAACTCTAGAGAACGTGAAAGCGTATCAAGAATTACAGAAAGATCTCATGGAAAGAGGTCAGCTCTTTGCCGATCGCTGGATGCAATCTATTTACTTGAATCCCTCCCTTGATTTCACGTCTTCCTATCCTATCAACCAAATTGGAAGACACACCTATATTGATGAAGAAAATAAACTTAAATATACCAAATTAAAAGCTCTCTCTAAGTCTTATGGTTTCTTTTTCTTCTTTAAGGGAGACTGTCCTTATTGTCATACCTTTGCACCAATCGTAAAGCGCTTTGCAGCCAAATATGGCTGGGTTGTGAAAGCTGTGAGTCTTGATAGGGGCACACTTAAAGAATATCCCAAGCCTCTTCTTGATAATGGCATTGCAGAAAGACTCTCGATCACTCATGTGCCTGCCTTGATCGCCGTTAATCCTAAAACACAACAAATCCTCCCCATCAGCTACGGCATCTCCTCAGAGGATGAAATGGAAGCCCACATTATGACTCTCATAGGTAAATCATGAAGAAACTCATTTTATTCTTTATTACGTTCATTAGCTTTATTCCAGCGCATGCTGGGATTAACTCGGATCTTGAAGACTTCTTTAAGAGCATGGGGTCGGTGACCAATTCTACCTCTGCCTCTGTCTATCAAGATCAAGCCGCAGGATATTATACAGGTGGGGGTGTTTTTATCCGGAACTCATCTAAAAATATCCAACCTCTCTCCCTTCACTTGCCCTCTTACCGGGCAGGGTGTGGGGGCATAGATCTCCATTTAGGCGGCTTAAGCTTCATCAAGGTTCAAGAATATTTAAGTGCTTTAAGAGCTATTGGAGCCAGCATGCCAAGTTATGCCTTTATGCTGATGGTACAGACCATATCCTCTCAGATTTACAATGTTATCAATGAACTGAATGCTAAAGCTCAGGAGATCAATCAAACGAATATCAACACCTGTGAGGTCACAGCCACCACCTTAGGAGCCCTGTGGCCAAGAGGGGATGCCTCAAGCAAGCATTTGTGTTCCTCTATGGGCAGTAACCTTGGCGTGTTTTCTGACTGGGCAGCTTCCCGTCAGGGATGTGGCGCAGGCGGTCAAAGAGATTCACTTCTTTCTAACCCTCCTGCAACGGGTAATAAAGAAGATTTAGCTGCCTATAAAAATATGGTTGTGGGAGAATATAACCTCGCCTGGAAAGCCATTCAGAAAAATCCTTTTCTGATAAAAGATCAAGAAATGGCCGAGTTCTTTATGACGCTCTCTGGAAGCTTAATTGCTCGAAAAACCGGAAATGGTGACAAATCTCCTCTTACCGTGTCTGTCCTTCCCTCTTTGGCTGATCATGGAGACTTGATTAATGCTCTCCTGCAAGGGGGACAAGCCAAGATCTGGAAATGTGATGATAAAGAGAAATGCTTAAATCCTCACGCTGCTCAAGTAAGTGTCTCTAAGCCCTTAGAGGCAAGGGTTCATGCCCTCCTGGATTCGATGGTGAATAAGGTTTATATGGATGAACCGCTTACTAAAGAAGAGCTTGCTTTCCTTAACTCCACCAGTCTTCCCATTTATAAAATCCTCAATGTGACAACTGCTTATCAAAGAGGGAAATCTCCGATTGATATTCGGGATTACTCTCGCCTCATTGCCTATGACTTATTATCACAATATCTGCTTGAAGTACTCGACATTGTAACCATCAATCTCGATGACTTGAGAACCGTTCAAGTCGATGACTCTCATATTAAAAGGCTCCTAGATGGCATCCACAAGGTAAGAGAGCGCGTGGTTCAGCGAAGATCAAGCGTTGTTCAGCAGCTTCAATCCATCCTTTCATTGATTGAAAAAACCTCTGCTCTTGAAGCACAGCTATTCTCAACAGCCTCAATGATCACCCAAGGAAAGAGGTAAGCACTCATGGAAACAACAATTTATACACTTGGCGGTGGAGAGATCTTCTCTCTCATCTTTAATGGCATTGCCTCTCTCATTAGTGGCGCTGAGGGACACAAAGGAATCTTCTTTAATCCCTTTGTAAGAATTGGAGCTCTCACTGGGCTTTTAATTGCTCTTACTCAAACCCTCTGGCGCGATCAAATGGAGATTATCCGCTCTTTCTTTATGCCCTTTATAATCATGCTCTTTGTGATCTTAACACCAACTACCACCGTTCATATTATTGATAACCTTGTCGGGAGAAAAGAGTATGTGGTCGCTCATGTCCCCTTTGGTCTTGGATTTGTGGCAGGGATTTTCAGCCAAATTGGGCAAGAAATCACAGAAAAGATTGAGCAAGTCTTCTCTCTTCCTGATGACCTTAAATATCATAAAACAGGGGCCGTCTTTGCGAGCAATCTTCTTAAGAATGCAAAAATCTTCCATATTGTGGATGAAAACGTTGCTGAGAACATGCGAGGGTTTGTCACTCAATGTGTCGCCTATGATGCACTCTTGGGTCGTAAATATACCTTTCAAGACCTTAAGACTACAGATGACATTTGGACTTTGGTCACCAGTAATCCCTCCCCTGTGAGAGCATTCCTGTGGCAAGAGGCAGGAAAGAAGAGCGAAATTGTTACCTGCAAAGTAGGCGCTGAAAAGCTCAGTACTCTTTTTGGAAAAGAAATAGACAAATCAGCTGATTTCTTTGGCAAGAGGTTTTTTGGAGCCGGGAATAAATCTCCCATCGATTATAAGGCAGAGATCTTTAAATACCTACCCCTTTCATTTGGCTATCTCACAGATTCAGCTAAAAATGCTGAAGAGCTTATCAAGCAGCAAATTATGATTCATTCTGTATTAGAGGGGATTGAGAATAAGTCTGTCTCCTTAGGGAATGCTTCAAACCCTGCAATTGCCAAAGCTTATCTCCAACAAAGAAATAACAATAAGGCTTTAGGAGAAATAGCAGCTGACACCTTGCCTGTTATGAAGATCTTATTTGAAGCCATTATTTATGTC
>MKUU01000048.1 GCA_001898705.1 Caedibacter sp. 38-128
TGGGAGCTTTTGGAGAATTTGAGCGAGCTCTTATCAGAGAGCGGCAGTTAGAAGGCATTTATCTTGCAAAGCAAAAAGGCCTCTATAAAGGAAGAAAGAAGAAGCTCAGTGAGGAAGCTATAGCAGATCTTAAGGAGAAGGTTTCTCAAGGACACAGCAAATCAGCAATTGCAAAAGAGCTTAATATCAGTCGTGAAACTTTATACCAATATTTAAGAGGTAATTAAATTTTACCTCTTATTTTTAAAATTTACGGCCCAATTATGTCTAAAATTTAAAAAGACCTTTATTCTTTAAGCTTAATTGTACCTTTAGCTCAAAGTTGCAACAGAACCTTAAAAGAAGGGCAAGCTTTGTTGAGAAGTTTTATAGCAGCTAAGACTTTAAGGTAGTAAGAATCAATAGGCTTTCTTACCTCCTTAAGTCGGAGACTTGAGGGTTTTCTTCCCTGGATCGAGCGCAGGGTAAAGGCGAGAGATAATTATCTAATAAGTTTGCTCGTTTTAGTCTTTAGTTGTATGAGAACGTTTCCTATTAGGACGAGTAACACATGTTGTCCTTGGAGATTCTAGGGTTTCAGAACTTTTATTTACAAAGCTGGTTTTTTCCCTAGCATCTAATAGCTTTGTCTCAAAAAGAGTAAGTTGAGATAATGTTAGCTTTCCTTCTCCAGCTACCCAATAAATCTCAGCCCCTACTATATCCAATAAATTCTTCATGTTTTGTAGATGGCTAGCTATCATCATAGGGTCATGTTTTCTTATAGAATTCTTGCCATGCAAATAGCCCATCCCTTTAATATACATCTCCTCAAGTTGCGCTATGTCCCCTTTAAGAACTAACTCATATTTTTCATCTTCAGGATTAATGGTGCCAGACTTTATATGCTCTTCTATAGTTTTTTTAACCATATCCAAATATCTTATTCTGTCTTCCCAATCCTTCTCAATACTTTCTGGATTAAGACCATGTTGCTTAGTAAGTGCTGTATTAATGCTTGGTGCACTGACCTCAACATTTTTTGAGGGTTTTGGACGACTACCTTTGCTTCCTTTTTGACTCTTATTTATTTTGTTATTTAAGGGGCTCTCAGCAGGTTCACGAGATTTTATTAACCTGAATAAATTGCGGGGAGATTTAGGGGAGGGGGAAGGAATAATTGCTGAAACGCTTGACCCCGTCTTAGAAGAGTCCTTCTGTACTTTAGTTAATTGCTCCGCAGACTTGCTACGCTGAAAAAACTTCGAAATTTTTCTGACATGTCCTGGGGAAGAGAGAATAGTTTTATTTAATTCTTGAGAGTCGAGACTTTTAGAAGGTGGGCTGGTAAGCTCTTCGAACATTCTTACTTTGTCTCTTACTGATCTATTATTAATACGATTGAGGGCAGGCACTTTACGCTCTGTTTCATCTCCTAAATTAGAAGCAAGAGCGCCATAAACTGCTAGGAATTTAGATATTAACAATAATAAGATAGATCTCTTCATGGTAAAACTTTCATAATATTTTTGGTATTAAGCTTAAAATAGTCAAGCAAAGTATCAGCCCTAAGATTTTTTTCAAAAGAGAGAAAAATGTTGCCAATAGGTAGCAATATTTTTTGTAATAAAGCAATAAATTTTTATATGTGCATGAAAATCGTGGTTGTGTTGCAACTAAGGTTTTAAAATGGTATGGTCTCTCCTTAAAAAGTGGCGCTACTTTATATCATTCATCTAATAATTCTACATTTTTAGAATCACTTATTTATTTCCTTACCTTAATTATAATCTTACCTCAAACTTGCAACACAACCATTTAGGTTCTGTTGCAACTTTGAACTTAAGGTAGAATTTATCTAAGGAAATAAAAGGTTTCTTAAATTTTGGACATAGTTCGGGTGTAGATATTAAAGATGCGATGAATAAAATAGATCTGATCATGGATGCTGTCTGCAAAGAAATAGGATTGCTTTTTAACAATCATATTCATGGCCTCTATCCCTTTTATGACTCTCTTAGCAGAGACTAAACTCTTAAATTCCATCATAGGTCTTGTCCTTCTTTTTATTCTTCGGTGATCTGATTCTATAACGTTGTTGAGATATCGCGTCTGACGATGCTCAACATGAGGTTTAAGAAGCTTTTCTTTCTTTAAAGCTTGGATGGCTGGGGCATAACAAGGATGTTTATCTGTTGTAATCTTTAAAGGTCTTTCATTGACTCTTGTTTTCTTAAGAGCATTTTTAAGGAATATATATGCTGCTTGATAATTACGGGTGCTAGAGAGCATGAAGTCTATCGTTCCTCCATTTTTATCAATGGCACGATAAAGATACTTCCATTTCCCTTTTACTCTAAGGTAGGTTTCGTCAAGGTGCCAAGATCTGCAGAAGGTACGCGCATGCCATCTAATTCTTTTCTCAAGTTCAGGGGAATACTTCTGGACCCAACGATAAAGGGTTGTGTGATCAACCTCCACGCCTCTTTCTTCCATCATCTCTTCCAAATTACGGTAGCTCAGAGGATAGCGTAAATACCAGCGCATACATTGTAGAATAATAGTTGGTAAGAATTGTCGGTAACGGAAGTCATGAGGTTTCATAGGTAGCATCCAAGGTTATTTATATTACCAAGTCTACTCCTTTATCTCAAAGTTGCAACACAACCTATATTGTTAATCCTGTTTGTATTAAAGCCTTTGCTAAAAGTAAATTGAGCCGCCATAAAACAGATGATGTTGATGCGCACCTGATTGCAGAGTATGCGAGCAAGAATGAGTTAAGAGCCTATAAACCTAAAGATCCTGCTTTAAAAGAATTAAGATCTCTTTATCGATGCTTGCAAAACCTTAAACAACAACAAACTCAAGTTGGAAACTTTTTAGAGAACAAAGACTGCCTTCCAAAAAGTGTTGAGAAAGTTTATCAAAACCTCCTCAAGTACATAGAAAAACACATTGATACAGTCAATGTTGCAATAGACCAGTTGGTCTCCAAAAAAGAGGACTTAAGGCAAGACTGCAAGAACCTTCAAAGCATTCCAGGCATTGGCAAAATGACAGCCATAGCTATCCTTGCAGAAATGCCAGAGTTTTCATCTTTAGAAAATGCCAGGCAATTAGCTGCTTATGCTGGGCTTACACCATCTCATAGAACCTCAGGAACTTCTGTTAAAGGAAGGCCTTGTCTTTCAAAGATAGGTTCTTCTTCCTTAAGAAAATCTCTTTACTTTCCAGCAATTGCAGCTAAAAATTACAATCCTCTTCTTCAACCTTTTGTAAAAAAATTAGAGAAAAAAGGCAAACATACTATGGTGATTATAGGCGCTATTATGAGAAAGCTTCTTCATATATGCTTTGGTGTCCTCAAATATAAAACAGCTTTTAACCCTCAAATCCTTAAAAATAATCCTTGATCTCTAACACAGTATCACAACCAAAAATAGTATTTTTGATTATTGTTTTATCTTCTATAATCAAAAAAGAATTTATTCAACTATTGGGCACGTCTGCCCAAAAGAGTTTGAAAAAAGGGCGCTCACATTGGAAGAACGTGTCTACTAAAGCGGGGGAAGTCCACCATTTATGTTACCTCATTTTTCTTATCTCACTGTTTCGTAATTTATTCATTGCTATTAAGGCTACAATACCCCAACTAACAACACAAAATGCTAACAATAAATGCCCCATTGGTTTGGCAACTATTATAGTAGCAACCATTGGCGTTAGTCCCCCAAAAACCCCTAAACCAACGTTTTGACAAAATGAAAAACAACTACATCTAATTTTTTTATTAAATAATTCTGCAATAAATGTTTGTAGTGGCGCACAAAGCATTGTAATTGAACTGCCAATTGCAATGTATATAAAAAAAACAGAATACCTATTTAATAAATGGGAGCAAGAAAGCATTACTCCCATGAAGATCATAATCAACACCGCACCAATTGCCATAGGTTTTAATCTGCCTACCTTATCAGAATATAAACCAACAATAGGCATAAGAGGTATATAGCAACAACAACTAGCCGTACCACAAAACCTAGAAAAACTATCTGACATAAATGGTAGTTGTTTTAAAAAATATGGCATAAATATTTCATTTAAAAAAAGGACCACACCAGCGAAGCTACTAATTAGTATAGTTAAAAGGAATATTTGAGGATATCTTTTTATTCCTGTAATTAATGGAGCTTTTTCAGTTTTATTTCTAATAGAATTAAATTCTGGAGTTTCGGGACTAAACTTACGTATATACAACCCCATTAACGATAATATAAAACCAAATATAAAAAATATTCGCCAAGCCCAATCTGGCATTCCTGGTAAAGAATAAATTAATCCTGTTAAAGCTCCCAAAACAGTACCACCACAATAACCAGCTTGTAGAAATCCTCCAACAAATCCAGTATAATTTGGATTAGCATGTTCTATAGCAAAAACTAAACCACCAGGTAACTCTCCACCAACAGATATACCTTGTAATAACCTAAGCGATAAAATCAATAATGGTGCAACTATACCAATCTTTTCATAGGTTGGCATTAACCCTATTAATAATGTAGTAGTACCCATTAATATTAATGATGAATATAAAGAAGTTTTCCTACCAAAATGATCACCAATATAACCGAATATAATACCACCAATTGGTCTTGTTAAAAAACCAACCGCAAATAATCCAAAACCAACTAATGTTGATATTATATGATTATCATTAGGAAAAAAAAGCTTACCAAAAATAGGGGCAAAAAAACCAAATAATTGAAACACATAAAATTCTAATGCCCCTCCAAGTACCGAAGTACATAAAGTTTTTACATTAGCGGCTTTTAATAAATAAAGAAATTTTTGTTTTATCTTTAAAAATAATGGAACATTGGGTCTATTACTAGTATCTGCTATAGGAATACTCATAAATTCATCTCCATAATTATTTTCGTTTAGCATGTCCACATTCAAACACAAACCGCAACTATCTTACACTTCATTTATCCGATGATAGGGCTTGTTTTGCAAGTGACGATGATAGCGATTCATCTGTTGGAACAATGCTGTGTGCTCCTACAAACCTTGCAACAGAAAGAGCCACAATTAACCCTTTATCTGCACCGTACATAAAATTAGGATCACTCGGAAAATAACGAGCTTGTTCGACATAGCCAACGTTTAACAAATGATTAGTTAATAGGAAAGAAATTTGTTCTATATTGTTCATTTTGTTGAACATTAAGCCTGCTTTGCTCATTGCAGTAAGCAAGAATGTTTCCATACAATTAGAGCCAAGGATAAGGTAATCCTTTTTTAAATTGGCTATAAGATGCTCTCTCAACATCTCATCTATGTAATGTTCCATAATGAAACGATTGCTTTCACCCAGCTTGCTGCGATCTGTCTGATACATTGCCTGAAGTTTATAAGTACCTAAAGGAAGAGATATTACCTGTATTGCATCTTGGTCAGAGTAAGTAATTTGAATGCTTCCTCCACCAACGTCTAGCAAAACAAAATTATGATAGTTTAATATATTAGAAAGTGATTTATAAAATAAGCTACCCTCATCATAGCCTGATATAATCTTTGGGGTTCCTATAATATCATGCATATTTTCAATTTCATGTATTAAATTTGGAAAGTTACGAAATATTTCAGTTAAAATGCATATCCTACGAGTATTTTTTGGATCTTTAATGTTTTTGCTTAGCAAAACAAGAGACTCCTTCAATAATTTAGTGCTAGCGCTTTCTAAACCATCATGATACTCAGTAGAAAAAAGATCACCTAATTTTGTATCCATTTTCCATTTTTCTAAAGTAATTCCCTTTTCAGATAGTGTAGCAATCGTAAGTTTTGTTCGGGCGGTCCCTATATCAAATACAGCGCATTTATGCATATGGTTATCCTCCAACTTGTACTTCCTAATAAATCAGCATAATAGATTTTGGCTCTTCTGTAGTTCTAGGGAATTCGATTATGCATATTTTTTAAACCCCATCAAGTCCAACTGTATGGGTTGAAAAAGCGAATCTATTTTGAAGA
>MKUU01000049.1 GCA_001898705.1 Caedibacter sp. 38-128
CACCACGTTGATAGGCTCGGTGTGGAAGCGCGGTAACGCGTGAAGCTAACGAGTACTAATCGCTCCATTGGCTTGAACATACACAGAAAACAGCAGTCAGCTGTTAGATGCAATGTCTTTCTAGTCTTGAAAAAGCCTAGAAGATAGCTAACACTGACGACTTAAAGAACAAAAGAGAACAAATTGGTCACAACTATTTACTGTCATTCATAACTTGTCGACAGTATCCCTATAGATTGCCTGGCTGCCATAGCGGAGGTGTCCCACCCGATCCCATCCCGAACTCGGCCGTGAAAACCTCCAGCGCCAATGGTACTCCGTCTTAAGGCGTGGAAGAGTAGGTCGCCGCCAGGCTATCTATGGGGATATATGTTGGTATTCTAAAGAAATTTAAATTCTATCAATTTTCCACTAGTAATATAAAATATTTTTTATCTCTTAATAATTCCTAATATTTTAACGTTATCTATCATTCAAGAAGTTGAACCTGCTTAATGAGATAATGCTTTATGCTTTTAAATTAAAAAACTTCGTGATGAAAGATGTTAGATCCTAAAAAATTGTCGTTAGCAATATATAATAGAAAAACAGATTGTGAGTATTTATAGAAAAGAAAAACCCCATAGAAATTCTACAGGGCTTTTATGAGATCAAAGAGTATCAAGTTCTTTCACATAGGCTTGCTCTGATTTTAAACGTAATTCATTAGCAGCTGTTGGATTAACAGGAAAGATTGCTTCTGCTGCATTCTTTAATAGATCTGAAACCCAATCATATTCTTCATCACTATCCATGATATCCATATACTTCATGACACTTTGAGCAGCTTCTATATAAAATTGGCTTGCTGCAGTATAAAAGTCTTTTTTATGATTGCGCTTCCCCAACTCTTCATAAGTATGAGCAAGGTCATGATGAACGTTGCCTATCTTTCGTTGTGCATCTTCTAAGTCAACGATAAGAGGATATACCATTTCAATATTAAAGCTATCCATAGAAGAAGGATCATAATTTAAGAGTTTCTGTTTTAACTTATGGGTGTGAGCTTCATACAATTTTATTATTTGCATAAAGTAGGGTAAGGATTCTTCTTGTTGTCCTGCTTGGATGATGCGTTTGATTTGTGCTTTTAAGCGTTTAGTTTCTTTTTTAAGCATTGGATATATATTAGGTTCTTTTATTTCCTCTGTATCTTCTGCTGTTGTTAGATAGCTTGAACATAATGAGTGGAGTCTATTTTCATCATTAAATCGATAAGCTTTAAAAGCTTCGACCCTAACAAACTGTTCTGCAATATCTAAAAATTGTAGTTGCCTATTAAACTGTTGAGCTGAAGCGACAGAATGTGGGTAAGTATCAATATCATAAGGATACAGAAGAAAATGGCTGATTTCAGGATAATTTTGAGCTATTTTCTCTATATTGCGAAAACCTCTACGTATATCGCCGTTCAAAAAATAGTTTAGATGAAGAATAATTCCATAAGGTTGCCACTTAAGTAGCAATTCTTTAAAATGACTTTTCTCTTGTGAAAGTTCACGATTTTCGGGGTTGCTGAAGAGAGAGGGAGAGATGGGCTTTTGAAGTTTTATTTCTTCAAGGAGAGTTTTTGCAATCGGGCTTAAATCATTAAATAAGTCATTTATCAGCCTTAGATTTTCCGGAACTGCCGAAGTATATTCACTAGACTTAAAGCTTAAAGAGGTGTGACTATCCGGTGTTCGTTTATTGCGTACCATAAAATCTTTTATAAGTGCTTCGGTATCAAATTTCATGGTTTGAGAGTGCCTAAATGATAAAACCCATTTGATAAGTTTTTCACTATCAGAAGGAATTAAATAGTGTTCCTGACTTGCATTTTTATTCCAGCCCTTTGAAACGACTTTAAAGGCCTGAAATGTAATAGGATCTTCAATAAAATTAGCGATAATATTTAATATATCATCAGGAATATTTGGATATTCAGCAAGCTTTGCTTCGTCTAATTTTATGCGCTTCAGGTCACGCTGGTCAGTTTCTTCATGGTCACTGTCTCTTTTGCGCTTTCCCGGTATAATTGCAAGTTTACTTTGGCTTTCAGAAAATTGAGTTGAAAAATTTTTTGGTATTGTAGTTGGAAAATCTTGTTCTGTGGCTTCTACGCTTGACCATAAAACAAAGCTAAGAGCAATATAAGAAGCTGATTTTAAAGAAGAACGCATATAATAACTCCATTATTTAACAACTATAACGCTAAAATTAATATAAAAACTTATTTTTTGATTACAAGGCCGATGAAATAATACTTTTCAAAAAGAAACTTATTTGATGAAAGACCCTTTTTACGCACTTTTATAGGAGAAGAGGTTGCAGTCCTGTTTCTGGTTTAAAAGAAGTTTTAAATTCTGAGCTTGAGTATGAAATATTTGAGCTAGTGCTTGATCTCGGGATTGAGTCGTTTCTGTGGCTTTTTGATAGATATGAAGCGCCTGAAAAAGGTCATGATCGGAGACATTAAAACTGTTTTGACTTAAATAGATGGATTCAAATTCTGCGGCTTTCTGAAGATATTGGAATTGTAATAATTTAGCAAATGCATTCGAGCATTGTTCACCAAGGTTATAATAAACTTTAGCAATCGTATCATAATCTTGTGGGGTTGCTTTATCTCGTAACTTTTCAAAACGTCTTAATTCAAGATCAAGAATTATTTTGAAGCGATGAAATTTTTGTTCATCTGAGAAGGTATTATTCCACAAGACAACGTTATATAAAGCACATGAGGTCAGTCTTAAATCATTTTCTGTTGCTTGATTGCCTTTATATTCCGTCCGAATCAGATGGAGATGAGCAGAGTATTCATATAATGGATAAGCTAAAGCTAAATTTATCTCTTTTAAGGTGTAAGCAGCATTATAATAAGCAATTGCAGGTTTCCCATAATCAAGAGGTGACGCCTTATTAGCCATCTGACGTTTGTTAAAGGCAATCATTCCTAAATTCCCAGCTTCGATATAAAAATGGGCAATATTTTCTTTCTCCGATAAGAGTTCAGATTTTTCAAAAAAAGAAGCCATCTTGTTAAATATCATGATGAGAACGCCTATATCGTCTGCAGAGATTTCCTGTTCAAAAAAGCTGAAATAGTTTTTTATCGTATGATAGCAATAAGCAAAGAATTTTTGTGTCGCTTCTGGATCATAATCTTGCCTATAAAAACCTGCGCGAAATGAAGATAAAATTGCTGACTGATAAATTAAGCGTGAAGGTTTATTACTATTCAAAAGAAGACATTGATGATAGAGATTTCCAGCCTGACCATAGAGCTCTGAAGCTTCTAAAGGGTTATAGGAGTGCCAGGAACTTGCACGGGAAAATAAGTCATCGGCTTCAATTTTTAGATCCTCATGAGAAGGAACATACTCGCATGTCCTAACCACAGGAATTATAGATGAAATGTCATTAATAAAAGTATCTAAGTTTTGAGAAAGGCTTGCATTAAGAGAATAAGAAGGGACAACAAGAAGAAATTTCAATAAAATCAAAAAAGAACGCATGTCAAGCTTAAAACATTTTATTTTTACATTCTACAAGCTTGAACACAACTTTCCTTCATGCGTCAAGTGCCATTCAGCAAGAAAGAGGTTAGAGTTTACTTTTTCTTATCCTTATTTCCTTTTTATCTCAGGTTTTTCAGGTAATTTTACATCCATAAAAAATCTGTGAAGTTTACCTTTGCGGCTGAGCGCTTTGGTATACCAGTCAAAAGCTTCTTGAAGAACGGTTCGAACTTCTGACATTTTATAAGTTGTGCCTAGCTTTGTTGAGGCGGGTTTCCAAAGCCCTTTACTAATAAGTGTATGAGCTACATCTCTGTAGAAAGTTTTTATTGTCTCATAATGGGATATACCAGCAAAATAAGTTTCGATTTTTTGTCCGTCCTTAGCGTTTGCTTTATTCCTTAATATATATGTTAAGTGAACCTTATCAGTTGTTTGAGGATCAGGTTTAATTGAGTCAATGCGAAGGAATTCATAGCCAGGATAGTGTTGGATCATGTTTCTTAAAAATAAAGCTTTATAGAACTCATTTTTATCATCAGGAAGAGTAAAATGCTCCCAGTTTTCTTTTTTCCATGTATTAATTCCGATAGAAGCAATATCTACAAGAGTTGGTTTCTTGAGGTCTTTTAGTATCTCCTGAATAGGTCCTTTTGTTTCATGGAGAGTTAAAAACAATATGACTTCAAGCTGTGATCTCTCTTTGTTTGTTAATTGTACAGTAGCATCCTCTAGAATCTTATATCCTTCTTGGGCAAGCTGTTGCCAGAGGCCTGCATAATAGCGATATTTTTGAAGATGTTCTGGATTTTGACAAAAGTTTTGGTAACCTTTTCCATGATCCGTTTTTGAAACCCATTGTTGATTCGTATGTTGAATATCATGAACAAATTTACTGATAGGTGTTGAATGAATCCCTCCATGAACATAGTGTCCTTGCCCTGTTCCTGGATTGTAACTAGCGAGATCAAAACCTTGAGCAGCTGCTTTGAGATAATCTCGTAAGCTAAAACCACTGTTTCCTGTGTAAACAATTAAAGTCTTACGGAAGAGTGAAATTATTTTAAGCGTTGAGAACATAGAGCTAATTCCGGCAGCATCCTGTTTTTCTAAATCCCTAAAATCTTTTAGCCAAAGCTTACTTATATGCTCAATAAAGCCATCTACAGTTCTAAAGCCTATTTTTAGCTTTGCTTGCGGTGTTAAAGCCATTGCAAGCTGTAAAGCCAGCCATGTAATACGAAATTTATTTAAACAACCAGCTTTTTTATCAGTGTCATAGAGCTGAAGAATTCTTATATGATTTTCTTTTTGGTCGAGAGGAATAATTGCGGTTGAGTGAGCAGCAATAAGAGTATCCCCTAATTGTGCATAATCTTCATCGTAAGCAAAAGGATTCCCATCGTGTCTTTGTAAGATGGTTGTTATAAAAGTTGAATCTCTTTTAATTTGTTCAGATTGTGTAAGTGCTAAACTTGGTTGGTTAGGTAAAGTTACTGCTAAGTGTTGAGCTTTGAGTTTTTCATCTCCAATTTCTGAGGCAACGGCGCTAGAGAACGCCAAAAAAAGGTAAGAAAATTTAAGAAGAGAATTCATATTATTCCTAATTAGTAATTAATGGTGTTCGATTTCTAGCACAGAAAAATTTTTAAAAGCAAGATTTTTGAAAAGCAAGTAATCAACCATCTTTACTGCCAAATATGCAACAATCACATATATGAAATGCGAAATAGGCAATTGTAATTCTCTAGAAAGCAACTATATAACCTTTAGGAGAAATATTTTTCTATAAGGAAACATAGGATGCATAAAGACCATAAAATTCTAATTTATACGACAACTAGAGTATTGACGCTTATATTTTTAGCAAATGCATATGCTGAAGGCCCTATGCTCGACGAAGATACCATGGTCTATCGTTCATCAGCTATTGCTCCCACACAGTTTGAACAGTCTGATCCTTTAGCTGGCCAGAATGTTTCACATGTGCTCAGTGCTAAAGATGAATTAGATGGTATTGATCCTAAGAAATCTATGCAAAGAATTGAGCCTCTTGAAGTTGTGGTTGAGGAAGAGCTTGCTATAGTAACACCGCAGGCACAAGCAGTTGAAACGGCTGAAATTCTTGAAGAAATAGCTTCTAAGACACCTGTTGTTCGTACCGTTGCTGGTTTTACCCTCGATGATGTGAATGAAATGGCGGCTCTTGCGACCTTATCTTACACCGGTACTTTTGACGATGAAAAAGGAAAAGTCATGGTTGCCAAGCTTAAATCTGAAGGATGGGAAGTTGTTGAATTTTCAACAAAAGCTGAACGTTCAGGTATTGTCCTTGTTCGTAATGGAGAGGCAATCATTAGCTATCATGGCAGTGAGTCTTTGCGAAATTTTGCAACGGATGCTTATGCAACAATGTCTGAGATGGAATGGGCATCAGGTTATGCACACACAGGATTCTTAAATGGATTTGAGAAAACCTGGGATCAAGTCTATGGTGCTCTAAATACGCATGCAACAAAGCAAGGTCTTAGCGTTCGAGATATGAAAGTAAAAGTAACCGGACATAGTCTTGGCGCAGCACTCGCAACTCTTGCTGCTTATCGTTTAGCAACAGTGAGTGAAGTCAAGCCTGAGGTCATTAATTTTGCCTCGCCCCGTGTATTTGATCGTAATGCCGCGGCTAATTATGAGACACTTTGTCGCCGTACGCTACGTGTCGTCCATAAGGACTCCACGACAGGTGTTGATCCAGTTGCTCTTGTTGGACCTGGGATCTTAGGTTTTAAACACATTGGAACTTTGTTTGAAATCAAGGATGGTGGCTCTGTTCCTCATGTAATGGGCGGTTATCATGGGGCTCTTGGAAACCTAAATGATGATCAATTTGAAGCAACAAAAAGTTCTGGCAATGGTTTCTTTAGCTGGTTCAATGGGTGGCTATATCCTGTAGAAAGTGATCGTCACGTTGCTAAAGGAATTGTACGAGTTAGCCATATTGCCCCAGATAAATGGATTGAAGTGCAAGGGATGGAACCTGAAGAGCACAAAGCGTTTGTGGATATGAGGCAGGCTTCGATTAGTCTTGTAAGAGCGATTGCTGCCAATAAATCTCCAGAAACTCTTGCAGAATTAAATTATCAAATGCTTAATGCTCGTAGTTATTATGAAATTGTCAGAGATCAACATCTTGATATTACAGCGGGCGTTCGTAAAGCCCGCCACAAAGTTGAATCAAAGGAAAAAGCCTTTAAGGAAGTGCTTGATAAAGTTGAACGCCGTCAACAAGAGCTTATCGATGCAGTAGATTATGCAGAAGAGAACTTTACAAGTAAAAAAGCTCAAAAAGAAGTTGAAGAGAAAAAGCAAAAACTAACAAAGCAAAAAATGAAAGTCGAGAAAGCAGAAGAAAAGCTTAACGCTGCGAAAAACACTCTTGCGGAAAAGCGCGCGAAAGCAGCTCATAAAAAATTTGGGAACGCTCCAATAACAAAAGAGACCAAAGTCAATGTAGCCGTTGATTAATTAGACTTTATCTGTCTTTGATCTTAAAATCTCTCGATAAGCCTTGTCGGGAGATTTTTATTTGAGGGCATCACTTGGTTTTCAGGGCGTTTCACAGTAAGATGCTCAAGACAGTAAGTAAGGAGTTCTCAATGCGTTTTATGGCACCCATTTCCAACAGGGGTATTCTCTCAATTACAGGGAATGATGCGAAAAAATTTCTCCAAGGACTTATTACGAACGATATAAATCAAGTTTCAGAAACAAATGCTATTTATACAGCGTTTTTAACTCCACAAGGAAAATTTCTGTATGATTTTTTTATTACGGAACGCTTAGGTGTCTTGTTTTTAGAGGTTGAAAAAGACCGACTCGAAGATCTGCAAAAACGTTTAAAGCTTTATAAGTTTAAAGCGGATATTGATGTGGATAATGTTTCAGATCTGTATCAAATATGGGCTTTTTGGGGCGATAACGTCGAAGACCATTTTAATCTTACATTAACCCCAGGACATGCTTGTACTGAGGGCCATCACTTATTTTATGTGGATTCACGCTGGCCACTTACGGGGGTACGCGCATTGCTTTATCATCCTCAAAAAGGTCAAAATGACCGGATTGACCTGGAAATGAAAATGGTGGCTTCTCTTCCTGAACAACTTGCAATAGTAACTTCAGGCTCTCTGCCATATGAAAAATTCTTGAACCAAGGTTTTCAAAAGGTCGGGTTTGAAGTCTATGATCAATGGCGGCTTCAGCAGGGGCTTCCGGATGGAAGTCGAGACATGGTTGTTGATCGTGCCATCCCTCTTGAGTGCGGTCTTGAGGATCTGCATGCCATTTCTTGGACTAAAGGCTGTTATATGGGCCAAGAATTAACGGCTCGAACAAAACACCGTGGTTTGGTGCGTAAACGTTATTTTCCAGTGGAATTTGAAGGGCCTGCGCCAGATTTCGGGACAAAAGTTATGCAAGGAGAAGATGAAGTGGGCGAAGTTTACTCTTCACATGGTTCTTTGGCCTTGGCAAGACTGAAGCTAGAAGCCATCATCAATGAAACACCTCTTGTGGCTAATCAGCAATCTTTGCGCATCATTAAGCCTGAGTGGATGTCTTATGATGAACTCATGAAAAATGTCTCTTCTACCGAAGGTGCTGTGGGGCGCGGTTAGCGCCCTGTTCGGATTCTGGTCATTGTTCTTGTGAGTAATTTCATAAATTTAGGTGAAAAAGAAGCCATTTTAAAGAGACGTTTGAAGTCGTTTTCTTTCAAAAATATCGACGTATTTTTAGTTAACTCTTTATCGAGTAGAGGATATGAGGCAGGCACAGCATTGGCTGAACGCGTAAAGTTAGAGATTTGTGCCATAATATGAGGTTGTAGGATAAATTCTAAGAACTTATGAGCATTATCAGGATGGGGGGCGTCGACAGGAATAACAAAACAATCAATCCATATAAGGGCGCCTTCTTTTGGAATACTATAGGTTAATTGAGGGCCTTTATTGGGGCCTAGGTGATGCTGAGATTTCGCAATTGAGCTTAGCCAATGTTGTGCGAGACATGTTTCGCCTGTCGCAATATCATCATGACTGCGAGCCGCATCAAATCGACGAATATAAGGGCGTATTTTAGCAATGAGCTCTTCGACCTTTTTAAGATCTTCCACGTTTTCTTTTTTAGGATCAAGACCCAGGTAGAGGTAAGCTGGAATAATAACTTCTGCAGGTTCTTCAAGGAGCGTAACGCCACACTCTGAAAAATGTTGAATCACGTCAGGATCAAAAAACATGGCCCAGCTATCAGTCGGTGCTTTTGAGAGTCTTTTGGAGATCAAATCCTTTTGATAGGCAAAGCCCGTCACGCCCCACATGTAAGGAATCGCATAATCATTTTGGGGATCGAAAGCTTGAAGTTGAGCCATAATCTCGGGATGAAGGCCGTTTAAATTCTTGATCTTCTCTTTTTGCAGTTTTTGATAAGTGCCTGCAGGAATCTGACGCGCCACAAAAGGCCAAGCACTGGGGCAAACAAGATCATAGCCTGAGCTGCCTGAAAGGAGTTTTGTTTCAAGGATTTCATTGCTTTCATAAATATCATAATTAATCTTAATGCCAGTTTCTTTGGTAAAAGCTTCCAACACTTCTTGCGGCATATATTCATGCCAGTTGTAAATGTTTAAAACAGCTTCTTCTTGCCCGATTGTGGGAGAGGTAAAAGAGGCAAGTAAAATAGCAAAAAATGAAAAAAAGCGTTTCAAAGCGGTCCCTTTCAAAAAACCTCTTATTTTTCATATCGTTTTGAGGCAAGGGATTCAAGAGATATATTATCTTCTGAACCTATTAAATTTATTTCCAAAAAGGTAAAATGTAACTGTTCTTGGTGCTGATTAAAAATTGACAAAATGTCTTAAGTGAGGTAATCCTTGTGTAGTAGGTTTAATTAAGGTTTCATCATGAAAAAATCTCTTATATATTTACAGTCATTTTATGCTTCTCTTTCTTTTCTAATACTTCTATAGCAACACCCGATGTTTTAGAAAATCAAGATGGTAGACATCAGACTTTAGTCAAGTTTAAACATGGGTTTAAGCAGGCAATTAGAGCATTTAATGTATCTTCTCCATTTGGCGATTCTATAGATCAGAGAGATTTACTGATGTATGGAATAGGGGTTGATGATACTCGTAAAGAAGTAAAAGTGACAACTGTTAGTCCCTATAAAGATGTTGGGTTGCTTGACTTTCAAGACCAGCAAGGAATATCATATGTAGGAACTGGTACATTGATCTCTAATAGGCATGTACTGACTGCGGCTCATAATTGTGTTTCTTGTGATGGGATTAAGCCTGTTCCAATGAAGAAAATGTCATTTTTAAGAGGATTTAATCGTTCTACTTTTATTGAGGATAGTCAGGTTGCCAGTATGCATTTACCAAAAAATTTCTGTCAAACAAGAACCGGCAATGACATAGCTGTTCTTGAGTTAAGCCCGGCAGTGACATCTTCTTCAGATGTAGGTTTTATCTCGATGCCAGCAATGGAACTAAAAAAGAAACGTGTGATTGTTATCGGGTACCCAGGAGATCGTGCAGATCAACTAGAAGGTCCAGTGATGTGGGAGGATGATGGTGAAGTTGTAAATGTAAGCGAAGGGGAGTTCGTGCATAAAGCTAACACAGATCAAGGCAATAGTGGGGGACCCGTATTTTTAGATGAAAGCATTGCTATCTCTGGTGAACCTGAAACAATTATAAAAGGACCTATTGTTGGTGTACATGTACGAGGGACTACTTTTATAAAAAGTGCAGGTAATTATGCAACATTAATAAATCCTCATTATGATAGTGTAAGGAATATTTTGAACGGCACATATCCAGATAGTTGGGATACATTTCCTTGTTTTCAACCAGAAGGAGGTAAAGGATGAAAAAGTATAATTTAGGGGTTTTAATAGTAATAGCCTTATCGAGTTCTATTCAGGCTATTAGCAGTTCTGAAGTTACAAAAGAAGAAGAAAGGTATCAGAGAGTTCTTAAGATTTCTCCTCCTCAGCAAGGAGCAGGAGAAACTCCAATTAGCAAGCCAAATGACCTTAAAACAACAGATCGTTTCAAGAATAAAAAGTATTATATTGTTGGTGAGCGGGTTGCATACACAGATGCAGCTTCTAACAATTCTACTGAGACTAAAGCTCACTAAAATAAGATAGTTTGGGTGGGTTTAATAGGAATAGAAAAGATTAAGGCCGCAGATACACCTGGGCATCATCTTCTGTAAATGGTTTTGTTTTTAACCACGACGTCCAGCCGAGGTAGGATTTTCCATCCAAACGTGTTTCCATGACGTCAGGAGCTTTTATGATCAGATTAAAACAGAACTCTTGCTCAACACCCACATAAAGCTTTGTTAAATCATAAAGAGGGGTATAACCATAGCCAGGCTTAATGAAGGCTTTAAAACTTTCACCATCCAAAGGACCAAGACGAATGGTAATATTCTTTCTTTGATTCCAAACTTTCTCGCCCAATGCCGCATCTTGACCCAGAAGATTAAATTGCCCGCGGGCGCCAATGCGCGTGACTTGACTTGCTTCAAGCTTATTCCAGCCTCCTTGAAATTGAATGACTTCAACGGGCAGGTCAAAATAATTGGACAGAAAGGTTTGAAGCCCCACCATAGAACGTGGCTGCCCCCAAAGAAGGCCGGTGTAATAAAGCAGGCCTCGGTCAGGTATTCCCAATCGACCCCGTGTTCCTTGCGTTCCCAACCCTAAAAGAGCATAAAGATTGTTGGCAAAAGGCGTCTTATCAGGACTTTGTTCACTGAGGCCTATCCAATGTTTTTTACGAATTCGATGAAAGATTGAGAGCAAACGATGATTAAAAATATCAAGGAAATCTCGCCCTGCGGTATCTTGGTGGCGGATACGATCATAAAGAAGCTCAGTATAAGGGGCAGGGAGAGGCCCATGCCCTCCTGCAATTCCAAAAAAATTCACATGAACGGTAATGCGCTTGTCAAAGATTAAATTGTCATTAGAGGTTTCTGTCTTTGCTGAATAGAGGTCGCTAGCAGGATAGGAATAAAGGATGCGTCCTTTTAGAATGAGTGCTTCTTCTTCAGGGCGTGTTCCTTCACCCAAAGATTTGCATTCAGGTGTCTGCATTTCAATAAGTTTAACAGCTTGATGGAATTCAAACTGGTAAGGCTTCTCAGAAAGCTGGCTTTCTAAACTAGCCTTTTGCTGCCGGAGATGGCGGGCCATTGTTTCCATATTCCTTTACGATTCTTATTAATAATTTCAAGCTCTGTAAATGAGTTTACCGCGGCAAATAAAGAGAAAAAATGGTTCATGACAGAGGCGAATAGAAATAAATTCCCTCCCTCACCATCTTTTTTATCAAAAGTTAAAGTCACTTTTGTCCCTTGCAGAAATCCCCGCCATGCATCCAATCCCACACGTCGTGTTACGAGCTCTGTTGACATCCCTATAAGAGCTTTAAGTTCTTTAAGCGTAGGAAGATGCTCAGTGTTTGAATAAAGACGCATAATCTCTTTCAGAGCTTCCAAAGAAGCAGGATCATTTGAAAGCGTCAAATGATTCAGCGATAAATGCGAAACAAGGCGCCAGAGGGAAACACCTTCTAAAGGAGCTGTTGTTTGAGGCGTGGGTTTATCTAAGCAATAAATGTGTGAGGCGGGCGTTTCATTTTCTGGTTGTAAAATACTTCCAGCAGGCAATTGTTGCGCCAACATACGGTTTGTGCATAAAACTTCAGCATAGATAATGTGTGAAGGTGGCTGCTGAGGATTCATCTCAAAATCAACGAAAGAGAGGAGGATATCTGTTCCTGGAAGTTTTGGATTCATCGCAGGAATACGGCGCGCAGACCAAAATGCTTTTTGTTCACGTTGGACATGGTTATGATTATATGAAAAATAAGGAGCGAATTCATGTACTTCTTCGCGGTCTTCAAAGACAGCCTTAACGGTTTCAATTGAGTGAATCTCAGTTGTTTTTTCTCGCCGAAAGTCAGCGACAAGCCGGGTTTCATGAGCTCGATGATCAAGCTTTAAGGGCTCAGAAGTTTTTTTAAATATATTAACGACAGGGCTTGTATGAAGCTGGAAGGTCATCTCATTGATATCATTAGGCGATAAGAAAACGTCGTCAGCCAAAGTAATTAAAATATCAAAATTTTTAGCGTTACTTGTAAAATGTAAATTTTGGATCTCTGCATACAAAAACTTCTCAGGAAAGTGGAAATATTCATAAATAAGACGATAGCCGACATGCGCATGACTCGGATAGGGGATAACAGCCTCATCTGAGGAAAATCCAACTTGATAGAGTGAGTCTTGAGGCAGTAGTTGAAGGTTCCTTGGATTTGAGAGCCCTCCTGGAATAACAGCGATTTCGGCTTGCTGGGCAAATAGCGCTTCATATAGATTGGCTTGGAGAATAGAATTTCCAGAGAGATAAAAGCGTAACTTTTTAAGATTGATACGACTAAGTTCCATCCCAAATGTTTCAAAACGTAAAAGTAGACAATTCGTTGACGCTAACATGCCTGAAGGTAAATCAAGCGATCTTCGTGAGACAAGTTCGGCTTTTTTAAGGCTGATTGGTGCTAATTCAATGTCAAAAGCTGTTTCAAAACGGCATGTTTCCCCATCAAGCGTCTGACAAAAAAGAGGTGTTTTTCGAGGAATTTTTGTAACTTCTGTCAGCTTTCCTTTATCAGGCGTCGACACGAATTTAGCAATTGTCATTGACGGAAGAGGGCTAATAAAATGAGGATAGAGAACTTCCAACATTGCGGCGGCAATTCGTGGAAATTGATCATCAATATCGCGTTGAAGGCGTGCCGTCAGATAAGAAAAAGATTCTAAAAGGCGCTCTACATGAGGGTCAGAAGATTCAACAGCCCCAAAATCTAGTCTTTGAGCAATCTTCGGATATTGTGTTGCAAAGCGTGAGCCTTGGTAACGAAGATAGTTAAGCTCTCGTTGATAATAATCAAATAAAGGTCTTAAATTAGGCACACAACCCCCCATCCATTTTTTTTAGGATGGCATAAGGAAGGTTAAGTTTCTATGAAAATTAGTGGATTATTTTCCATAAATTTTAATAAAAACGAGTCCCTGGTTTAATAGCGTACATGTATGAAATAAAGGCCTTCGGGTGGGGCTGTGGGGCCGCCTGCTTGCCGGTTTTTAGCTTCTAAAGCTCTTTTAAAGTCTTCTGGGCTCCATTTTCCTTCACCCACTAATTTTAAACTCCCGACCATATTCCGCACTTGATGGTGAAGAAAAGAAAGCGCCAAAACATGAAAGAGGATCAAATTGCCTTCTTGCGTGATTTTAAAACGATTAAGGGTGCGTATCGGAGAACTTGCTTGGCACTCACTTGCTCGAAAGGTGGTGAAATCATGTTTGCCAATCAGAAACATCGCAGCTTGTTGCATCATTTCAACATTTAAAGGACGTTTTATATGCCAAACACGCTTCTTCTCAAGGACGGGTGGCGCAGGGCGGCAGAGAACTTTATAGCAATAAGATCTTTCCACTGCTGAAAAGCGCGCATGAAAGAGGTCATCTGTCTCTTCTGCCTCAATAATGACAATAGGATAGGGACGTAAATAATAGTTCAGCGCTTCTCGAATTTTATAGGCTGGAAAATGTTTCTCAAGATCAACGTGAGCAACTTGACCAAACGCATGGACGCCTGCATCTGTTCGGCCCGCAGCATGAAGGCGGACTTTTTCTCGCGAGAACGCCTCAATCGCGGATTCAATCGCACTTTGAACTGAGATACCATTTGTTTGATGTTGCCATCCGACAAAAGGAGTACCATCATATTCAATGGTTAATTTATAGCGTGGCATGAGCTCTCAGAAAGTGGCAATTGGATGCCGCATGGAATCGCATGTCCGTTTAAAAAATCTTTTAAAGTACATGCTTTTTTCCCTTGTTTTTGAATAAGCTGAGGTCTAAAGGCTTGCTGGCCGCAAGCAATCGTCAGCTGATCATCAAGAACTTGTCCAGCTTTTCCCGTGAGTGGAAGAACTTCAGCCGCAAGAACCTTATACGTCTCACCTTGCCAGACAAACCAAGCTCCAGGCCACGGGGTGAAGGCTCGCACTTGACGCTCTAGCATTGTTGCGTTTTGAGTCCAATCGAGTTGTCCTTCTTGCTTGTTGATTTTATGAGCGTAGGTAACTCCTGTTGAAGGTTGAGGTTGAGACTGTATGTCGTTGCGTTGCAGGGCTTCAAGTGTTTTTAACAGGAGAGGGGCGCCAAGTTGGGCAAGTTGATCATGAAGGACGTTTGCGGTCGTTTGAGACGTAATGGGAATAGATTCTTTTAACAACATTGCACCAGTATCAAGCCCAGCGTCCATTTGCATAATTGTGATGCCAGTTTCTTGGTCACCGGCTAAGATTGCTCGCTGAATGGGAGCGGCTCCTCGCCAGCGAGGCAGAAGAGAAGCATGGATGTTGAGGCAGCCTAAGCGAGGGGCATCAAGGATTGCTTGAGGCAAGATAAGCCCATAAGCCGCAACAATGGCGATATCTGCCTTAAGAGCACTAAAATGGGCCTGCTCCTCGCTGGTTTTTAACGTCTTTGGCGTAAAGACGGGGATATTATAGCGGTCTCCTAAAAGATGAACGGGGCTTTTTTGGACATGATAGCCTCGTCCTGCGGGGCGAGGCGGTTGAGTGTAAATGCCAATAAGATCATAACCATGGTCGAGGAGAGCCTGAAGAGCTGGGACTGCAAATTCTGGAGTGCCCATAAAGACGATACGTTGCTTGGTCATCCGTTATCTTTTAATCCTCTTTTAACTTGATAGCGCGCCGCAGCAGCAGATTGCGCTTAAGAGAGGAAACATGATCAACAAACAGAACGCCGTTAAGATGATCAATTTCGTGTTGAATACACGCCCCTAGAATACCATCAACGGTTAATTCTTGTCGTTTGTTATGACGATCAAGATACTGGAATTTAACTGAGCTGGCTCTCACGATGGCGGTCCATTGATTTGGCACAGAAAGACAGCCCTCGGTGAAAGCTTCGCGCTTATCAGAGTACCAGACAATTTCAGGATTCGCCATGAGAAGAGGCTCAGGTGTACGCTCATCTTCAAAATCAATGACAACAATGCGTTTTTGAATCCCCACTTGCGTTGCGGCTAAACCACATCCTTTATCATGGTACATCGTCTCAAGCATGTCATCCATAAGGCGTTGAATATCAGTATCAACTTTTTCGACAGGATGTGCCTTGAGCTTTAAACGGGGGTCCGGAACCTTAAGAATTTTTAAAAGGGCCAATTGTGTGCCTCATAAATTAGAGAATTCATTATAAAGGAAATATAGTGATTAATATAGGAATTTCAATTATTTTCAGTAATTTTTTAAGAATTAAGCGCGGATATTTTTTGAATAAATGGTGCCTGGGGAGGGAATCGAACCCCCGACACAAGGATTTTCAGTCCTTTGCTCTACCGACTGAGCTACCCAGGCATCCAGAAGCAGTCTTAATGAATTCTTAGGGCAATGTCTAGGAGTTTCTTTAAAATGATCTGACTTCTTAAAAAATTTATGATCAAGTTGTGTTAAGAAATAGGAAAGGCTTGCCTGTTAATATTTTTATTGTATGCTGATAACAAATTAAAAATTGGAGTTTTTGATGGCCACCGAAAAGCAAAAAAAAGAATCATTGACGAAAGAAAGTATTTCAGAATTTGTGAGGTCTTTGGTTTCTGCAGTTCTTGTTATTGGCGTCATTCAAACTTTTGCTTATCAAAACTTTAATATTCCATCAGGCTCCATGAAGCCCAACTTGCTCATTGGTGACTTCCTTTTTGTTTCTAAGTTTGCTTATGGCTACAGCCATTATTCAATTCCTTTTAGCCCCCCTCTTTTTAAGGGCCGTATCTTGGCGCAAGAACCTAAACGAGGTGAGGTTGTTGTTTTTCGGCCCCATTTCAATACAAAAATAGATTTTATTAAAAGGCTTGTTGGGCTTCCTGGTGATCGTATTCAAATGCGCGATGGGGTCCTCTATATTAATGATCAAGCATGCCCTCTTGAAAAGGTGCCAGAAGACTTCACAGATCATTTGTATATTAATTACTTTCCTGGGAACGTCGAAGAGCGTATTTATGATGAAGAAGGGGTTAAAATTCAACAATTTGTTCAAACTCTTCCCAATGGTGTTAAGCACATTGTCATTAAAGAAAAACCATTTGGAGCGGGCAGATTTGATAATACTGACGTCTTTGTCGTGCCTGAAGGCCATTACTTTATGATGGGAGACAATCGTGATGGTTCTGATGATAGTCGCAATATCAACCACTTAGGGTTTGTGGCCCAAGAAAATCTCATTGGTCGGGCGGAACTCGTTTACTTTTCAACGTCAGCGCAGTGGTGGGAAGTATGGAAATGGCTAACGCATTTGCGTTATGATCGTCTTTTAAAGTTTATTCGATAGAGTGATTGGTGACAAATTTACGGCTTTTTGAGGAAAATTTAGGCTATACTTTCAAAAACAAGAAGCTTCTTGAAAAAGCCCTCACTCATTCGAGCTTGACCTCAACGCAAGAAAACAATGAGCGGCTTGAATTTTTAGGAGATCGTGTTTTAGGCCTCATTATCGCACAACTTTTATACCAACGGTTTCCTCAGGCCCCTGAAGGGGATTTATCCTTACGCCACACTCAACTAGTGAATAAAGAAACGCTTTCTCAGATTGGCCTTAACCTCAAGCTTGGTCAATATTTGCGGATGACAAAAGGTGAGAAAGCCTCGGGTGGGCAGCTTAAAAAATCGTTGCTTGCAGATGCTTGTGAAGCCTTGATTGCCGCGATATATTTGGATGGGGGGCTCTCCGCTGCCCAAGAGTTCATTGTAAAGTATTGGGAAGCCCTTTTAAGCGAAAAAAGTCAATTTATAAAAGATGCAAAATCAAAGTTGCAGGAGAGGGTTCAATCCCAAGGCAAAAGTGCTCCTCGTTATGAGATTATTGACCGCGTAGGGCCTGATCATGCGCCTCTTTTTACGGTGGCTATTTTTGTTGAAGGTCTTCCGTCGATGGAGGGTTCAGGTGCTTCACGACGAGAAGCTGAACAACAGGCGGCGCATCATTTGCTCGAATATTTAGAAAAGAATGGATAAAGGAATGCAGTGTGGTTTTGTGACAATTGTTGGGGTGCCAAATGCGGGGAAATCAACCCTTGTGAATCAGCTTGTGGGCTCAAAAGTCAGTATTGTTTCTCCAAAGGTGCAAACCACACGACGACGCATTTTAGGTGTGGTGATGCACGATGAGAGCCAAATTATCTTGGTTGACACGCCAGGGATTTTTGAGCCAAAGAAACGACTTGAACGGGCGATGGTTGCGGCGGCTTGGAGCGCGATTGAAGGCACAGATCTTATCCTGGTAATTGCCGATGCAACCGCTCCTTCACAAGAGCCAACACTTGCTCTCATTGACAAGCTTAAAGCGTCAAACATCCCTATTTGGTTGGCCATCAATAAAATTGATAAATGTCCTCGGGCACAGCTTTTGCCGATGATCGCCGAATTAACCCAAGAAAAACCCATCCAAAAGACATATCTTATTTCGGCATTAACCCGCGATGGTATTGAATCATTGTTGAACGATCTTGCTGGCAAGATGCCCTCAGCGCCCTGGCATTTTCCTGAAGACCAGCTCTCTGACGTGCCGCAAAGGTTTCTTGCTGCAGAAATTACACGAGAGAAAATCTTTCAGTTTCTTCATCAAGAATTGCCGTATGCCGTGACGGTTGAAGGCGAAAAATGGGAAAATTTTGCAAATGGGGATATAAAAATCTCGCAAGTTGTCTTTGTCATGCGCGAGAGTCAGCGTCGGATTTTATTAGGCAAAGAGGGACAACAAATTCGAAGGATTGGGGAAGCTGCTCGTCGAGATCTTCAAGATATTCTGGGGGCTCGTGTTCATCTGTTTTTGCATGTGCGCGTTGCAAAGGACTGGGCTGAAAGACGGCAGCATTATGAAGAAATGGGCCTTGAGTTTAAAACATCGTAAGGATTTATATCTGCTACCAACCTTATTAAGCTGGTAGCAAGATTTATTATTTACTGCTTCATATCTTTTTCATACGCGACCCAAGCTTCACTTGCATAACGTTGAATGTAATTGGGTGAGATGGTTCCAATGCCATTTCTGCCCCACTTGGTTCCCCAGCTGTTTTTAAAGAAAAAAAACCCTAAGTTATCATCGTAACCATATAATGTAATTGCATGCATTCCTGCAATTTGTTTGGGGAAAGTTGATATATCCCCAGAATGAGACCATTCTGCATTCCATTCGACAGGAACACCGATGACAACGGGTACTCTATAACGTGTCATGGCTTCTTTAATTAAGCCACTCTTATCAAAAGTACATTTTCCGCCTGTACACTTTTGTAGGGAGTTTGCAAATAGATTAATGGTTTTTTTTACGCCGAACTTGATGAGTTCATCTTCTTGCTTGATGGTGTCTTGGGGAATGGTCATGCAAATATTCCATTTTTCTTTGGTGGATACACCTTTATTTACGCTTTTAACAGTTTCAACATAGTCAGGGTAAGTCCACCATTTTTGACCAATGATACCTGATTGCTCGACTTGTTGCATGGCACTCCCTATTGTAAGCCCATCATTCAAGCAATTCTCTCGAGCTTCAGCTTTTACAATAAGATACGGTTGTGATAGCAGTCGGTTGTGAAGAAATTTCAGAGCTTCAACAACAGCAAAGCTCGCACAAGTTCCAAGGTCTCCTTGGTTTTCAACAGAAAGATCCCAGCTAATTTTAGTTTTACCAACAGTACTGGTAAGGGTTAATGTCGCGTTTGTATAAGTCGGTGGCACTGTTCCCGTGTATTTTGTTGCTATATGTGCTGGGGTTTCCGTCAGCCATAAAGCAGATCTTACTGGATAATAAGGGATTGAATAAGGGACTTCAGTATATTGTGTCGCAGTGTAATGGTTTTTGGGTTTTAAAGGGCTTTTTGTCACATGTTGTGTTTTTGATATGTTCAATCCCTGTAAGTGACGATAATAGCTTTCTCCAGGATATTCCTCATCATAATAACCTCCACTGCTGTAAGCAGGATATAGGCCACCGATAGCTAACATGGTCGTTAGACTTGCAATCTTAATTTTAGATTTCAATTTACAAAAAATTTCATTCATAATTGTTTTTCTCTCTCCTAAAAAGGTTGTTATAAAATGGATGACGACGAAAGCCGTGATCTGTTCACAACGTTATTAAGAAATTTGAGAAAGGGTCTATGCGTAAAGTTTTCTTAAGTAGATGGCCTGAGTAAAAATTACCTAGAACTCAACCAGAAAATAGACCTCATTTTTCATTTTTGTACTGAATTTTCTTGAATTTTGTAGCGCGATATAATAGGCTGGTTATAGATGGTCAGAGATGATATCACTATCTTATAAGGACCTTACAAATCCTTATAATCCTTTCACTCAGTTTCTGAAGTCATCTACGTAAAAAAGAATAATAAGATAGGGATAGCACCCTAAATTATTAGAGAAGATAAGCCTTCAACGCTCTTTTTTGAGCGAATACCCTCTCTTTGCCTGATGACAAAGGAAAAGAATGGGGTAGGGTAGAGGAAGGCAGTGGCAGGACAAGCTACCATTCCATTGTCATCTTCGGCCCTGTCTATGAGATCTCAGGCAACCGGACGAGAGTGATAAATGCCAGAAAATTCTCATTGCGTGTGAAAGACGTCGTGAAGAAAAAAGGCCGTAGAATGGAACGAGAAGCCTTTTTGAACGCTTATTCCTTGGACTCGAGGCCAAGGGCGGGAAGGACAAAAGGCAAAGGGCACGGGCAGCGACAAAAAAAAGGGTGAGATATGAAAGGATCAATCTTTCTTTTTTTACCTTCCCGTCCCTTCTTCGTCATCTTACGTGGCCTTCCTAGTCCTCCAGATTTTTTATCATCTCTGGACCCAAGTTATGCTGAAGGCTTTACCGAGGCGAGAGACGGGGATTCAGGAAAGGCTGAAGTGCATCAATTGGTGATAGGAGAAGTTTTTACGTCGCTTGAGAGTCTCGGGACAAGCCCGAGAATGACAATGTTCAAGACCTACAGTCGTCATCCTCGGTCTTATGCCGAGGATCCCAGGCAACCTGAGGATGTTGATAGGCGCCAGAAGGTCCCAAGTGCATGTTTCAGGCACGGACCAGAGAGAGGAGCAAGTGCATGAGAAGTGTAAGTTAGGAAAGAAAAGGCGTGAAGTGAGCTGAAACGAGAGGACACTTTTTCTGATCTTACCTTTGAAAACGAAGAAAGGCACGGAAAGGATCCGAAAGAGGAGGAATACTCTCTCTTGTTATCCCCGGGACCCAGGCTACGCCGAGGCGAGAGACAGGGATTGAGGAAAGGCTGAGGAGAAGTTAGAAACCTATCGACTGTCATCCTCGGTCTTATGCCGAGGATCTCAGGCAATCAGGAGATGTGCATAGGTTCCAGAAGGTCTCAAGTGTACGTTTCAGGCACGCCTGTGGAAAGAAGAGGATGGATTCCCGCTTTCGCGGGAATGACAAATAATGGGACGGGCAGGAAGCTTTCAACCGTGTGTGATAAGCACGTGGTAGAGAAAAGGAAGGAAAGCGTGGCGAAGGAAATGAAGATTGATAAAACAATGAACAAAGATAAAAAAATAATAGGAAGCAAAAATGATAAAAAAACAAGCACAAATAAAAAATTTAAAAAACAGAAATTTGCAAGCAGTGATCTTAAACAGAGCTTAAGTCAAAGCATAATAAAAAAACGGGTTATAACAATAAATGGAAAATTATTTTGTACATATGGCAAAAACATGATAGAAAGTAGCTGTTCCGGAAAATTTAAATAGGAAGTTTTATGCGTACGTTGTTTTATACTTTGATATTAAGTGCCCTATCTAACTTAAGTTTTATGAATAAAAACTGTTTTTCATCAGCAGTCGAAATATTAGACAATGATAATGGTGGTGTATTTAAAAAACTTATTGAAAGCCCTGAGAAATTTAATAGTAACGACTTTAAAAGCCTTTTAGCAAAGAGAGATTATATTCCAGGTTTTCCAACTATCTATCAAGAAGGCGATGAAACAAAGACGAGAGATGTTTATAAACTTCCTTTTAAAGCAAAAGTGACGAATGATTTCTTCTCTACCGCTGAAAAATATTATTTTTGTTTTTTTACAAAACATAATTTTAATAAGTATAATTTTGGTAGTCTAGAAGCAAATTTATTCACAATAGACTTTGTTGAAACCCAAAAGGTTGGCGCTTGGACAGGATTGCATTATTGGATGTTATTTGATTGCCAAGATGATGCAAAATTTAGCTTTTATATTCTTTATGTAAATGAAAAAGATAAAAAAGCGTCAGAAGAGAAAAAGCAACTTTTAACTCAGCAGCAGGCATCAAAGTCTTTTGTATCAGGAGTAGCACGTACACATCATACTTCTCCTTCTTCCGATAACTTTGATGCAGTTATGCAGCATATGTTTGTACGAGAACAAGAAGCCAATATTAGGGCAGAAGAAAGAAGTAAAAAAGCAAAGGAAGCTCTTGATAAGCGATATGTAAAACCTCAATCTTATCAGAAAGGTACGACAACCGATCCATCAGAAAAACCTCTTCCTCTCCTTCGTAAACATTCAAAACTTCTTCATCCAGAAGGCGTTAAGCCTGAAGCTAAAAAAGTTGTTGTTACGGACGTTGAGATTACAAAAGATAAACTAAAGGCTCATTTTGAGAAGCTCTCATCTTCCGCTGAAAAAGAAACAACAAGCCAACAGGCCCTCGCAAAGCAATCACTTTCTGACGGATTAACTCGCCGGTCTTTTAAATTAGACTCATCACACAAGGAGCAGTTTGAACAACGTAAACGTATTGAAGAAAGTCAATCTTCTCCTCGTACGCAACATTTAATTATTCATAGTTCAAGCACCTTAGTTCCTAATAATGCAAAGGTTGGACCCTCTTCTGTAAAACAACAACCTTTATCTCCGCGCTCAGGACCTCAATTTTTAACAAGGGATACGGTCGCAACAGACCTCACCAAAGAGCAAAGTCATAAAGAGTCAAAAAAGACTCAAACGTCTCCACGTAAACGTGCTATGACAATTGGAACACTGCAGACGAAGAGTCAGATTGAACAGCCTAAAGATCAAGACTCGCCTTTGAAACGTGATACAAAATAAGTTATAGAGAGGAATTGTGAAAGAGAGTGTTTAAAAACTATTTTGGACGCAGAATGACTCACATCTTTATGAAAGCATTGTAATAACATGAAAGCCTTATTTTTAGCTTATTTGCCCTCTATTCTTTCTGTCACCGCCATGCAAATTGTTGCTTTGGTAAGTCCTGGGCCTGATTTTGCGGTTGTTGTGCGTAATAGCCTGATTCATTCACGCAGACTTGCTTTGTTAACAGCCCTTGGAATTGCGGGTGGAATTATGTTGCATGTGGCCTATATCTTACTGGGATTAGGTGCGATTGTTGCGCAAACCGAGTGGCTTCTTACCTTGCTAAAAGTTGTTGGTGCAGGCTATCTATCTTATTTAGGAATTTGTGGTCTTAGGGCTTCAGCAACTCCTAAAAATGTACAGCAGCAACCAATAGATTTAAAACTAAGTGCTCTAGGCGCTTTAAGAAGCGGTTTTTTAACCAATGCGCTTAATCCAAAAGCAATGCTATTTATCTTAAGTCTTCTTTCATTAAATGTGAACGAGCAGACGCCAAAAGCAATTTTAGTTTATTACGCTTCAATGATCTTTATAACGACGCTTGTGTGGTTCACAATTGTCGCAGTTTGCTTCTCAAATGAGCGCGCCCGCGTCTTCTTTAGCCGTTATCGGCATTGGATTGATCGCACAACAGGCACTTTTTTATTGCTGATGGCGCTCAAGCTATTTTTAAATTGAAACCTAAGCTCGCGACTTAGTGAGTCCCTTTACTGCTGCCGACAAGAATCAACTCTTGTTTTTCTCCACCAGTTTTATGCTCATAACGACATGTAATCTCGTAGTCTTTTGTGATTTTTGCGTTGCCAGATGTCAGCTTAGGAAGGGAGGAGTTATTTGATCCACTCCCTAAAACATGAGTTAGCTTCGAATCAATCGAAAGTTCTCTTGGTTGCAACGTATAAGTAAAGTTAGTTTGTTTTGTCGATGAAAGCTCCATTTTTTGCTTGCGTTTAATGGTATCAATCATTGTTGAATCAAGGACTGGGCATGTAAATCCTACAAGAGGGACATTAAGATAATTCACATGTTGAGTCGTTGGTAAGGTTCCATCGAGATGAAGTTCCTTATCCTTTGTATTCAAAGCGTTTTTCCATTGGTCATTAAGCTCATAAGTACATGTGAAGGCGCCAGGTGTTATGCTTCTAACTTCTCCTTTGTACTCTTTCGCTCCCTTAAATACACCTTGCAGCAGTTTTCGAAGGCCAATTTGAGAAGGGCATGTGCTTTTTGATATGAAGGTGACTTGGGCAAATGTGCTTTTCTTCATAAGTGTGCTTGCTTTAAAAGGATTATTTTCAGTCGCACAAGCCGCTGTTGGAAGTGTTTTTAAATCTAAAGTTGGGCATGTTGCTTGAAGCGGAGAGCCAGCAAAAAGAGTTAATGCTGTCCCTAAGCAAAGGCGTGCTAAATTATGATAGCACATAGAAAATCTCCTTTATTCGATAATGAATTCTTATTATCTCTTGTAAGAATTAATAAAAAATGAAAATGCATAAGAATATTTTAATGCAAGATTATCAGTAGTTTTTTGGATTTTAAACAAAAGATTGCTTAAAATCCGATTATAGACTACATACCTTACGCACAAAGACCCTTGGCTAAAATTTTTAATTCACTATAATAAAGCACTTTTGGGTTTTAGAAAATTTATGATTAACGTAAAATGGAGTTTGAATGTCAAAAGAAGATCTGATTGAATTTAGTGGGACAGTGGTTGAAATCCTGCCAAATGCCATGTTTCGAGTGAAATTAGATAACGAACATATTATTCTTGCTCATACTTCTGGGCGCATGCGCAAAAACAGAATTAGAGTTCTTGCCGGAGATCGTGTTGTCGTTGAAATGACGCCTTATGATCTAACCAAAGGACGCGTGATTTTTAGAGAGAAGTAATGCCAGGGAATGGCCATTAAAATTTATACACTCGCATCAGATGTACTTTTAAATTCATGGTTGAATAATTTAGGTTATAATTCGTTTGCTTTATCAGACACATATCCTTCTTTGAAGCCTGTGGCCAAAGAGCACCCTTTTGATTTTGCTTGTCGTATTTCTTCTGAAAAAATGAAGTTTTTAACGTCAAAAGCGCCAATAAACAGCCTTCTGATCACAACAGTAAAAGTTGTTGCTTGTGGGCGAAGGATCGTAAACATTCCAGAAAATCTCAGTGAAGCCCGACAAATCCTTTCTTTGCTTTCAGGGCGCCGTCATCAGGTTTTAACGATCATTTCTTTAAAACATCAAGATAGGTTAAAGCAACGAGAGGTTTTAACACGTGTTTCTTTTAAACGGCTTTCTGAAGAAGAAATAGAAGATTATCTTCAAACAAAAGCCTGGTGTGACCAAATAGGCGGATACGACATTTTAGGCAGAGCTGCATCGTTTGTTAAGGCCATTAACGGGTCAGTAGGAAGTTTATGGGGGGTGCCAGCCTATGAATTAACTTCTTTGCTAGCAGGCTTGAAAAATGACCAAAGAAGATGATTTCCAAATCTTCATTTTAAAAGAACCAAAAGGAATATTCTTAACCGCTTTTGACGATGGCAAAGTTGTTCAATGCAGTCTAGATCTTCTGGAGAATAAACCTACAGTTGGTGATGTTTATGTGGCACGTGTGCTACGAACCGATAAAACACGGGCGTGGCTTGATTTGGGTGAGAATAAGCCTGCTCTTTGTTTTCCTCGCGCTCCTTTTGTTGAAGGCGAATGTCAAGTTGTCTGTGTCTTAAAGGAATCCACAACAACCACTTATACGCAAAAGGGAGCCCTCGTAACGGATAAGGTTCCTGGAAAAGAAAAATATCTTAAAGAAGCTGATAAGTTGCCTCAGTGCGTTGTGGCGGCTGATCTGGCGTGGAAGAAATATTTAAAAAGTTTAGAGAAGACTTTCCCCATTCTTGTCAATGATATTGAACTTTATCAGGAAATTTGTGCCTTGGGGCTGGACGCCGTGACGCTCAAGTCCGATTTAGGATGGTCCTATGAAGTTGAGAGCATATGGAAATCATTTTTAGAGCCTGTTGTGCCAATTCCCGGTGGTGGATGGATTTTATTTGAAGAAGGCGAGACGCTGACGGCTATTGATATTAATACGTCCGGTTATGATCAAAAAGGGATTAATCTCAAAGGTGATAATGATCTTTATGAGTTTAATAGACGTGCCGGTGAAATTTGCATTGAGCAGATTAAATTAAGAAATTATGGTGGACGGATCGTGATCGATTTTCCGACCTTTAAAAATAAAAACTTTTATTTTAAGCTATGGTCTCATCTCAAAGATAAATTTCATGAAAAAGAAACATTTGTCCCTGGATTTACGCGTACAGGTCTCTTTGAGTTGACACGTTATCGTCCAGGCCTTTCAATACCTCAAAAACTAAAGAAAATTAATTTTATACCATGATGCAAAACACTTCTTCAAAAATACTTCTCTGTCCTATTTGTAAAGCGCCTCGGCAGCATGAATTCAGGCCTTTTTGTTCAGCGCGCTGTAAACAAATTGACTTAAATCGATGGCTTTCAGAAATTTATTCAGTTCCTATCCAAGAAGAGCAAAATCCAACAGACAGTCAAGAAGAAGATCCTAAATAAAGAGGGAAAAGCTTATAAAGAATATGCTTCTTAAATCACAAGTATTGATTAACGATAGTCTTACCGTTAAGATCTTCTTTCCGTTACAATATAGAGCGATATTACAAGGAGCTTTTAATGACACAACAAGGATTAATGGTAGGTAAAAAAGGTCTTGTTATGGGCGTTGCCAACGACCATTCTTTAGCTTGGGGAATTGCGAAAGCGCTGGCCTCCCAAGGTGCATCATTAGCATTTACCTATCAAGGGGAAGTGTTGAAAAAAAGAGTGGTTCCATTAGCAGAATCTCTTAATTCAAACATTTTACTTGAATGTGATGTGACAGATGAAGGGAAATTAGCAGAAACCTTTCAAGCATTAAAAGAGAAATGGGGAACGCTTGATTTTGTTGTGCATGCGATTGCTTTCTCAGATAAAGAAGAATTAAAAGGGAAATATGTTGAGACGACGCGCGCTAACTTTTTAAACACGCTTGATATCTCTTGCTATTCTTTTACAGCTGTTGCGCGTCATGCGGCGCCTCTTATGTCCCAAGGCGGGAGTTTATTAACATTATCTTATTATGGGGCTGAAAAAGTGATGCCTCATTATAACGTTATGGGTGTGGCAAAGGCAGCTCTAGAAGCAAGTGTCCGCTATTTAGCGGCAGATCTTGGTGGTGATAACATTCGTGTCAATGCAATCTCAGCCGGGCCTGTCAAAACATTAGCCGCGTCAGGAATAGGGGATTTCCGTTATATTTTAAAGTGGAACCAATATAATTCTCCCTTGCGTCGCAATACAACGCTCGAAGATGTTGGGGGGGCTGGGCTTTATTTGTTGAGCAATCTGTCGTCTGGTGTTACAGGAGAAGTTCATCATGTTGATAGTGGGTATCATGTGGTAGGAATGAAAGCAATTGATGCGCCTGATATCTCAACAATTAAAGAAGAACAGTCATAGAGTAAAAAAACATGCGTCATCTCTTTAGGAAGTTTTTAGTTTTTTTGGGAGGAATAACCCTCTTTGGCATTGTTGTGTCTTTTGCCGGGATCCTCTTCGTTTCTTTTAAAACTTTAAAAATTCAAGAAAACAGTTACTTAGAACTATCACTTGAAGGTCCTTTAGAGGAAAGACCAATGGATGGGTTGCAATCTTTCTTGAACCCACATCCTTCTTTACGCTCGATGATAGAAACTCTTGACCATGCAAGCCGAGATCCTAAAATTTTGGGCGTTCTTCTAAGATTGAATCAACAATCACCAATGGGGCTCGGCCAAGTCCAAGAACTTCGTAATGCTTTGAAAAGTTTTTCTAAGAAAGGTAAACGAGTTATTGTTCATTGCGATACCTTTGGAGAAAATACATCAGGGATGGCAGCCTATTATCTTGCCTCTGCGGGCCAGGAAATTTGGCTGCAGCCGATTGGATCCTTGAATATTATCGGCTTAGGCATTGAAATTCCTTTTCTTCGGAAGTTCTTAGATGACTATGGGATTAAGGCACGCATTTTAAAGCGAGAAGAATATAAAACAGCCATGAATTTTTTAACTCATGAAGGTCTTTCTTCTCAGAATCGTGAAGATTTAGAGAAAATTTTAACGGCAAGACTAAAACAGATGATCACGGATGTTTCCCAAGATAGAAAGTTAAGTCCTGCTCGTGTGAGAGAATATATAGATCGTGCTCCGATTGTTAAAGCACAGTCTGCAAAAGAAATGGGATTAATTGATCATATTGGATATATTGAAGAGCTATACACTTCCCTTAAAAGCAAAACACAAGTTCCTGTTCAATTGGTAAAGTTTAAGCAATATGCTCACGTGCTTCAAAAACCCAAAGG
Organism: Caedibacter sp. 38-128; assembly: GCA_001898705.1. GTDB lineage: Bacteria > Pseudomonadota > Alphaproteobacteria > Caedimonadales > Caedimonadaceae > Paracaedimonas. The sequence goes on from MKUU01000049.1 coordinate 28,257, forward strand.
AACGAATAAGATAGCAATTATTTATGCTGTAGGACCCATTATGAGAACTTCTGAGGGGGGAAATCCCTTAGCTCTCGAATCGGTTGTTAGTGCAGAAGAGGTTCGCAAAGCCTTTGAAGATGCCCTTAAAGATCCTCATGTAAAGGCTATTGTCTTTAGAATTAATAGTCCAGGAGGCTCTGCTGTTGCCTCTGATACGATTTGGGGTGCTGTTGAGCATGCAAAAACAAAAGGAATTCCTGTGATTGCTTCTATGGGAGACGTGGCAGCTTCAGGCGGCTATATGGTGGCTCTTCCTGCAACAAAAATTGTTGCTAACCCAGCGACCATTACGGGATCAATAGGTGTTTATAGCGGAAAATTTGTGACAGATGCTTTTTGGGAAAAGTTAAAAATTCACTGGCAGGGTATTCAAGTCGGGCAGAAAGCACTTATATGGAACAGTGTTAAGGAATATTCCAAAGAAGAGTTGGATGCCATTAATGAAGCATTAGATCATATTTATGAGGTCTTTATGCAACGTGTTTCAGTGGCGCGTAAACTTCCTTTAAATGAGGTTCGTAAGGTGGCACAAGGTCATGTATGGACAGGAGATCAGGCCCTCAATAAAGGGTTAGTTGATGTTTTGGGTGACATGGATGTTGCTATTAATATTGCTAAAAAAGAAGCAGGTTTTAAAGAAGGGGAAGTGGTGAGACTTGAAACGTTCCCTCGCGAAACCACTTTTATCGAAAAGTTAAAATTACTTTTAACCGGAAATTCACCTTCACTTTCTTTAGGGGGGGGAATTTATGAATTCTTTAAAATGATTAAGAACTCTTTTAAATCTCTTGTTATTGATTCGCTATATTCTCCTCTTGCGGCCTATTTTGAGAGCAACTAAGGGGATATCATGACAAAACATACGGTGACATTTATTGCTGGCGATGGTGTAGGTCCTGAAGTGACCAACGCTGCTCGTAAGATCATCGAGGCCGCTGGGATTAATATTGAGTGGGAAGAATGTTTAGCGGGGGCGGTCGTTTTTAAACAAGGGCTTGCGTCGGGTGTTCCTGAAGAGACTATTAACTCTATTAAGCGGAATAGAGTTGTGCTTAAGGGGCCCCTTGAGACACCTGTTGGCTATGGTGAAAAGAGCGCCAATGTAACTTTAAGAAAATTGTTTGAAACTTATGCAAATATTCGCCCCATCCGCGAATTTCCAAATGTTCCAACCCCCTATAAAGGGCGCGGAATTGACTTCGTCATTGTCCGTGAAAATGTTGAAGATTTGTATGCTGGTATTGAATATATGCAAACACCAGGAACAGCCCAGACTCTCAAGTTAATCACTCGCAAAGGGTGTGAGAAGATCGTGCGGGTTGCTTTTGAATTTGCCCTTTCAGAAGGGCGTAAGAAAGTACATTGTGCAACTAAAGCAAACATTATGAAATTTTCTGAAGGAATGCTAAAGCAAACCTTCGAGGAAATTTCTAAAGAGTATCCGAACATTGAAGCCCAGCACATCATCGTTGATAATTGTGCGCATCAGTTGGTGAAAGCTCCAGAAATGTTTGATGTGATTGTCACAACGAACATGAATGGAGACATTTTAAGTGACCTCGGTTCTGGCTTAATAGGAGGATTGGGATTTGCTTCTGGAGCAAATTTAGGAAATGATATTGCTATTTTTGAAGCTGTGCATGGATCTGCTCCTAAATATGCTGGCCAGAATGCAATTAATCCTACGGCAGTCATCTTCTCAAGCTTGATGATGCTGAGATACTTAGGTGAATTCGAGGCGGCCAACACCATTGAACAAGCTGTTTTGGTCACACTTCAAGAACATCGTGCTTTAACAAGAGATGTGGTAGGAAAACAAAATGCAGCTTCTACAACAGCTTATTGTGATGAAATCATAAAAAATTTAGGGAAGAACTCTGATTTTTGGCAGTTAAGAGAGTATAAACCCCTTCAGATGCCATTAATTTCACGTGAGCCCGCGTTTGTGAAAGCGCCTTCTAAGGTTGTGGGGGTGGATGTTTTTATTCAATCAAATTTGACGGCAGAAGAATTGGGAAAGAGTCTTGAGCAACTTGTTCTTAATTCACCTGTTCAGCTTAAAATGATTTCAAATCGAGGTGTGAAAGTATACCCTCTTACGGGCACTTCCACTGATGTAGTTGATCTTTGGAGCTGTCGTTTGATGGCAAAAGATCAGAGTGAGCTTAATGATCACTTAATATGTACCTTGCTAGAGGAAATAGGGCGCTCTCATGCCTGGATGCATCTTGAAAAATTAACTTATTTTGGCGAACGTATGGGGTTCACAAAAGCCCAAGGTGAAGATTAAGGATAAAACTTACAAGCTTCTGAGTGTTTGGAAATGTTCCCTCCGAACTGTGTCGAACTCGCTGAATATACAAAAAAATTGTTTGTGGGATAAATTTCTGTCTTTATTAATAAAATATTAACCTTTACAGTTTAGAGCTAATCGACAATTTTAACGCCGAGGAGATATTGTTGTGGAGTGGATAACGCAAACTTTCAGAAGTTGGGGAATTCCACGACGGACTCTTTTTATCATCGTGACAGCGATAGGTCTTTTAAGTGTTTATTATTTATTTATAAAAATTTCACCTCTGTCTATGGCTCTTTTGTACTCTGATTTAGAGCTTGCCGATACAAGCCGTATTGTTGCACGACTAGAAAAACAAGGAATCCCCGTTGATCTTAAAGCTGAAGGAACGCAAATTTACGTGCCTACTGACAGAGTTGCTCGTTTACGAATGGAGATGGCAGAAGCAGGCCTCCCTAAAGGGGGAATTGTAGGATACGAAATCTTTGACCGAAAAGAGGTCAACACAGCCTTTGGTTTTATGCATGATATAAAACACTTACGCGCATTAGAAGGTGAGCTTGCACGAACTATTTCTTCCTTAGAGGCTGTTATGTCGGCAAGAGTGCATCTCGTTCTTCCTAGACGAGAATTATTTATAAAAGAGCACCAACAACCAAGTGCTTCAATTGTTCTTCATATGAGAAGTTCTAAAGCGTTAAAGCAATCTAAAGTATTAGCTATACAACACCTTGTGGCCTCAGCTGTACCAGGATTGGTACCTGATGCAGTTGCAATTATTGATGATAAAGGAAACCTTTTAGCAAAAAGTGATGCAGAAACAGACTCACAGCATCAAACAAATATTGAAGAAATTCGTATGGCTTATGAAACGAGAACGGCACAGATGATAGAGGGCTTAGTGGGAAAGTATGTTGGGCCTGATAAGGTACGAGCCGAAGTGACAGCTGAAATTGATATTGATCGTTTTTCACAGGAAGAAGAGCGTTATGACCCTCAAGGGCAAGTTGAGAGATCACGTCAAATTGTCAGAAAATCTAACGAATCTAATGGATTAACGGAAGAAAATATTAAATATGAAGTTTCAAAATTAGTTCAAAAACAATCACGAGAATCGGGGAGTATAAGGCGGCTTTCTGTCGCAGTCGTCGTTGATGGACACTATCTTCGTAATGATAAGGGAGAAGAGATTTATCAGTCGAGATCTTCAGAAGAGATGGAGCAATTAAAAAAGCTTATATCCTCGGCAATTGGATTCAATGCTGAGCGAAAGGATCAGCTTGAAGTCATCAATATGCCTTTTGCAAAGGTTGAAGATCATGGAACACGTCCCATTGATTATTCAGAACCGATTATAGCCTTTAAACATTCGGAATTATTAAGATTTGCAGAACTCTTAATTTTCATTATTGCAACTTTCCTAGGAATTATGATTGTCATAAAACCTCTTGGTTTTAGTTTTTCGTTAAAAAAACAGAGAGCAAGTACAAAAGAAGATTCATCTCAGGGGCACTTTCCTCAAATGGATTTAAAGTCTTCACAAGATTTAGTTTTTAAGTCACGACAATCTCAATTTTCGTCGCAACTTAAGGGGAATATAAGTGAATTGTCACAACATAAAATTAAATATATTCTTGATAATCACCTTGAAGAAGCGGTAATCGTACTTCGAGATTGGTTTCGGGAAGGAAAATAGGAAGATGCCTACTCAGGAAACTGTAAGGCCGGTAACAAACTCTAAGTTTTCATCACTTGACAAGATTGCTATTTTCTTACTTTCGCTCCCACAAAGTGAAGTCGAGAAGATTTTTTCAAGACTTAATGCTCATGAAGTCAAAAGTATATTACAGAGAATGATGGCTCTTGGTTTGGTCGAGACAGCTCAAGTTGAAAATCTGTATTTAGAATTTTCGGAAGCAGTAGAAAAGTTAATCAATAAACCAGAGTCTTTTGAAAGTTCAGAAAAAGCCTTAGGGAAGTTTCCTCCTCCTTTTGATCTGAGCGAAGGTATGATTAAGCAACAGGAGATTAAAGCAGATGATCTATCGGAAACACTAAAAAACATTACGTCTTCTAGTCTTGCAAAATTCCTTCAGAATGAACATCCGCAAACAATTTCACTTATCTTAAGTAGGATTAATCCGCAGAAAGCAGCATCAGTTTTTATTGAATTTCCTGAGTCGTTGGCCATTGATGTTATGAATAGAATGCTTACAATGGGGCAAGTTCAACAAGAAATTCTCAAGGAAGTTGAAAATACCCTTAAAGCTGAATTTGAGGATTTCCTTACACCTGAGGCTCCGCGAGATGCTTGTTCACATATGGCAGATATTTTTAATGCTTTTGACCCAAAAGCCGAAGTAAAATTTATGCAAGGGCTTGAATCAAAGAACAGCGAGGCAGCCAAACATGTTAAAGAACTTATTTTAACCATTGAAGACTTAAAATAACCCGAGTTGCGTATAAGCGGAGTATTTGAGGTAAGAAGAGTATGAGGTATTCTCTATTTGCAAAAAGAT
>MKUU01000050.1 GCA_001898705.1 Caedibacter sp. 38-128
GAGGCTGAAGGCGGCGGTTTGCTAAACCGTTATACGGGTAATTCCGTATCGTGGGTTCGAATCCCATCCCCTCCGCCAATTAATTTTCTAAATAGTTTTGTAGGTAAGTTATGAAAAATATTACTATTCACAAAATATTAAAAATGGTTTTTTTTTGAAAAAAAAGACAACAAAATTGCGTTGGGCTTTTCAATTTTATTGGAGAATTATGAATAAAACAATATTATTAGGAGCAACAGTATTCGGTATTTTAATACCTTATTTTGAAAAAACAATGAACTTTGAGCAATATTCTCAATATGCATTTAAGCATTTCAGTGGCACTACTTTAAAATTAATCCTTTCTTATTATTGGGAAATCTTGTTATTCATTGCATTTCTAATTGTAAGTTTTATTTCAGTTTTAATAATGTTTCTATCTCTTAAATTATCTCAAAAAGAAGAAAGCTTTAAAACTTTCATCATTATAAATAAATATTCAACATGGTCTGAGATTAAATTAGTTATAACGTTATTTTTAAGTGGTGCTTTATTTAATATTATGTTTCACTTACCAGTCTATTTTGTGTCAATTTTTCAAATACTTACACTTTTTTTAATGTGTGAATTTAAAATTTTCGGTATCTACCTAAAAAAACGTACAAAACCATTAAAATTTTAAAAAATACAATTATTTAAAAGTATTTTCAAAACAATCTAAATTAAAATATTAGATCAAATTATAAGAATAATATATTCATATTTAACAGCTTTTATCTAAAATCCGCATAAGAACAGTTTTAATCTCTAATTTTTTATTGGGTCCTTTAATGGACCAATCGATATCTAAACGTCTCTCAGATTGCACCGTAAAACGTCCGACATAACGATCTGAGCCACAATGATGCTCAACTTTCCAAAAGCCTAAACGCAAATCTAAATCATGGAAATAACGACGATCATGAAATAAAACCTTGGCAACAGAAAGCGAGGGGAAATGATAAATAAGATTTGATGTTGCTAATCCATGATGCGCACCAAAAGTTGTCTCTCCCTCTTCATGCGCCGCAAGATTATTAAATTCATCATCAGTAAATGTTAAAAGCCCCTCAAAATGACCTACGACTTGATGCTCAAGATCTCGAATTTCTCGATTAATTTGCCATGTCCCTCGCAACCATTTCTTAAGATCAACAATCATTTACCAAAACAACCTTATGCAAAAATATCCAAAACCAATCGTAAGAATACTATCAAGCCTATCTAAAATTCCACCATGTCCTGGAATAATACTGCCTGAATCCTTAACGCCAAGTTTACGTTTAATCCAGGATTCAAAAAGATCACCAATTTGAGAGACAATTGAAATAAGAGTTGCATGTTTTAGAAACCAAGGAAGTGTTTGAGCATAAGCAGAGGTATTAAATTGTGCTAAAAGAGTTGCTACGCCTAGACACATCAGAACCCCGCCAACAGCTCCTGACCACGTTTTATTAGGACTAATCGTTGGAGCCAATTTAGGCCCTTTTAACCATCTACCGAAGAGATAAGCACCTATATCAGTCGACCATACAAGCAAAAGTATCCCAACAAAAACATTGGCATTTTCATATAAAAGCGAACCTAATCCAACGCTAGAACAAAGAATTAAAAAAGTGCCGGAGATAAACCAAATTAGCCTTGAAAACCAAGGAGATCTAGCAGAAAAAATAAGGTGTCCCCACTCAATAATTGCCCCTAAAACAAAAAGGCCAGCATAAAGATGGCCATAAGGATACCCCTGTAACAGGACAAAGATTGAGAATGATCCTAAGATAAGAGTGGTTAGGGTTCTTTGTACAAAATTGTTTCTAAGAAGAGACTTTGCCGAAGCGACGTTCCCGTTGTTGGTATTCTGAGATAGCATTAATTAAATCTTCTTTCTTAAAATCTGGCCATTGCGTATCTAAAAATATCATCTCAGTATATGCCATTTGCCACAAGAGATAATTACTGAGACGATACACCCCACTTGTTCGAATAAATAGGTCTGGATCAGGAAGGCCTTGAGTTAAAAGGTGCTCAGCAAAAATTTTTTCATTCAGATCTTCAGGATTAAATTCGCCCTTCTTAACTTTCTCTGAAATTTGGCGAGCTGCTTCAACTATTTCTCCTCTTCCGCCATAATTAAAAGCAATACACAGCACTAAGCCTGTATTATGAGCTGTCTTTTCAACAGCCTTATCAATAGATTTTCTTAGGCTTGGCTCAAGTCTGTCATGAAATCCAATAAATTTTAATTGAATATTTTTTTCAATAAGCTCATCAAGACCTGTTTCTAAATGATGCCGCAAGAGGACCATAAGTCCCTTAACCTCATCCTCTGGACGATTCCAATTTTCTGTGGAAAAAGCATAAACTGTCAAATATTGAATTTCTAACTCTACAGCGGCTTGAATTGTACGCTTAAGGGCCTCTGCGCCTTCGTAATGGCCTTTTAGACGCTCAAGTCCTCGCACTTTTGCCCAACGACCATTTCCATCCATTACAATTGCTATATGTCGTGGGAACTTCGCATCTAACGAAGCTGGGGTATTAAGAGAATACAATCAACTACCTCTATTAAGTCTATTAGACTTGTAAAATATCTTTTTCTTTTTGTTGTAAGGCTTGATCTATTTTTTTTATAAAATCATCTGTAAGCTTTTGAATTTCATCAGAAAAATGATGATGATCATCCTCTGAAATTTTACTTTCTTTCTCAAGCTTTTTTAATTCATCCATTCCATCACGCCGAACTGCTCTTACTGCAATTTTACTTTGTTCTGCATATTTAGCTGCAATTTTAGCAATTTCTTGACGTCGCTCAAGGCTTAAATCAGGCATAGGAATGCGAACAACTTGGCCATCCGCAGAAGGGTTTAGACCTAACCCTGCTTCTCTAATTGCTTTTTCAACGGCCTTTACAAGTTCTTTATCCCACACCTGTACCGTTAGCAATCTAGCTTCAGGGGTACTAATTGTACCGACCTGGGTCATGGGCATACGGGATCCATAGGCATCTATCATAAGAGGTTCTAAAAGATGCGTTGAAGCTCTATTTGTACGCAATCCATTAAATTCTTTTGCAAGTGCATCCATAGCTCCTTGCATGCGCTTTTTTAGGTCATCAAGGTTAAATACGCTCATCTTTATAATCTCCCTTGTAGAAATTTTTGTTGATCATCGTGATTAGAAATGGATGTAAAATTACCACTTCCTTGAGAAGCTTTAACAAAGCCTTCCGGCTCTTGAATGGAAAAAACAATCAAAGGAAGATGATTCTCCCTTGCTAAAGCAACAGCAGCCATATCCATAACTCTCAAATTTTCAGAAAGAACCTGTAAGTAACCTAGGTGCTCGAACCGTTTTGCTGTTTTGTCTTTTGCTGGGTCAGATGAATAAACACCATCAACCTTTGTTCCTTTCATCAAGACATCACATTCCATTTCATTTGCTCGCAAGACCGCAGCGGTATCAGTCGTAAAAAATGGATTCCCAGAACCGGCGGCAAATATTACAACACGCCCCTTTTCTAAATGAAATACGGCTTTACGACGGATATAGCTTTCACAGACAGTTTCCATCGGTATTGCCGACTGCACGCGAGCTTCCACATTATGTTTTTCCAACGCATTTTGAAGAGCTAGAGCATTTATGACTGTCGCAAGCATCCCCATATAGTCGGACGTAGAACGATCAATTCCTTGCGCCTCACCGTTCACCCCTCTAAAGATATTTCCGCCCCCAATAACAATGCACACTTGGCACCCTGCCAAATGAACACTTTGTACCTCGGCAGCAATTCTATTGACTGTTTTAGGGTCAAGACCATAACTCGTCTCTCCCATAAGAGCCTCTCCAGAGAGCTTAAGCAGAATACGCTTAAAAGGTTTAGTGGGATGGGGCGCGTTTTTCATTGAGCACTTAATCCTATATCTCAATAAAGAATATATTAAAAAATCATCTTAAGGATCAATCAAGAATCCTTAAGATGATTATCTCTTACTTCCCAAGTTGCTGAGCTACTTCTGCTGCAAAATCAGTGACTTCTTTTTCAATACCTTCTCCAAGCTTAAAAAGAGCAAATCCTTTTAAGAGAACAGGAGCACCAACTTCTTTTGCTGCATCAGTAATTACTTGAGAAACTTTACGTTTTGTATCGTCAATTAAATAAACTTGCTCAATTAATACTGATTCCTCGTAAAATTTACGAAGACGTCCTTCAATCATTTTTTCAATAAATTCTTCTTTTTTGCCGGATTCTCGAGCTTGCTCTGCAAATATCTTGCGCTCACGATCAATTGCATTGGGATCTAAATCAGCAATCGTACACGCTTGTGGATTTGCTGCAGCTGCATGCATTGCTATTTGTTTTCCTAAGGTTTCAAGCTGTGCCTTATCACCTGATGACTCAAGTGCAACCAAAACGCCTATTCTTCCTAAGCCGGGTGCAATAGCACTATGTATATAGCTTGTTACAACACCTTGCTCGACTTCCAAACTCTTCAGACGTCTTACTTCCATATTTTCACCAATAACAGAAATAAGATTTGTTAATTCTTCAGCAATGCTTCGTCCTGTTCCAGGATAAGGTGTATTCTTAAAAGCATCTAAATCAGAATTAGCTTTAAGCGCTAAATTTGCAACGGCTCTAACATATTCTTGAAATTTTTCATTGCGAGCAACGAAGTCAGTTTCAGCATTTATTTCAACTACAGCACCTACAGTACCTGTTGTAATAGCTCCTACAAGTCCTTCAGCCGCTGTACGTCCTGCTTTCTTAGCCGCAGCAGCTAATCCTTTTGCTCTTAACCAATCAACAGCCGCTTCCATATCACCTGTAGCTTCAGTAAGAGCTTTTTTACAATCCATCATTCCAGCGCCTGTTCGTTCACGAAGCTCCTTAACTGCGCTTGCAGAAATCTCTGTCATCATTATTTCCTTAATTTTTTAAAAAAAATAAAATTACTATTCTTGAGCCACAGCCTGTTCAGAAACAGTATCTTCCTCAAAAATATTCTCTTGAACCTCAGGTATTCCTTGCCCTACTTCATTTGGCACATGAGAAGCACTCCCCAGATCCACACCTGCTGCACGTAATTGATGTTGTAATCCATCAAGTATGACCGTCGATGCTACTCTACAATAAAATTCAATTGAACGAATCGCATCATCATTTCCAGGAATAGGATAATCTACGCCCTGAGGATCAGCATTGCTATCTAAGATCGCAATAACAGGTATGCCTAATCTGTTTGCTTCATTAATTGCGATACGATCGTTAAGACTATCCATAACAAACATGATATCAGGTAAGCCTGGCATTTCTTTGATCCCGCCTAAGGACATTTCAAGTTTATCTTTTTCTCTTGTAAGCTTAAGCAACTCTTTTTTCGTCAGCCCTAAATGCTCTTGTCCTAGAAATTCTTCTAGTTCTTTTAGGCGCCTGATAGATTGAGAAATAGTCTTCCAATTAGTTAACATCCCCCCAAGCCAACGATGATTAATATAATATTGACCACAGTGTTTAGCTGCTTCAGCAACAACTTCAGAAGCTTGGCGTTTTGTTCCTACAAATAAAACTCTTCCACCACTCACAACAACATCTCTTAACGCTGTAAGAGCTTGATGCATAAGAGGCACAGTCTTCTCTAAATTGATAATATGGACACTATTACGTATACCATAAAGATATGGGGCCATTTTAGGATTCCAACGACGTGGATGATGGCCAAAGTGAACACCTGCATGCATTAAATCACGCATAGTAAATGGAACATTTTTCATTGTTTTTCCTTTCTCCGGTTAAACCTCCGCAGGGACGTAGTTGCCTCTACAACCACCGGAGCGACTCTTAACAATAAGAACCGCAGATCCTGCGTGTGGGATAAAATTGATATATCTGGACTCTTTTAAAGATGCAAGCATTTTTGGATAAATATCATAAGGAAATTTAAGTTATTGTAGAGTCTACGCTCAGTCTCCTTCTTCAGCTTTATTTCTTATATGATAAGTGCTGGTTATAAATTGGAAAATGAAAAATAAAATGAGAAAAACGAGAAAAGAAAAAGGTAGAAGGAGCCCTAAAGCAATCCCAATAATTGTAAAGATTATGCTCAAATACACTACTTTAACAATTGTTAGATGACCAGTACCTAAAAGTGTTTCTTTTGTTATGGGATTGATTCTTACTTCTTTAAGTTGTAGGAGCAATCCTAATAAAACTGCCGCTGTGTTTGAAAAAATCAGAGCAATAGAAAAAATCATACATTGATAGAAATCAAAAGGGCTTACTTTAATTTTATTAAATATGTAGCCACCGATCATGATTATTACATAAAAAAACAAGTTATGTCTAAACCAAGTATACGTCGTTAAATCTTTTAAAAGGTCTTTAATTTTAAGCGTCCTGTCCTGGAATACATGTACTTTCTTATGGAAGGCCTTAGCTCTTTCAAGAACTTTTTGTGGCGTATTAACACTAATAATTTCAGCTGATTTCTCCCATACAGGTAGATCGTGTCGTGAGTTTCCAGCATAAATAAAATGATCAACTCCAAAACGTAAACATAAAGCTTGCGCTTTGGTTGATGCTCGTAAATTTTTACTTCCATCACTGGCGAGGCATTCCTTAAAAATTCCAAGGTAATCATAAATGCTTTTGGCACATTTTTGATCTGCCGCAGTAACAAGATAAAGGTCATGTCCCTTTCTTGCTTTGTCTTTAATGTAGTCTAAGAAGCTTTCATTATATGGTAATAAAGCTGGATCAATTATTACATAATCAGCCAATCTTGCTTTTAAAAAAGCTCTCCCTCTACAAAGCCAAACAAAAATCTTAAAAATCTTCCAGGGGTATTTTCTAATAAATAATAGAACGCTTTCGTGCGTTACATCTGAACGTATTAGAGTGCCATCAAGATCAATACATAAAGGAAGCTTTCTTTCTTTAACCATTCTGATATCATCCTCTCAAGAACTCACTACTTTTGTTTAGATAAAAAGCTTGGTCCCTTAATATTAAAAATACTCACGACCATTCGTGTCGTAAAAACTCCTACAATTGTTACAATAATTGCCCATAATACTTCATCAGGAGACAAATAAGTATGATGCAAATGTAAGAAAACAGATAAAAAAAGGCTCCAAATTATCGCAACTTCAGCATAGAGCTCCCCCATAAAACTCACAACATGACGGTCTGGTCGCAATAAATCCCTTATTACTCCCCCTCCTGCCCCCGTAATAGCTGCCAACAAGGGGCCCCACAACCAAAGAGGCTCACATTTTGAAATTACGGCAACATTTGTACCAATAACTGTAAAGGCTGCAAGCCCTAAAGCATCAAAAACATCTAAAGCTCGCCCAAGAAATTTAACATCTAGACGCATTTTTGAATAAAAACGAAGGCGCGAAGATAAAAACGCCAACAATTGCAGTACAACATAACAAGCAAAGACAGTAATAAAAACTGCAAATAAATAATCTGGTGTCTGCAAAACACCTAAGGGGCGCCTACCAACAATAATATCACGCATCATTCCTCCTCCAATTGCAGGAAGCATTGCAAGCGTTATTGTTGTGAATAGTGTTGCATGTATACGATAGGCGATGATTATTCCTGATAGTGCAAATGCTACGGTGCCAATTATATCAATAGTATAAAACCATTTCTTATCTATATTTTGTAATAAGAGCGGAGCAACCAAATAGGTTTTAAAGGCTAATTTATATTCCTTAGAATTTTTAAAATTTTGTATTGCCTTATTGATATTGCTTAACTCTTTTAAAGATGTAGATTTTTTACTCAGCATAAAATGTATTGGATTACGACTAATTTCATACGTTTCTATTTTTTCGTGCAATCGCTTATGCCAAGCAATGGTTGTGCCATTAACGTGATCAGCAAGAAAACCATCTATATGATTATTTTCTAACCATATGATATTTTGGAGAGTATTACTCGTTTTAAAAATTAAATGCTGATAACGTTTGTCATTAATAAAATCATTTAGTTCTGGAGAAGAGTAGAAGTATCCCTCTGTTACACCTAATTTAAATTGCTGATGTTTAATTGCTGAAATAAATTCGGAAACATTTCGAAAATTAAGCTTTTTCGAAGAATCTTTAAGAATAAAGAGAGCATCAATACTTTCACGATATGGCACTGTAAAATAATAATTTTTTGTGCGTTCTGTTGTTTTGGTAGCTCCCATAGCAATATCATAAAACCCAGATTTCAACTTTTCTTGATGTTGCTGCCATGAAATCTCTTCATAAATAACTTCAGATCCAGCAATATCAGCAACAGCATTTAAAATATGAATATCTAGTCCTATTAAATAATTAATACCTTCCTTTTTTTTTATGTATTGATATGGTTCCCAAGAATACCAACCACATTTTATTGCCCGCATTTGAGTAGCATCTGCATTGTTTCCAAAAGTGAAAATTACGAGAAATAAAAATTTTAAAATTGACATCAATTTTTTTAGCACCGCTTAAATTTAGCTTTCGATTTGCCTATTTTTGAAGGATGCATTCTTTTTTGTCGATAAAATAATACTTGAAGATAATCTTTTCAAAACATCCCAATATGTCACAAAAGTTTTATTTCTATTAAATTATCAAAAAATATTGATAATTTTCTAAACGCACGTTATCGTAATTTTAACTAAATTTTATAGTGACTCAGGTTTGTGATTATCTAAGACTTAATTTTATCATGACCGGGTCTGGGTTAATTAAGCATCAGTAGATGTTAAAATTAAATTTTAAGAGATACCAAATTGCAATATTGTCTTAGGTTTATAAAATGAAAGTAGGAAAAATAGCAATTTTACCCAGTGCAACTTTCAAATATAAGAAAAATGTTTCCAATCAAGCAGGAGTCTTATCGGTTGCTCCTCCTATGAATAAATACACCTAATGTTTTGGTAGCTCTTGAGAATAAATTGATGTCCTCACTGTAAAGGACAGACTCAGGAGTAGAATAAATGAAAAAAACAATGATTATTGATACAGCGCACCCAGAAGAAACGCGCGTTGCTGTCATAGATGAAAATAATCGTCTTTCAGATTTCGATTTTGAAAGTACCACAAAACAAATTTTTAAAGGCAATATCTATCTTGCCAAGGTTGCACGTGTTGAACCTTCATTGCAAGCAGCCTTTATTGATTATGGAGGCAATAGACATGGCTTCCTTGCTTTTAGTGAAATACACCCTGACTATTTCCGTATTCCCGTTTCTGATCGAGAAGCTCTAAAAGCTGAATTACATCAATCAGAGCTTGAAGAAAAAAACGATGAACTTGCCCTTCCTGTTGAAGATGCTAAAGTCCCCTCATCTCCTGAACAAACTTCAGAAGATGGATTTTCCATGCCTATTTCAGTGTTGGGAGGCGAATCCCCTCCTCACGAAGAAGATGAGCTTATCGTTCGCCGCCCTTCCCTCCATCGGCGATATAAAATTCAAGAAGTTATCCATAAAAACCAGATAATGCTTATCCAAGTCGTAAAAGAAGAACGCGGTGGAAAAGGTGCGGCCCTTACAACTTTTCTATCAATTGCAGGTCGCTATTGTGTCCTTATGCCAAATTCACCTCGCAGTGGGGGAATTTCACGAAAAATATCAAACGCGAATGATCGCAACCGCCTTCGTGAAATATTGGATGATTTAGCAATATCAGAAGGTATGGGACTTATTATTCGAACAGCTGGGCGTGAACGAACAAAAATGGAAATTAAACGTGACGCTGAATATCTTATGCGAACCTGGAATGGTATTCGCGTGCACACCCTCGAATCAATTGCTCCCTCTCTTATTTATGAAGAGGAAGACATTATTAAACGTGCTATTCGCGATCTTTATACTAAAGATGTTGAATCTATTTTAGTAGATGGCGAAGAAGGATATAAAATTGCAAAAACTTTTATGAAAACGTTAATGCCTAGCCATGTAAAACGTGTTCAAAATTATAAAAGCACAACTGTTCCACTTTTTAGAAAATTTGGGGTCGAAGCTCAAATTGATGAGATGTATAATCCTTCCGTGAGACTTTCATCAGGTGGCTCAATTGTTATCCATCCTACAGAAGCTCTCGTTTCTATAGATATTAACTCTGGAAGGTCAACACGTGAGCGCCATATTGAAGAAACTGCCTTAAAAACTAATCTTGAAGCAGCGGATGAAATTGCAAGACAAGTGAGATTACGAGATCTTGCAGGTCTTATTGTTATCGATTTTATTGATATGGATGAGCCTCGCCATGTTGCAGCCGTTGAAAGAAGAGTGAGAGAAGCTTTTAAAAATGATCGTGCTCGCATACAAATGGGAAAAATTAGCCCCTTTGGTCTTCTTGAGCTCTCTCGACAAAGGCTGCGTCCTAGTATCTTAGAAACAACAGCTCATCCTTGTGCTCATTGCAATGCAACTGGCTTTGTACGTTCTATAGAATCCTCTTCTCTTTACATCTTACGAGCTATAGAAGATGAGGGTTTCAAGGGGAGCATGTCAGAGATTCTAGTTCACGTACCTCCAAAAATTGCTTTTTATCTTTTAAATAGTAAAAGACCACATTTAAGGATGATTGAAGAACGCCATAACATGCAAGTCTTCATTGAAGGCGATGAAAGCTTAATCAGCCCACAATATCGTCTTAATCGCATAAAAAGAAAAAATGCAGAAGGTCCTCTTGGAGAAGCTGAGCAAACTAAATCAAAATCTGAAATCTCCACAGCTAAAGATAATCTTTTAGAAGAAAAAAATTCTAAACAGAAGCGTCATCACTCTAGATCTATGCATTCACAGCCCCAACAGCATCATAAACATGATGCATTTAGCCCCATAACAGAAGAAGAAAGTAATCCAGAAAATAAGGTTTCACAATTAGTTCCAGAAAGTGAGAAACGAGATGGAGGAAGGCGCCGACGCCGGCGCTCGCGTAATAAACGTCAAAGTTCTGCTCATTTATCTGAAGGTAATAAGATAGCCACAGGAACTTTAGATACTTCTTTTCAAGAAACGCCTCATAAAAAAGTGGAAAAAAATTCCACTATAGTACAAGAAGAAGTTAAAGAGAAAAGCACCTCTTCTGAGGAAAATACAACCTCCGAGGTTAAGAAACCAAAAAAAACTTCAACGAGAAAATGGTGGACAAAATTACTTGATTAAAAGAGATAACATCTTGAAACTTAATTTTAATTTGCTTGTCCTATTGCTGAAAAGCTTGGTTTTCAGTTCTTTTTCCATAGGTGCCCAATCCATTCAGGAAGGTGCAACTATTCGAGATGCGGAAGTGGAAGCAACTTTAATTGATTTTACATCTCCTATTTTTCAAGCTGCGGGATTAAAACCTGAAAACCTAAGAATCTTTATCATTGCAGATTCAGATATTAATGCCTTTGCAACAACTGAATATTCAATTTTTCTTAACTCTGGATTAATTTTAAAATCAAAAACACCTGAACAAGTTATTGGTGTCCTCGCTCATGAGACGGGGCACATTGCTGGAGGTCATCTAGCTGGTCGTGAAGGAATGGCTTCCAAAGCCTCGACAATGGCAATGGCCGGCATGGTATTAGGAGCTGCAGCTATGCTAGCAGGAAACGCCGATGCAGCAGCAGGGTTAATGATGGGAGGCATGCAAGTAGCTCAGAATACTTTTATGCATTATAATCGTGGACAGGAAGGTAGCGCCGATAGCGCTGGCGTAAAATATCTTGATAAACTTCATTGGTCCTCAAAAGGCTTCTACGAATTTATGCAACTCCTTGAAAAGCAAGAACTTTTAAGCATAGAACGACAAAATTTGTATATGCGTTCTCACCCATTTAGTCATGATCGTGTTGAATTTTTAAAAAACCATATTGGTAATTCACCTTATACACCAAATAAACTACCTGAAAAATTTTACACATCTTATAAGCGAATTCTTGCTAAGCTAGAGGCTTTTTTGCTACCTTCTGGACAAATTTTTCTTAAATATGGGCAAAATAACACGTCAGTTGAAGCGCGTTATGCCCGAGCTATTGCTTATTATCGCGCAAGTAAGATAGCTGAATCTTTAAAACAAATAGAAAGCTTACTTCACGATTTCCCTAAAGATCCTTACTTTTGGGAATTAAAAGGACAGATTAATTTTGAAAATGGAAACGTTCCTGCCGCCATTCAAGCTTACCAACAAGCCAAGAATTTAAAACCCGATGCTGCCTTAATAAGACTGAGTTATGCCCAAGCTATTCTGGAAGCTAATACTCAGACCTATGATCGTGAGGCTATTCTTGAACTTAATAAAGTACTTCAGAAAGAAAAAGAAAATCCTTTTACATGGCGTTTACTTGCAATTGCTCACGGACGGCAGAAGAATATTGGAATATCTGCTTTATGCCTTGCAGAAGAAGCACTGATTTTTAGAAAATATGATCTTGCTCTAAATCAAGCAAAAAGAGCAGAGCATCTTCTCTCGGCAGGACCAGAAAAAGTTCGTGCAGAAGATATAAAAGAACTTGCAGAACGCGAATTAAAAAAACAGCAAATAAGTTCTTTTTAAAACTTTCATTGATCTCTAAAGGAGGATCTTTTAGTATCTATAATTTACAAGGGAGGATAGTATGAAAAATTTAAAAATTATGGGGTTAAGTTTACCTATACTTTTGTGCACGACAACTAAAGTTATTGGCGCAGATATCTTTTCAAAAGAACAACGAAATGGAATTGAAAAAGTTGTCGAAGAGTTTTTACTGAAGAAGCCAGAAGTCTTGGAAAAAGCTTTTCAAAACCTTCAAGAAAAGCGCCAACAGGAACAAACATCTCAAAATAAATCTATCATTTCAAAAAATGCAGGCGAAATATTCAATAAGTCCAGCGATCCATTTATTGGAAACCCGCAAGGTCACAAAAAACTTGTTGTGTTTATGGATCCCTTTTGTGGACATTGTCGCAAATTCCACACAATTTTAAACATGGTTCCCCAAGATCCAGAATTAAAAGATGTAAAAATTATATTCAAAGATTTACCAATATTTGGAGAGATTTCTAAATTAGCTGTACGAGCCATCTTTGCAGCTAAAAACCAAGGAAAATATGCTGAATTTCAAAATGCTGTATTTGAAGCAAGCCCAGATATGACTGAGCAAGACATTTTTAATATTGCAGAGAAAATTGGCTTGGACATAGATAAATTTAAAACTGACTTGGCATCTAGTCTTGTTGAGAAGAAAATTGTTGAAAATGAAACATTAGCTTCAAGCCTTGGTATAGATGCGACTCCTACGCTAATTTACGGGGATGTTATTATTCCTGGGGGGCCAGATCTTAATAGTCTTAAAAAACTCTTTTCGTTAGATTCAAAAAGAAAAAATTAAAGGAAAGCTATGTTCCAAACCTTACCTGAACTAATTGAAGGTTCTGTACGTATTTATGATATTCATGAATATACAAACGCTTCTGCTGCAGTCCAAAAAATTAAAGAGCTTTACAATGAAAGCTCTACTATAATTAATCATGCTTACGATAAACTTAAGCAAGGTGATAAAAATGCAGCTTCACCTAAGGAAGGTTGTTACCCTTACGTTGGTATTTATATAAGTAGTGCTGATATCAAGCTATCAGATGCAGCCCTTTCCTATGGCTTTGTGGATGCTCCAGGTTTTTATGGCACAACACTTACGCATCCTGAGTTTTTTGAAGCTTACTATGAAGAGCAAATTTCTTTATTGCTTGAGAGATATAAAAAACCTGTCATTGTGGGTCGAAGTGAATGGCCTATCCCTCTAGCCTTTATTGCTGATTTCAGTAATACAAGCCTTAACGAATCACAAATCGATCAGCTACGCCTCAATTTTGAGCATCCTAATCTCACGCGACTTAATGATCATATTGTTAACCATACTTATAAACCCCTTGCGAATAGTCCACGTCCTTTGGCGCTTTTCTCAGGTGAGCGCGTAGATTTTTCACTTCATCGACTTCACCATTATACTGGGACGTCTCCAGAGCATTTTCAAAATTTTATTTTGTTAACAAACTATCAACGTTATTTAGGTGAGTTTATCCATTTTGCTGAGCAAAAGCTTCTTGAAGGCAATGAATATACTGCTCTGGTAACCCCAGGAGATGTGATTACGAGCCAATCAGGATCTAACACGCTTCATACGATAGGCGAACATCCAATTCACCTTCCTCAAATGCCAGCCTATCATCTGAAGCGACCTGATGGTAATGGTATTACTTTTATAAACATTGGTGTTGGTCCCGCGAATGCCAAAAATATCACGGATCATTTAGCTGTTTTACGTCCTCATTGTTGGATTACCTTGGGCCATTGCGCCGCTCTCAGAAGAAACCAAAACCTTGGAGATTATATTCTTGCCCATGGTTATGTAAGAGATGACGGTGTTTTAGATGATGATCTCCCTTTATGGGTGCCAGTACCTCCAATTGCAGAAGTTCAAATAGCACTTCAAGACGCCGTTCTTGCTGTTACAGGTCTACAGGGAATAGATGCAAAGTTTCGATTACGCACTGGAACCATTTATACAACAGACAATCGAAATTGGGAATTAAGGTCAGATGAAATTTATGAAAAATTTAACCAAAGCCGGGCTGTTGCATTAGATATGGAATCCGCAACTATTGCGGCGAATGGTCTTCGTTTTCGTGTCCCTTATGGAACATTGCTTTGTGTTTCAGATAAACCAATACATGGAGAAATTAAACTCCGGGGAATGGCGAACAATTTTTATCGTGAAAGAGTACAGCAGCATTTAATAATTGGGCTGGAGGCGATTCGTATCATTCGCGAACGCGGAGTCTCGTCCTTGCACTCCAGAAAGCTCCGAGGATTCGATGAGCCTGCGTTTCGCTAAAGCTTGCTCAAAGACACCAAAGTTCTGCTCAATAAAAGAATCATAATCAGCCCAAAATTGTTCAAGGATTGCATCAGTTTCCATGAATATTTGGTGCCGAGAGTGTTCATAAATTTTAACCTGACATTTTTGCAAATTTTCAGCAATATAATCTAAACAACTGTTGTCTATTAGCTCTTCTTGGCCCGCTGCAATCAATAAAAGAGGAACACGAATCTGTTTTAAATAGTCTGATTGATGAAGCATTTGAATAGATTTAAATGTTGCCTGAAGCCAACCATAAGTTCCTCCTCCTGACACAAGACCAGGATTTTTAAGTTGTAAATCTCTATGGGCAAAATAGCGTTGCCTATCATGTGTGAAGTAATTGCCTTCAAAATGCTCATGTATAGGATTATAGTTTTCTTGCCCAAAGATATAAGCATCTTGGCACCCAATAAAACATGCAGATTGAGCAAGTAATTTAGCTAAAAATTTAGGGTAAGCGCCTGTTTTAACGTCAATCATAGGTGCAACTAAAACAGCGCCATCAAAAATATTTTGATATTCACTTAAATAACGTAAAGCTAAATGCCCTCCCATTGATTGACCTAATAAAATCAACTGAGTTTGTTGCTTTGGTTTTACATATTCAGTCATAAATTGATGAAAATCTTGGAGATACGTGTCGTAGGAATCAATATGTAATTTATGATGATTTGGAAGCACTCGACTTGAAAGCCCTTGTCCACGCCAATCCAACGCCCAAACATTGTTGCCTCTTAAGCATAAGATCTCTATCATTTCTTGATATTTTTCCATAAATGAAGCCCGTCCTTGAAGTAAGACGACTGTACGGACGGTTGTTTGAGCTTGCTGGTATGCCGGCCAGAATCCTATACGTATTTTTGCACCATCTTTAGTTTGCATAAATCTATAGGATTCTTTTATCATTCTCATGTACTCCATTACCCATAATTTAAGTGTAATGGAGGTTTTATTTAAAAAACGTAAAGAAAGAGAGATTTTTAATCTAGATGCAAATCAATTATACATTTAGTAAAATTTCATCCTCTTCACCTGTTTTATGAACGACTTCTTTAAAGAGTCGTAAAAGGTCATCTTCTTTTAATTTTGAGCGCTCTGCACCTTTAACATCAAAAACTATCTCGCCTTCTGTCAACATAAGCGTACGATTCCCTACCTCAAGGGCTTGATGCATGCTATGAGTCACCATTAACACTGTTAGATTCTTCTCTAAAATTATATTACGCGTAAGCTGAATAATAAAAGCTGCAGTTCGAGGATCAAGCGCCGCTGTATGCTCATCAAGAACTAATATCTGCATTGGGGCAAGGACTGCCATAATCAACGAAATAGCTTGACGCTGCCCACCTGAAAGCAACCCTATAGGATCCTTAAGTCTCGCTTCAAGCCCTAAATTTAATCTTTCAAGAAAGGTTGTAAAAGCTTTACGATTTTTAGGCGATAGCGCAAATCCAAGACCAAGGTTTTTACCACGATAAAATGCTAAAGCCAGATTTTCTTCAACAGTTAAACTTCCACACGTTCCTACCAAAGGGTCTTGAAATACGCGAGCAACCATACTTGCTCTTTTTGCCGCAGACCACCGTGTAACATCAGTTTCTTCAAAAAATATCCTTCCCTGTGAAATATTGATATCTCCAGTTAAAACATTAAGAAGAGTTGATTTCCCAGCCCCATTCCCCCCAATTACGGTGACAATTTCCCCTTCTTCAATGGTCAGAGAAACATTCTTTAAGACAACTTTTTCTAACGCTGTTCCTTGATTAAATAAAACGCGTACTTTCTCAAGCCTAATCATGCGTGACCCCGTCCTATTAATTTATTTGCTGTTGCTTCTTTTAAACGTGGAAGTATCATCGCTATTATTACAATAGCTGCTGTCACCAAATTAAGATCAGTCGCCTGTAACCCAAGGCCATCCGCATTGAGAGCCAGAGCAATCGCAAAACGATGGAGGATCGTTCCAATAATACAAGCAAAAAGAGTTAACCAAATCCTTCTCGTAGGAAAAACGACTTCACCAATGATTACGGCCGCAAGTCCCATAATAATAGTTCCATTTCCAATAGTAACGTCAGCAAACCCTTGATGTTGAGCAAACAATGCCCCCCCTAAAGCAATCAGCCCGTTGCTTAAAGAAATGCCCAAAAGAATCATTCCTTTTGTTTTTATGCCTTGAGCTTGAGCCATACGTGGATTGGTTCCAGTTGCTCGTAAAGCAAGTCCAGTTTTTGTCAGCAAAAAATACCACAATGAAACACCAGCAACTAAGGCAATCAAGCTTAATAGAAGAATTGTTCCTGCTATTTTTGCGGTAAAGAATGTTTCAAATGGACTAAAAATTGTTTTTATATCCATCATGATTGTGACATTAGGGCCCTTCATAATTCGTAAATTGATAGAGTAAAGAGCCAGCATTGTCAAAATACTCGCTAACAAGTTTAAGATTTTCCAGCGCACACTGAGCCATGCTGTAAATAAACCTGATACGCATCCGCCTAAGACAGCACATAATGTAGATAACCATGGATCCTGACCCTGAGAAATTAAAGTTGCGGCAAGCGCTGCACCTAAAGGAAAAGAGCCATCAGCCGTTAAATCAGGAAAATCTAAGACACGAAAGGAAAGATAAACGCCTAAAGCAACCATCCCATAAATTAATCCAAGCTCGATTGCTCCCAAAAATTGTAATTCGTTCATCCCTCTATCTTTCTTGATTTAAAGAGCCTTCAAGCCCAATTTTTTCAATGTTGAAGTCTGTATCTTCCGGAAGCTTCAGGTTTAAGCTACTTAGGGTTTTCATATTCACTGTTATCTTAGAAACTCTTGCTGTTTCGATGGCAATATCTCCAACATTTTCTCCTTGCAAAATACGAGCAACCATTTTTCCCGCACTTTTTCCAATATCAAAAAGGTGGGCTCCTGCGGTTGCTAAAGCACCTTGTAAAACAGAATCTGTCTCACTTGTGAAGATTGGTTTCTGAAAGTCAAACTGTAGCTTAATTAGGCTATCCATCGCAGAAAGAACAGTATTATCTAGAGGGATGTAAAAAGCATCAACTTTTTTAATAAGGCTTAAAGCAGCCGCATGAACATCAGATGTTTTTATAGCTGTGGCAGATAAAACTTCGAAGCCTTCTTTTTTTGCAAGCGCTTCAAAAAGCTTAAATTGCTTAACAGAATTAATTTCCCCTGGATTATAAATACCACCTATAATTTTAGCATGAGGGAGCATTTTCTTAATAAGCGTTACTTGTCTTTCAAGAGGAGGAAAATCACTCACTCCCGTAACAAAGTCTCCAGGCTTCTTGAGATCCTTGACGAGACCCGCATTTATTGGATCAGTCACAGCAGCAAAAACAATCGGAATATTACTCTTACGAGCAGCAGAGACCAAAGCCTGAGCGCTTGGTGTTGCAATGGCCACCATAATGTCTGGATTCATACTTACAAATTGTTGGGCAATTTGAATATTAGTTGCACTATTCCCTTGAGGATTTTTATAAATCCAGCGTATCGTTTTACCATCAGTATAACCAAGTTCTTCAAGAGATTTTTTAATTCCTTCTCTCACAGCATTGGCAGAAGGATGATCGATTATTTGTATAACGGTAATAAGTGGTTTGTTCTCTTCTGAGTGCGTAACGGATACTAACAAATTAAAACAAGCTATAATTGTTAGGAACCTTGTATAAAATAAACCAAAAAAATCTCTGAAGCCCTTCAAAGTTGGAATGAGCTTGTATTTAATGGTCATGATAGGGCTCCTTTACTTTTATTTCTTTGCCTTTTACCATATCTCTTATTATTGCTAACAAGACAATTTCAGTTAACTACATTTCAAATTTTAGCGTATAAAGCTGTCATACAACCATTTACAATCTCATAATTATACCTTAAATTTCAACTAATTTTTGAAAATTGGCGCATATTAAATTATTTTTTTAGCTTATAAATTTTTGCCTTTTGAGCGATTTTGTCTGGGATATTTAACCCTAAATGCATTGCTGTCGTGTGATTAACATAGATTTGAGGATTTTGCGGAAACGCCACAGGAATTTGTAAATTTTCTGTATTTTCTAAAAATTTAAGTACTATTTCTCCAACCTGTTTCCCGTGCTCATAATAACTCGTACCAATAGCAGCAAGGGCCCCTTTTTGAACAAGCACTTCATCACTTGTAAAACATGGAATCTTTTTTTCATATTGCAAAGAAATCAAAGAAGGGATTGCAGAAACAACGGTATTATCTTGGGGAATATACAAAACATCTACTTTTCCAATTAAATTTTGGGCAACAAAAAGTACTTCTGAACTCCTTGTTGTGGGAGCTAGTAAAAGCTCAAAATGTAACTTTTGCGCTAGAGCCTGAAATTCACTAACTGTCTTTACCGAATTAATTTCTGCGGGATTGTATAAAACTCCAATTTTCTTAGCTGTTGGAAAAAGGTCACGAATCAATTCAATTTGAGCTTGTAAAGGAGGCAGATCACTCACACCAGAAATAAAGCTCCCAGGTTTATTTAAATCTTTAACGAGCTTTGACTGCAAAGGATCAGTTACAGCCGCAAACACAAGAGGAATTTCTTTATTATAAGAAGCAGAGGCAAGAGATTGTGCGCTTGGTGTCGAAATGGCCACCATAACATCTGGCTTTATACCAGCAAACTGTTGTGCAATTTGATTATTAATACTCATATTTCCTTGAGCATTTTTATAAATGATTTTGTAATCTTTTCCTTCTTTTAAACCACTATGAAAAAGTACATCATAAATCCCCTGCCTTACCGCTTCAAGAGAAGGATGTTCAACTAATTGGCTAATAGCAATAACTTTAAGGGCTTGAACGGATGGCTTAGCTCCATCTTTAAATAAAAAAATACCCCCCAAAATTAAAACACCTAAACTTAAAAATATTTTTAGTATTTTCATGATGCAAATTCTCATTAAATTTTTGGGTCACACTACGAGAAAATCCTTCTTCACGCAAAGTTTTTATAATGAAGGTGGTTTATTTTCTGTCACACATATTTTTTGCTCTTCAAGAGAAATTGAAACTTTTCCATTCAAAAAATCGAGTGCCATCTTCCCAAAAATTTCATATCTCCATCCTTTAAGAGCATGGATGGGGGCTTCTTCTTTTAACATAATCATTGCATCAAGATCTTTAGTTGTTGCAATAAGCTTTTCAGCAACATGGGATTCTTGACTTTTAATTTTTAAAATAACTCTTAATAAGTCAATTAAGATAGAAGAAGCCCCTAATTTTTCTATTTTAGCGTGAAGCGTTGGACATTCTTCAATCGGAATCAAGTTCGCTGCGCTGAGAGTATTAATGATTTGGGCGCCCACAGATCCAGTTGCTAGTTTTGTTGAAATTCCTCTGATTTGACACAACTCTTCTAAAGAGATTGGATTATGCGCTGCAATTTCAATAAGTATTTCATCACGAAGCATCCGACCTCTTGGAATATTTATACGTTCGGCCTCTCGTTCACGCCAAGCACTAAGTGCTTGTAAACGTGCCAAAAATCTGGGCTCTCCACTTCTTGGGCGCAATCTCTGCCATGCTTTTTCTGGCTGAGTTTTAAAGGAATCAATATTTTGCAATTCCTCCATTTCCTCTCCTATCCATAAAAATCGATCATTCTTTTGAAGACGCTCTAAAAGTTTTTGATAGATTGTTCTTAAGAAAATAACGTCATTCGCTGCATATTTTAATTGTTTATCTGTCAGAGGACGCCGCGCCCAATTTGAATAACGACTTGATTTATCTAAAGGAGTTTTAATAATCGACTTTACAAGCGTCTCATAGCCTACAGATTCTCCAAAACCACAAACCATTGCAGCAATTTGAGTATCAAAGATAGGTTTTGGAAGCTCTTTCATTAGGAGATAGAAGATCTCTAAATCTTGATAAGCAGAATGAAATACCTTGGTAATATTTTCGTTTTTCATAATTTGGAAAAGTGGCAAAAGATCAATTTCATTACTCAAAGGATCAATAAGAGCTGTTTCTTGTTCTCCAGCTATTTGTATTAAACAAACTTTGGGCCAATAAGTATCCTCTCGAATGAATTCGGTATCAACCGTAATAAAGTCTTCATTTTCTATTTTTTTACAAAAGGTTATTAAATTTTCAGTTATTGAAATTAATTCCATACAAATATCCTTTTCACTTTAAGAGAAGAATTCTAGCAAAAAGCAATATAAATTGCTATTTTACCTCAACATAAAATTTAGAAAGAGAAACTATGCATCTTTATCGTACACATAAATGTAATGAATTGAAAATCGAACATGTAGGATTAAAAGTCCGCCTTTCAGGATGGATTCATCGAAAAAGAGATCATGGCGACCTTTTATTTGTTGACTTACGAGATCATTACGGGATTACCCAATGTGTTATTGAAGCTAAAAATCCCCATTTTAAAACTTTAGAATCTGCTCGACATGAAAGTGTTGTGACACTTACGGGGCAAGTGATTCAGAGAACCCCTGAAACAACAAACACTAAAATGTCAACAGGTGCCATTGAATTGGCGATTGAAGAATGTATTCTTGACTCGAATGCAGATCTCCTTCCTCTCCAAATTAATAGTGATCAAGAATTCCCCGAAGAAACAAGACTTCGTTATCGTTTTTTGGATCTGCGCAGAGAGAAAATGCATGCAAATATCGTTTTGCGCAGTCAAATTATTGCTTCAATTCGCCACCGTATGATTGAGCAAGGTTTTATGGAATTTCAAACACCTATCCTTACTGCAAGCTCTCCGGAAGGCGCCCGAGATTTCCTAGTCCCATCACGTGTTCATCCGGGAAAATTTTATGCTTTACCGCAAGCGCCTCAAATGTTTAAGCAACTCCTCATGATTGCTGGCTTTGATCGATATTTCCAAATTGCGCCTTGCTTCCGTGATGAGGATGGGCGTGCAGATCGTTCGCCAGGCGAATTTTACCAATTAGATTTTGAGATGTCCTTTGTAACTCAAGAAGATGTCTTTGCGGCTCTTGAGCCTGTACTACATGGTCTCTTTACTGAATTCGGGAAAAATAAAATTATTACCCCGGCTCCCTTCCCACGTATTACTTATGAGGACGCTATGCTTAAGTATGGTTCTGATAAGCCAGATCTTCGAAATCCTCTCATTATTTCCCAAGCAAATGAAGTTTTTGAAAACTCAGAGTTTAGCGTCTTTGCGAACGCAATCGCTCAAGGATCCGTTATTAGAGCCATCCCAGCCCCCACTGCAGCTAAAGAATCACGTAAATTCTTTGATAACTTAAATGATTGGGCAAAAACACAAGGTGCTCCAGGCCTCGGTTATATTATTTTTTCAGATGGCGTTGCGAAGGGACCTATTGCAAAATTTTTAGATGAAGCACGACTTGAACGTTTGAAAGAATTAACAAATGTTCAAGAAGGTGATGCTGTTTTCTTTGTTTGTGCGCAAAAAAAAGAAGCCGAGAAACTTGCAGGGCAAGCACGTCAGAAAATTGCTCAAGAAATTAACATGATCGAACAGAATTGCTTTAAATTCTGCTGGGTTGTTGATTTTCCCATGTTTGAGTATAATGAGGACCAAAGAAAAATAGATTTCTCTCATAATCCTTTTTCAATGCCTCAAGGAGGTCTTGAAGCTTTACTCACTCAAAATCCCTTAGACATCAAAGCTTATCAATATGATATCATTTGCAATGGTTATGAGCTTTCTAGTGGAGCTATTCGTAACCACAAAC
Source organism: Caedibacter sp. 38-128 (assembly GCA_001898705.1). Lineage (GTDB taxonomy): Bacteria > Pseudomonadota > Alphaproteobacteria > Caedimonadales > Caedimonadaceae > Paracaedimonas. The sequence continues at coordinate 22,637 of MKUU01000050.1, forward strand.
CTGAAATTATGTATAAAGCTTTTGAAATTGCAGGCTACACACGTGAAAAAGTTGAAACGCAATTTAGTGGAATGTTGAATGCCTTAAAATATGGAGCACCACCTCATGGTGGCTCTGCACCTGGCATTGATCGAATTGTAATGCTTCTTGCTGAAGAACCAAACTTACGTGAAATTGTTGCATTCCCAATGAATCAACAAGCCCAAGATTTATTAATGGGTGCTCCTTCGGAGGTAACACAAAAGCAACTTGAAGAACTACATATTCGCGTTCAATTACCACCCGAACAAAAATAACATTAATATCCTGTTTATTTAGGTGCTTTTTGAAAGATTCCACAACGAATGATCCCAGATAAATCTGGGATCCATTCTTGGATGATAAGTCCCGACTCTTCAAAAATTTCCTCAATAGCTTTTTCTTGTCCTTGGCCGATTTCAAGAAATAAATGCCCTGAAAACTTTAACAAGCGAAAAGCGTGAGGCGCTAAAGAGCGATAAGCTTCCAAACCGTCTTCTCCCCCAAATAATGCCATTTCTGGATCATATTGGATGACTTCAGGTGAAAGCACTTGTCGCTCATTTTCAGCAATATATGGCGGATTTGAAATAATAATATCAAACTCTTCACCTAGCCCTTCTCCCCATGAAGTCTGCATAAGCCTAAGCCGATCTTGTAGATTAAATCTTTCTAAATTAAGGCGAGCAACCTCTAAAGCTGGTGCTGATTTATCAACTCCGACTCCAAGACTATAAGGATATTCATGAAGCAAGCTGATAATTAGACAGCCTGTCCCCACCCCCAAATCAAGAATATTAAAAACTGTTTCCCCAGGAGGATACGTTTTAAGAACTGCCTCTATTAATGTTTCGCTATCTGGTCGAGGGTCCAAAGTCTCAGCCTTTACAATAAAAGGCAAACTCCAAAATTCTTTTTCCCCTCTGATTTTTGAAAGAGGCTCATGTAAAGATCTTCTTAATACCCAATTTTCATATTTTTCAAGCTGTTTGGGTGTCAATTGTTTATGAGGAGAAACGAGGATCTCTTCCAGAGAAAAATTTAAAGCGTACTTAAGCAGCAACCGTGCTTCCTGATAGCTATTTATAATTCCTACTTGCTTTAGTTTTTTCTGAGCGTCTAAAAGTACATCGCAAATTGTTAACGACATTACTCAGCAACATCAGCAAGGCGGCTTGCTTGATCTTCAGTAATAAGAGCATCAAGTAATTCATCCAAAGCTGTTGCTTCCATGACCTGCTCCAACTTATATAATGTTAAGTTTATGCGATGATCAGTTACACGGCCTTGTGGATAATTATAAGTACGGATACGTTCAGAACGATCCCCAGATCCAACTTGATTTTTTCGAGATGCTGACCTTTCAGCCTCACGTTTTTGTCTTTCAAGGTCATAGAGCCTTGCCCTTAAAATTTTAAGCGCTTTTGCCTTATTTTTATGCTGTGATTTTTCATCTTGCTGTTGCACGACAAGACCAGAAGGAATGTGTGTAATCCGAACGGCACTATCGGTTGTATTCACTGATTGACCACCTGGTCCACTTGAGCGATACACATCAATTCGTAGGTCTTTTTCTTCAATCACAATGTCAACATCTTCTACTTCAGGCAAAACAGCGACAGTGGCTGTACTAGTATGAATTCTACCTTGTGACTCGGTTGCTGGCACACGTTGAACACGATGAACCCCTGACTCAAATTTAAGACGTGAGTAAGCCCCCTTCCCCATCACTGAAGCACTTACCTCTTTTATGCCGCCAATACCTGTATCAGTTAAGCTTATAATCTCAAAACGCCATCTTAAACCTTCAGCGTAGCGTTGATACATACGCAATAAATTACTTGCAAATAAAGCGGCTTCATCGCCTCCAGCACCTCCTCGGATTTCAAGGATAACGTTACGTTCGTCATCCACATCTTTGGGCAACAAAAGAACTTTTATTTGATGCTCAAGGTTAGGAATTTGTTCCTTTCGAGCTCTTAAATCTTCTTCTGCAAGTACTTTAAATTCTGCATCAAGAGTAGAATCCTGAAGTAATTCTTCTAAATTTTTGATCTCACTTTGCTCTTTACGTAATAATGTAATAGCTTCAGCCACATCTTTAAGGTCTGAATACTCTTTCGAAAGGCGAACAAACTCTTGTCCACTTTCATGATTTCCCGTACCAAGCATATCTCCAAGCTCGTGATAACGTGCAAGGACCTGATTTAGCTTATTATCAAAACTCACGCTTATTATTCCTTTATTAATTTATCAATCAGTTTGGTAAAAGAAACTTTTTCCTGAGCCCCTGTTATAAAATCTCTCACAAGAGCTTCTTGTGCTCTTATTTCATCTTCACCAATAATAATAGCATGAGTTGCATTTATTTTATCGGCGCGTTTTAACCGTTTAGATAAATTTCCATGATAACCCATATCAACAAAAATTCCCTTATACCGGAGGTCCTGAGCTAGCTTAAAGCAGACCTTTTCAGCCTCATCTCCTAGAGGAATCATCGCTACCGGAGCCATCGTCTTTGGCAGTTCTGGCCCTAATAGGGCAAGACGATCAACACCTGCCCCCCAACCAACACCAGGAAGATGTGGTCCTCCCATCATTTCAACAAGATTGTCATAACGACCTCCCGCTATAACTGCACTGTGTGCCCCTAATGCATCTGTGATGAATTCAAATGTTGTATGACAATAATAATCTAATCCACGCACTAACCGCGTATTAATTTTATAAGGAATCTCTAATACTTCTAATCCCTCGCAAACATCCTTAAAAAATATTTTTGAAGTTGCATTTAAATAATCGCTATAAACGGGAGCTTCTTTTACTATTGCTTGATCTTGTTCGGATTTAGAATCTAAAATTCTCAATGGGTTACGCTCAAGTCTGTCTTGGCTTTCAGGAGATAATTTAGAACGCAATGGCGTAAGATAAGCTAGAAGAGCCTTTTTATAAGCCTCTCTGCTTTCATAATCCCCTAAAGTATTGACTTCAAGTTTAACTTTAGAGTCAACCCCTAAAACCTTTAAAATATGATGAGCCATTGCAATGACTTCGACATCTGCAACAGGAGTTGCTGTTCCTATAAGCTCAACGCCTATCTGATCAAATTGTCGATAACGACCTTTTTGCGGACGTTCATATCGAAACATAGGACCTGCATAAGAAAGTTTTAAAGGCGCATGTTGAGCCATACCATTGGAAATGATTGCCCGCACAACGCCTGCCGTCCCTTCTGGACGTAGAGTGAGCTCCTCGCCGCCTCTATCCTTAAATGTATAAGTTTCCTTACTTACAACATCAGATGTTTCACCCAGTCGATGAAAAACGCCCGAAAACTCAAATATAGGCGTTGAGATTTCATCAAAACCATAATAACGCACTACTTTCATTGCTTCTTTTACGACAAAGCGGTATTGACGACATTCATCAGGCAATAAGTCATGCGTCCCACGAACAGGCTGAAACACGAATATACTCCATTGGTTTTAGCTTAAGTTCCTGGTTAAAGGTTCTTCAGCTCGTTTATTATATTTTACGTGCGTTAAGATAAGAGAGTAATGGCTGAGCGTCTAGCAAAATATGTTGTTTAACTTCACCTTTTTCACCTAAAAGCTTTGGAGGATTCTCTCCAATGATTGCATTAATGCCACCTGCATTCCCTGTGAATAAAAGTAAACCTTCTTTTTGCGGAACATCAAATGTCTCTCCAGGTAACATTGTTTTTACAAAAATAACCTCTCCGTGAGCATTTTTTATTTGGACCCAAGCTTCGTCAATACAACTCAACTTTATATTTGTCGCTATATTTTGTGCCTTTTTCTCAACAATCGATACGTTATCCGCAGATTGTTCTGTTATTTTATTTTCTCCGTCCTCAAATTTTTCTGAAGGAGTCTTATCATTATTTGTAGGCGTTAAACTTTCAGTTGTTTTATCAACTTCATTTTGTTTAGGAAGATTTAATGTCGGTGATAAAGAAGCTTCTTCAATTGATTTTACAGAAGTATCTTTTTGAAACTGATCCTGAGCAGGGTCAAGTTTTTCAGATCTCATTAATGTTTTATCAGATGGCGTAGAGTCTGGTATTTCTTGTTTTTCTTTAGAAATTGAATTCATAATAAGCCAAAACAATAGAACACTAACAACAACCCCAATAGATACAAGTAAATATAACCTATTCGGTGTTGTTGATTTCCTTAAAGCTTCAGGGAGATTTAATTGAACGCTTTGATTTTCAAGTAAAATTTGTTGTTTAAAAAGCTCTACACATTTTAATGGTTTTTCTCCTAAAAACTGAGCATAAGCTCGAACAAAACCTAAAGTATAAACTCTCTCAGGAAGCTGTTCTGTATTTCCTTCTTCAATGGCTTCAAGATATCGCCCCCCAATCCTTAAAATTTCAGAAACTTCTCCTATTGTATAATGTTTACGCTCTCTAATCTTCCGAAAATGATGACCTACATGTTGAGGGATTTTAATCTCTTTAGTCGGAGAATTCTTCTCAATTGGCTCAACAGACTCTTTTTTTTCCAAAGGTTCTGCCTTCTTTACTGCCTTTTTCTTAGCATCCATTCAATCACTTCCCCTTAAGTTACTATAAAATAAATAGCTATATCTTAAAAACAAGTCAATCCGTCTAAAAATCTTATACGTAAATTTATAAGTTAATAAATCGATATTTAACGCTTTTATCTAAAATTTTTTTTATATTATGGAATGATAAAAAAATTATTACCATATTGTATTTATAAAATAATTGAGAACAATAAGTACTTAACTTCTAGTACATCAAGCAGATATACTCACTTAAATAACAATAATTATCTTTTTTGATTTTTTTAATTAAGAAATTTTCTTATCATCAGAAGAATAGCTTATTAATTACCTCTAAACTCTTTATTCAGATTTTTTAATTAAGCTATTTTTACTTTTTCCCGCATTTCAATTGCGGCTATTGCTTGGGCAATAAGTTCTTCAATAATTTCTTTAGCTGGTTGCTCTTTATCTACAAGACCAACACTTTGTCCCGCCATAACCGAGCCTGTTTCAATATCACCATCAACAACGGCACGTCGCAAAGCGCCCGCCCAATATTTCTCAATCCTAAGTTGCCCTTCTTTAAGATCAACTTCACCCGTATTAACTTGTTGGATAACTTGTCGTTGAAATTCGACAAATTTTTGGGTCCCTTCATTTTCTAAGGCACGTACAGGAATCACGGGAAAACGCGCATCAAGTTGAGGAGAAATAATAGCATCTCGAGAAGAAGCTCGGATAAAAGCTTGCTTAAATTTAGAATGAGCTTTGCATTCTGAGGCACAAACAAAACGTGTCCCCAACTGACATCCTGACGCCCCCATCTCAAGGTAACTTAAAATGGCTTCACCACGACCTATTCCGCCAGCAACAAAAATAGGCACTTCTTTTAAAACAGGAATAATTTCTTGCGCCAAAACAGAGGTTGTCACAGGACCAATATGCCCTCCAGCTTCGTGCCCTTCAATCACTAAAGCATCAACTCCCATGCGGACCAATCGTCGAGCTAAAGCCAGCGCTGGGGCAAAGCATATCATCTTAATTCCAGCATTTTTAACTGCCTTAATAGATTCAGCACTCGGCAGCCCACCTGCTAAAATAATATGGCTGACACGATGTTGAATACAAACCTCGATAAGCTCATTCAAAGCAGGATGGAGTGTAATCAAATTCACTCCAAATGGACGATTTGTCAGTTTTTTTGTTTCGCTAATTTCTTGATCAAGGTGATGTGGTTCCATTGCTCCACAAGCAATTACCCCAAACCCTCCCGCATTTGAAATGGCTGACACTAAATGACGCTCTGAAACCCAAGTCATCGCCCCTGCAAGAATAGGCGCATCAACACCTAAAAAATCTTTTCCACGTTGCCATAAAGAGTTTAAATATGAATATGCTTGCATATTAGCTTTCCAAATCAAATTATTTCCTTTTGCATAGTCTTCTTTGTGAAAACAGGCAAGCATTTTTCACGACAGATGTTTAATCTTAAAAAGTTAATTTAATTAATACCACTACGATGGATCACCCTTTATATTAAAACTTTTGAAGATCGCCTCTTATCCTGTTCAAATTAATTATTCTTTATTTTATAGTTTTCTTAATTTCTTAAGAATGACAAAAAAGTAACTGATTTTATAATAAACTTATTAAATTGCTGCTTCTTTAAAAATTCTCAACCATGAAATCAAGGAAGACCTTCTTAGCCACTCAACTATTATCATTATAATAAATTACACAAAAAAAAATCAAGAAAAAACCCTTTGTTTTCCGCTTTATTAATTTTTATATTCAATTACTTATATAAAAAACACATTTTATAACAAGCCCCTCTTTTATAGAAACTAAAAACATGCTAATTTCCAAGAGTTGAAAGACAAAATTTTGAACTTTTTGAGACCTTAAGAATGATTTCTTTTTGCGCGAATATTGGGCGACTTTTTTTAAATTTTCTTCAAGGAACGGGACACTTTATCGTTTTTATGAGTCAGGCCCTTGCTATAGGTATTCGCCCCCCTTATTACTCACGTCAAGTTTTAAAACAAGCCATTGATATTGGATATTTTTCCCTTCCTGTTGTGGGATTAACCGCAACATTTACAGGAATGGTGCTTGCTTTACAAAGTTATACAGGCTTTGCACGTTTCTCTGCTGAAGGTGCTGTGGCAACAGTCGTCGTATTATCCGTAACGCGCGAACTCGCCCCTGTTCTCGCAGGTTTAATGGTTGCAGGCCGTATCGGAGCAGCAATTGCAGCTGAACTTGGCACCATGCGCGTAACTGAACAAATTGATGCCTTATCAACTCTATCAACTGATCCATTTCAATATCTTGTCATGCCTCGTATTATTGCTGGTACACTTATGCTTCCTCTCTTAGTTTTAGTTGCAGATATTATTGGGGTTTTTGGTGGGTATCTTGTTTCAATCTATAAACTTGGATTTAACCCTGGAAATTATCTGCATCAAACACTTCAATACTTAAAAGCAATGGATGTAATTTCAGGACTTGTTAAAGCTGCTGTTTTTGGTTTTTGCATTACGATTATGGGGTGTTACCATGGATACTATTCGCAGGGTGGTGCCCAAGGAGTTGGGAGTGCAACCACAAATGCTGTCGTCTCTTCTTCAATTTTAATTCTTATTTTTAACTACTTATTGACGGCGGTTTTCTTTGATAAATGACAAAACATAAACTTCCAAGAATTTTTTTAAAAGATGTCCATAAAGCATTTGGGCCTAAGAAAGTACTGCAAGGACTGAATTTAGAAGTCCTCTCAGGTGAATCCTTAGTAATTATCGGTGGCTCAGGCACAGGTAAATCTGTGATGTTGAAATGTATTCTTGGGCTTATTCATGCTGATAAAGGTACCATTCAAATTGATCAACAAGAAGTCATTAATGCCTCTCGCACTAACTTAGATGCTATACGCCATAAAATAAGCATGCTTTTCCAAGGTTCTGCCTTATTTGATAGTCTTCCTGTTTGGGAGAATATTAGTTTTGTTTTACTCCAAGAAAAGAAAATGACTCGTACACAAGCACGAGCATATGCTATCGAAAAGTTGGCCTCAGTTGGCTTACCGGCCGAAGTTGCAGATCTTTACCCTGCAGAGCTTTCAGGAGGTATGCAACGGCGTGTTGCGCTTGCGCGGGCAATTGCACCTAAACCAGAAATCTTGTTTTTTGATGAACCCACAACAGGGCTTGACCCTATTATGGGGGGGGTCATTAATGAGTTGATCAGGGCAAGTGTGGATGAATTAGGCGCAACAGCAATTACAATTACACATGATATGGCAAGTGCTAAAAAAATTGCAGACAAAATTGCTATGATCTATCAGGGAAAAATTGTCTGGCAAGGTCCCGCCAAAGATATTGAAAAAACTGACAACCCTTATGTCCAACAATTTATCCATGGTCGCAATCAAGGCCCTATTAAAGTGGACGTAAAATAATATGGCAAAGCCCGCTGTTCTCTATGTATGTCAACAGTGTGGTATGAGTCACCCTCGTTGGATAGGACGATGTAGTGGCTGTGAGAGTTGGAATACTCTCATTGAAGAAGTTCAAACTTCTTCTCCTGCTCTTAAACATCATAAACAAACCCGCGGAAAAGTTATTGAATTTACAAAATTGGCCGATCAATCGCCAACTCTACCACGCGCTTTAACAGGTCTTGCCGAATTTGATCGTGTTTGTGGAGGTGGCCTTGTCCCAGGGTCAGTCATTCTTGTTGGGGGGGACCCTGGCATTGGAAAATCAACGCTATTGCTGCAAGTTGCCGCCTTATTAAGTCAACGTCAACCTTGCTCTTATATTTCTGGTGAAGAAGCTGTTGAACAAGTCCGTATGAGAGCTCACCGCCTTCACTTACAGGAATCTCCGTTATTACTTGCTTCAAGCACAAATGTTGGTGAAATTATTGCCTCATTAGATCATGCCAACGCCGTACCTTTGGTCATCATTGACTCAATCCAAACAATGGCAATTGATGCCATTGAATCTGCTCCAGGATCTGTGAGTCAAGTTCGAGCCGCAGCTCATGAACTGACCCGCCTTGCTAAAAAACGCGGGATTACAGTCATTATGGTCGGTCACGTAACAAAAGAAGGTATGATTGCAGGCCCCAAAGTTCTAGAGCATATGGTTGACACGGTTCTTTATTTCGAAGGAGAACGAGGTCATCAATTTCGAATTTTAAGAGCCGTGAAGAATCGATTTGGGGCAACAGATGAGATTGGCGTCTTTGAAATGACGCAAGCAGGATTACAAGAGGTGGCCAATCCTTCAGCCCTTTTTCTTTCTGAGCGCCAAGGAGATGCCAGTGGATCCGCTGTTTTTGCTGGCATTGAAGGTACGCGTCCTTTGCTAGTTGAAATACAAGCCCTCGTCTCACCAGCTTCATATGGAACGCCTCGTCGTGCAGCTATTGGTTGGGATGCAGGCCGACTTGCTATGGTTTTAGCCGTTCTTGAAACAAGGTGTGGCATTCCCTTTAGCACAAAAGATGTTTATTTAAATGTTGCTGGGGGGCTCAAGATTTCCGAACCTGCAGCTGATCTTGCTGTTGCATCAGCTCTTATGTCTGCCTTAAGTGGCAAATCTCTGCCTAGTGATGCTATTTTCTTTGGTGAAATTGGCCTTTCAGGAGAATTGCGCTCTGTTGGACAACATGAAATGCGCCTCAAGGAAGCCGCTAAACTGGGGTTTAAACAGGCTTTTTTACCTCCATGTCGACAGAAGCCCGCACTAAGCCAAGATTTAAGTGTTCGTTTACATGAGATTGCCCTGCTCAAAGAATTTATTCATTTTTAAAATGAGATTTATAAATTGAAAATTATTTCATTTTTATTTAGTAATAATGCAAATTTAGTATTTGAAATAAGCTAATGACTGAATCTTCTCTTATTATTTCTGAGTTTAATGCTGTTGATATGGGCATTCTTGCGCTGTTGGCTTTATCTGCCCTTATTGGCGTCATCCGTGGCTTCACGCGCGAAATCTTTGGTATTGCGGGTTGGGTAGGTGCTGTGCTTGTCACATTATGGGGGATGCCATTATTAAAACCTTTCATGCGAGATTGGGTTGGTAATCCGCTTTTTGCAGATATTATTTCGGTATTAGGCTTGTTCATTGTTTCTTTTGTGACATTCATGACGCTTATTCGGGCAATGTCGGACCGCGTCAAAAGCAGTATTCTGGGAAGCTTAGACCGCTCCTTAGGACTTCTTTTTGGAATCATCCGTGGAAGTATCCTTATCATCTTGCTTTTCTTAGCAAGTAACATTGTATGGAAGCCTGAAAAGCGCCCCCCTCTCCTTCTAGCGGCAAAATCTTATCCTTTCTTATTGAATGGAACAGAGAGTTTCCTCTCTATCCTGCCAAAAGGAATGATTCCAACATCTGTTTTTAAGTCTAGTGAAGATCTTCCACACCAACTTTTGGAAAATCCAGATAAATTAATGCAAGCGCTATCCCAACCTAAACCTAAAGAAAGTGACAGAAATAAAGCTGAGGGATATCGCACACAACATCGCCATTCAATGGATCGGCTTATCCAAAATTATAAAGCAGAAGATGAAGCTTAAATAGAACCCTAAAGCGGGAGAGCGTCGCAAGGAGAGCAAAGGAGAAAACGGTAAGACCCTTTTGACTTCCTATCCATTTACACCTTCATCATCCTTGCTCATTCTCCAGGATCTCAAACCTTTCTTAGGTGCACCCAGGAAAGCGTGAAGTACCATTTCATCGAGAGAAACGTCCTGCTGCCGAAAAATCCAAAAATAAT
>MKUU01000051.1 GCA_001898705.1 Caedibacter sp. 38-128
GGGACGACAAACCTTCTCTGCATAGCATCACAACCCTCATCCCTTAAACGCAACTCGGGTTAAAATATATTGAAGGGACGGGAATTAAAATAATTCTTAGTGTCGTCGATAAAGGTAGGCTTGTTATTGCTTTAAAGGGAGCAAGTGAATCTTTGAAAGAGATTTTCTTTCACAATATGTCCGAACGATCAGCTAAACTTTTAAAAGACGAAATTACGGCTTTAGATATGGTTAAAATTCGTATGGTATATGAAGCTCAACAGGAGATTGTTAATCAAGCAAAAGAATTTATTAGAAAAGGTGAAATCCATCTGAATAAATCACTTTTTAATAAACAAGTAAGGATATAATCAGTCTTAATTAAAAAATTTGTAAATCGTCTCTTAGACACTCAAAATTTACAAAAGCGGTTTTATAGGGTACAACCTTGTAAAGTACTTTATAGTGGGGGAAGCATCCTAGAAGAGGGGAATAGATGAGCAGTAATGATCAAAAAAGAATAATAAAAGACGATCGAGATTTCATAAGCAATGCGGAATTTACGCCGCTAAACGATGTTTTTTTAAAGAGTGCTTCCCAGCCTGAGAAAAATTCACAGTCATCTGCTGATTTGAAAGCTGTCTATGAGGTACCCGTCCAGGTTTCAGCCATTCTGGGACGCGCAAATATTCCTATTAAACAAATCTTAAAGCTTGTACCTGGAAGTGTGATTGAACTAGATCGAAAAGTTGGGCAATCAATAGATATTTATATTAATAATCACTTACTTGCGCGCGGAAATCTTGTTTTAATAGATGATCATTTTGGAATTACAATTACCGAAATTATTAGGACTGAAAAAAGTTAAAAGCATTTTAAGAGAATTAATTAAGGGTAATTTTTTTAGTGAGCGGTCAAGTATAGATATTTATTAGTTTTTATTGGACTGAATTTAAAAATTGTAGCATTTAAGCCACATAAGGCAAAGGGTAGAGAAGGTGATGCTATGAATTTAGCTCGACAATTATGGTATTCAAACGCTAACTAAGAAAGCATATTAGTTGGGATGTTCTAAGGGGAAGACAAGTGTATAATTCATTGATCAGAAAAAGCGATAATATCTGCGGTACAGTTCATAAAGTTTTCAGCCAATAAAATTAATTTCTAGCCTTCTTCATCGCCTCATAGAAAGTATCTAGAGGGTGGTTAATAAATAAGGATATTTATGAAATTATGATAATTAAGGGGGAGCAAAAGAATGCGCCTTAAAACATTCAGAGCACCGACAATGACAGAGGCTCTGCAGGAAATCAAAAAAGAATTTGGCCCAGAAGCAATTATTGTATCAACGCTTGAGGAAAAAAATGAAGTTTCAGTAACAGCAGCTTTAGAGCATAAAAATGAATTAAATTTTAATGAAGTCGCTATTAACGAGCCGTTCGGCTTTTTAAACGATTTTTGTCGCATCCTAGAACATCATCGTGTACCAGCAGTTATTCAAGAGAAGCTTATTTTATCTCTTTCCTCTTCACAAGGAGAAACCGCAGGTAAAACCTTTGAGGATGTTCTTAAAGCATTCTTTAGTTTCAACCCAATTATTAATCCTATAGGTAAATTTCTTCCACCAGCGCGTTTAGCTCTTTTGGGGCCGTCCGGGGCTGGGAAGAGTGTAACGATTGCAAAGCTTGCATCAGAGTATGTTATGGCAGGATTTGAGCCTTTTGTGATTACGCTTGATTGCTTAAAAGCGGGGGCTATTACGCAACTTGAAGTTTATATGAAAGCAATTGGCCTTCCTCTTCATGCAGTTGAGAATATTAAACAATTTAAAAAAGTGTTAAATGAGTCTCCAGTTAATACTTATATTTTGGTAGATACACCAGGGATTAATCCTTATCGTAAAGATGAGGTTCAATTTTTAGAGGAAGTTGTAGACTGCTTGAATGGAGAAGCTATTCTTACGTTTCCTGCCGGCCTTGATCCATGGGAGATTAGTGATTATTTAGGGCTTTATAAAGGCCTAGGTATCAAAAGAGTTATTATGACGAGAGCAGATACAACATATCGATATGGAGCTTTAATGACCTCTCTTTATGAAGGACAATTTTCCCTTGCGCAAGTAAGCGCAGGACCAGAGCTAGGATCACGCTTAAAAGCTGGAGATTCTAAATTGCTTGCGGAGCTTTTGAGAAAATTTCAAGATATTAATGAGATCCCGCATTTTGCTTTAGAAGAAGTGGCAAAGGAACTAAGAGGGTGAATATGTTAAAAATGGGCTTTAAAAATCCTAAGCTAGATCAGCAAGAAGCGCCGGAGAATATTTACTTTATTGCTTCAGGAAAAGGAGGTGTAGGAAAAACATGGTTTTCAATTACTTTCTCTCAAGCTCTTGCGCAACAAGGTAAGAAAGTACTTTTGTGTGATGGTGACCTTGGACTTGCCAATATTGATATCCAATTGGGATTAACAGCTGAGAAAGATCTTACGAGTAGCCTTATGAATTACATTGAACTGCAAAATGTGATTATACCTTACCCGCAAGGACAATTTGATGTTATTGCAGGGCGTTCAGGCACTGGTACTTTAGCAACGCTTCCATCTCAAAATTTAATATATTTAAGAGAACAACTTAAGAAATTATCATCTATTTATGATGTGGTTTTGGTTGATTTAGGAGCAGGTGTTGGAACGACAATCCAAAATCTAATGCAAATCGCTGGCCAGTGTATTGTGGTTGTTACAGATGAACCAACTTCTTTAATGGATGCGTATGCTTTCATAAAAGTGATGCATGGACGTCGCCAAGAACTTCCGATGAATATCATCATTAATCAAGCAGAAACTGCAGAAGCGGGTAAACGAACGTATGAGACCATTCAACAAGTCTGTGAAAAATTTCTGAAAATGACGCCTCATCTCCTAGGCATCATAAGAAGAGATCCTTATGTGAGAAATACAATCTGTGCACAAACGCCTCTTTTAACACGCTATCCTACTGCTCCTGCAGCCGAAGATGTTAAGATTATTGTTCAGACAATCACCAGTTAATTAAAGGTGAAGGCATGAATATTCTTATGTTTGAGTGCTAACACACGAAAAAATTATAATAATCATGTATTTGTTATATTTTATCTCTCTTATAGATAGTCTCTGTGAGAGTATCGATTACTTCATGAAGTGTTTGCTCATTATCACCTTGAGCCATCAACCGAATAAGGGATTCGGTTCCTGATTTTCGAACTAAAAGCCTTCCACCCGTGCCGAGTTTTGTTTCGGCGCTACTAATTGCTTCTATAATTTTATTATCTTCTAAAAGAGAGGAATTATTAACTTTAAAGCTTTTGAGGAGCTGTGGTACAGGTTCAAATACGCGCATAATTTCACTTGCGGGTTTATTTGAGGCAATAATCATGGAAAGAGCTTGAAGAGCTGCAACAAGTCCGTCTCCGGTACGTGCATAATCACTTAAAATAATGTGTCCAGACTGTTCGCCGCCAACATTACAGGATTTTGCTCGCATGTATTCAGAAACATACCGATCACCAACAGGCGTACGAATTAATTTTAAGCCTTTTTTTTCAAGGAACCATTCGAATCCTAAGTTTGTCATCACTGTGCCAACAACAGCCCCACCTTTTAAAAGGCCTTCATTATTCCAAGTGTTTGCGATAAGGGCTAAAAGTTGGTCTCCATCAATAATCCCGCCTTTTTCGTCAATCATCACAACCCGGTCCGCATCACCATCAAGTGCAATTCCCAAATCTGCCCTATATTCAAGAACAGCTTGTTTTGCCGCTTCTACCGAGGTTGCGCCCACATCCTTATTGATGTTTGTTCCATCTGGGTAAACGCCAATAGGAATAATCTCCGCACCAAGTTCCCATAAAACAGTAGGGGCAACTTTATAAGCCGCGCCATGAGCACAATCAATAACAATGCGAAGACCATCAAGTCGTCTATTTTTTGGAAAAGTATTTTTAACAAATTCAATATATCGTCCTGTGGCATCTTCCAGGCGTTTTGCGCGTCCTAAATCAGCAGGTTGAACAAGTCCTTCGAGAGATTTTGAAAAAACGCGTGCCTCAATTTGTTTTTCGACCGCATCACTAAGTTTGTAGCCTTCTCGATCGAATAATTTAATTCCGTTATCATAATAAGGATTATGAGAAGCTGAGATAACAACGCCAAGGTCGGCTCGGAATGAACGGACTAGCATTGAAATGGCGGGTGTTGGAATCGGTCCTACAAGAGTTACATCCATGCCAACAGCAATAAAGCCAGAGGTTAGCGCGGGCTCAACCATATAACCTGAGAGCCGAGTATCTTTTCCAATAACAACCTTAGGATGGGTGGCGCCTTTTTTAAAATATCGTCCTGCAGCAATGGCTAACCGCATGATTGTTTCCGGCGTCATAGGCTCTGTATTTGCCGTTCCTCGTACACCATCAGTTCCAAAAAGCTTTCGTGACACACTATTTTCCTTATTTAGATATTTTTCTTCTATAGGCGGCTTTAGATTAAAAAATCAAGAGTTCAAATATATATGTGAATGATGTAAGTTAAAAGGACTTCGATTAATTAATTATAATGGATGATCTAAATGTATGTTAATCCCCATATTTTTTTCTTTCTCAAAGATGGTGATATCATTGCTTGGGATTACAAAAACCATCAACAATTTGCTTTAGAAAAATTGTACTTTGAGCGTCTCGTGGATTGGGCAAAGGGGAATGAGTTGGACCCCATGTCTATCGATCAGGAACTTGTTGAAGGAGCGCTTTTATGCGCACAACAACCTCTAAAAGAGGAATGGGGTTGGGACGTCCTTGCACAGATTTATCATATAGGGACACGTGATATTGCGACAAACTTAGGAGAGCTTGATCCTCAGCAATGGTCCAAGGAGTATCTTGAATATTGCCAAGGAATTTCTCAAGACGCTCCTGAATTTCATACAAAACGAGAAGGAACGGTCATAGAGCTCCCAAGTCCTGATCTTAGTTTATTGAAAAATCAAAACTTTTTGGATGTTATTAAGGCGCGCAAGACATGTCGATCTTTCACAGGAGAGCCTGTGACACTTGAGTATTTATCAACATTACTTTACGTCAGTTTAGGGCCGTTACATGACAAATGGCAGGATTTGGAAGACAATAATTTAATGGTACTGGGGACGCGTAAAGCATTTCCTTCAGGTGGGGGAATTCATCCTGAAGAGGCCTATATCGTTGCTTTCAATGTGGAAGGGTTAGAGCCTGGCGTTTATCATTATGATGACCAGCAGCATTCTCTGACATTGATTAAAAAAGGGGAATTTGAAAAACAAGTTATAGAGTTATTGTTGGGTCAGTTCTTTGCAAAAGGTCTTGCTTTTGGTATCTTTCTAACCTCTCGTTTCGATAAAATCTGGTGGAAGTATCCTCATTCGAGAGCCTATAGAGTTGCTTTATTAGACATAGGGCATGCGTCCCAGACGACGCTTCTTACAGCCACAGCATTAGGGCTTCAAACTTGGCTTACAGGTGCATTTTATGATTCAAAAATAGAGGAATTCTTAGAAATAAAAACGTCGGCCGAATCTTCAATTTTCTTTATCGGTGTAGGACATGGTGATAACCAATCGATCCCACCTGAAATTCTTAAAATTCTTCAAGGAGAAGAATAAATTTAAACGAATATGTTCTAAATTGATAAATTATACGGCAGCTTTATGAGAGCGTTTTCTTTTTCCAAGGATGATGAGGTTCCCAAGGCTGATGAGCCCAACTCCCCAAATAACATGCGGTTCCCATTTAAATTGTTCCAAAAAAGTTGAAATTGTAAGCGCGACGATAGGGGTTATGAGCATAATATAAGAAGCTTTCACAGGCCCAATCTGGCCAACGAGAGTTAAGTAACAGCCAAAAGCAATGACTGATCCCACAATGCTTAAATAAAAGAGACTACCAATATAAGAGAAGGTCCAGTCAAAAGTAAAAGGTTGCCCCTCAATCCAGGCCAAAAGAAATGTTAGAATAGCACCATATCCCATTGCATAAGCATTCGTTTGCATAACAGGTAGATGATGCTTCTGGTTGCGCATAGAGATCATGGTGCCCCATGAGGCGGTGGCGGACCCTAATAAACTGAGAATCATTCCTTTCAGGCTGCCATTAGAGAAATTAAGAACACTAATCTGTGGCCAGAAAATAAAGCATATGCCTATAATTCCTAAAAAAGCTCCACTAATAAGCTTAAAGTTAATAGAGAGACGATAAAAGAGAAATGAGTTGAGCATATTGAAAATCAAGACAATTGAGAAAATTACGGCATTAATTCCACTTGAGACGTGCATTGCCGCTTCATAAGCAAATAAGTAGTTAAGAGAAAAGAGAAAAATACCTTGAAGAATGAAGAAAAAATGGCACTTTTTTGAAAAACTTAAGTGAACTTTCTTAAAAGCACACCATCCAAAAAGGATGAGAGAGGCAATCGTGAATCGATATCCAATAGAAAGCGTAGGGGCAACATTCCCAAATTGAAATTTGATCGCATACCAAGTTGAGCCCCAAGCAAGTGTTGTAATCATATAAAAAAGAATATTCTGAAACAGGGCGGGATTTGAGAACATATACTTAAACCATAATCATAAGCTATTTTTATAGCACAAATGTAACAGGAAGGAACAGGACAAACTTAAGATTAAAGAAAGAAGGTTTCGTTATTTTAAATCAGGCAACATCTGGTTCACAATTTTTTGAAAAATCTTCGAAACAGGGTGGTCTTGATTCTTCAATACAAAAGGTTCGCCGGTATCACACGCTTGGCTTAATTCATAAATAAAAGGAATTTGTCCTAAAAACGGAACTTCTTTACGCTCTGCTTCTTCCTGTGTGCCTCCCGGATGAAAAAGCGGAGATGTTTCTCCACAATGCGGACATTGGAAAACACTCATGTTTTCAACGATTCCAAGGACAGGGATTTCAAGCCTTTTAAACATACTGATGGTTTTACGGGCTTCCATTAAAGCAATATCTTGGGGCGTGGTTACAATGATTGCGCCGGATAAAGGCACTCTTTGGATCATCGTAAGTTGAGCATCTCCTGTACCGGGTGGAAGATCAACGATGAGCACATCTAAATCTTGCCAATGGACATCCTTAAAGAGTTGTTGAATCGTGGTTTGCACCATAAGACCACGCCAAATGAGAGGCTCATCCTCATTCACAAACAAGCCAATCGAGGCGCATTGAATTCCATATTGTGTATGGGGGGTAATCTTTTTATTTTCATCAATGATTGGCCTTCCTTTAAGATTCATCATGCGAGGCAATGAGGGGCCATAAACATCGGCGTCAACAATGCCAACCTTGAATCCTTGTTGATGAAAGGTGCAGGCTAAGTTAACTGCTGTTGTAGATTTTCCAACGCCCCCTTTACAGGAAGAAACGGCGATAATATGCCTAACGGTTGGAAGGTCATATTTGCCTCGAAATTTTGGATTCGTTTTCATACTCTGTTGTGTGTTTTCTTTATGAGCGGTGAGGACGACCATTATTTTATTAACATTGGGCAACGTTTTCACTTTACGTTCGATCTCTTGGCGTAAAGGTTCATAATCACCTGCTTTTTCCGGTGGAATACTGATGGAGATGGCTAAATTGTTTTGATCAATATTAAGACCTGAAACCCAATCTAAAGAAACAATATTTTTCCCTGAATGTGGATCAATGATTCCCTGAAGAATGTCCATGACATCTTGAACGCGCAGAGGAGATGAAGACTTAACGGGGCTCATAAGGATCTCTATTTGTTAGCTAAAAAGTATTTTATATCCAATCATTAACATTTGTCTGATTCTTCACACAAATATTTTTCGATTTTCTTTTTTAGAAGAATATCTTTTGTATTCCACTAAAACATTGTAAAATAATAAAATATAGTAAAATTTACAATAATAGCTGGTGGAAAATAAATGGAGATATCATTTAAAGTTACACGTCATCTCGGCTTTATCACGCTTGAACGTCCCCAGAGTTTAAATGCATTGAATCTTCCCATGATCACAGCATTACATGAGATTCTTAAAAAATGGCGCCATGATTCAAATGTCCATGCTATCATTGTTCAAGGACAAGGTGAGCGTGCCTTTTGTGCGGGAGGTGATTTACGGTCCGTTTATGAAGCACAGCAGCGAAATGATCCCCAGTTTCATGATGAGCTCTTTCGTAAAGAGTACACGCTTAACTTAGAGATAGCCCGATTTCCTAAGCCATATCTTAGTTTTATTCATGGATTTGCAATGGGTGGGGGATTGGGGCTTTCAGTGCATGGCTCTTATCGCATCGTGGCCGAAAATGTCCAGCTTGCAATGCCCGAGACTAAAATAGGTTATTTTCCTGATGTGGGAGCTAGTTATTTTTTAAATAAAGCGCCTGGCGCTTTGGGGATGTATCTTGCGCTTACTGGGAATAGTATTGGAACGAGCGATAGTCTTTATACGGGATTGGCCACGCATTTTGTTCCCCAAGAACGACATTCTCAGGTGATTGAAGCCTTGTTTAACATTGATGTTTCACAGCACAGAAATATTGATGAAATACTTGAAAATTATGCAGAAAAACTTCCTGAATCTCCTTTACAGGCGCACCAAGCAAAGATTGATTCCTTATTTCATCACTCAACATTAGAGAAAATTTTCGATGCTTTAGAAAACGATCAATCTTCATTTTCGCAAGATATTCTCAGAACTTTAAAAATGCGCTCGCCGACAAGCTTAAAAATCACTTTTGAGCTTTTAAAAAGAAATAAGGGGAAAAGCTTAGATGAGGCGATTGAAACTGAATTTCAGCTCAGCCAAGTCTTCATAAAAAATCATGATTTTTTTGAGGGCATTCGAGCATTGCTGATTGATAAAGACCAAAAACCTGCATGGTCTCCTGCCACAATTGAGGAAGTTGATTTTTCTATTATAGATAACTATTTCAACGATAAGATAAAATCGTTGGAAAAATAAAAAGCTGGTTTGTTGGCGTGAAGAGTGGTTAAAGTCACCTAATTTCATGAAATAAAGTCGCTTAGAATGCAAATATTGAATCTAGATCATTTGATTAAAAATTCTTCTCATGTAACTTTAGGAGGTGTTCCAGAAGGGGCAGAAGCTTTTCTATTAAAAGAGATGCTCGCGCAAAAATCAGGCACTCCCTTTATCTACATTTGTCATCATGAATCTCATCTTAATGAACTTGAATCTACGCTTAGATTTTTGTGTCCTCAGCTAGACATATTAATATTCCCACCATGGGATTGTTTACCGTATGATCGAATGTCTCCTAAGCGAGATATTATTGGGGAACGAGTGACAACCTTGCTTCAACTCAATAAAGGTCTTGATAAACCAGCTCTTATTCTTACAACAATTCAAGCTTTTCTGCAGCGCGTGGCTCCTCAAGAAGTATTTAAAAATGCTGAACTTCATTTAAAAGGAGGGGCTCAATTTAATCTTAAGGATTTTGAGAGCTATTGTCATAAATATGGTTTTGTCCGTGTTTCAACAGTCCGAGAACCATCTGAATATGCTGTGCGC
Source organism: Caedibacter sp. 38-128 (assembly GCA_001898705.1). Classification (GTDB taxonomy): domain Bacteria; phylum Pseudomonadota; class Alphaproteobacteria; order Caedimonadales; family Caedimonadaceae; genus Paracaedimonas. Next base: position 9,545 of record MKUU01000051.1, read on the forward strand.
GGGGGAATTGTTGATCTTTTTCCGCCGAGTTCTGAGTATCCTTATCGTTTAGATCTTTTTGGGGATGAAATTGAGAGTATCAAAATGTTTGATCCACTCTCTCAACGAAGCTTAGAAAGTGTCAAAGAAATTGATCTAACGCCCAGTTGTGAAGTGTTGCTTGATGAAAAATCTATTGAAGCATTTCGGACTTCCTATCGTAAGGCTTTTGGACATACTGGAGAGAAGGATCCTCTTTATCAGGCGATTAGCGCCGGCCAAAGTTACGCGGGGATGGAGCATTGGCTTCCTTTATTTTATCCTCACCTTGAGACGCTCCTAGATTATGCTCCGGAGGCGATTTTAGTATTTGATGCTAAAGCCCTTGATACAGCAAAGGCTCAGCTTGAACTTATTCAAGAAAATTACCAAGCAAGAAAAGAGTTTGTGCATATTGGGGCTGATAATAGGCCTCCTTATTATCCGCTCTCACCAGAGCTATTGTATCTCTCTCTGGAGGAAGTCGAAAGGTACATTAGCCCCAAAACTGTTGTACATTTCTCGCCATTTCTTAAAGAAGGAAGCCCTCAATTAGAAGGCCGTATAGTGCAAGACTTTAGTGCTGCAAGAGCTCAACAAAATGTTAATCTTATTGATGCACTTAAGGAAAGAAGTGAGAGTTACATAAAAGCGCAAAAAAAGGTACTCTTCTCTTGTATGACCACAGGCTCCCGTTTAAGGCTCCAAGGTTTATTACAAGACCATGATTGTCAGGCTAACTTAATAGAATCATGGGCTGATTTTACGGCTTTGCCAGCTTCAATAATGGGAATTGCCTTGATTCCTTTAGAGCGTGGCTTTGAGTTTAAAGATTTTGTCCTGATCACAGAACAAGATATCTTTGGTGAACGTCAGAGCCAGCCCCTTAAAAGGAAGCGCCGTTCGGATCTTTTTATTGGAGAAGCATCAGCTCTCAATGAAGGTGATTATGTGGTGCACCAAGAGCATGGGATTGGGAAATTTCAAGGCCTTCAGACATTGCAAGTCGATAATCTTCCCCATGATTGTGTCAGTCTTATCTATGAAGGTGGTGATAAGCTTTTTGTTCCTGTTGAGAATTTAGAGATTCTTTCTCGATATGGAGGGGAAGATAGTATTGTGTCTCTCGATAAGCTTGGGAGTTCAGCCTGGCAGCATCGAAAGGCGCGCGTCAAGAAAAGACTTGAAGATATCGCTGAGCATCTGATCGCGCTTGCGGCTGAGCGTGCATTGCGAGTGGGAGAAATTTTTCAGCCTTCAGAAGGGCTTTATAACGAATTTTCTGCCCGCTTTCCTTATAATGAAACGGAAGATCAAGAGCGCGCTATTTTAGAAGTTTTACAAGACCTTGAATCTGGGAGGCCAATGGATCGCTTAATATGCGGTGATGTTGGATTTGGAAAGACAGAGGTGGCTTTACGCGCGGCTTTTGTCGTTGCATCAGCAGGTAAGCAAGTTGCGATCATTACACCAACGACTTTATTGTGTCGTCAACATTACCAAAATTTCCAGAAGCGTTTTGAAGGTTTCGGGCTTAAGGTTGCTCAATTATCACGACTTGTTTCAGCAAAAGAAGCTTCAGAAATTAAAGAAGGCCTAGAAAAAGGGCATATTGATTTGGTCGTGGGAACGCATGCGCTTTTTGCACAATCGACTCACTTTAAAAATTTGGGGCTCGTTATTGTTGATGAAGAGCAACATTTTGGCGTTAAGCAAAAAGAAAAACTTAAAGATCTACAAAAGGATGTTCATGTCCTAACGCTGACGGCAACGCCAATCCCACGGACGCTTCAGATGTCTTTAAGTGGCGTGAGAGACATGAGTATTATTGCAACGCCACCGATTGATCGTCTTGCTGTCAGGACTTTTGTGATGCCCTTTGATGAGATTGTGATGAGAGAAGCCTTGACACGTGAGTTCAATCGAGGAGGCCAAGTCTTTTATGTTTGTCCTCGTATTGAAGACCTTGAGAGCATTCGTGAAAAATTGAGAGCTTTGATGCCTGAGGCCAAAGTAGCTGTCGCTCATGGACAACTTGCGCCCACTATCCTTGAGAAGATTATGAATGATTTTTATGATCGCCATTACTCAATTTTGCTTTCAACCAATATTATTGAATCAGGCCTTGATATTCCGGCGGTCAATACGATTGTCATTCATCGGTCGGACCTTTTTGGGTTGGCCCAACTATATCAATTAAGAGGCCGTGTTGGGCGCTCTAAAACACGAGGATATGCTTATTTAACGATTCCTGATGTGATTACGCCAACGGCGCAGAAGCGTTTAGAAGTCATGCAGACGCTGGATACCCTTGGGGCTGGGTTTCAGTTGGCAAGTCATGACATGGATATTCGGGGGGCAGGAAATCTTTTGGGCCAGCAGCAATCAGGACATATTCGAGAGGTGGGTGTTGAGCTTTACCAACAAATGTTGCAAGACGCCGTTGAAACTGGGCGTCATAAGTCAACAGATTCTGTGGCTCAGTCGACAGCGGTATGGACGCCGCAAATTCATCTTGGCTTACCAATCTTGATTCCTGAAGAATATGTTGCCGATCTTTCAACGCGACTCACTCTTTACCGTCGTCTGTCGCATCTCGAGAATGAAGAAGAAATAGAAGCTTTTACGCTTGAGTTGCTGGATCGATTCGGGGTTTTACCTGAAGAAGTCAAGAACCTTTTAAGCGTACTGAGATTAAAACAGCTGTGTCGCCAAGTTGGGGTTGAAAAGATTGAAACCGGTGAGAAGGGGGCTATTTTTACCTTTTATAACAATACGTTCTCAAACCCTGTTGCACTTATTCAATTCATTCAAACACAAGCAGGAACTGTAAAACTTAGACCCGACCATAAGCTTGTTTTTTTGCGGATTTGGAAAGAGGCTCAAGAACGGGTAGAGGTGTGTGAGGAGATTCTAAAGGAATTGAAGAGGTTGGTATTACGTTAAGGTATAGATACCTTGCGCAGGCGTTGATAAAGGAATATTTTTAATGTTGTTCTTTACGAAGTTAACCCATTTATTAAACCCGCAACGTGATTCTTCTAAAGTTGTCTTGAGCATCTGCATGATGCTTCTCTGGGCTCTGAGCTTCACGACGGCCATGTCTTTTGCCAAAACTGTTCGCGGTGAGATCCCCAGCCTTATGATTCTTTTCTTAAGGTGTTTCTTCGGTTTCCTTTTCTTTTCTCCTTTTGCGATAAAAGAAGGCATAAGTGGCTTACGAACAAAGCGCCCGATTCTTCATGGTATTCGCGTTATATTATCATGTGCAGCAATGTTTTGTACTTATTATACCTATCGCAATTTACCTCTAGCGACTGCTTCTTCCATTGGATTTACAAGTCCTTTGTTTACGACAATATTTTCCTTTTTATTTTTAAAGGAGCAAATATCTTTTAAGAAATGGATGACTATTTTCGTAGGATATTTAGGGGTCCTCGTTATTCTTCGTCCCTTTTCTTTTCATCTCGATCAAGCGATGTACGTTGCTCTTTTGGCGAATGCTTTTGCAAGCGGCTCTATCATTGCTGCGAAGAAGCTTTCATCAACGGAATCGACGATTACAATCCTGTTTTATACCAATGTTGCCACGTTCCTTTTATCTTCTTTGTCTGTGATATGGGTCTGGCAGACACCTGATATAAAAGAGATTTTGATCCTCGCTTGTGTTGGCCTTGCAGGCGTCTTATCACAGTTTTTTTATGTTAAAGCCTTGAAGCTTGGAAATCCTTCATTTTTATCGCCGTTTGAATATACGCGTCTCCTGTTTGCGATTCTTGTGGGGGCGTTATTTTTTCGTGAGAGTCTTGATTTTTGGTCCCTGATGGGCGCTCTTGTTATTATTCTTGCGACCTTTTTTCTGAGCCGTATGGAAATACAGTCGCAAAAATAGCGTTTATTTTTTTGCGGCCTTGGTAAATGTGAGGCTCATGGTACACTGCGTTATTATATGTCTCCTCTTTAGCGCCATTCAAGAAAAAGGCCCCACGTTCTCTGGGGCCTTAAATTTTTAAGAATTAAAATGTTTGTTTGCGCAATTCTTCAATGACTGGTTTGATCTGAGTTGCATTGATTCCAATCGCCTTAGCATTCAAAAGCGCATACACTGAAAGATCACGGATGCTTTCTGCGGTAAAACGAAATTCTTCCGATGTTTCCTTTTGTTGCCTTAATAAACTCACGCCAGATTTAAGAATAGTTGGTGCTGTATATTGGCCTTGTTTGTTGCTATCAAGGGTAACAACTTCACCGTTAATTGTTTTAAGAAGGATGCCTTTCAAGATAATGTCATTAGGAAAGAAATCCAAAACTTGTTTTTTTCGAGGAAGACTGACCGCAGACCAAAGTTTTTGAGCATTTTCAAAAGCTAATTGTTCTTTATCAGAAACCTTGATCTCTAGCGCTTGAGCAAAAGAAGGGGTTGAAGAATCAATCGTTTTACTTTCCTCTTCCTTCTTTACTTCTGGTTCATAGTATGAAACTAGCGTTCTTTTTGAGAGAAGCTCAGCAAGCATATCTCCTTGCTTGGCTGAAGAATCTGCAAGCTTTTGAGCTTTTTCTGCCTCTTCATCGTCTCTTTTCTTACGAGCCTCGGACGTTAAATTCAGATAAGAAATTTTGTCTGAATAAGAAGACATTTTAAGGACTTTTTGAATTTGCATCTCATCGAGGTCTAAGAAAGTCTTGGCTTGCTCATCACCCTTTTCTGTGAGAACTTTTAAATAGAACTCAATTGTGGCTTGTTTCCAAGCGGAGACTTTCTCTTTCACATTTTCGTCTAAAGCATCATAATGAGGTTGGTACTCTGGGCTTAAGATGACAACCTTCTTTGTTTTAGCAATTGAACCTTTTCCAGTTCCTGGGGCCGGAGGAGGAGGTGGTGGTGGCGCAAATTGATTCCCAGATCCTGAAGGAGGAGGTGGGGGTGCAAAGCTATTTGAAGCAGTTGCTATTGCGTTAGCATTTGTCACACTTTGAAGCAGTTGGGCATTTTCTTCTGTTAATTTTGCAATAACCGCTTCGAGCTTTTGCATTTCCGCATTAGATTGAGCTTTAATCGTGGGAATTAATTTTTTAAGTTGAGTGGCGTCAGCTGGTTCTAAGACGGCTTCAATATTAAAGACGTAGCCTTGTGCTAAAGTATTGTCACTACTGAGCCATTTTTTTGCTTGAGTAATTAATGCTTCATCGTATTGAAAAGTAATAACGACGCTATTTCTTTTAAGGTCTGGAAAAGCATCAAGTACATTGAGAACTTGTTTTTTATTCGAGAGAACAGCATATGAGGAAGGAAGCGTTGCTTTAAAGGCTTCTTTTATAACTTGATCATTTTCCTCTGATTCACCCGGAACCCAAAAACGATAGCTTATACCATTAACAGTAACATGATTTTCTGTTTTTAATCCATTAAAGGTATTGCGCGCTAAATTATGGGGAGCATACTTTTTGATAATTGCCTGAATCTCTGATTGAGGGTCTGTCTGAAGCTGAGAAACGCTCAAGGCGAGACTCTTCTTTTCGTCTTGATCATCACTGGCATAAGAAATACTGACAAGGCTGAGGAAAGCCGTCGTTAAGAGTAAATATTGTTTCATAATTAGGGGTCCTTTTAAAGTTAGGGGAATGGACTCTGCACACTTTATATTTAGGAAACATTTTTTATCTTTCAAGTGCGTTTTTTGACTATAAGGGTTTCCGGAAATGCATAAGTGGCTTATAAGATTCTTCTCAAGTCCTTCTCCGGAATCGCTTTTTGTTCTTGATAAATTACTTTTTTGTGGTTGATTAATTGTTGGCTTTTTTTCTTTAAAAAAGCTGAAGATGGCTCCTTTAATTTTTTGATAGATAGACTTATTGAACATTAGTTTTGCCTCCTGTTGTGTTTTTATCATTTTCTTATACCTCCTGTTTATTTTTTGTTTTTATACAAGTGCTTAATTTTCTTTCCTCTGCCTCACTCGGCCTTTTCATGAGGCAAAGAGAGGGCATTCGCTCAAAAAGAGCGTTAAAAGATTGGTTTCTCTAATAAATTGAGTTTTGACTCCCTTTATTATTATTTTTATTGGATGGGTATAGAGACTGAAGTGAAAGAATTACTGACTTATCGCGAGTCATCAGTAAGAGAGAGATTCATCTCTGATCATCTACTATTAGGCTACCATATCACGATACAAAATTCAAGAAAATTCAACATAAAAAACAAATAAATAAACATTTAAAATCAAAACCTTAAATTATAATTTTAAGAGGTAAAAATGGCTTCGTTATTATGTCATAACGGTCGATAAATTTAATTCCTTAATAAGCTAAAAAAATCCTTCTTATGACCTTAATTGTTGATGATTAAATTTGTCAGAAAATAGCTTTATGCGTTTAGTTCATGCCAATGATGCAAGAAAATCACTAGGTATCTCTTGAAAATTAAAATATATTCCCCAAATGACAATATGTAGGTATTAATAGATAGGAGCCCCCCATGCTGAATAAAACAACAACTCTCGTTCTTCTTGCCTCTTTAGCGGCAACCCAAGGTATGTGGGCAAGCAATATGCAAGATGATTTATCTTTGAGCAATTCTTCAAGCCCACGCGCAAGTTCAAGCGCCATGCCTCTTCCAACTGATGAAACCCCACAAGCTCAGCCGTCGAGTTTCGCCGATATTTTTGATGAGCTGGGTGATATTGATGTGGGTACTTTTGAGCTATCTCCTTCCGTGCCTGATTCGTTCGAAGAGTGGAAGGATTTAGACCAAAATGGAAGTAAATATATTGGTGCAAAGGTTAAGACTTTTGTGGAGAAAAAAGTACCTTATGGCGAGCAAATTACCACAGCAACGACAACATTTTCGAAGAAGGTTCTTGGTACAGAGACGCTCACGGAGTATGTAGTTGGCAAGGTTCGTACGCCGCTTAAAATTGAGGGTGACTATCCTGAGACCGTTAATGGGATTATTGGTCAAAAAGCAAAAAATATTGTAAATCTTATCCCTGGTGGCGAAAAAGTAACGGCTGTGACAGCAAAGATAGGACGTACTTTGTTTGGAACGCCAACCTTAGTGGAGGGGATTTTGAATAAATTTACTTCAAATGGCAGCAAGGCGCCTGAAGAGAAAACAGAAACTTCAGACACTGAGACTCAGGATAAGCCTGAGGATGCTTCCGCGAGTGAAGCGAGCGTAGATGAATTGAATGCCACAGCATCGGATTCAAAAACGGACGTAAAGTAATTTAACGTTTTTTTGAAGGCTTAATGGTTTATGCCATTAAGCCTTCCTCTTTATTTGTGTGCTATTACTTCTTTAAAGCAACACTTTTGTTGTGAAAACTTAATGATTGTTTCCCCACAATCGGGTACGGCGAGAAGTAACAATCTCTTGGTATTTTGCTTTCATTTCGGGTGATAAAAAGCTTATTGAGATAAGGCGTTCCCACTCAGATTGTATGTTAATAAACCGCTCAAGCGCTTTTTTCACAAGGCGTGCGGGAAGCATGAGTCGTTCACAACCAAAATAGTCGAGTAGGTCATTGCGTATAAGTTTATTTTTTTTGCCTCTTATCGAAAGCGCGAGCTCTTCTTGAGGGTTTTTAAGAATGGCGGTTGTGTTAACGAGGTCATAAGCTGGGGACAACTCAACTTTATTATGACGCGTGATTAAAGAGAAGTTCTTAAGATGCATGTCTTCATTGCCGGTTAGAAAGCAAAAGATTGTTCGCTCAAATAACTTAAGTTTTTCAACAACCGGAAACGTCGTATAGGTTTCAATAATCTTAATGACCATTTCCATACTTGCATTGTACTTTGTATCGCGCGTCAACCCTGCAAGCTGAGCAAAATCCTCAAGGGCTAATTTTTGATGGTGGGGGCCTCGATCAAAACGACGGATGAAGTAAGTTAGGCTATTATCAAGGCAATGAATAAGTCCATGAAAAGGAACCTCAATACCTATGCAAGCGGCCAATTTCATCGTAAGATCTTCATTGGCGGGGAGATCTTCATAATCAAAGCTGGTTGGCTTGAGGATATAAAGACCGTGGGTGTCAACAAGTTCAAAAGTTTCTTTAGCTGTGTTAACGCGAGCGCTTAATTTTGGTTGGACGCCTTGGATTGAGATTTTTGTTGCTCGATTAATAGCTTCTTGGCGTTGCTGGAGTGCTGAATAAGGAAAAGCTTGAAGACTTTGTAAACGAAGTGCGAGTTTCTTTAAACCTGTGGAGCTATAAAATTGATTGTCTGGAATCTCTTGGTATGTGATAAGGCAACGGTTCATGAAACTTTCTCAACAGTAACAGCACCAACGAGATCGCTTCCCACATGAATGAGTTGACCAAAGCAATCTGAGCGATCTAATTTTGTAAGACGTAACAGCCCTTCTAACTGAACGCCCTCGGGAAGCAACCCTTCAAAAAAAGGAGGAAAACTCTCGAAGGCATAGGGTTCAGTGCGTAAAGGAAGTGTCAGAGAAACAGGCACGCCTGTATAGCTTGGGAGATAAGAAAATTGATAGTATTTTTGAAATTCTAATTCTTCTAAAAAACCAGCGAAAACCCCATGCATATAGACAGCAGCTTTTCTCATTGCTCTTTATCCGTAATAAATGGCCCAGAGATATAAAGGCTCATGTTAAGCGCTTTAAGAACTTTTAACAGAATATTAAGTTGTACCGTTGCTTCGGCATCTTCGATATTGCTAATCGTTCGTCGAGCAACACTAGCCAGGTCTGCAAGAGCTTGTTGGCTCAATCCTGCTTTTTTCCGATGAAGTCGGATTAATGGCGCGATGCTTTTCATCTCTTCAAGGATCGGAAGGTAGTCAGTTTTGATCATTATAATGCTCATATTTACTATACAAGATCAATATGCTTCTTAAAATAAGAGATGTCAATGATAAGTGTGCATAATAATGATCAAAATGATCATAATGTTCAAAATTATAATCTGCTTGCTTTTTGCACAAGCAGTCGTTCTGTCTTATGAGGGATAAGATCATCAGGTTTACGCCAAATTTTAGTCACTTTTCTTTTTTCAACATAATAAAGAAGCTAGAAAAGATTTTTAAGCAGATCCTTCACAACTTTTTCGGCTTTTTGAGGCGTTTTCCCTTGGTCGGGCTGAGCTGGCTGGGTTCCTTGGTCTTGGCCCAAGATACCCCCCAATACATCGCCAATCTTTCCCTTGCCTTTGGAAAGCTGATCTATAACACCTTTAAAGACATTTTGAATGAGATAATTTTGCAGAGCTTGCGTCTCAAGATTTCTGTTGGGATTATCTAAAGGTCCTGTAAGGTACATTTTAAAAGGTGGCAATTGGGGGTGATCCGTCAATCGAAACTCGGCGGCAACATTAAGAAGGTAGCCAGGAAGATTAATCGTCCCTGTTGCTTGTCCTGTCCCTCCATTGGCGATCAACTGCATGGTCTGAATGGTTCCCATGCCATTTTTAAAGAGAATATCGCCATCAAAGCGTTGAAAAGTGCTTTGTCCTTGCGCCATAAAATTCGACAACAAGCCAAGGAGCCCTTGAATGTTATTAACTTGTTTAAGGCGTTGACTGATGGCTTGAAGATCAAACCCATTAATGACGCCATCGCGGGCATTCAGTTTGATAGGACCTGCAAGAGTCGTGACCAGCTCATAAATACTTTTCCCGCGCGCGGACAGAGCTAAATTAAGCGAGAATTTCCCGCCAACAAGCTTAATCTGTCCTGTGTGATAGGGCACCAAGCTTGCAAGATCTGCATTTTGGAGATCAATGCCAAGCGCTAGTGTATTATCGGCTGTCACCCGCAAGTTTCCTTGTAGCTTACCGCCATAAATGGAGCCGGAGAGGGGCGCCTCAAGAATGCCATTTTGAACTTTTGAGGATACTTTTAAATTGGTGACGGTAATGTCTTTGCGCTTTAGTTGATGGATCATGACTTGCACGTCAGCTTCAAGATTTTTCAAGAAATCAAAGCTGAGAGGCTCTTTTGACCAAACGTGATAGACAGGCGGGGCCTTTAAAGCAACAAGCATAAATTGTGGCTCGGATAATAGGGGTTGTTTGCCTTGAGCTGCGGCCATTAAAAGATCAAGATTGAGAGAGGTTGCCGTCAACGTTCCAACAATTTTTGTCTTTTCTGTCTTGCGGTTAACATCAAGTTTTCCCTTGATATCAAAATCTTGTCCTATAGCAGCTTTAAAATCATCAAGCGTGAACTGAGTTGTGTCTCCGGCAAGGTGGGCTGTCATGGAGACAGTGCCTTTTGCCGCAGCCGGCGTATTGATGGGCAGCTTTAAGAAAGTTCTGACATTCGGATGGGTCACATTTAATTTAAGATTAAAGGCAGGAAGGGTCATTAGTTTTTGAACTGTCCCTGACGTTCCAAGAGAAAGCCCATCGAGTGTCATTTGGGTGTTGAGGCGAAGATTCTCAAGATCACCTGTCATTTGGCCTTTAAGAGAGGCGTTTCTATAAGTGCTTTTTGAAACGAAGCCCAGATCAACAAGCAATGCACCTAAATTGGTGGTCTGGCCATTGACGTCAACTGTTAGCGTTGGCTTTTTATCAAGATTTTGAGCTTGTCCTTTGAGAGCAAGGACTAATGTTCCAAGGGCTGCTTGAACATCAAACACAAGGTTTTTGGCATCTCCTTGAAGTGAACCCCGAAGGTATCCTGCACCTAAAGGCTTTGGGGCTTTAGAGTCGATGCGAGGCATAAAACTTTCGACCTTAGGCGTTTTAAGATTAACGCGGACGGAAGGCACCTTCTGGTTGAGCTTATATTCAATCTCTCCTTGGAGTTGGGCACCTTGCAGGTTCAGTATAAGGTCGCGAAGATGAAGTGTTTCTTTGAGAAGGGCATACCGCGTGGAAACCAGGCATTGTTTTAAAAGATGGGGGGGAAGGTTTTTAGCATCGATTTCAAGCCATGCTAAAAAGTCTGACAGACGTTGGATATTGGCTTTTATTTGGCCTTGGGTATCATTTGTTTTTTGAATGACTGTAAAATCAATATTTCCTTGGCCTGGCAGATTTTGAAGGTTGCCATTAACTTGCACGATATCGCCAAGTGTTGCAGCAATTGCTCCGCTTGCCATCGTCTTCCCAAGCTTAAGCTTTATGTCTTCAACGGTAACGCGGGATGGAGACGCCATCAGAAGTGCCTTGAGATGAATTTCATCTTTCATAACTTGAGGAAGATCAGTTTTATCCGTCAATTTCTGTAAAGTCTTCGCATCGAGTTGGCTCTCTATGCTGCCCTTAAAAGCTTGAGAGGATTGCGTATAAACGCCGACGATCTTTATACGGCCATCGGCGACTTGAAATTCTGCTTCTATAGGTTGAGAATCTGCTAACATTCCTGCTTTAAGGTTAAACTTTAGCGTTTGTTCTTGGAAATTGAGCTGTCCTTCTGCGGTATAGGGACCCGTGAGGGAGTGTAGGCTGGCTTCGGCGGACAAACCTTTGATCGTGGTTTTTTGTTGGCCATCGCGATAAGTGATCTGGGCATCCTCAATCTTGATTTTATCAACGCCTAAATCAAATGAAGGGTTAGACACATCATCTCGAGGTGTGGCAGGAGAAGGCACTGCTTCTTCTGTTGAAGAAGCTTTTTGCGGTGTGAAAACCCAGTTCATCGTGCCATTAGGAAGCTTTTCTAGCTCAATTCTTGCTTCTTTGAGGATGACTTTGGTGATATGAATCTTCTTATGAAACAAGGGCAAAATGGCCGCTTTCACCGATGCTTTTTCAAAGGTAATAAGATGAGGACTATGAGCTTGAGAATGGTTGCCTAGCTTGACCTGGTGAAGCGTGAGGGCAGGTGAGGGGAATAACGAGAGTTTGATAGGTCCTTCAATCACAAGGTCTCTGCCGGTGGCCTCTTTTGCTTTCGTTCTGATCTCGTCTTTATATTGATTTACATCAATAAACAAAGGGATTACGAGAGAAAGACCGATCAAAAGTCCAAAAATTGCTAAAAGACTATAAACTATCCGTTTCATAATTTACTCCGCATGTAATATGATTGATATTGTAGCGTTGGATATTAAAGTTCACAATAAGTGAAATAATTGAATTTATGAATAAAATTAAAATATATGTTGGGGCAGTTGCTTATTTAGGGCCTAAATTCTTGCAAGAGTCAGAGGAAGATTGGCTCAATTGTGGGGATCTTGGGGGGTATGCCTTGGGGGCTTTGCGACTGGGGAATAAATATATCCTTTTTGATGAATCAAGTCCTGTTTATCCTAAAATTGTGGCAATTGCAGCCCAATACAATGCTTATGTACGCCCTATAAAGAAAAATTAGAGGTCGATAATGAAACATCGCTTAAAATGTTTAAATTTGGCTTTATGGGTCATGTTTTTTTCATCTTCTGAAGGATGGTCAAGCGATTCTCTCACGTTGGCTGGAGCAAGCTTAGGCTTTGAATGGATTATTCCATTTGCAGGATTGCTGTTGTCGATTGCGCTCATGCCTTTACTAATCCCCAATTTTTGGCATCACCATTATGGAAAAATAGGGAGTGTCTGGGCCCTGTTAACAAGCGTTTTGTTGGGAAAATATTTTGGGCTTTTCACGATGGTTGAGTGCCTGAGCACGACGCTTATCCACCATTATCTGCCTTTTATGATGTTGATTGGAGCCCTTTACATTATTACAGGGGGGATTCGCATTGGCATTCAAGCATCCTCAACACCCATCATGAATACGCTTATCTTAGGAATAGGGGCATTGATAGCAAGTTTAGTAGGGACAACAGGGGCTTCTATGCTTTTGATACAGCCCTTTTTAACCCTCAATAAAGAGCGTCAATTTCGTCGTCATTTGGTTGTCTTTTTCATTATTCTTGTCTGCAACGTTGGGGGTGCTTTATCCCCTATTGGAGATCCGCCTCTCTTGATAGGCTTTTTAAAGGGAGTCCCTTTCTTGTGGCCTTTAGTACACCTTTTTAAGCCCTTTATAATGATCTTAGGGGCTGTCCTTGTCATATTTTATTTGGTTGATCGGTGGCTTTTCATCAAAGAAGGAAATCCTCTCAAAAAAATAACGAATTTTAAGTTTTCTTTGCAAGGATACGATAATGTGGTGCTTTTAGGGCTTGCTATCTCATGCCTTTTTTTGAGCGAGCTTGCATGTTTTAAACAGTCAATTAAGCTTCTTGGAATAACATTTACTCATGGTGATCTGGTAAGAGATCTTGGGCTTATGGGGTTGGCTTTTATTTCATTAAAATTTTGTCCGCAAAAAGCACGCATCGATAACCAATTCACTTGGGACCCTCTTAAAGAAGTGGCTCTTTTATTTGCGGCAATTTTTATTACGGTTGAGCCTGTTCTTGCGATGCTTAAAGCTGGTAAAGAGGGGGCTTTTTCAAATCTTTATCACTTCTTGACCGATTCCCAAGGTGAGCCTTTAAATAGTAGCTATTTCTGGTTAACAGGTTTCCTGTCGAGTTTTTTGGATAATGCACCGACTTATCTTATCTTTTTTAATCTGGCTGGTGGGGATGTTGTAGAGTTAACGACTGTCCTCTCATCAACTTTAGTTGCAATTTCTGCAGGGGCTGTCTTTATGGGGGCATTAACATATATTGGGAATGCGCCTAACTTTATGGTGAAGGCGATTGCAGAAATTAATTCAATTAAGATGCCCAATTTTTTTCAATACACACTCTGGGTGAGTTTAATTTTACTTCCGCTTTTCACTTTGCTTTCAATTGTTTTCTTTAGTTAACTTTACGTTAAGAAAAAAGATTTATAGAATGGAAAGATAATTAAAAGAGGCATATATTGTCAGTTCATCCCACATTTGATGTTGTTCAAAAAAACCAGAAAACGACTTTAAAGATTGCGGGATCATGGCAAGCTAAAGACCTGAAATATCTTGTAAAAACTTTCAATACAAAAAATTATCCTGTCACAAATGAAATAACACTAGATTGTAAAGACCTTAAGGTGCTCGATACGTCGGGTGCATGGCTCTTAAATCGTTTTCTGAAAGGGTATGCTTGTCTTTATCTTGTCAACGTCACGCCCCAAACGAAAGCTCTTTTACAGCAGGTTAATAACTATGATATTCCTTCTTCTCAAGAGGCAGAAAAATCACCTGACCAGTTGTCCTATCTGCTCAATTTTCTTGCTCAGTTAGGGCATAAAACGGTCTCCTTCTCAAAAATATTTTTACAATCTCTCTCATTTTTTGGTGAGATTTGCAGTCGTTCAAAAACCTTTATTTGTAAACCATGGCGTTTTAGAGGTGTTTCACTTTTTCATTTTCTTTATGAAGATGGGGTTAAGGCTGTTCCGATTGTTGGCTTAATCTCTTTTTTAATTGGAATTGTGTTGGTTTACCAAGGGGCGGATCAATTAAGGCGTTTTGGGGCTGAGATTTTTACGGTTGATTTATTGGCGATTTCAGCGTTACGAGAGATAGGAATCTTATTGACGGCGATTGTTGTTGCAGGCCGTTCAGGCAGTGCTTTTACGGCTCAAATAGGCTTTATGAAATTAAATCAAGAAATTGATGCCATGGTCGTCTTAGGATTGAATCCTGTTGAAATCCTTGTTTTGCCTCGCATTCTTGCTCTTGTCATTATATTGCCTCTGCTGGCTTTTTTTGCCGATATGATGGCTTTGATGGGCGGTGCTCTGATGACTTCATTTATGCTTGATTTGAATCTAGATGATTTCCTGCATCAGCTGAGGCTTTCAATCAAACCATGGACTTTTTGGACAGGCATCATAAAAGCACCCGTTTTTGCATTTTTCATTGCTCTCATAGGGTGTTTTGAAGGTTTACAGGTTCATGGCGGTGCACAAAGTGTTGGGATGCACACAACAAAATCGGTGGTGCAAAGCATCTTTTTGGTCGTGGTGCTTGATGCCTTTTTTTCCATCCTCTTCTCAATTTTAGGGATATGATATGTCTGTGGTTGCGCTTAAAATTGAAAATCTGACAACGGTCATCGGGAAACAAAAAATTCATCAAGACTTGAACTTAGAGGTTTCTCAAGGCGAAATCTTGGGACTTGTTGGGGCTTCAGGGGCAGGAAAAACAATTTTATTACGAACAATTTTAGGTCTTATGCCTTTTCAAAAAGGCACAATCAAAATTTTTGGAAAATCTCTTCAAGACTTAAAGAAAACACGCAGTTTCCAGCAAAAGATAGGAGTTCTTTTTCAAAGTGGAGCACTTTTCAGTTCACTTACGGTTGGAGAAAATATTCGTATTCCGATGAAAGAAATTGCAAAAATTCCCGATGAAATTGCTCAAGAGCTAATTTTATTGAAACTGGCTATGGTTGGACTAGAGCCTCACGTAGCTCAAAAATATCCCTCTGAGTTGTCTGGAGGAATGATCAAGCGGGTGGCTCTTGCTCGGGCACTGGCGATTGATGCCGAGTTTCTCTTTTTAGATGAACCAACCTCGGGTCTGGATCCGCTCTCAAGGCGAGAGTTTGATCACCTTTTAAAAACGCTTCAGCATAATCTTAACTTAACGGTTGTGATGATAACGCATGATGTTGATACTTTAACGGCTATTTGTGATCGCGTTGCAGTTTTAGTAGATCAGAAACTTTTTTTAGGTACAGTAAGTGAAATGAAAAAGCATACACATCCCTGGATTCGTTCTTATTTTCAAGGAAGTATGCCAGGAAAAAATAGGTAACCTTATGGAAACACGCGCACATTATATTAGGGTTGGTAGCTTTGTCATAGCAATGCTTGGGGCTCTTATAGTGTTTGTTTTATGGATGTCTAAACTTGATCTAGGCAATAAATTTAAAATTTATGATATCTATTTTGAGGGCTCTGTCACAGGCTTAAGAATTAATGAAGATGTTCGTTATCACGGTATTCCCATTGGGAATGTAAAGCAAATAAAAGTTGATAAGAAAAATATTAATCGTGTTCGGGTTCAAGTGTCGATTAAGGATCCAACACTGATTCGTGAAAATACGATGGCCTCTATCGAGGCTCAAGGCCTAACAGGATTTACCTACATTCAAATTCAAGGTGGGACGGAGACAAGTCCACTGCTGAAGGCTAAAAAAGGCGAGCACCATCCTGTTATCCCTTCTCAGCCCTCAAAAATTGAAATGCTTTTTAATAATATTCCCATGATCTTGGCAAACGTTTCTCAATTATCAGAAAATCTTAATGCTCTCTTAAATCAAGACAATAGAGCGCATGTACAAGGCATCTTGGAGAACATGCACAAAGTTTCCGGGCGATTGGCAGAAGGTCGCTCTTCATTGGATACAACATTCCAAGAGTTTCAAAATACCCTCCGTGACATTCGTTCATTGATCACGCAGAATCAAGGAGCGATTGAAGGGTTCACAACCGCGGGTCTTTCTGATTTTGTGCGACTTACCTCAGAAACGCGAGAAATGGTTAATAGTATTAAGCAGATTGCAGATGGCCTCAATTATAGTACGGGTGCCTTTTTGCACCGGTCACCTCAAAAAGGATACAAAATCGAATGAGAACTTTTGGAATATTCTGTACATGCCTATGGACCGCTTTTTTAGCGGGTTGCGTAAGCGTTTTGCCTGAAGAGCCTGAACCTTCTAAGAAAATCGTTTTAACCCCTCAGCTGAGCAAGAAAATAGTAGGGAATAATATTTCAAGTGCGCTCATTGTTGATAAGCCATTCATGCTAGAAAGTCTGGACTCTACCCGCGTCAAAATCATTTTACAGGATAAATCTGGGGTTGCCCTTTCTGAGTTTATTGCAGGCGTTGAATGGTGTGATAGACTCCCCGCACTTCTTCAAGAGGTGCTTATTACGCTCTATGAAAAAACAGGAAAATTCACTGCAGTTGGACAAGCAGAAGAGCAATTTTATGCAGCTCACCGTTTACACCTTACAATCACACATTTTGAAGTTGTAAAAGAAGCTGATTCTTCCATGAAAGTGGTCATAGGTTTCTCAGCAAAATTGATTAATTCACAACGTCGAATTGTCGTTGCACAAAAGAATTTTTTTCAAAAATTTGCAGTGAAAGAAGAGGGTTTGCAAGGAATTATGAAGGCATTTGAAAGAGCAACGTCAGTAACTTTCTCAGAAATGATTCAATGGACGTTTGAGAAGGCGAAGATTGAGAAGATGTAAAAAAGGATAAAGTATCCTCTCTCTTGTGTTTTTTTTTGAAATTGGTTATAATTAAGTCATTAATATGAAGGAGACGACAATGAGCAACGAATATATGCGCACCGTATCGCGTTCAGGTGCAGGAGCCGTAGATCAAGGCTTACGAAGCTATATGCTGGGTATTTATAATTATATGGCCCTTGGTCTTAGCTTAACAGGTTTGGTTGCAACGCTTGTTGCTTCAAGCCCAGCTTTATTGCAGGCTATTTATGGAAGCCCACTACAGTTTGTCGTGATGTTGGCGCCTGTTGGGTTTGTATTTTTCCTCAGTTTTCGCTTACATGCTATTCAGGCATCAACAGCGCAGATGCTCTTCTGGGCTTACTCTGGCTTGATGGGATTATCTCTTTCTTGGATATTCCTAGCGTACACCGGTGCTAGTGTGGCCAAGGTTTTCTTTGTAACAGCGGGGACGTTTGGTGCAATGAGCCTTTATGGATACACAACACAAAAAGATCTGACAGGGCTTGGCTCTTTCCTTTTGATGGGTCTTATTGGACTTATCTTAGCCAGCCTCGTTAATATTTTTGTTAAAAGCTCAGCATTTGAGTTTGTGATTTCCGCGATTGGTGTACTGATCTTTACAGGCTTGACAGCGTACGACACACAAGTGATTAAGAGTGAGTATATCGAAGGGGATGATCGTGAGATCATGATGAAAAAGTCAATTATGGGCGCACTTCGTCTTTATTTAGACTTCATCAACCTTTTTCTTCACTTACTTCGCTTCTTAGGCGATCGTCGCTAGGAAGAGTCGTAAATATCTCATGAGAAAGGCCTCTTTTAAAGAGGCCTTTTTTTATGGGGAATGCCTTAGAAGAAAGACCTACAACTTAATTTGTTTTTGTTAAAAGGTTTTTTTATTGATAGGAATTTAGTTTTTTACTTTTAAAATATTTCCAGATAGGTTATTTATTGGCGTTTTATTTATTAAAAGAAAAAAAGATGGCGCATCTTCATTGGTTTATGTTCATAATTATTGCAATATTAAGTCTTGAGGCGCCTGTATTTGCCAGTGATTCACGGGAAGATTTGAGGTCTACTTCTCGTTCCTCAGCTTCTCAGGCAGCCTCTATTGTGCTAGATGATACGAGAGAAGAGATTTCATCTGCCGCATATGCTGCAGCGTCGACCCAAGAAATAAAGGGAGTTGAGTTACGAGACGAGCTCACAAGTTTACGTCTCAGCTTATCTCATAATATAGAAGATGATCTTTCTATGTTTGCAAATGAACCTCTGGAATCGGTTCCGTCTCAATCAATTTGTATTGTTCAGAAAAATCAAAATGAGCCAGCCCATATAGCAACTGTTTCTAAAGAAATAGAAAATTTGCAAGAGAATTATTTGATGGGGTTACCTTATGAACTAAAGTGGTATTTAGCTGAAAAACTTTCTATTGAAGATATCTGTCGTCTTATTTACGTTTCTAGAGAAGGGCGAAAAAGTTTTGATCATTCTTATGTATGGTATAAGCCCTCACAAAGGTTTAGATATGATACAAAGCTTCCAGGTCTGAAGGCGGCCAAGGAAGAGGTTATCCGTTATTATTTGCGTATGAAGGTCAATTTAATGGAAGACCCTAGGATGATTAAACCGTTTATGCGAAAGCATAAAAAATATATGCTCAATAAAGACCTACCTTTTGAAAGTTGGCGGTATTTTTTGATGCTCTCTCGGCTTGGGAATAATCGTCTTATCTCAACATGGGCGGCACAAGAATATGGAATGGCATGGGCAATGAAGTGCCTTAATTTTTTGAGTCATGATTTAAATATTATGATTGATAGAAGTTTGTATGATCATTGGGCCCAGCCAGGAGAAGAAGTTGATATTGTAAGGATACTGTATCGGTTCTGTTATGCGTTTCTTGAAGACTCTGTTTTAAAAAGGAAGGATTCTAAAAAATTTGAAAAAGAAATTGGAAAAAAGTTGAGTCTTTAAGTGATGAATTTTTAATAAGAATTAAAGGTTATATTAGTAACTTTTCCAAAGAAATTTTTTATGATATTCCGCCGCAGATTTATAACATAATGGTTAGGCGGCCAGATTTTTCCCTTCGCTTCGAGGTTTTAGATCGTATCAAGGCTAAAGTATTGTCCATAGTGAAAGAAAGAGTCGAGTTTCAGGATGGCTCGGGTATTGATCCTATTCAAAAACTGATAGAAAATGCTGTGGCGCAAAATGAGCCATGGGGGTATTTTTTGCAAGCGCTTGGGCTTAAATATGGCATATTAGGTTATCCACAAAATATTGTTAAGGCCAGAAAATTTATTCGAGACAATTATATTTCTTATTAAGCGATATTCATTTCATTATTCTCGGTTTTGTGCCGCGAATCATAGGCAGCTTGATGAGGCAGCTAGGGTCTGGAAGGTCTTCATCAGGCTGATGAGGTGTTAGGGGTCCGAGTGGAAAGATATCAATAGAATTTCATAAGGAACGCTTTGCTTAAAAATAAAGCAAAAATTTACATCTCTTGAAAAGATTCAGTTGAATCCTTGAGAAAAATAGTCTATCAACGCATTCTACACTTGACGGCGCTTAGCTAGCTGAATAAGATGCCGCGATTATAGACCCTTTGATGAATGTTTTTTATTCGATCAAGGGGCGTTATATCTAAAAGAAATGCTTGATTCTTAAGAGTTCAAGCTCTAAAACTTTTGTGTGATTAGAAGGAAGGAAAGGCTCAATGCCGACTATTAACCAATTGATACGTAAACCGCGCGTGTCTATTCCCGAGCGCAATAAAGTGCCGGCGATGCAAGCTTGCCCGCAAAAGCGTGGCGTTTGTACGCGTGTGACAACAACCACGCCAAAAAAGCCAAACTCAGCGTTGCGTAAAATTGCTCGTATTCGTCTAACTAATGGGATGGAAGTCACGGGCTATATTCCTGGTGAAGGGCACAACTTACAAGAACACTCAGTTGTTCTGATTCGTGGTGGACGTGTTCCCGACCTTCCTGGTGTTCGTTATCATATTATTCGTGGTACCTTAGATACTCAAGGCGTTGCAAAGCGTCGCCAAGGGCGGTCTAAATATGGTGCTAAGCGTCCAAAGTAGGAGAGAAGAATTATGGCTCGTAGGCGCGCTGCAGAAAAACGTGAAGTTCTTCCAGATCCAAAGTTTGGAGACTTCGTTATTACTAAGTTTATGAATACCATTATGCGACAAGGCAAAAAGTCGGTTGCTGAAGGTATTGTTTATGGGGCTTTTACCCAAGTTCAAACCCGCACAGGTAAAGATCCGGTTGAGGTCTTCCATGAGGCGGTGACGAATGTACGCCCGGCGGTTGAAGTTCGTTCTCGCCGTGTTGGTGGTGCGACGTACCAAGTTCCTGTTGAGGTTCGCTCTGAGCGTTCTCAGGCGCTTGCGCTTCGTTGGATTACCTCTGCTGCGCGTGCACGTTCTGAAAAGACAATGACAGATCGCCTTTCTGCAGAGCTTCTTGAAGCCTCTCAGAATCGTGGTGCGGCAATTAAGAAAAGAGAAGATACACATAAAATGGCGGATGCGAACAAAGCATTCTCGCATTATAGATGGTAAGTTAGGATTTATAGGAAATGGCAAGGACAACCCCTTTAGAAAAATACCGCAATATCGGCATTATGGCGCATATTGATGCGGGTAAGACAACAACAACTGAACGTATTCTTTATTATACGGGCAAGTCTTACAAGATTGGTGAAGTGCATGAAGGGGCTGCCACCATGGACTGGATGGAGCAGGAGCAAGAGCGAGGTATTACAATTACCTCTGCAGCAACAACCTGTTTTTGGAAAGATCATCGTATTAATATTATCGATACGCCAGGTCACGTGGACTTCACGATTGAAGTTGAGCGTTCCTTGCGCGTTCTTGATGGTGCTGTTGCGGTTTTTGATAGCGTAGCAGGTGTTGAGCCACAATCTGAAACAGTATGGCGCCAGGCTGATAAATATAACGTTCCACGTATTTGCTTTGTGAATAAGATGGACCGTATTGGGGCAAACTTCTATCGTACTGTTGATATGATTGTTGATCGTCTTGGGGCAAATCCTTTGGTGATTCAACTTCCAATTGGTTCTGAAAGCGAGTTCGTTGGGCTTGTTGACCTTATTGAAATGAAGGCAATCCGTTGGAAAGATGAAAATCTTGGGGCTGAATTCGTTTATGAAGATATTCCTGCAGACCTTAAGGATAAAGCTGAAGAATATCGTGCAAAGCTTGTTGAGCAAGCTGTTGAGCTTGATGATCAGGCGCTTGAAGCCTATTTGGGTGGTGAGATGCCTTCTGTTGAAGTTTTACGTCGTTGTATTCGTAAAGGGACTTTAATCGGAAAATTAGTGCCCGTATTGTGTGGTTCTGCCTTTAAGAATAAAGGTGTTCAACCTCTTCTTGATGGTGTTGTGGAATTTTTACCTTCTCCGAATGAGCTTATTGAAATCCGTGGAACTTCTCAAGATGGTGAGACAGAAATTATCCGTAAATTTTCAGATGATGAGCCTTTCTGTGGTCTTGCATTCAAAATTATGACTGACCCTTTCGTTGGTTCTTTAACCTTTACACGTATATATTCAGGTGTGCTTGAAAGTGGTTCTACTGTGCTTAATACAGTTAAGGATCGGAAAGAGCGTATTGGGCGTATGCTTCTTATGCATGCGAACAGCCGTGAAGATATTAAAGAGGCGCGTGCGGGTGATATCGTGGCGCTATGCGGGTTGAAAGAAACAACAACAGGTGAGACGCTTAGTGATCCTAGTAAAGCGGTTGTGCTTGAGCGGATGGAGTTTCCTGAGCCTGTGATCGAAATTGCGATTGAGCCAAAAACCAAGGCTGATCAAGAAAAAATGGGCTTAGCATTGTCTCGTTTGGCATCTGAAGATCCTTCATTTAGAGTGAGTACTGATCAAGAATCAGGTCAGACTGTGATTAAGGGAATGGGTGAACTTCACCTTGAGATTAAAGTTGATCTCTTAAAGCGTGACTTTAAAGTTGAGACTGTCGTTGGTCAGCCTCAAGTTGCCTATCGTGAAACCATTACGAAAGCAGCGGAAATCGATTATACGCATAAGAAGCAATCCGGTGGTGCGGGTCAGTTTGCGCGTGTAATTATTAAGTTTGAGCCTTTAGAGCCGGGATCAGGCTATCAATTCGAAAGTAAGATTGTTGGTGGTTCGGTTCCAAAGGAATACATTCCTGGTGTACAAAAAGGATTGCAATCTGCTTTGGAAACTGGTGTGCTTGCAGGATTCCCAATGCTTGACTTTAAGGCGACCCTTGTAGATGGTGCTTACCACGATGTTGACTCGAGCGTTCTTGCATTCGAAATTGCGGGACGTGCTGCTTTCCGTGAAGGAATTAGAAAATGTACTCCAAAGTTACTTGAGCCTGTCATGAAGGTTGAAGTTGTAACGCCAGAAGAGTATATGGGAGATGTGATCGGAGATTTGAATAGCCGTCGTGGACAAATTAGCGGAATGGATCAACGTGGAAATGCGCGTGTGGTTAATGCAATGGTGCCCTTGGCAAATCTCTTTGGTTATGTTAATACCCTTCGTTCAATGAGCCAAGGCCGTGCCCAGTTCACAATGCATTTTGATCATTATGAGCAAGTGCCTCAGCATGTGGCAGACGAAATTTGTGCAAAGAATAGCTAAGGAAGAGGATTAAAACATGAGTAAGGCGAAGTTTGAGCGTAATAAGCCGCATTGCAACGTAGGAACGATTGGTCACGTTGACCATGGTAAGACGACATTGACGGCGGCGATCACGAAAGTATTGGCAGAGAGTGGTGGGGCGACATTTACGGCGTATGATCAGATTGATAAGGCGCCTGAAGAGAAGGCTCGTGGTATCACGATTTCGACGGCGCACGTTGAGTATGAGACAGCGAATCGTCACTATGCACACGTTGACTGTCCTGGACACGCGGACTATGTTAAGAACATGATTACAGGTGCGGCCCAGATGGATGGTGGTATCTTGGTTGTGTCAGCCGCTGATGGCCCGATGCCACAGACCCGTGAGCACATTTTGTTGGCACGTCAGGTTAACGTTCCCGCGTTGGTTGTGTTTATGAACAAGGTTGACATGGTTGATGATCCTGAGTTGTTAGACTTAGTTGAGTTGGAGATTAGAGACTTATTGACTTCCTATGGCTTTCCTGGAGATCAGATTCCGATTGTTAAGGGATCAGCGTTGTGTGCGCTTGAAGGTCGTGAAGATGCGATTGGTAAAGAAGCGATTTTGCAATTGATGGCAGCGGTTGATTCCTATATCCCGCAACCAGCACGTGATGTTGAGAAGCCATTTTTGATGCCGATTGAGGATGTGTTTTCAATTTCTGGTCGTGGAACAGTTGTGACGGGTCGTGTTGAGCGAGGCGTTATTAATGTTGGTCAAGAAATTGAGATTGTTGGAATTAAGGATACAGTGAAGTCGACTGTTACGGGCGTTGAGATGTTCCGTAAGCTTCTTGATCGTGGAGAGGCTGGCGATAACATTGGTGCGCTTTTGCGTGGCGTTGGTCGTGAGGATGTAGAGAGAGGTCAAGTATTGGCGGCTCCAGGAACGATCACCCCACATACAAAGTTTGAGGCAGAGGTTGTTATTTTGACGAAGGAAGAGGGTGGTCGTCATACGCCATTCTTTGATAACTATCGTCCACAGTTTTACTTCCGGACGACGGACGTTACAGGGACAGTTAAGCTTCCTGATGGCGTTGAGATGGTTATGCCTGGTGATAACATTAAGCTTACAGCAGAGCTTATAGCGCCTGTTGCGATGGATGAAGGATTACGCTTTGCGGTTCGTGAAGGTGGTCGTACTGTCGGTGCCGGTGTCGTTACTAAAATACTGGCTTAACTTTAGGGTAATTGTTGAACAGAAGCGCTGGTTAGTCAGCGCTTCATTTTATGGGTTAGATAATGGAAAACCAAAATATACGGATTCGGTTAAAAGCGTTTGATCATCGTGTCCTTGACCAATCAACGCGAGAGATTGTAAATACTGCAAAGCGAACTGGCGCACGCGTGTGTGGACCCATTCCTTTGCCAACAAAAAAGGAAGTGTTTACAGTTAACCGTTCTCCAC
The DNA here is from genome assembly GCA_001898705.1 of Caedibacter sp. 38-128. Taxonomy (GTDB): domain Bacteria; phylum Pseudomonadota; class Alphaproteobacteria; order Caedimonadales; family Caedimonadaceae; genus Paracaedimonas. The sequence goes on from MKUU01000051.1 coordinate 33,774, forward strand.
ATATTGATAAAAAATCCAGAGAGCAGTTCGAAATTCGAACCCATAAACGACTATTGGATATTACTGAGTGGTCTCCGCAAACTGTTGATGCCTTGATGAAGTTAGACTTGGCAGCTGGCGTTGACGTCGAGATTAAGCTCTAGGAGAGAATGATGCGCACAGGATTAATCGCTGAAAAATTAGGAATGACACGCGTTCTCAGCCCGCAAGGCGAGCATGTGCCCGTGACACTTTTAAAAGTGGATGCATGTCAGGTCACTGATGTAAAAACAAAAGAAAAGCATGGCTATGATGCTGTTCAATTAGGTGTGGGAGCTGTTAAAGCTAAAAGGATTTCAAAGCCTGTCCGTGACAGCTTTGCCAAGAAAAAAGTTGAGCTCAAAAGAGTCCTTAAAGAGTTCCGAGTAGCAGAAGATGCATTACTTGAGCTGGGTGCGCAGATTTCTGTTGATCATTTCGTGCCTGGCCAGTATGTTGACGTCACTGCAACATCAGTGGGTAAAGGATTCGCCGGTGTTATGAAACGTCATAATTTCGGTGGTCTAAGAGCTTCTCACGGTGTTTCGATTACCCATAGAAGCCATGGTTCAACAGGGCAACGTCAAGATCCAGGTCGTGTTTTCAAAGGGAAAAAAATGGCAGGACATCTTGGATGTGAACAGGTTACGACTCAAAATTTGCAAATTTTTTCAACAGATGTTGAGAAGGGGCTTATTTTAGTTCGCGGAAATATTCCTGGGGGCGAAGGCTCTTATGTGGTTATTAAAGATGCAATTAAGAAGGCTCGTCCTGAAAATGCGCCTTATCCGGCGTCCCTCATGACGGCGAAAGCGGCAAGTGCTTCAGCTCCGCAAGCGTCGGAGGAAGTAAAATCTGTTGAGGCGGAAACGCCAGCAGAAACAACTGAATAAGTTAGAGTGTTTCGATGATAAAGTGCGATATTATTAATTTAGAAAATAAAAAGATTGGCCAGATTGAGCTTGCCTCTGAAGTTTTTGGTCTTCCTTTACGCCGTGATATCTTGGCACGTGTTGTGAATTGGCAATTGGCGAAGCGTCGGGCTGGTACTCACAAAACTCGTGGAATCAGTGATATCAGCGGAACAACTCGTAAACCTTGGAAACAAAAGGGAACAGGACGTGCTCGTCAAGGAAGTCTTCGTTCTCCACAATTCCGGGGTGGTGCGGTTATATTTGGTCCTGTGGTTCGTGATCATGGTTATAGCCTTCAGAAAAAAGTTCGTCGTCTTGGATTGATGACAGCACTTTCTTCTAAGTTAGCCGAAGGCAAGCTTTTTATTATTGAGTCACTTGAGCAAACAAGCCCAAAAACACAAGATGCTGTTAAAAATCTTGAAAAATTAGGCGTTAAAAATGCCCTTTTCGTGGATGGAGCTGAAGTAAATAAGAATTTTGCTTTAGCTATTCGAAACATCCCTTATATTGATGTTCTGCCACAACAAGGGTTGAATGTTTATGATATTCTTCGTCGTGAAACATTGATTTTAACGAAAGCAGCCGTAGAAAGTATAGAGCAGAGGCTAAGATGAAAAAGACAGATGTTAAGCACCAACTAATTGGAATGGAGCGTGCGCTCACGGTTATTCAAGCGCCTCTGATGACTGAAAAGTCAACAACAGCGTCTCAGTTTCGCCAATATGGATTTAAGACGCTTTTAGAAGCGACAAAACCTGAAATCAAGAGTGCGATTGAGCAAATTTTTAAAGTTAAAGTTGTGGCCGTTAATACAATCCTTCAAAAAGGGAAAGTTAAAAGATTTAAAGGGCGTGAAGGTCGTCGTAGCGATTATAAAAAGGCGATTGTTACCTTAGCCGAAGGTCATACCATTGATGTAGGTGCAGGATTATAAAATGACATTAAAAACATTTAGACCCACAACCCCTGGACAGCGTCAACTTGTTTTGGTTGATCGTTCAGAATTATGGAATGGCAAGCCTGTAAAAACTCTTACGGAAGGTAAGAAAAAAACAGGTGGGCGTAACAACCATGGTCGCATTACCTCTTTTCAAAAAGGTGGTGGACATAAGCAACGATATCGGGTTATTGATTTTAAGCGTCGTAAGGATGGAATGGTCGCTAAGGTTGAGCGCCTTGAATATGATCCAAACAGAACAGCTTTTATTGCGTTAATTCGTTATGCTGATGACACCCTTTCTTATATTTTAGCGCCACAACGTCTGGCCCTTGGTGATCAAGTGGAGTCGGGTGAAAAGGCCGATATTAAGACAGGTAATTGCTTGGCGCTTAAAGGGATTCCGGTTGGAACTATTATTCATAATATTGAAATGAGGCCTGGAAAAGGTGGACAACTTGCTCGTTCTGCAGGTACTTATGCTCAAATCATTGGACGTGATGCTGGAAATATCCAGCTGCGTTTAACCTCTGGAGAGTTGAGAGTTGTTTCCGGTGAATGCCGTGCAACAATTGGGGCTGTTTCAAATCCAGATCAAAAGAACATTAGTTTAGGAAAAGCTGGACGTTCACGTTGGCTTGGTCGCCGCCCCGTTGTTCGTGGTGTGGCTATGAACCCAATCGATCACCCTCATGGTGGTGGTGAAGGTAAAACATCAGGTGGACGTCATCCTGTTACCCCTTGGGGCAAGCCAACAAAGGGTAAGAAAACAAGAGGTAAAAAGCCTTCTGATAAAATGATTATTAGAAGACGCAACAAGAAGTAGTTAATTAAGGAGTTGAAGTAGTGGCACGCTCGGTTTGGAAAGGTCCTTTTGTCGATGGCTTTCTTCTGAAAAAAGCAGAAGCAGCCCAAGAAAGTGCACGTAAAGAAGTTATTAAAACCTGGTCGCGGCGTTCAACAATTATGCCGCAATTTGTGGGCTTGACTTTTGCCGTACATAATGGTCATAAGTTCATACCTGTACTCGTAACTGAAGAAATGATCGGGCATCGATTTGGTGAGTTCGCTTTGACGCGAACATTCCATGGCCATGCTGGTGATAAGAAGGCTAAAAGAGGATAACAATGTCAAAGAAAGCGACACCACGTAAGCTCGCTGCGACTGAAGCTGGTGCGACACTTCGCACTTTAAGAATTAGTCCCCGTAAGCTGAATTTAATTGCAGGAATGATTCGTGGCAAACATGTTAGTGATGCTTTAGATCATTTAATGTTTTCAAGAAAGCGTTCTGCCAAAGCCGTCTATGACTTGGTTGTTTCCGCGATTTCTAACGCAGAAAATAACCATGGTCTTGATATGGACCGCCTTTATGTTGCAGAAGCGCATGTTGGAAAAGGTTTAGTAATGAAGCGTTTTATGGCGCGAGCACGTGGACGAGGGGCAAAAATTCTAAAGCCTTTCAGTCAGATTAGCGTTGTTTTGCGTGAACAAAGGGATCAAGCATAATGGGACAAAAAGTAAAACCAATTGGCTTACGCCTTGGAATTAATCGCACTTGGGATTCAAGGTGGTTTGCAAGCAAGAATTATGGCGATTTACTGATCGAAGATATCCGAATTCGTGAGTATCTTTATAAAAAGTTGCCCCAAGCTGGTATCTCTAAAATTGTTATTGAGCGCCCCACAAAAAGAGCTGTGGTTACAATCCATGCTTCAAGACCTGGGGTTGTCATTGGTAAAAAAGGAACTGATATCGAGAAACTTCGCACTGATCTTGCAAAGATGGCTGAAGGTGAAGTAAGTCTTAATATCGTTGAAGTTCGTAAACCTGAGTTAGATGCTAAGCTTGTTGCAGAGAGTATCGCGCAACAAATTGAACGTCGCGTCAGTTATCGCCGCGCAATGAAACGTGCTATGCAAACAACTATGCGTCTTGGCGCAAAAGGAATGCGTATTTTGGTGTCTGGTCGTTTGGGTGGAGCTGAAATCGCTCGTGATGAACAGTACCGTGAAGGGCGTGTTCCATTACATACTTTACGTGCTGACGTCGATTATGGTCATGGCGAGGCAAAAACAACTTATGGCATTTGTGGTGTCAAAGTTTGGATTTTTAAGGGTGAAATTTTAGAGCGTGATGCTTTGGCTATCGAAAATCGTACTCCAGCTCAAGCGAATGTTTAAAAAGTAAAAGGTGAGAGATGTTAGCTCCTAAAAGAACAAAATTTCGTAAAGCACATAAAGGCCGTATCCACGGTGTTGCAAAAGGTGGAACCGCTCTTAATTTTGGAGCTTATGGATTAAAGGCTCTTGAGCCTGCTCGTGTTACGGCACGACAGATCGAAGCAGCTCGTCGCGCTATCACACGTCATATTCGTCGTGCTGGTCGCGTATGGATCAGGATTTTTCCAGATGTGCCTGTGTCAACAAAGCCAGCTGAAGTGCGTATGGGAAGTGGTAAGGGAAATCCTGAATATTGGGCATGTCGCGTTGCACCTGGAAGAATCATGTTTGAGCTTGACGGCATCCCCGTTGATCTGGCAAAAAGAGCATTCGAATTGGCAGCTGCAAAGCTTCCTATAAAAACTCGTTTTGTAGTTCGTCTTGGCGCTGAAGGATAGAAAATGTTAAAAGTAGAAGATTTAAAAAGGAAAACCAATTCTGAATTACAGGATATGGCGATTCAGTTAAAAAGAGAATTGATGAATTTGCGCTTTCAGCGGGTTACCGGTCAAATCGCATCCACTGCGCGGTTTCGTGAGGCGAGAAGAGAAATTGCTCAAATTAAAACCCTTCAGCGTCAAAATGCGCTGAGCAAAGCATTATCATAAGGAGTTTTAGATGCCTCGTAGAGTTTTACAGGGTGTTGTTGTTAGTACGGCGTGTGAGAAAACGGCAATTATTCGTGTTGAACGTCGCGTTCAGCACCCCATGTACAAGAAGTTTATTACGCGTTCAAAAAAATACGCAGCGCACGATGAAGGCAATCAATGCCAAGTTGGTGAGCAAGTGACAATTCGTGAGTGTCGTCCACTTTCGAAGCGTAAGTGTTGGGAAGTTATTAGAGAACAGGCCTAAAAAGGTTAAGGCAGAACGATGATTAGAGAACAAACAAATTTAGAAGTTGCCGACAATTCTGGAGCACGCCGCGTTGAATGTATCCGCGTATTAGGTGGAACAGGGCGACGTTATGCTTCAGTCGGTGATGTTATTATTGTGGCTGTAAAGGATGCAATTCCGGATCGCCGCGTTAAAAAAGGTGAAGTGCATAAGGCGGTTATTGTGAGGACTTCAAAAGAAGTTCGCCGTCAAGACGGAACAGCAATTCGATTTGATCGTAATGCAGCCGTTCTGATTAACAATAACATGGAACCTCTTGGGACACGTATTTTCGGGCCTGTAACTCGCGAACTTCGTTCTAAGAACTTTATGAAAATTATCTCTCTTGCTCCTGAGGTGCTATAATGTTGCAAAGTTGGAAAGTTAAAAAAGGCGATCGTGTTGTCGTGATTGCTGGTAAAGATAAGGGCAAAATGGGAGAGATTACCCAAGTTTTGCGTACAGACGGTCGTGTTGTTGTGAGTGGTATTAACGTACAAGCAAAACACCAAAAGCCTTCAATGGGCAATGCTGGTGGTATTGTGCGTAAAGAGGCTCCTATTCATGTCTCAAATGTGATGCACGCTGATCCTAAGGATGATAAACCAACACGTGTTGGAATGAAAAACCTTGAGAATGGACGTAAAGTGCGTTATGCAAAACGTTCAGGCGAAATTATTGATAAGTAAAGGCAGTACCAATGGTCCGGTTACGCGAACATTATGAAAAAGTTGTTAGAGCTGAGCTTGTAAAGCAGTTCAATTATACAAATCCGATGGAAGTTCCTAAGATTGAAAAAATTGTTCTGAATATGGGGGTAGGTGAAGCAGCACAAGATAAAAAGAAAATTGAAATTGCTGTGAGTGAGCTTACAGCGATTGCTGGTCAAAAGCCAGTAACAACAAAGGCAAAGAAGTCAATTGCTGGCTTTAAGGTGCGTGAAGGTGTTCCGTTAGGTGCAAAAGTTACGCTTCGGCAAGCTCGTATGTATGAATTTTTAGATCGTCTTGTGAATATTGCGATGCCTCGTATTCGTGATTTTAGAGGAATTTCTAAAAAATGCTTTGATGGGCGTGGAAATTTTGCTATGGGCATAAAAGAGCATATCGTTTTCCCCGAGATTGACTATGACAAGGTTGAGAAGGTTCGTGGTCTAGATATTATTATCGTGACGACTGCTCGAACAGATTCAGAAGCTTTGGCTTTGTTGAGTGGGTTTAATTTCCCCTTTATGAATTAAGGTAAAAAGAATGGCAAAACTGAGTTCAGTTGAAAAAAATAATCGTCGTCGAAAAATGTCCCAGCAATTTGCTGATCGTCGGACAAAATTAAAGGCAATTATTTACAATCGTGAGTTGACACCGGAAGATCGCTTTGAGGCAACTTTAAAGTTAGCAGCTCTTCCAAGAAATAGTGCAAAGATTCGTGTTCGTAATCGTTGTGAGGTTTCAGGACGCTCACGTGGTGTTTATCGTAAATTTAAGATGTCACGTATTGCATTAAGAGAATTAGGGTCACTAGGGCTTATTCCTGGTTTGACTAAAGCAAGTTGGTAGGAGTTTAAAATGAGTTTTTCAGATCCAATTGGAGATCTTATTACCCGTCTTAGAAATGCTCAGATGTTGGGACGTCAAGAAGTTCGTTCTCCATCATCTAAAGAGCGTGCAAATGTTCTTGATGTGTTAAAGCGTGAAGGATATATCAAAGATTATGAAATTCATGAGGTCCGTCCGGGCGTTCAAGAGATGCTTGTGACGCTGAAGTATGTTGATGGCGCACCGGTTATTGATGAAATTTCAAGAGTTTCAAAACCTGGCCGCCGTGTTTATTCCGCAATTTCTAAATTGCAAAAGATTAAAGGTGGTCTTGGAATTTCTGTCCTCTCAACTTCTCAAGGCGTTATGTCTGATCATGAGGCGCGCGAAAAGAATGTGGGCGGGGAAGTTTTGTTTAAAGTATTCTAAAATTTTGAAGGCGGAATTAATATGTCGCGTGTAGGAAAAAATCCAGTTGTGATCCCTCAAGGGGTTGAGTGCCAAGTTTCTGGCGCAATGCTGACTGTTAAGGGTAAAGTAGGGCAATTAAGCATGCCTATTTCTTCTGATGTTATTACAAAAGTTGAAGATGGCAAAGTTGTTGTTAAGCCTGCTTCTCAGAGCAAACAATCACGTATGATGTGGGGAACAACGCGCAAGCTTGTTGATAATATTATTATTGGTGTTTCTCAAGGATTTACACGAAATCTTGAAATTAACGGTGTTGGTTACCGTGCAGCTGTTCAAGGGAAAAACCTTGTTTTGCAATTAGGCTACAGTCATGATATTGAATATCCAATTCCTGATGATGTTCAAATCAAATGTGAAAAGCCAACGGCAATTTCTATTTTTGGAGCAAGTCGTCAGCGAGTTGGGCAGATTGCCGCAGAAATTCGTAACTATCGTGGTCCTGAGCCTTATAAAGGTAAGGGAATTAAATATGAGAATGAATTCATTCTCCGCAAAGAAGGTAAGAAGAAGTAAAAGCTATGTTAACTGTGCAAGATAAATTCAATCGTCGTAAACAAAGAGTTAGAACACATATTGCGCGTGTTGCTGCTGAACGCCCCAGGCTCACAGTCTATCGCTCTAATAAACACATCTATGCTCAAGTTATTGACGATCAAAATCGCCGAACTTTGACGGCTGCTTCAACTCTTGATAAGGACGTAAAGGGAAGCGGTGGCAATAAGGCAGCAGCTGAATTAGTTGGTAAGTTGGTTGCTGAAAAAGCCAAAAAATTAGGTGTTACAAATGTTGTTTTTGATCGAGGAGCATACCTTTATCATGGCCGTGTGAAGGCATTGGCTGAAGCTGCTCGTGCTCATGGCTTATCATTCTAAGGAAAATAAGATGGCTCGTAATTCCACTACAGAAAAAGATGTTGAACTTATTGAAAAGCTCGTCAACATCAACCGTGTTGCTAAAGTTGTCAAGGGAGGTCGTCGTTTCGGCTTTTCGGCTCTTGTGATTGTTGGCGATGGAAAAGGTCGTGTTGGGTTTGGTAACGGAAAAGCTCGCGAAGTTCCTGATGCTGTGCGTAAGGCAACTGAAAAAGCAAAAAGAAGCTTAGTTCGTATTCCTCTTCGTGAAGGACGTACATTACACCACGATGTAACTGCGCGTTATGGTGCTGGGAAAGTTCATCTACGCTCTGCTATAGCTGGGACTGGAATTATTGCTGGTGGTCCTATGCGTGCTGTTTTTGAAGCCTTAGGGATTCATGATGTTGTGAGTAAGTCAATCGGGACAAGCAATCCACAGAATTTAGTGAGAGCAACTTTTGAAGCTTTAAGAAGCGTTTCAAGCCCACGGCAGATTGCTCATAAGCGTGGTAAGAAAGTTGGCGATATCGTTGGACGCCGTGATAATGAAGCAACAAATGAGAAAGCTCATGACTAAGGTACAGAAGAAAGTTCGCATTACGCAAATCGCAAGTGCAAATCGTCGCCCTGCTAGCCAAACGGCTGTTTTAATCGGGTTAGGACTAAACAAGTTGCATCGTACACGAGAGTTAGAGGATACCCCCTCTATTCGTGGAATGATTAATAAAGTAAAACACCTCTTGCGTGTTGAAGAGAATTTTTAGTTTAAGGTATTCAAATGAAATTAAATGAGATACGTGATAACGCTGGCGCTACACATGCGAGAAAGCGTGTGGGTCGAGGGCTAGCTTCTGGTCTTGGAAAAACATCTGGTAAGGGACAAAAAGGTCAAAAGGCACGTACAGGTGTCTCTATTAAAGGTTTTGAAGGTGGTCAAAACCCTCTCTACAGACGTCTTCCAAAACGCGGATTTACCAATATTTTCCGTATTGAGTATGAAGAGATTACCTTAGGTCGCCTTCAGGCCGCTTTGGATAAGGGGCTTCTTGATTCTAAGGCTGAACTTACGGAAGCTGTCTTACGCGAAAAAGGAATTGTTAGAAATACCTCTAATGGCGTAAAGTTGCTTGCAACAGGAACGCTCACAACTCCTGTTACCTTAAAGATCAGTAAAGCAACAAAAGGAGCTCTTGAAGCCGTTGCAAAAATAAAGGGTAAAGTAGAACTTTTAGAACCTATTACATCTAAGGAATAAAGATGTCCTCTGTCGTTGAGCAGTTTGCTACAAATTTTGATCTCAGCGCTTTTAAGAAAGCGGACGATCTTAAAAAAAGATTATGGTTCACGCTGCTCGCTCTTCTTGTGTTTCGCTTTGGAACTTATCTTCCTTTACCCGGCATCGATGCTTTAATCATGCAGGCGATTGCAACGAAGCAATCAACAGGTATTTTAGGAATATTCGACAAGTTTTCTGGTGGTGCGCTTGGGCGTATGACTATTTTTGCTTTAGGAATTATGCCCTATATTTCCTCAAGTATTATCGTTCAACTTTTAACGGCAGTCTCTCCACAGCTTGAAGCCCTTAAGAAAGAAGGGGAGGCAGGTCGTAAGAAAATTAATCAGTATACACGTTATGGCACCGTCTTTTTAGCGACTGTTCAAGCTTGGGGAATTGCCGTCGCTTTAGAGTCTCTTCCTGAACAACCAGTGATTGACCCAGGTTTCTTATTTAGATTTTCTGCTGTTGTTACATTAGCAGGCGGGACGCTCTTTCTGATGTGGTTGGGGGAACAAATTACGCAACGTGGTATAGGAAATGGTGTGTCACTCATTATTTTCGCTGGTATCGTCGCGGGAATGCCTCATGCAATTGCCTCTACGCTTGAACTAGGTCGTCAAGGAACTCTTAAGCCTCTTTTAATTTTTGGCGTTGTTTTAATGCTCGCGTTAGCATTGACATTCATTGTCTTTATGGAACGCGCTCAACGACGTATTTATATACAATACCCCAAACGTCAGGTTGGGATGAAGATTTATGGCGGACAAAGCTCTCATCTGCCAATGAAAATTAATACTTCTGGGGTTATTCCTCCTATCTTTGCAAGCTCTCTTTTGCTTTTGCCAGTCACAATTGCAAACTTTGGTGCAAGCTATAGTCCTGATAGCTTTTTAGCCAAAATTGCATCGTATGTTGGCCCAGGGCAACCTCTTTATTATGCTTTTTTTATTGGTTTAATTGTCTTTTTCTCGTTCTTTTATACGGCAGTTGTCTTTAATCCAACTGAAACCGCTGAAAATCTTAAGAAAAATGGTGCAATTGTTCCAGGGTATCGTCCCGGACTTAGTACGGCTGAACATCTTGATTATGTTTTAACCCGTTTAACAGTCATTGGGGCTGCTTATTTAGCGCTTATATGTACGGTTCCTGAATACTTTATTACGCGACATTCTTTACCTTTTTATCTTGGCGGTACAAGCTTATTGATCGTTGTTAGTGTAAGCATTGATACTGTTGCTCAGATCCAAGCTCATTTACTTGCCCATCAATATGAAGGGCTAATTCGTAAATCGCGTCAAAAGGATAAATAATGATAAATGTTATTATCCTTGGACCGCCCGGTGCTGGAAAAGGGACGCAAGCTCGTTTAATTCAGGAAAAGTTTGGGTATACTCAAATTAGTACAGGCGATTTAATTCGCAATGAAATTGCATCAGAATCAGAGCTTGGGAAATATTTACAGCCCATCGTAAATTCAGGCGGCTATCTTGATGATAAAGTCATGCTGGAGCTTCTAGAAAACAAGCTCAAAACTGTTAAAACTGGGGCGATTCTGGATGGTATTCCAAGAACAGAAAATCAAGCAAATGCCCTTTATGAAATGCTAAAGAAAAATCATCAACAAGTCGATTTGGTGATTGAGCTAAAAGTAGATAAAGATATTCTTGCAAAGAGGATTGCAGGTCGTTTTTCTTGTGCAAATTGTGGCACAATTTATAATGATTATTTTAATCCTCTTAAGAATGAAGGAAAGTGTGATCACTGCCAGGGAATTGAATTTACCAGGCGAAAGGATGATGCTTTAGAAGTCGTTCACAAACGACTTGAAATATATTATGAAAAAACCCAGCCTTTGCTTAGTTACTATGAGAAAAATGGTCAATTAAACCAAGTGGATGGGATGCAAGGGGTTGACGATGTGGCGTCGCAAATTGAGATGTTAATTACACAATATCTCAAAAAACCACAAATGTGTGTAAACTAGGTCTTGACTTCTAAAGTTTGATGCCTATAAATTGCTTTCTTTGAAAGCATTAATTAATGAATTAAGGAGAAAAGCCGTGGCTCGTATAGCAGGCGTCAACATTCCTACACAAAAGCGAGTAATTATAGGGCTAACTTATATTTACGGGTTAGGTCCAGCGAAAGCTAAAGAAATTTGCTCAAGCATTGGCATACCGGAAAGTCGACGTGTTAAAGATTTGACAGAAGATGAAGTGCTTAAGATTCGTGAATGTATCGATTCAACTTATAAAGTTGAAGGTGATTTGCGACGTGAAGTTTCAATGAACATTAAACGATTGACAGACCTTGGATGTTATCGAGGACTCCGTCATCGTAAAGGCTTGCCTGTTAGAGGTCAGCGGACGCATACCAATGCACGTACACGCAAAGGAAAAGCTGTCGCGATCGCAGGTAAGAAGAAGTAATTTTGACGAGATAGGATACAAAGAATGGCCAAGCCAGCACAAAGAATTCGACGTCGTGAGCGTAAAAACATTACCTCCGGTGTGGCACATATTAATGCTACTTTTAATAATACCATGATTACAATTACAGATCCTCAAGGAAATGCCGTTTCATGGTCATCAGCAGGTATGATGGGCTTTAAGGGCTCACGTAAATCCACACCATATGCCGCTCAAATGGCAGCTGAAGATGCTGGAAAAAAAGCCTCAGAGCACGGGATGCGTGTGTTAGAAGTAGAAGTTAATGGGCCAGGTTCTGGACGCGAGTCAGCACTACGTGCCTTACAATCTATTGGTTTTACAGTGACTTCTATTCGTGATATGACGCCGGTACCCCATAACGGATGCCGTCCTCCAAAGCGTCGTCGCGTTTAATTATTACCTTTAGAAAATATTACGAAGCAACATTGAGAGGAAAGTTCTGTGATACAAAAAAATTGGCAAGAACTCATTAGGCCCTTTAAACTCAACATTGATCTTCTTGGCAGTGAACATCGCCGCGCGCAAGTTGTTGCTGAGCCTTTAGAAAGAGGCTTCGGGTTAACACTTGGTACGGCTTTAAGGCGCATCCTTCTGTCATCTCTCCAAGGAGCTGCTGTGACAGGGGTACAAATCGAAGGCGTTCAACATGAGTTTAGTTCAATTCCTGGTGTTCACGAAGATGTGACTGAGATCATTTTAAATCTTAAATCTCTTTCGCTCCGCAAGCACTCAGAAGGAACAAAAAAACTTCGCCTAAAAGCTGAGGGACCTGGTGCGGTGACAGCTGCTCAATTTGAAGCAACCTCTGACATTGAAATTTTGGATCCTGAACTTGTTATTTGTGTTTTAGATGCGGGTGCAAAGATTTCCATGGAAGTAACCGTTGAAAATGGTAAAGGATATGTTCCTGCCGGCCAGCTCAGACGTGAAGATGCTCCCATTAGCTTTATTCCTGTTGATGCTCTCTTCTCTCCTGTTCGCCGAGTTTCCTATAAGGTTGATAATACCCGTGTAGGACAGCGTACAGACTATGATAAACTTATCATGGATGTTGAGACAAATGGCGCTGTTCGTCCTGAAGATGCCGTCGCTTTAGCCGCTCGTATCCTTCAAGATCAGCTTCAACAATTTATTAATTTTGAAGAGCCTGTTGCGGCAGAGGAAAAAGATCAAGAAGCAGAGCTTCCCTTTAGCCGTGCCCTTCTTAAGAAAGTTGAGGAGCTTGAGCTTTCTGTACGCTCTGCCAACTGCTTAAAGAATGAGAACATTGTCTATATTGGAGATCTTGTCCAGAAAACGGAAAATGATCTTTTGAGAACACCAAATTTTGGACGTAAATCACTCAATGAGATTAAAGAAGTTTTAGGCCAAATGGGTCTTGAACTTGGAATGAATGTTACGGGTTGGCCACCTGAAAATATTGAAGAAATGGCCAAAAAAATTGAAGATCCTTATTAAGGTATAGAGTTAGGAGAATTACCATGCGCCATCGTTTGCGTGGACGTCAATTAAATCGTACAACTAATCAACGTAAAGCTTTATTACGTGGACTTGCTAAAGATTTAATTCGTCATGAACAAATTACGACAACATTACCTAAGGCCAAAGATTTAAGGCCGTTTGTAGAAAAACTCGTCACTTTAGGTCGACGTGGTGGGCTTCACGTTTATCGCCAAGCGCTTTCAGTTCTTGGGGATAATGAGTTAGCACGTAAGCTAACAGGAACACTTGCGGATCGTTACCGTAATAGAGCTGGCGGATATACTCGCATTATTAAAGCAGGATTCCGTTATGGTGATAATGCACCTTTAGCTGTTATTGAATTTATTGAACGTGACGTTGCTGCTAAAGGCGCAGGCCAGAAGATTGAAGCGACAGCAGCGGTATCAGATGCTGCAGCTCCTGAGGCCCAAGCCTAGAGGTAAAACACATCTAGAATATAATTAAAGCGACATTTTGTCGCTTTTTTTATATCCAAAGAATAAGAGGGCAAAGCATGCAAAGAAATATCCTCCTTGTCATTTGTTTCTTAAAAGCATCTTTTTTATTAATTGCTGATCCCATTGAAACGCTTCCGCATTCTCAAGAACAAATCCAGCTTACATTTGCACCGATTGTAAAAAAAATAGCACCCGCAGTGGTGAGTATTTCTGCGGCTCGTATTATAGAGCAACGTTATTCTCCTTTTTTTGATGACCCAATATTTCGTCATTTTTTTGGAGAAACTGTCCCTGTTCCGGCACCACATGCACGTGTGCAAAGTTCTCTCGGTTCTGGCGTGCTTGTAAAAGCAGATGGTCTCGTGATTACGAATGACCATGTTATTAAACAAGCGGAAGAAATAAAAGTCATTCTGGCCGATGGCCGTGAATATCATGCCGAAATTGTTGCGCGAGATGTTCGTACAGATCTTGCTGCATTAAAATTAAAAACAGAAGAGAAAAATTTACCTTATTTAGAATTAAAAGATGCAGATACACTGCAAGTTGGAGACCTTGTTCTTGCTGTTGGCAATCCTTTTGGATTTGGCCAGACAGTGACTTCTGGAATTGTTTCGGGACTTGCGCGCAATTCTGTCGGGATTAAGGATTTTAGATCTTTAATCCAAACAGATGCAGCCATCAATCCGGGGAATTCAGGCGGACCCATGATCACGTTGGATGGAAAAGTTGTCGGCATCAACACGGCAATTTTTTCCCATACAGGGGGATCAATAGGAATTGGATTTGCCATCCCTTCAAATCTTGTTGTTCCGGTGATTGCAAGCGTGAATCATGGCGGTAAGATTACACGCTTGTGGCTGGGACTTGCTCTTAAGACAATGTCAGCAGAGCTTGCGCAGGAAAAAAAGATAGCATTCTTCAAAGGCGCTTTAATTTCGCAAGTTTACCCAAATACACCTGCTGAAAAGGCTGGTTTAAAAGAAGGCGATATCATTACTGAAATAAATGGGCATGAAATTACAAATGAAGCTGCTTATCGGTTTAGATTAGCTATTGCAAAACAAAATGAGGGCTCTGCCATTATTGTGATGCGAGGAGCTGAGAAATTGTCGTTTAATATTGTGCCTGAAATCCCTCCTGACCAAACCAATAATAAGCCTCAAGCTCTTTATGGGCGTCATCCTTTATCGGGTCTTGTTGTGGTTAGCTTAACACCTGCTGTTGCAACTGAGCTAGGTCTTGCTTTTGAATCCCAAGGAGGTGTTGTTGTCTTACAGATTGAACCTGGGACACCCGCAAGCCTGAGTGGTCTTTTGCCTGGCGATGTCATCTTAGAGATAAATGGGAAACCAAGTACCTCTGCAGATCAATTGGCTAGAAATTTAGGAAGAAGTCGCCGAGGATGGGAAATTAAGTTCAAACGGGGATCAGAAGTTTTTGTTCAAAACTGGTAAGGGGATTTACAAATTTTATTTGAGAATAAAAAGTCACGCCCATTAGCAGATATCTTACGACCCACGACGTTAGAAGAGGTCATCGGTCAAGAACACCTTATTGGTCAAGGAAAAGCCCTTACAAGGCTTATTGAGGCTCCAAAACTTCCTTCTTTAATTCTCTGGGGGCCTCCTGGATGTGGAAAGACGACGCTGGCTCGCCTCATTTCTCACTCTGTAAAGCTTCATTTTGTTCAGGTATCAGCAGTCCTCTCAGGTATCAGTGAGCTTCGTAAGATCTTTGAAGAGGCTGAGGAACGATGGAAATGGGGGCAGGGGACGCTCTTATTCGTGGATGAAATTCATCGTTTTAACCGCAGTCAACAAGACATCTTTCTCGCTCATCTTGAAGAAGGCACGATTACATTAATTGGCGCAACAACCGAGAATCCTTCCTTCGAGTTAAATCCCGCTTTACTTTCACGCTGCCAAGTAATGGTTCTAAAGAGGTTAGAAGAAAATGATCTTGAGAAGGTTCTACAAAGAGCAGAGACTTTTTTAAAAAAGAAATTACCTTTGGATGAATCGGCGAGAACTTCTCTTATCTCGATGGCAGATGGAGATGGTCGGGCTCTTTTAAATATGGCAGAGATTCTCTTTAATGAGGAGAAAGTTGACGCGGATAAACTAAGCGCGATTTTAAATAAGCGAGCTCCCATCTATGACAAGGCTCAGGAAGGTCATTACAATCTTATAAGTGCTCTGCATAAGGCCATGAGAGCCTCAGATGTGGATGCCACGCTTTATTGGCTTGCACGGATGCTGCAAGGGGGTGAAAATCCCATGTACATCCTAAGGCGGCTCGTACGCTTTGCAACCGAGGACATTGGTCTTGCGGATCCTCAAGCCTTATCTCAAGCCGTTTCTGCCCAACAAGCGTACCATTTCTTGGGTTCACCTGAGGGGGAGCTAGCCATTGCGCAGTGCGTGATTTACCTCGCAACAGCACCCAAATCAAATGCTGCTTATCAAGCTTTAAAAGCGGCGCAACATTCTGTTGCTCATCATGGTTCTTTAATGCCTCCTCTTTACGCCGTAAATGCCCCTACCAAGCTTATGAAAGAACTCGGGTATGGGAAGGGGTATCAGTATGATCACGATGCTCCTGATGCTTTTTCTGGGGCTAATTATTTTCCCGAAGGAATGTCACGTGAAAATTACTATCAGCCGAAAGGGAAAGGTTTTGAACAAGAAATTTTAAAGCGGCTGCAGTATTGGCAGGCGTTACGTGATCAAAAATCTAAAACTTAGGGAAAAAGCTTTCAAAACAATTTATGGGGATTAATTTGAAAGAAAAAAAGCTTAAGAACATTTAATCTTCATTTTTTACTTGAATGTGTGATCTGAATTCGCTAGTTATCCGAGGTACCTTAATAACGCGCCCGTAGCTCAATTGGATAGAGCATCTGACTACGGATCAGAAGGTTAGGAGTTCGAATCTTCTCGGGCGCGCCAGTAAAGCCAAGTAAATTCAAGCTTTTTCCAGTTCTTTATCTATCTCCATTTAGCCCCTAAAGATTGTATTTTTCCTTTCTTCTTGCTTCCGTATTGCTTCCGTTTTAAGATAATTTTATTCAGCAATTTATATAAGAACATAACCCTATGAGCCAGAAACTTACTAAGAAATTTGTCGATAGTATTCAACATGATTCAAATCAGGAGATCCTTCTTTGGGATAATGAACTCAAAGGCTTTGGTCTTCGTGTATTTACCTCAGGACGAAAAACTTATTTTGTCCAATATCGCAACGAATATAATCGTACTCGGCGCATGAAAATTGGTGTGCATAGTGTTATTACAGCGGAACAAGCACGAGAAGAAGCAAAAATTATCCTTGGTGAAGTTGCAAAAGGTAATGA
Source organism: Caedibacter sp. 38-128 (assembly GCA_001898705.1). Taxonomy (GTDB): domain Bacteria; phylum Pseudomonadota; class Alphaproteobacteria; order Caedimonadales; family Caedimonadaceae; genus Paracaedimonas. The sequence goes on from MKUU01000051.1 coordinate 50,627, forward strand.
TCCTTCACTGGAAAGCAAAAATAAGAAGCTGGTTCCTACCTTCGTTGAATTTTCCCAAGAATATCTTGATCTCTACGCAAAGGGAATCAAAAAAGAGAAAGGTTATAAGGAAGATCAAAGACTACTAAAGCTTAGTTTAAAGCATCTAGGCTCAAAAACTATTCAAGAAATCACTACGAAAGACATCCATCTGTTGCATCGCGAACTCAAAGAGACACCGTATCAAGCTAATAGAGTACGTGCTCTTTTAAGTAAGATGTTCAACCTTGCTATTCAATGGGGCTGGAGATCAGATAATCCAGTTAAAGGAATTGATAAATACCATGAACATAAGAAGAACAGATGGCTCAATAATGAGGAGATGCAAAGGCTTTGGAGCGTTTTAGAGAAACATTCTAATCGCGATGTTGCTAACGTTATTCGCTTATTACTATTAACTGGTGCAAGACGTAATGAAATGCTAACAGCAACTTGGGATCAATTCGATTTAGAACGCGGTATTTGGACAAAACCCGCTCATGCAACAAAGCAAAATCGGATGGAGCACCTTCCTCTTTCCTTGCAAGCATTAGAGATTTTAAAAAATATGCAGCATATCTCTCACACTAATTTTCTCTTTCCTGGGAAAATTTCAGGGAAACCTTTGCAGGAGATTAACAAAGCATGGGGTACAATTAGAAAGAAAGCAGGTTTATTG
>MKUU01000052.1 GCA_001898705.1 Caedibacter sp. 38-128
CTAATTCCATTTGTCAGTCCTTTCTCCAAAATAATTATTACATTATCAGAACTGACACAGTTGGTTAAATACTCCCACAACAATTGCAGGTTTTACGGCCATCAGCCGAGTGCTTGGGTTTGCACGTGACATTCTCATTGCGTCATTTTTAGGAGCCGGCCCCATTGCAGATGCTTTTTTTGTGGCCTTTAAATTCCCCAATTTTTTCCGGCGACTTTTTGCCGAAGGTGCTTTCAATGCTGCTTTTGTGCCTCTTTTTGCGCGTCTGTATACAAGTGAAGGGTTAGAGAAAGCAACGCGATATGCTGAGCAAATTCTCGCCGTTCTTTTTTTAGTGCTTATTTTACTTGTTGTTTTTGTGGAATTGACGATTCCTTGGCTCATCTACATTCTCGCGCCAGGGTTTGAAGAAACACCTGAGCGTCTGCAGTATGCGATCGATTTTACGCGGATTACTTTTCCCTATATCCTTTTCATTTCATTAAGTGCTTGTTTAGGGGGGATCCTTAATTCATTGGGGCGTTTTTCCTCGGCGGCAGCAGCGCCAATTCTGCTTAACATTAGCATGATCATCGCAATATTGGTCTTTAATAAGTCTTTTCCAACAATAGGGCATGCACTTGTATGGGGCGTGATGGCTGCAGGAATCGGTCAATATGTATGGTTGCATTACTCTGCGTATACGCATGGTGTTCGTTTCAAATGGGTCTGGCCCAAGCTTACCCCGGTTGTCCAGAAACTATTAAAAACAATGGTTCCAGGGGCGATAAGTGCCGGTGTTGTTCAAATCAATTTATTTATTGATGTGATGATTGCCTCTTTTCTACCGACAGGGGCCGTTTCTTTTTTATTTTTTGCCGATCGTTTAAACCAACTTCCTTTAAGTTTGATTGGGATTGCCATGAGCACAGCGTTGTTACCGCTTACCGCCAAGCATCTTCAAAAAGGAGAAGTAGAAGCTGCAGTTTATACGCAGAATCGAGCCTTAGAATATTCACTTATTCTCACTTTACCCGCCGCAACGGCCTTAATTATTTTAGCGCATCCCATCATCTCTGTTCTGTTTGAGCGAAATCATTTTGGCGCTTATGAAGCACTCGAAACATCTAAGGTTTTGGCGGCATTTGCCATAGGCTTGCCTGCTTATATTCTGATCAAAATATTGTCGACCGTTTTTTTTGCAAAGCTTGACACAAGAACCCCCTTAAATGCCGCCCTTCTTTCTTTAGGTGTGAATATCCTGTGTAATCTTATCCTCATAGTGCCTTTAAAACATGTAGGGATTGCTTTATCCACAGCTCTCGCAGCCTGGGTTAATGCAGGATATCTGTTGAGGATATTGATGAAAGAAAATCTCTTAAAATTTGACGAGCGTTTTAAGGCACGGCTTCCGCGGATTATTTTTTCAACTGTTCTGATGGGGATTGTGATTAAATTATTTAATTGGAGTTTTAAGTGCCATTCTTGTCATGGATATAAAGCAATCAGCTTGATTGCTCTTATCTTGTTAGGCGGGGCAAGTTATAGTATTGCGGCTCTAGCCTCAAAAGCGTTTCATTTAAAAGACATTGCAAAATACTTAACAAAGAGAAGTGTTCAGAGTTAAATATCTCACAATTTATTTAAATCAATGATGACTTCGTGTCCTGTTCTTAAAGAAATATTTTCTTTATCGTTGGGATAAAGTGTCGCCAAAAGATCCATAAATTTTTGCCCTTCTGCCTTAAAGGAGGAAAGAGCGGCTTGAGTTTTAGAAGAAGACGTTTGGATCATTTTTGCCTTATTAATCATCTCAATCATGCTGCTGATATTTTTTGGTTTCTCAGCCATAAGTGGTTTTTTAGAATTATCTTGTTGGTCTTTGCTGTCAAAAGTTTTGAAAATTGCAAAAACTTTACGATAGGCTTCCTGAATTTCAGGTTTAATGTATTTTTCTTTCCGTGTTCTTTCTAATAGATCCTTGGAATCTGTGCGCGTTTTAAGGAATCCTATTCCATGATTAATTTTATCACTGAGGGATCCTAATCCAAGAGATTCAAGCTTAATGAAAAGCAACGGAAGTTTTGAGTCGGCAATGGTGAGTTTTCCAAACATAATATGAGATTTGCTTCGTGGAAGGAGTTGAAGGCTCGATTCATTTGCCTCAAACCTTACATCAATGCCAAATTGGCTTTCAGGGCTTGCGTCTTTATAGTGGCTAGATTGCCCCTTTTGCGGATTACGTTCGTAAGCAAAAGAGCTTGATTGTGTGCGAGCCAATTTTACATATTGAAGAAGCAGATTATATAATTTATAGCCTGGATCAATAACTTTGAAAGAGCCACTTGTAAAACCTTCTCCTTGCGCTGCAGCTTTTGCATCTAGCTGCCACATTATCGCGATAATCCGAGCAAGTAATTCTTGTCGTTTTTGAATGTCAGAAGTTGTTCCTTTTGCTTTTTTTCCGATAAGAAGAGGGTCACTTTTTGCTGTGGAAGACGTGCGGGTTTGTTGCTTGAGCGACTCATTTAAAGAAAATAATTCGAGGGCTGTAAAACCACCTGCAGTATAATCCATGCCTGTATAAACTTGCCGTAAATAAAGTTCCCCTGCAGCAGTTAACTTTTTATCCAGCCCATTTTGTATCGTTGCCGGATGGTGAGAAGAGGCGGAGAGGTTTTCTTTATTCGCACAAAAGGTAAGCAAGCAAACTAGAAGAATATTTATTTTTTTCATCTATACATCCAATATTTTTTGACTTCTAATTCTATTTTAAGAAAAAAAGATTAATTTAATCTTAAGAAGAAATTTTCTCGCGACGTTTTAAGGTACTCATTTTATAAATCGTTGAGACTCACTTAAAAAAGTGTGATATGACGAAGCAATAAAGACAACATAGAGGTCAATAGAATGAATCTTGTGCGTTCCATTGCAACGATTGGTGGCTATACCATCGGAAGCCGTATTTTTGGCTTTGTGCGGGAAATTTTAATGGCACGATTTTTAGGGGCAAGTATTGTTGCTGATGCATTTGTTCTCGCTCTCAAGTTTCCTTCAATGTTTCGTAAAATCCTTGCAGAAGGTGCTTTTAATGCCGCTTTCGTGCCAATGATTTCAGGCATTCTGGCAACAAAAGGGAAAGAAGAGGCACGCCATTTTGCAGAAGAAATTCTGATGATCTTGTTGGTTGTCTTATTTGTTCTTGTAGGTGTCGTTGAAATCTTTATGCCTGAGATTTTATCCATTGTTGCTCATGGTTTTGCAAAGACACCTGAACGGTTTCAGCTTGCTGTTCAATTTACCCGTATTACGTTTCCTTTTATCTTTTTTATGTCGTTGACCGCCTTATATAGTGGTATTTTGAATTCTCTTGATAAGTTTGCAGCTGTTGCATCTTCGCCAATGATCGGAAATATGGTGATTATAGCAATGGTTTATTTAATGACGGGCTTTGGCTTATGTACACATGGTTATGCTTTCTCTTTGGGTGTTCTTGCGTGTGGTCTTGTGCAATTTTTATGGGTCTTAATTCCCACTTTTAAAAATGGCGTTGTTTTGCATTTGTCACGCCCTCGGCTCACCCCGCGTGTTAAGAAATTTTTTAAACTCCTCGGGCCAGCCTTAGCCGGTTCTGGCGTTGTTCAGATTAGTTTGCTACTTGATCTTTTGATCGCAACTTTTTTGCCAGCGGGTGGTGTCTCTTTTATTCATTACGCTGATCGGCTTGTACAGCTCCCCATTAGCGTATTAGGCACCGCTGTAGGCACAGCTTTGCTGCCTCTTCTTTCGAAACAAATTCGCGCGCAAGAGTACGAGAAAGCAGACCAAAGCCAGAATTTAGCTTTAGAATACTCTTTACTTTTAACTTTTCCTGCAATGATAGGATTGATCTTACTCGCAAAGCCATTGATTCATGTTTTATTTGAACATGGGCACTTTTCTCCATATGCAACAGTACAAACCTCGTATGTTCTTATGGCTTTGGCGACAGGGCTTCCTGCCTATATTTTGATCAAGGTTTTTTCTTCCACTTTTTTTGCGCGTGAGAATACATTTACGCCTTTTATTGCTGCAGCGATAGGAATTGTCACAAATCTCATCTTGGCTCTTTGTTTGGTACGTTCTTATGGTCATGTTGGTATCGGTATTGCAACGGCCGTGTCTTCGTGGATTAATGTGGGTTTCCTTGTGTATAAGCTACGGCAGCATAAGCAGTTTCATTTGAATGACCGGATTAAGCGCTTTATTCCCCGAATGCTTGTTGCAAGCTTTTTCACCGGTATTGCTATGTTTATTTTGAGGTCTCTTGTCGAGCCAATGTTGCTTGGATCTCGTTCTGAAAAAATACTTGCTTTAATCTATTTGGTTGGCGGAGGGATTATTAGCTTTATAAGTCTTGCGCAACTCGTGGGTGCTCTGAATTTTATTGAAGCAAAGAAAAAATTTAAAAAGTCCAAATTCGGAGAAGAATGATGAAGCGCATTTTTTCAGGAATTCAACCTTCTGGTAACTTAACCTTAGGGAATTATTTAGGCGCCATTAAAAATTGGCTTCCTCTCCAAACAGAAGGAGAGGCGCTTTTCTGTATTGTGGATCTGCATGCAATTACAATTCCTCAAGATCCAATCATGCTGACATCAAGAACACTTGAAGTTGCTGCAACGTATCTTGCGTGTGGAATTGATCCACAAAAATCCCTTATTTTTGTACAAAGCCGTGTTCCTCAGCATGCAGAACTCGCTTGGATTTTAAGTTGTTTAACGCCGCTCGGTTGGCTTAATCGAATGACACAGTTTAAGGATAAAGCAGGGAAGCATCGAGAACAGGCAGCCTTGGGTCTTTATTCTTATCCTGTTTTACAAGCGGCTGATATTCTCGTCTATCAGACGACTCATGTGCCTGTTGGAGAGGATCAAAAACAGCATCTTGAGCTTGCAAGAGATATCGCAGGTGCTTTTAATCGAGCTTATAATTGTGATTTTTTCACCTTACCAGAACCGCAAATCTTAGGCGTCGCACCTCGCGTTATGAGCTTACGGGATGGAACAAAAAAGATGAGCAAATCTGACCCTTCCGATCTTTCCCGTATTAATATGTTGGATAGCGATGACGAGATAAGTCAGAAGATACGTAAAGCCAAAACAGATCCAGAACCTCTACCAGAAAGCTTAGAAGAACTCGCAACTCGTCCTGAAGCACAAAATTTAGTGACAATTTATGCAGCGTTAGCCGAATGTTCTGTCGAAAAAGTTTTACAAGAGTTTAAAGGATCTCTGTTCTCAATTTTTAAACCGAAACTTGCTGAACTAGTGGTATCTGTTTTAGGTCCCATCCGTGAAGAAACAAAAAAATGGTTGCACGATAAAGGTGAGCTGGAAGCTATCTTGCGCGCGGGTCAACAGCAAGCAACAGCAAAAGCGAACGCAACACTTAAAGAGGTTCACCTTCTTATTGGTTTTTTACAATAAGAATTTGCACGCCATTTCAAGCGTTGATAGTGACCCTAGAGTCATTCTATGATAACCATAGGTAAAATATCTTCAAATTGTAAGGCTTAAATTGATTATCGGTATTGGGACTGACCTTGTAGAGATTAAGCGCATAGAAGACTTAATAAGTCGTCATAAGGATAGATTTATGGAACGCGTCTTTACACCTGTTGAAATTGCAACAGCTTTGGCTTTATCTCGTCCTGCTGCGTCATTGGCAAAGCGCTTTGCAGCGAAAGAAGCTTTTGTAAAAGCTTTAGGTACAGGTTTTTCGCAAGAGATTTTATTAACTGAGGTAGAAGTTTATAACGAAGCAACAGGGCAACCTCGTCTTCGTCTTTATGGTGCTGCCCAAAGAATTTTACATCATCGTTTGGAGGGGTTTCAAAAAGAGATTTTACATTTGAGTTTATCAGATACTCAAACTCAAGCATTGGCTTTTGTTGTTATTGAAGGGCAATGAACTACAAATGAAAACCTTCCTTTTGCCAACACTTCTGAAAACGCAAGAAATTGCTCAGGAGCTCGCGCGACTCTCAATGCCTAAAGACGTTATTATGTTACAAGGCGATTTAGGGGCAGGAAAAACAGAGTTCGCTCGTGCTTTCATCCGAGAACTTACGCATCATGAAATGACGGTGCCAAGTCCTACTTTTACGCTTGTCGAAATTTATGAAGCAACAATAGGGGATATTTGGCATTTTGATCTTTATCGGCTTAAAGCACCAAGTGAAGTTTGGGATTTAGGAATCGAGGAAGCTTTTGCACAAGGAATTACTCTTTTAGAATGGCCCGAAAGGTTAGGAAAAGAATTCATTTTTAAAAATTACCTTGAGGTTTCATTGAAACTGCAGGGGAGTGATGAAGCACGTGAAGTGATCCTAACACCTTATGGGACCTGGGAAAGTCGTTTAGAAAAGTTCTCATTGGATGCCGACAATTCAGATGTCACCTAAGTTTCATTCTGCTCCCTTGAAGCAACTTGCTTCGCAGCTTCATTGGATGTGCCACGAAGAACCCTTGCAGATTTCTCAAGCGACTGTTTTTCTTCCTTCTCGCCGTGCAAAACGGCAATTTATTGAAGAATTACAAAATTTTTTTCCAGACAAGATGTTTATTTTGCCCCAAGTCAGCACTTTAAGAGATTGGGCAAATCAAAATGATCATTTTTCATCCCTGATGCCTCCTCCCGTTTCTTTTTTTGAACGTGAATTACACTTTATTCATCTGTTGAAACCATATGTAAGAGAGGAAGCGCAAGCAGGCCATTTTGCAGAATCACTGGCAGCTTTACATGATGAATTTATCTGTGCTGAAGTCCCTCTTAAGAAAATAAAAAATTTAACACCTGAAGTTTTTGCTGCTCATTGGCAAGAGAGTTTAAAATACTTTGATGTGATTAAAGATCAATGGCCTTATTTTTTAAGAAAAATAGGACGAAGTGACCCATGTGTTCATTTTGTGCAGAAACTTAATGCGCAGATTGAAGCGTGGGAACAAAATCCTCCGCAGACGCCTGTAATTGCTGCGGGTCTTGAATTAGACATCCCTGTCGTTCAAAGGTTTATAGAGACGATTGAACAGTTTCCCAAAGGAAAAGTATATCGAGAAAAATTCTGGGATAGCTCTGAAGAAAAAACGGTTATTGATTTGCTTTCTTGTAAGACCCAACCTTTTCAGGCTGAAAAACAAGAAGAAGTACTCCAAGCAGAAAAGTTAACTCAAAAACTATATTTAGGAGAATTTTCATCTCTCGAAGAAGAAGCGAGAGTCATTGCCATATTGATGAGAGAGCGTCTTGAGGAGCCTGATAAAAAAATAGCCTTAGTTACGCCATTGCGCGCTCTTGCGCAACGGGTTGTTTTGGAGTTAGCGCGTTGGAACCTTAATGTTGATGATTCTTATGGTAAGAGTTTATCTGATATACCTTTGGGAATTTTTTTGAGACTCTCACTTAATTGTGTGTTGAAAGGTTTCGAAAGTATTCCTTTTTTAAGCTTACTTAAGCATCCGTATATGTCACAAACCTATAAGATGCATACTGGCAAGCTTGAGACGCAGTATTTGCGCGGTAAGTTATTTGCAAGCAATTTATCTTATCTTTTAAAAGAGATTCCTAAAGGAACAGAGCTCTATCATTTTTTAATTGCTCTTCAAGAGTGGGCAGCTCCCTTAAGTCATTTACTCTCGCAAAAAACAGTCATATTGAAGGATTTAATAGCTTTACATCTACAGTTTATTGAAATTTTATTGCAAAAACCTCTTGAAAATTATAGAGGCTACAAGGAACTTAACGAGCAACTAAAAGGGTTGGATGGCGCTTTAAATAATCTTAAAGTAAAGGGAGCAGATTATCCGTTTATTTTAGAAAAATTGCTAAACCAAATAACACTTAGGCCGCTTTATGGGGTCCATCCAAGGCTTTATATTTGGGGACCTCTTGAAGCCCAGTTACAGGCAGTTGATTGCATCATTGTTGGAGGGATGAACGAAAAGAACTGGCCAGGTCCCTATCATCAAAGTGCTTGGTTGAACGAAAGTATGCGAAACACTTTAGGTCTTCAAACGCGGGCGACATGGTATGCGTTAAAAAAGCGCTTATGGATGAATCTTTTAAAGGCGCCTGAAATTATCCTGACGAGAGCCTTACGTGAAGAAGGACAACTTGAATCTGCCTCAAGATGGTGGTTTGAGTTAGCAGCCAAGCTCAAGGCCAAAGGACAATACGAGAAGCATCAATTAAATCCCGTTTATCAACAGTGGGCAAAATCCTTAGATTATCCTGCGGAACAAAAAATATTATCTCGACCAGCACCTTGTCCTCCTTTGGAAGCCCGGCCTCGTACTCTTAGCGTAACCCAGATTGAAACTTGGATTCGTGATCCCTATTCTATTTATGCGCGGGAGGTTTTAAAGTTGAAGCCCCTTGCGCCTTTAGAGCCCGGATTAGGGTCAGCTTTATTTGGAGTGATGATCCATCAGGTTTTGGAAGCATTTTTTAAGCAAGGGTATGAAGTCCAAGATCAACAAGCTTGTGAAATTCTTTATGATTTAGGAAAAAAAACTTTTGGTGAGTCTTTAAATCATCCTGTTGTTTCTTCATTTTGGTGGACGCGTTTTAATCGTCTTATCACATGGTTCTTAGAGGTTGAACGAGCTTTAGTGCCAGCAAAAAGGTTTGTTGAGGTGCGTGGTGAAATTTTTCTTGAAGGACCGCAAGGACTTTTTAAGCTTAAAGCAACCGCAGACAGAATTGATCTCAATAGTGATGGAACAGCTTGTATTATTGATTATAAAACAGGGAAATTGCCGACGCGAAAAGAAATCGAACAAGGGTTAACGCCACAGCTTCTGCTTGAGGCAGCTATTTTACAAGAGGGAGGCTTTCAGGGGATAGCTCCTCATACGTCGATTGCGATGCGATATATGCATTTATCAGGTGGGCAACCCGCAGGTATGCTCTTAGACATTTCTGAAGACCATCTTATTGAAAAATCTTTAGAATCACTTCAGAATATGATTGTTCAATATGACAATCCTAAAAAGCCTTACTTATCGTGTCCTAATCTTGAAATTACACCGACCTTTACTCCCTATCACCACTTGTCAAGGATTCAAGAATGGCAACGATTTTAACACAAGCGTCTAATCCGAGGCATATTGCCCTTAATCCAGACTTTAATGTGTGGGTGTCCGCCTCTGCAGGGACGGGAAAAACTAAAATTCTTACAGATAGACTTCTTACGTTATTGTTGACAGGCGTTGAACCCCAAAAAATTCTCTGTCTTACTTTTACAAAGGCGGCTGCTGCCGAAATGAAAGAGCGACTTCTTCAACATACTCTCGAATGGGCAACGTGTTCAGAGGGAAAATTAAAAGAGAGCCTTCATCAATTTTCAGGGATTTCCCCTTCTCAAGAACAGCAGGCCAAAGCACGTTCCCTTTTTATGAAAATTATAGACGTTACGCCGGGCATCCGCATTACGACAATTCATAGTTTTTGTCAGTCTCTACTGGCCCAATTTCCGGTGGAAGCAGGCATTACGCCAGCTTTTAAAATTTTGGCAGAGCACGAAAGCCAAGAACTTTTAAAACAAGCTGTTGAAGAGATTCTTGCATTTTCATCAACGTCTCAAACACTTAAACAGTCGATCATCCTTTTAACAGAGCGTTTACACGTTTCCAATTTTCAAGAAATCATTGAGAGTCTCATTGAACGACCTGAGCGTCTTCAGAAAGTCTTAAGAGAAGGGCTTGAGGTAGCCTGCCATAGGCTTGAAGAGATTTTTGGGTGTCGTCATACAGATACACTTGAGGATTATCTAAAACAGTTTTGCGAAGCCCAAAAAGAACGTTTAGATAGTCTAAAAAATGCCAGTTCTTGCCTAATGAAAGGAGGAAAAACAGATATTGCACGCGGTGAAGCCATACAAGCTTTGACGGCTTTAAAAGGTCCTCTCACGGCAAGAGATTTTGATTCTTATGCAAGCCATTTTTTAACATTAGAAGGGGAAGTTCGTAAAAATTTAGCCTCTACAGCGGTTTACCAAAATTTTCCGCATGTTTTGGAATTGTTGGCTACAGAAGCCCAGATTCTTCAAGAGGTTTTGCAAAGACAAAAAAGTCTCTTTAGCATGAAGATGACGGGCGCTTTGTATATCTTGGGCTCAGCGATCTTAGAAAATTATGAGCGTCTTAAAAATGCACGACATTCTCTTGATTATAATGACCTTATCCAAAAAGCCAAATTGCTTTTGACAGATGCCGAGTTATCAGCTTGGGTATTGTATAAACTTGATGGTGGCTTAGACCACATCCTCATTGATGAAGCGCAAGATACAAACGATGCGCAGTGGGCTATCATTCAAGCTTTAACAGAAGAATTTTACGCTGGCGTGGGCACGCGATCAACAAGTCGTACTTTATTTGCTGTCGGTGATCCAAAACAGTCGATTTATAGTTTTCAAGGGACGTCTCCTGCGATTTTTGAAAAAAAGAGCGTCTTTTATCAACAAATGATTCAAGCCGCCCAAAAGAATTTTTATACTCTTTCGCTTGAAAAATCTTTCCGATCAACGTCAGTTATTTTAAAGGCGGTGAATGCGCTTTGTTCTTATGAAGAGGTCAAGTCCTCTATCAATATGATGAGCGATCAAGTAAGGCATATCAGCCATCATGAGCATAAGGGAGGGATGGTTGAACTTTGGCCTTTGGTTGAGCTTGAAGATATCGAAACAACTGGTCGAGAACAATTGAGTATATGTCTTGCCAAGAAAATTAAAAGATTGCTTGATCAAAAAATTTATCTAGAAGTTCAGGAACGTATCATAGAACCTTCAGATATCTTGATTCTTCTTCGCGAGAGAAGTTCCTTAATGTCCTCTTTAATTTCTTCCTTGAAAACACAAGGGATTCCTGTTGCAGGGCCAGATCGGTTATCACTTTTAAATGAGATTGCAATCCAAGATTTGATTGCTTTAGGAGAGTTTTTATTATTACCAGAAGATGATTTAAATTTGGCATGTGTGCTTAAAAGCCCGCTTGTGGATTTGGATGAAGAAGACCTTTTCAATCTTGCCTATAATCGCCAAGAAGAAACACTTTGGGGGCGACTTCAAAAAAATTTAAAGTATCAGAGTCAGTATATTTTTCTTTCTGAACTTCGGGATAAAGTTGATTTTGTAGGACCTTTTTCTTTGTATTCAGACCTTTTAAACCGTTTAGAAGGTCGTAAAAAGTTTCATGCCAGATTAGGGGAAGAATGCATTGATGCCATTGAAGAGTTCTTAACCCTTTGTCTAGATTATGAAAATACGCACTGTGCTTCTCTTCAAGAGTTTTTAACATGGATAAAAGCAACTGATATTGAAGTGAAAAGAGATTTTTCAAAGGCGAATAGTGGTGTTCGAGTGATGACCGTTCATGGAGCGAAAGGGTTGCAAGCACCAGTTGTAATTTTGGCTGATACGACAACAAAACCTGTATGGCGTGATAAATTCTTGTGGCAAGAAAAGCCAAGCCCCCTTTTATTGTGGTCTTCTTCTCATGATGAGCTACCACATCATTTGAAAAAAATAAAAGCAACGTTGCAAGCAGAGCAACAGGCTGAATACTGGCGCCTTCTTTATGTTGCTATGACACGTGCTGAAGAGCATCTTTATATTGCAGGTATTAAGTCTAGAGCTGCAACAAAAGGGGCTTGGTATGAAGTCCTTTCGAGGGCTTTAGAGCCAATTTCTCAAAAAATAGAATTTAATGATGGCGTTCTCAAAGGTCAAGGGTTGCAACTGTATCAAGGAAGTCAGAAAGACCCAGAAATTGATTTAAATCATCCTGTCATAAAAAATAGTCAGTCCTCTTCTCTTCCTGAGTATTTACAAGGTCCTCCTGCGCAAGAAGAATACTCTGAAGCGCTGATTTCTTCTATGATTGAAGATAATATGCTTAACCAGGAATCTGCAGGTGTGACGCTTCAAGAACAAATTCTTCGTAGATTACTTAAAGAATTACCTCTTTGCGTGTCCGGATTCTATGAAGAGGAATCTCAAAGGATTTTTAAATCATATTTTTCTTTTGTTTCTAAAGTATTATTTGAAAAATGCTATAATGCTGCGTTAAATATTATTAATCATCCAATTTTACGTTTTTTGTTTACCGCCGCAACGTATGCTGAAGTCCCTTTTGTAGGGCATTATAAAGGCAAACAAGTCATTGGTCGAATTGATCGAGTTGTTGTTCAGGATCAAGTTGTGTATGTGATTGTTTACAAAACTGATGCTGTCACATCACAATCTATCGGTGAGATTTCGGATGAAGATAGAAAAAAAATTGATATTTATAAAAGGGTTATTCAGAATATTTTCCCCGGTAAAGGTACTAGGGCTTGCCTTTTATGGACTGAGACGCATCAATTAATAGAAATTTGAAAATATAAAATAAAATTATTATTTTACAATGGGTTAAATTTATAATCTGCTTGTTCTGTTGATACTATTTGGCTTTTTGTTTCTGTCCATGGTATAACGCCATCAAGTTAATAACTTTGTATACGAGAGAAACGCATGGCAAACCCTTTGTCTTTTGATGAAAAAATTGTTCGTAAGCTTGCAGAAATCCTTAATGAGACAGGTCTTTCAGAAATTGAAATTGAGCAAGAAAATAGTCGTTTAAGGGTTGCGCGAAATTTAACTGCTGTGGCGACAGTTGAAGCGCCGACAGTAATGCATGCTCAAGCTGTTGCATCACCTGTACCTGCTGCTCAAGAAGCAGCACCTGTTGATGTGGCCCGTCATCCTGGAACAGTAAAAGCGCCTATGGTGGGAACGGCTTATGCGGCTTCTACACCAGGGGCGGAACCTTTTGTGAAGGTGGGGGCAAAAGTAACTCAAGGCCAAACACTTCTTATTATTGAAGCCATGAAGGTTATGAATCAAATTCGTGCACCTAAAGAGGGAACAGTGAGTCAGATCTTATTTAACGATGGAGACCCTGTTGAATATGATCAACCCTTATTAATCATTGAGTAAGCAAAATGTTTAAGAAAATTCTAATTGCAAATCGCGGTGAAATTGCTCTTCGCGTGCTGAGGGCTTGTCGAGAGATGGGAATTGGTACGGTTGCGATTCATTCAACGGCAGATGCAAACTCGATGCATGTCCGTTTAGCGGATGAAAGTCTTTGTATTGGGCCAGCTCCAGCTAAAGGAAGCTATCTCAATATGCCGGCCATTATTTCAGCGGCGACAATCGCCGGTGTTGATGCGATTCATCCAGGTGTAGGTTTTCTTTCTGAAAATTATGAATTTGCTCAAATGGTTGAGGAGCATGGTTTCACTTTTATTGGTCCTAGTGCAGAACACACGCGCATTATGGGAGATAAAATTACAGCAAAAAATGCTGTGAAAGCTTTGGGGATTCCGGTGGTTCCTGGCTCAGATGGTCCTATTGCTTCTGATGAAGAGGGGCTTGCTTTTGCAAAGCTGATTGGTCTTCCAGTGCTTATTAAAGCTGCAGGTGGCGGCGGTGGTAAGGGTATGCAGGTTGTTCGTCGCTTAGAAGACATTCCGGAAGCGCTCTCGATTGCACGCAGTGAAGCCAAAGCTAACTTCGGCAATGACCAAGTTTTTATGGAAAAATATCTTGAAACGCCTCGCCATATTGAAATTCAAGTTCTTGCTGATAATTATGGCAATGCAATTCATTTAGGGGAGCGAGACTGCTCTATCCAAAGACGTCACCAGAAAGTCTGGGAAGAAGCAAATTCTCCAGCTATTAGCCCCCAGCAACGTCATGAACTTGGTACGCTCGTTGCTAAAGCGGTAAGTGCTATGGGATATCGGGGTGTTGGGACGTTTGAGTTTCTTTATGAAAACGGTCAATTCTATTTTATCGAAACCAACACGCGTCTTCAGGTCGAGCACCCCATCACAGAGATGGTTACTGGCGTTGATCTAGTCTATGAACAAATTAAGGTTGCAGCAGGCGAAAAACTGACCTTAACCCAAGAGGATATTCGTTTCAAAGGGCATGCGATTGAATGTCGGATCAATGCTGAAGATCCTGAAACCTTTATTCCAAGTCCTGGAAAGGTTACGAATTATCATGCTCCTGGAGGCTTACATGTGCGGGTTGATAGCCATCTTTATAATGGATATACCGTTCCACCTCATTACGATAGCTTAGTCTCAAAACTCATCGTGTATGGGGAGAATCGTCAGGCTTGTTTGATGCGTTTAAAGCGGGCACTTCAAGAATATGTTATCGGGGGTATCCAGACCAATTTAGCTCTACACCAAAAATTAGCGAATCATCCTGACGTTATTGCAGGTAATTATGACATTCATTGGTTGGAAGGCATGCTTGCAGAACAACAAAAGCTGAAAGCAGCTTAAGCGCGGCGAGTTAAAAGAGCGCGCGCTGCCTTTTCAAGCTTGGAAGAAGAAAGCCCGATCTTTTGCAGCGCCTGCAAGGCGTTTTCAACTTCTTCTTCAGCGCGTGCGTGGGCTCCTTCGATTCCTAGAAGCTTTACAAAGGTTGCTTTGTTCGCGTCTTGGTCAATGCCAGTTGATTTTCCGACTTTTTCGGCCGATTCTTCATAATCAAGCAAATCATCTGTAATCTGAAAAGCAAGGCCTAAGTGAGTCCCAAAGCTACGAACTTTTTTTATAATGTCAGCGCCTTGGTTCCCCAAGATAGCGGCTGCTTCACAAGAAAAAACAAGAAGAGCACCTGTTTTAAGAGATTGCATACGTTGAATTTCATCCATATTAAATTTTTGTGTTTCTCCAAGAAGGTCCAACATTTGTCCTCCCATCATTCCTTGTGAACCACATGCTTCTGCGAGCGCTATAATTAAGCGTAGACGTATGCTTGGATCTGGATGAGTATTCTCCATGCTTAGCAACTGAAATGCTGCTGTAAGGAGGGAATTTCCCGCAAGAAGAGCGGTTGCTTCGTCAAACTTAAGATGGGTGGTCGGTTGCCCGCGTCTTAAGGCGGCATCGTCCATACAAGGCAAATCATCATGAACAAGAGAATAAGCATTAACGAACTCAAGTGCAACGGCGACCTGAAGAAGTTGTGTCTCAGGAACACCAAAAGCTTGGCCAAATTCTAAAAGTAAAAAGCTGCGAAAGCGTTTCCCAGGTGAAAGAGCGCTATACTCCATGGCTTTGTAAAGGCGGTCTGGTGTATTACTCTGAAATATTGCAAGAATGTTTTTCAGGCTTTCATCAACTTTAAGGCGTGTTTCTTGAAGTAAGAATGTTAGCTCTTCCACTTTTAAATGCCTTGTTTTTAAAGTTCATCTTCAAGGGTTGAACGTTCTAAGGAAAGTGTGCCATCAGGCGAAAAAATGATTTGATCCACTTTTAGTTTAGCTTCTTTCAGAAGATTCTCACAATGCGTGCGCAAAATAGCACCTCTTTCGTAATTCTTAATAGCTTCATCGAGAGGAAGGCGGCCTTCTTCAAGCTTGCGAACGATGCTTTCAAGCTCACGCATAGCTTCTTCAAACGGGAGATTAGAGAGTTCAGTAGTCATTATCTAGCCTTACTTTTTATTATTAATAATCTACGCCAAAAGCTTTTAAGAGTCATCTTAAGTTTTTAAGAGTTTAGCGATAGATTAGACATTCCCAGAAGCTTTTTGGTTTTCTAAGAGTGAAATAAATTGAGGAACAAGCTCGAAGATATCGCCAACAAGGCCATAATCGGCGACTTGAAAAATGGGGGCTTCTTCATCCTTGTTGATTGCGACAATCACTTTACTGTCTTTCATGCCGGCTAAATGCTGAATTGCTCCGGATATTCCAAGTGCGATATAGAGATCAGGCGCAACAACCTTCCCTGTTTGGCCGACTTGATAATCATTAGGCGCAAAGCCAGCATCAACAGCGGCTCGAGAGGCACCAATAGCGGCGTTCAATTTGTCCGCAAGTTGCTCTACAAGCGCGAAATTCTCTTTGCTTCCTAAAGCTCTTCCCCCAGAGACAACAATCCTCGCAGCGGTCAATTCTGGGCGTTCTGAAGGCACTTCAATCCGCTCAACAAAGGCAGAAAGTTCAGTTGTCGAAAGTGAGAGGGATATTTTTTCAACCGGGGCTAGTTTTTTTCCTTTTTCAGCAGGCGAAAATGCTGTGGACCTGATGGTCGCAACCTTAATGGAATCGGTCGATTTTATGGTTGCTAAAGCATTTCCTGCATAAATTGGCCGGATGAAAGTGTCTGGAGTTTCAATCGCAATAACATCTGAGAGTTGTGCAACATCTAAAAGAGCAGCTGCACGGGGTAAGCAGTTTTTTCCAAACGCAGAGGCTGGCGCAAGAATGTGTGTATAATTTTTACCAAGCGTTGCAATAAGCTCAGACAGGGGTTCAGCAAGATTTTGGCTAAGGGCAGGATGTTCTGCATAAAGAATACGTTCAATACCTGAGATAGAAGCTGCTTCTTGAACAATAGAATCAATCTTAGTGCCGGCTACCAGAAGATCTATGGTTGTTGAAATTTTTTGAGCTGCGGCAATCGTATTCAATGTTGAAGGTTTTAAGATCCGATTATCATGTTCAGCAATAACAAGAATGTTCATCTAGATTACCTTTGCTTCTTGTATCAAGTGTTCAACTAAGTCTTGAACATCTTTGACTTTAATGCCCACTTTACGCTTTGCAGGTTCACTTACTTTAAGGATTTGTTGGCGCGATGTAATATCAATTCCTAACTCGCTGATTTTAAGCGTTTCCAAAGGCTTTTGTTTTGCTTTCATAATATTTGGAAGTTTAGGATAACGAGGGGTATTTAAGCGAAGATCCGTAGTTATAACAGCAGGGAGCTTAAGTCGAAGTTTTTCGAGGCCACCATCGACTTCCCGTGTAACGACAGCATGATCACTTTCCAGTTTTAGTTCTGAAATAAAAGTTCCTTGGGGCCATCCTAAAAGGCCTGCGAGCATTTGTCCTGTTTGATTACAGTCATCGTCAATTGCTTGTTTTCCTAAAATAATAAGGTCGGGTTTTTCGCGTTCAGCAATTGATTTGAGCACATGAGCAACGGCCAATGGTTCAAGAGATTGTTCAGTCTCAACAAGAATACTGCGGTCGGCACCTAAAGCCATTGCCGATCGTAAAATGTCTTGGCAAGCAGGCGAGCCGATAGAAATGGTGACAAGTTCTGAGGCAGTTCCTGCTTCACGCAGCCTGACGCCTTCTTCAACGGCAATTTCGTCAAAGGGATTCATGCTCATTTTAAGATTATTGAGCTCTACCCCTGTTTGGTCAGGGTTAACACGGACTTTAACGTTGTAATCAACCACCCGTTTAATAGCGATAAGAATTTTCATTGCTTTTATTAAGTTACTTTATTGTTTCTATTCTTAATTAAACGTTGGAATTATAGTGATGTCAAGGTTGTGTCCCTGGAATCTCAATTTGTTTAAACTTTTTGAAGCTTCAAAAGAGCATGCCGTTTCTTACCCGCTGAAAGCTTAAGATAATCTTTGTCCTTAAAATCGTTTAAATTTAATAAGAGAGATTCGTTTGTAATGCTTTGATCATCTATGCGAGCGCCTCCGCCTCGAATAAGTCGGCGCCCTTCACCATTGCTTTCAGCAAGGCCACCTAGACGAAAAGCTTCGTAAACTGGAAGGCCTTGAGAAAGAAGACTTTCTTCAATAAAGACGGTTGGAATAGCAGAATCTAAAATATTCCCTTCGGGATGTTCAAAAAGATTTTTAGCCGTTTTGCGTGCATCCAAAACAGCATTTTCTCCATGACAAAGTCGAGTTGCTTCGTCGGCTAGAATCTTTTTAGCTTCGTTTATCTCTGCATCTTTAAGTTTTTCAAGTCGTTCAATTTCTGGAAGTGGTAGATCTGTAAAGAGCCTTAGAAAGCGGCCAACATCACGATCGGCTGTATTGCGCCAATATTGCCAGAAGTTGTAAGGAGACAATAAGCTTTCTTCAAGCCAAATAGCGCCTTGTGCGGTTTTCCCCATTTTAGCACCTGAAGCTGTGGTAATGAGTGGAGATGTTAAACCAAAAGCTTCTTGTTGAGTAAGACGACGGATCAGATCAACGCCGCTTATAATGTTGCCCCATTGATCTGCGCCCCCCATTTGCATCTTAATGCCATAACGACGATGGAGTTCAAAGAAATCAAAAGCTTGCAAGATCATATAGTTAAATTCAAGAAAGCTGAGGGATTGTTCTCTTTCCAAACGTTGCCGTACGCTATCAAACGTCAGCATGCGATTAATTGAGAAATGACGCCCATAATCTCTTAAAAAATCGAGATAATTGAGATCATTAAGCCAATCTGCATTATTCACCATGATAGCATCTGTTGGACCATCTCCAAAGGTGAGATATTTAGCAAAGATTTTTTTAATGCTTTCAAGATTTTCTGAGATTTTTGTTTCGTCAAGGACTTGACGCATTTCATCTTTGCCGGAGGGGTCGCCAATACGGGTTGTACCGCCGCCCATAAGAACAATTGGTTTATGGCCTGAACGTTGTAAAAGCCGGAGACGCATGATTTGCACAAGATTACCAACATGTAAACTTTTAGCGGTTGCATCGAATCCAAGATAAGCAACGACAATTTGAGAATTAAGGAGCTGATCTAACCCTTCTAAATCAGTTCCTTGATGGATAAAACCTCGGGCGTGAGATTCTTTTAAAAATTCTGAGGAAAACGGCTTCATGCCTGCACAAACCTTCTTTTTAAGTTCTCTTTATAGAGAAGAGAATAAGGTTGTTTGTCAAGACCTCAAATCAGTTGAGAAACGGGCATGATCATATTTCTTAAGCGAATGAAGATCAATAAGTTGCTTTAATTGGCGTATATAAGCTTGTCGCCTTGTGGAGTAATATATCAACCCATCTGCAAGCTTTAGGCTGCAAGGATGTACCCCATCTTGACGTTGTTGGGCGCGGATGCGGCGTAACGAATCGTAGGCAGGATGCGTATTGAGTGTCTTGATATAAGTTCCAACCCCGTCATCTAACGAGTCAAATGTCAAGAGACGGGTTTTATCCCTCATCAAACCAAATGGGGAATTTTGCTTGCGGGCATATTTACAACCCCCCCAGCCGCTTTCAACAACGGCTTGTGCTAATGCAAGAGAAGGTGGAATGATGTCAACGCGCTTCAAAAGTTCATCAAAGGAGAGACGTTTTATGTTATATCGTTTAGCGAGATCTTGTAGCCACAAACGTTGTTCAAAACTTAAAGAGTTGCCATTATCAACAATGCGTTTTAAGCGTGAGAGATAGGTCCGATCTGCCAGAATATCCTCATTATACTTCAAGATATGTGGCAACAAAGTTGCAACAAACATTTCTTGCTTGTTTTTTATATTGGTAACAATCCCAAGTTCTACAGGAAGATGAGTTGCAAAGACGCGCGGGATTTCAGTGGAAGTTGGTTTTTTGTGCATAACTGGTGAATATTTGTCAAAAACATCTTCAGTAACATGATCACGCGAATGATTTATTTTCTTCGTAAGCATAAATGTCTTATTTTGCGATGGGGCGGAGTTTATTTTGCTTTTATTAGGATCGATGGTTGAGACTGATAAAAAGAATGTTTCAGGTGTCCACCTAAGAGTGACACCATAAAGAATGGCAACCATAGCACTTATGGCAACGATAAAACTACGATCAAAGAAATGCTTGAACGCTTTTT
Source organism: Caedibacter sp. 38-128 (assembly GCA_001898705.1). Taxonomy (GTDB): domain Bacteria; phylum Pseudomonadota; class Alphaproteobacteria; order Caedimonadales; family Caedimonadaceae; genus Paracaedimonas. The sequence continues at coordinate 19,647 of MKUU01000052.1, forward strand.
GTGGGGTTCTTGTCATTTTTTTCTCAATAATTGGTTAAATAATTAAGTCAGGGAACTAGTTAACAGCCCGAACTTCTTGAACTTCTGGAATATAATGTTTTAACATGTTCTCAATTCCTGTCTTAAGCGTTGCAGTTGAGCTTGGGCAGCCTGAGCATGAGCCCTGCAATTCAAGATAAACAACACCATCCTCAAAACGATTAAAAACAATATCTCCACCATCCATGGCCACCGCGGGACGAATACGACCATCGAGAATTTCTTTGATCTCTTTGACGATCTCAGTATCTTCCTCTCTAGAAACAGGGACGTTTTCTTGGTTTATTTCTACTTTCTCATGGTGCATAAAATAATCCATGATTAAGCCAAGAACTTTAGGTTTAAGGACAAACCAATCGTATTGGTCATGCTTTGTCAGAGTAATAAAGTCAGACCCAAAAAAGACACCTGCAATGCCATTAATTGTGAAAAGAGTCTTTGCAAAAAGACACTTTTCAGCACTTTCTTTAGTTGGAAAGTCTGCAGTTCCACTTTCAAGGACTGTTCGTCCAGGAAGGAACTTAAGAGTTGCTGGATTAGGTGTTTCTTCTGTTTGAATAAACACGCGATCTCCTTTCGATCAAACTTTTTTTACGAACTTCATTTTATGGATAAAAATAGTCATGTCAATACTTTTATATCTTTTTAAAAATCAAAGCGTTAAGGGAATAATATTGATATGAGTAGTATCAATATATTTAATAAGTAAAATAATTAAGTATTTGTAAATATATTGTTCAACTATCTTTGTTGTAAGGTTGTTATTTAGTATATTCATTTGTTAATTATATGATTAATATTTTTATTTTAGCCTGATGGCTAGTTTAAATAGCTAGAATCTTTCCCTTATGGCTAAAATATATTATGTCTCATTTTTTAAAAATTATACTGTGTTTATAAACCCTTTCAATTTTCCATTAAGGGAATTATATGCTACAAATCATTAAAATTTGACCATTATCCAGATAAAAATAATAAAGGAGAAAAAAATGTATTTAAGGAAAAAAGAGATAATAAGCGTTGTTCTAGGATTTTTAATAAGCATGAATACGCCTAAAATTTTTGCATCGGATCAAGAATTTTCAGAAGAACCTAAAACTAAAAAAGCGAATCCTTTAACTAGTTCTTCAAAAGATAATATTGTTTTTCCAGATGATTTTCCTAAAAAACCAATTGTAGAAGTTGATTTGCTTACGAAAATTCAAGATCAAGCTATAAGAGCTTTAAGTAAAGATTCAGTAGGTTTACACAGATCAAGTTACTGTCAAGAGAGTTTTACCGTTTTTTTAGAAGCAAGAAATCAAATTCTAGAAGAGATCTCAAAGTTGAAAGTATACACTATACAGTTAAATGAAAAACCAATCCTAAAAATGAAGGATCCAAAGACTGCAACATATCATTATGAAATTCTCAATGTATCTAAAGAATCTATAGGTCAATTCTGGTTAACTATTTTAGAAGTAGGAAGAGATAAAACCCAAAATCTATCAGTACCAAAATTATCTGAATCTCAAAAAAGGCAGTGGACTCGGTATTATGCGAAACTCAAAACATTAATTACTGATAAACCAACAACATTAAGAGGTGCGCTGGTACCTTATGAAACAATAGCTTCACTCGGCAGAACAGTGGCTTCTCAAAGGACAGATTTAATACAAGATGAAGAAATTTTAATATCAGATGAAAAAGTTTTAACATTACTATCTTCTTCATCAGCAACAGAAGAAGAAACACCATCGAAAAAAGTTAAGAAAGATGCTTCTAAATCTAAGAAAGACAAGAAGAAGGATAAAAAAAGTAATGTGGCTATAAGTCCTACAAAACAACGACTATTAGGGGTTAGCGTGAAAGATATTAAGAAAGTTAAACTTTCATCGAGTCCTCCCTTAAGTAGCGGAATAAGCCCCCATACGTCTCCTGAAACACGAGGAAGAAGTTTTAGTTTTGCAAGCCCCAGTACTTACAGTGATGAACCAACTTCCGCAAATTGGAAGAAATTAACCTCAGAAGGCCAAACTCAAAGTACCAAAGAAGATTTAAAGGCTAGAGCTAAAAGTCCCTTATCTCCTAGAAAAGATAAAGAAACTAAAGTAACTACAAAAAAATCAAAATCAGCAGAAAAGGAAGATTATAGTTCTTCATCTTCGCAAGAGATTTCTGGGATTACAGCAAAGAGAGAAATGTTTGAAGGACGAGGAAGAAGCGCGAGCTTTTCAGCTCCTGGCACGAGCAAAGTTTTATCCTCCAGCAAAAGTCAGGCCCCAACCCTTTCAAGTGGCGATCAAATTAATAGTATTGAAGATTCTTCTACTCAGTCAGAATGAAAAGTTAAAGCTGGGTTAATTCTAATTGGCGAGCTTCCAGGGTGCGAAGCTCGTCTCTCAAGCGAGCAGCCTCTTCAAACTCAAGATTAGCCGCATTGAGAAGCATTCTTTTTTCAAGCTCTTTTTTATATTTTTCAAGATCTTTACCCACAAGATGTTGTGTGTCCTCACGTAAAGTGATGGTGGTATGATCTCGTTCGTAAACGCTGGACAAAACGTTGCCAATTGATTTTTTAACGCTTTCAGGGGTGATTCCGTGTTGTGCATTGTAAGCTTGCTGTTTTTCGCGACGACGCGCGCTTTCTTCAAGGGCTGCTATTAAAGAGCCAGTCATGGTATCAGCATATAAAATCGCACGGCCTTCGACATTACGTGCTGCACGGCCAATGGTCTGAATCAGAGAGGTTCTCGATCTTAAGTATCCTTCTTTATCAGCGTCTAAAATGGCAACTAAGGCACATTCTGGGATATCTAATCCTTCCCGGAGAAGGTTGATTCCTATGAGCACATCAAAGATGCCTAAGCGCAAATCACGGATAATTTCAATGCGTTCAAGGGTATCGATGTCAGAGTGTAAATAACGTGCTTTAACGCCGGCCTCGTTAAGATATTCGGCTAAGGCTTCAGCCATTTTTTTTGTTAGGGTTGTGACGAGAGCACGATACCCTTTTTTAGTAACCTCGACACATTCTGAAATAAGGTCATCTACTTGATGCGTTGTCGGTCTGATAATGCAAATAGGATCGATAAGGCCTGTTGGACGAATGATTTGCTCAGTAAAGATGCCTTGGGTTTGTTCAAGCTCCCAGGGACCTGGAGTGGCTGAGACAAAGACCGTTTGAGGACGCATTCCCTCCCATTCTTCAAATTTTAAGGGACGATTATCGCGACAAGAGGGAAGGCGAAAGCCGTATTCTGCTAAGGTTCCTTTTCGAACTGAGTCTCCTCGATACATCCCTTTTAACTGAGGAATTGCAACGTGACTTTCATCAACGATCAAGAGGGCGTCAGGGGGTAAGTATTCAAAAAGAGTTGGGGGTGGTTCGCCAGGCTGGCGGCCTGTAAGGTAGCGTGAATAATTTTCAATTCCTGAACAGAAACCTGTTGTTTCAAGCATTTCAAGGTCAAAGGTTGTTCTTTCTCTTATTCGTTGAGCTTCCAGCAGTTTTCCTTGTTGTTCAAACTCAGTCAGCCGTTCTTTCAATTCTCCTTGGATCTTCTTGATTGCTTGCATAATGGTGGGTTTAGGTGTGACATAGTGACTATTTGCAAAGATACGTATTTCTGAAAGAGGGCTGATCTTCTCGCCTGTAAGAGGGTCGATTTCATGGATCTCTTCAATTTCATCTCCAAATAAAGAAAGTCGCCAGGCTCGATCTTCGAGGTGAGAGGGAAATATTTCAAGTGTATCACCGCTGACTCGAAAAGTTCCGCGCTGAAAATTGATATCGTTTCGCTTATATTGAAGTTGCACAAGGTTTTGTAATAAACTTCGCTGGTCAACGGTTTCATTGAGGCGAAGCGTTATAATCATTTTTCCATAATCTTCGACAGCGCCTATACCATAAATACAGGAAACGCTTGCGACAATAATGACATCGCGCCTTTCGAGCAGAGCTCTTGTCGCAGAATGGCGCATCCGATCAATTTGTTCGTTAATTGTTGCTTCTTTTTCAATATAAGTATCTGACCGGGGAACATAAGCTTCAGGTTGATAATAATCGTAATAAGAAACAAAATATTCAACAGCATTGTCAGGGAAAAATTCTTTCATTTCTCCATATAATTGAGCTGCAAGAGTTTTATTGGGGGCAAGGACAAGCGCAGGACGACTGCTTTTAGCAATGACATGAGCCATCGTAAAAGTCTTACCTGATCCAGTAACGCCAAGAAGCACTTGATTGCGTTCGTTTTTTTGAAGCCCCAGGAGCAATTGCTGGATAGCCTCAGGCTGATCGCCGGCAGGTTGGAAATTTGATTTAAGAGAAAATAGGCTCATAATGAATTGTTACCTTCTTCTGCCACTTTAACAGAAAAAAGATTATTTTTAAAATATTGTTATCGTTTCTTGATAAACTGATAAATTATAGCTGATCTCGTTGAAGTAAGTTTTGAATCGTGATGGGAAAAGTAAAACGTTCGAGGACTTTACCAATTTTAAGATTACCTGTCACCTCTGCCACAAGAGATAGTGGATCTGTAGGATGCTTATTGACGGATACTTTTACATTTTTAAGACGAGGTTCATAGTAGGTAACAACGCGTTCGATTTCAATTCCAATGGTACGTCTTCCCAGGTCACTTGCTCCATCAAACCATGAGAAATCTCTGAGCCCAAAAAATTGGGGAAGAGCGAAATCTGAAATAAATTCTCCGTGACCATCTTCAGGCGATCGTAGCACAGTTGGGCGTGTGTTAAGAATCATTTCAAGCTCGCGCTGGACAGATTCTCTCAAGGCTAAAGGATCGAGAATTTGATAAGAACTGGGTTCTGAAGTTAAATGAGGCTCTAGATCCGTTAAACGATCAAACAGAGGCGCTAGCGCCCCTGTTTGTCTCGTCGGTTGGTCTAAATTTTGACGTTTACTCATTACTTACTTATACTAATTGTCCTGTAGTGAAGTCAAACTTCACAGAAGTTGAACCCGTATTTGTACCGCCTTGATCGTAACTATTGATTTTATTCTCAATAGTGGCCGGTCTAAAAGTAACAACAACCGTATCATACTTTGGTTCGTACGTTTGGAAGTAGTTATTGGTAAATGTTAATTCTTGAACAACCACATTTATTTGAGCAATGTTGGCTAAGCGTGCAATGTGGATCGTCTCAATTTTATCACCTTTCATCAGCTTATTGAGAATGATAGGTGCAAAATTACCATTAGGGATGACCATCACGGGGTCTTCAATGACAACGCGGGCTGATGTGTAAAGTTGATCAGCAGCGTTAGGGTTTGTAAGGCGGCTAATCCGATAATTAAAATGGAATAATTGCACATGGTCTGTAAAATTCTCTAAAGTTGATTTCGTATCGACACCATCGATCTTAATCATAAATTCTGGCGTTGCCGTTACATTACGATAAGCTTCTGAAGGGACCATTTGATCGGGTTGAGTCGCACCTCTAGCCCAGTTCTCTGCAGATGCTGAAATGCTTGAGAAGTTTCCTATTCCAGTTGACATTGTTACCTCCTATAATTTCTTTCTATTTTTTCGTTTATATTCCTGTTTATTCTCAGCCCGCAGCCCGTTTTGGTAAGGCAGCCACAAGACGAATGGATGCCGTTAAGTCTTCCATTTGAAAGTGAGGCCTTAAGAAGACGACAGCTCTATAGCTTCCAGGTTGTCCAGGAACGTCATAGACATCGACTCGAGCTTCACGAAGCGGGTAACGTGCTTTTACGGGTTGACTTGCTTCATCAGTGAGGAGCACATATGAGGCAATCCAGTTATTGAGATAGGTCTCTACATCTGCTCGAGACATAAAGCTACCAACCTTATCGCGCATAATGACCTTAATGTAGTGCGCAAAGCGTGAGGCCGCCAAAATATAAGACAATCTTGCAGAGAGTCGCGCATTTGAGTTTGCTTCATCTAAGTTGTAAAGCTTCGGTTTCTGGCAAGTTTGTGAGCCAAAGAAGGCTGCATAATCTCGGTTTTTACAATGAACCAGACCAATAAATCCAAGGTCACTCAACTCTTTCTCGCGACGATCTGTAATAGAGATCTCTGTGGGGCATTTAAGTGCGACATCGCCATCGGTTGTCTTGAAAGTATAGTAAGGAAGATCCTCAACCATACCGCCGCCTTCAACGCCACGGATCGCAGCTGGCCAGCCATACTCTGTTGCGGCATGAAGAATTCTTTGAGCGAGTCCCCAAGCTGAGCTTCCCCAGCAGAATTTAGAGTTGTCAGTTCCATCAACATCTTCAATAAAGTTCAGCCCCATTACCATTTGACCGTTCTCACCTCCATAAGGAAGGCGCATTAAGATATGGGGGAGGGTGAGAGCTACATAACGTGAATCTTCAGTTTCGCGGAATGATGCCCACTTTCCAAGCTCTGTTGAGTCAAAAATGCGAGATAAATCTCTTGGGTGACCTAATTCGGAAAAACTAATAAGGTCAAATAAGTTAGGGTTTGCGGCTGCAATGAATGGAGCGTGAGCAGCAGCAGCAACTTGAGAAATTTTTGTTAATAATTCAGTCTCTTGTGGATTGCGGCCAAACTCAAAATCACCCATTAAGAAAGAGTATGGTGAACCGCCAAAAGTGCCATATTCTTCTTCGTAAACCTTCTTAAACAACTGGCTTTGGTCAAATTCACAAGCTTTTTCTAAGTCGAGAATAAGTTCTGTCTTCGTGACATTAAGAAGACGAATCTTAATGTGAGCGTTTTGCGTTGTTGTTGTCATTAAAAGCCATAAGCCCCTCCAACTCCCTTCAAGTTTTTGGTAATCTGGGTGGTGCAAAATTTCGTTAAGTTGAGAGCCAACCGTTATGTCAAGTTCAGCAATTCTTTGTTGAACTAAGGCAACACAATCTGCAGGCATTTTATCTGTTTTACTGACAAGCGTGATAAATTCATTAATTAAGACGCCAGCGTAGTTTTCTTGAGAAGAATCTCTGACCATCTGCGTTGATTGAACCAAACTTGGGACATCTGTGTTTGTCCCTTTGTTGGTCATAATTTCATCCATAGCCTTATTTAAGGCTTCGTTGCCTTCTAGCTTTCCAAGCAAATCATTAAGTCGAGTTCTTGTTGTATAAAGATCATTAAGAACAGGGGTTTGGCCAACAATTTGAAGCGGTTCAAAATCATCCATTGTAAGAAATGTTAAATCAACATTCATTTCTTTAGCATCGCCCCCTAATTTATTTGGGACGAGAATGTTTACTCTTGGGCGGATGGCAGCCATGACATCTGGGATCATGTCGCTTGCGATATCGACGAATTTACGTTCTTTTAGGGGAGGGCGTGCGACTTCAGAAGCACCTGATAAATCAGCCATTAATCCAAGAACAAATGGTAGTTCTCGCGATTCAACCGCATTACCAATTTCAACATCATAAGTGATTTGTACGCGTGGAGGGCGGACATTATCTATGACATGCTGTATACTTTCTCTCATCATTATCTCCCTTGTTTTATAGCAAGCCTAAACGTGGGTTGCTGTTTTACTTTTTGCTGTCTACTTTAATTAAAAAGGAATTTGATTAAAAAGCGGTAAACGACGAAAAAAAATATCAAATAAATATTTAAGCATTTGAAAATATAAGTTTTTTTTATTTATTTTCTTTTTTTTACTTAATAAATGATTAATTTTTATGAGGTTTTTTAGGTAATTATATTGATTGCATGAAACAATATTATTATGGTTTCTTCTTAAATCATCTAATCGACATGTCTTGCATTTTGGAAGGGAAAGCGTTAGTTTTTTCGCAAGTTTTATTATTAGGAAGAGAATATTCAATGCCTATGCCTGCTGAAGATATTATTCATTTAATTAAACAAGGGATTCCTGACGCTGATGTGCAATTAAAATCGCTTGTTGCAGACCAAGATCATTATGCTGCAATTGTGATAGCATCCTCCTTTGAAGGAAAAACAAAGATACAACAGCATCAAATGGTTTATAAAGCACTTCAGGGGCGAATGGGCGCTGAACTTCATGCTTTAAGTCTTAAAACACAAGTACCACATTCCGCATAAAGGAGTAATAGATGACCGTTATTTTTGAAATCATTCAAGAACACCTTAAAACATATCCCATCGTTTTGTATATGAAGGGAACCAAGAGAGCGCCTCTTTGCGGTTTCTCAGGGGGTGTTGCTCAGATTTTGAGCCGTTTAGGGGCAGAATTTCATGACGTGAATGTACTTGAAGATCCAGAAATTCGCCAAGGAATAAAAGATTTTACAAATTGGCCAACCATCCCACAACTTTATATTCAAGGTGAGTTTATTGGGGGGGCAGATATTGTTCGAGAAATGTATGAATCTGGAGAATTGAAGGTTCTTTTAGAAGAAAAAGGTCTTGTGACAGTTAACAGCTAAGTTTTTTATCAAAGGGGTCAGAAGATTTTATCTTCTGACCAAGTTGACAGGGAGACGTAAAGCTTTTATTAGTCAGAAAAAACTTCACGACAATACTGAGTTAAATTAAATAACTTTAATTCAACTCGGCTTCTTAAAATTATTAATATGACTTAACAACTTCAAATATAATTTAATCATACTTAAGTAGCGTTTCCTATGAAATGAATGCATAGGTAAGATTTAACATATTGAAAATTATTAATTTTAAAATCTAACTTTTAAAGCCCATCTTCTTTATTTTTTTATCTCTCAGTTTGACTTGTTGAAGAAATCACCTTATAACACCGCCCTAAATTACAATTTGTCCGATTCTACATAACAACAATTAACTATAGGGTGGCATCATGGATTTGGAAAAATTAAGGATATTTTATGTCGTGGCTAAGGCTGGTAGCTTCAGCAAAGCGTCTAAAGTTCTTCATATAAGTCAATCGGCATTAAGCCGTTCGGTTCAACTTCTTGAATATCGAGAGAAAATTTCTCTTTTTAAAAGAACTTCTAGAGGGTTAATGCTGACAGAAAAAGGGGAAAGACTTTATAATTTTGCTCATAGTTTTATACATGAAGCAGAACGTATCATTCACTGTTTAAGAAATAATGATGCTTATGGAGAGCTGAAAATTGTTACCTCTCCCCATATGGGCGCTTCTTGGCTGATGAGCTATCTTCGAGAATATCTAGAACTTCATTCAGAAGTCCGTATTACCATTATTGGTGTTACAGAGAAAATAAATGCTGTTGAAGCGGATGTTGCAATTTGCACTAAGGTTCCCCATCATCCTAATCTTATACAACGTCACCTTAAGTCTTTTCAACTCGGTCTATGGGCAAGTCCTTGTTACCTTGAGAAGCATGGCACCCCAAAGACATTAGAATCTCTAAAAGATCATCAAATGTTGGCTTATGGAGATGATATTTTAAATCCTTACGGTCATTTGTCTTGGGCTTTAGAACTTGGAACAGCACCGTATTTAATTGATCGTCCTTATTTAAAGGTTAATAGCTTAGAGGGATTGGTAAATGCCGCAAAGGAGGGGCTTGGAATAGCTCAAATCTCAGGCGAACTTCCGAGTATTAAAAATTCTGATCTTGTCAATATATTGCCTGAGTTGAATGTTCCTATTGTCGATTTATATTATATTTATAAAGCAAACATGAGTGACTCAAAACGAGTTACCTCTTTAGGAGATTTTCTTGAGCATAAAATGAAGAAAGAAAGTATTATTTCTCAGAGTAGCTTAAGTGAGTAGCATTATATACCGCCATAGGTAGTTCTGTATTTTTTGGAGAGTGAGATACCAAAACCCTTAGGGAAAGAGTAAAAATATTATTTTAATGTAATATTCTGCTTTCATCTCGTGAAAGTTTTAGGTATGGTGTGGCCAGTTCAGGGCGATTAGCTCAGCGGGAGAGCGTCTCGTTTACACCGAGAGGGTCGGGGGTTCAAATCCCTCATCGCCCACCATTATATACCATTTCCTGAATATCAATATTTCAAGTAAGAATTTGGAAGCAAATAGAAGCTCCCCTAATTGAATGGCCCAAAAAGTATGTAACTTGATTATTTTTATTGTCCCTACTATGCAACAAGAACAACTATTCCTTCTGTTGATCTTTTGAATGATAAGGACTTATCTTTTCTCTAGTTTCATAAATACACTATAAATTGGGCAGTTCTTATCTTATCGATTTGTGTGAAAAAAGCTCCTATTATGCAATAGGAGCTTTTCTGTATTAGGAAATTTTCTAACCGAAAAAATAATATTTATTAAATTATCTTTCGATGTTTTTCCTCTTCTACCTTAGAAAGAAAATCTTTCAATAGATCAAGGTAATACATACTACTTTCTTTTGTTCGTCCTTTTAAATCTCCATGCTTAAGGGCTTCTTTTTCCCCCTCTTGGGTGAAAGATTCAAGCTGCTTAATCTGTGTCTTTAAAGTTGTCTTAAGATTGGCTAAATATACTTTCCGTTCTGTCTTGACTTTAGTCTCTCTTTTTTGCCACTTCTCATCACGGTCAGTTTGCAAAACTTTATCTAGTGCATCATCAAGGCTCTTACCTACACTTCCTGTTTTATAATAAGCCTTGCTTCTATTTTCAACAGCATCTAGGCGAGACTGGAATTTGTCAATTTTCTCTTGAAATTGGGTAAATCTATAGAGAATAGCTATTTCAGGTGGAAGGGTCCTAACGAAGTGTTTCTCAGCTTTAATGCCTAAATTCCCAGTAAGTTTAGCTACAGTTTCTATTGGTACAAGAATAAATGGAACACCTGAGGCGACGCCTTTAAGGATTGTTTTTGTTGTTGGATCAGGAGCAGCCATACTACTAGTATCTATTAGAGACTTGAATACATTCATAGGAATTTTTAAGGCATTCGCGACACTTTTTGCTCTTTTACCTGTTTTTAGCAATTTTTGGGCAGACTTAAGTTTGTCAAAATCTATTTCTTCGCCACTTAGGTCATACTGACTTCGAGAGACAAGGCTGTTGGGGGTATCTACAGCTGCGAAGTTGAAATTACTAAGTTCTTTTCTAGAGTAGCTTGCTAATTTTTGAGTGTATCCTGTTTTATTTTCCTCTTTTAAGTCAGAAGAAGCACAAGGTATAGAAGAGCAACCCAGCATTAAGAAAGCAAGTGATGTTAAAGCGATCTTTTGCCTTTTAATCTTGTTTGTATTTTGGGCAATCATTATAATCTCCATTGTCATAGGTGTTTATTGACAAACCTGAGAGAGGTAGCCGCCTCTTTCAGGTCTTAATAAGAAGATCACCGCGACCTTCTTATTTTGTCCTGCTCAAAACTTTTGGTTCTTTGCAGCAACAGCTTGATCATGTGTGATAATTTGACGGAATCCCATCCAGGAAATAACCGTAAGGAAATGACTACGGGAAAATCCCGTAGATGTGACTTAGGATAAAAAATAAAAGAATTTTATGTGTATGCGTTTGTGCTATAGTTTATTGCAGAAGATAAGTAAGTGGCATTTATGCAAGAAAATGACTTTGGCTCTTCTTTTTTAAATGATTTTCAACCGTTTCAATTCATTGAAAGCATCAGATTCACTCACCGAGAAATTGATATTATAGCGTGTCTTTTGCAAGGTCGGACCCAAAAGACGATAGCGAATTTTTTATCTATTGCGCCTCGCACTGTCGAAACGCATCTACGTAATATTATGCTAAAGCTCGAGTGCAATTCCCGAGAAAGTATCATTGATTATGTAGAGAATGCAGGTCAATCTTCTGCTTTTAGGAGTCGTTATCAAGCACTCCTCATTCAAGCAGAGTTTGAAAAACAACTTCAAGCTATCGCCCAACATATTAAAGGGGAAAGTTATGCGTGCCGTTTTCTTTCTGAGAAAAGCCAAGGAGACGAAATTGCTCTTATTCAGAAGCTGGACGAACATCTCAAAAAGGTTGGCATTAAAACATCCAGAGAAAAAGTAGAAAAAAGTAAGTCTATTATTGACTTTTACCTCAATAAAACGACGCTAGAAAAGCAGCCTATTTTATATGTTACTTCTAAAGATACCCTCGTTTCTTTTATCGATTCATCCGAAGAAAACTTAAACATTAAAGAGCTTGATGAACTTATTGTTCTTTTATGGGAGCAAGAAAGCCTTTTAGAAGTTTTACCTAAGATTAAAGGAGTCAAGTATATCAACCTTTATGAGAACTATTATCTCTCATTCTTTGAAATCTTGAAAAATATATTCTTTAACATCTCTCTAGATAACTTTGTTTCTTCTTTTAAGAAAAAATACGAGCTGTTGCAGGCTGATTCTTCCCAACTAGATTCAAAGGTAAAAAGAAATGACCTTGAAGGTTTATCGTTAAGCCTTGAAAACAAAACTATCTTGTCTGATCTCAAGCCATATATTTTATCAGTAAATATAAAGAGGTTTATTACAAGTGCTCTAATAATCATTGTTTTAGCGTTTGGTATTATATCCTTTAAAGAAGTGCAAGGAGATAGGACTAGGCAGCATGTTAATTCTCAAAGAACTGCACCCATAACCCAAACAATTCATTCTGATTTAGTGGTTCCAAAAGAATCAGTATTTCTTCAGCGCCCATTGCTTATTGCTGAGATAGACAAGGCCTTAAAAGATCAAAAAGACATACGAACAGTTGCACTTGTGGGGGTTGGAGGTGCTGGAAAAACAACGCTCGCTCGACAATATGCGCGCGCTCAAAAATCTTCTGTGATGTGGGAGATTAATGCTGAGACCAAAGAGAGTTTGAGGAATTCATTTGAAAGTTTAGCCTATGCTTTGGTTAAAACAGAAGATGAAAAAAAGATCCTGAGAGAGCTTCAGGAGACTAAAGACGCTAAAGCAAGAGAAGAAAAGTTTCTTCAATTTGTGATGGGGAGATTGAAATCGCACTCTGGTTGGCTTTTGATTTATGATAATGTTGAGAAGTTTGCCGATATTCAAAAGTACTTTCCGTATGATTCAGATGCTTGGGGACAAGGAAAAATTCTTATTACGACGCGTGATAATAACATCATCAATAATAATCACATCCATAATAGTCTTCTTCTTGGTGAATTATCTCCCAAAGAAAGGCTAGTTCTTTTTACCCAAATTATGAATAATCGAAATAAGAATAAATTTACTGTGGCTCAGGAAAAGCAAACGGAAAAGTTTTTAGAAAATATTCCTCCCTTTCCTTTAGATGTCTCAGTCGCCGCTTATTATTTGAAAACGACAAATATTCCCTATAGTAAATATGTGGAATATTTAAAAGAATACAACAAAGATTTTGAAAATCTAGGAAAGGATGTTTTAAAAGAAGCGAGTGATTATACGAAAACAAGGCATGGTATTATTACCGTATCATTAAACCAGCTCATAGAAACGCATAAGGATTTCGTAGAACTCTTATTATTTATCTGTCTTCTAAATAGTCACGAGATTCCAAGAGATCTACTAGAAATTTATAAAAGCAATATTATTGTTGACAGCTTTATTTACAACTTAAAAAAATATTCTTTTATTACTGAAGATTCTAATATCTATTTTAAGAAAAGCTCGACTTTCACAATTCATAAAAGCACTCAAGCAATCTGTTTAAATCAGTTAATAAAAATCTTAAAGTTAAAAACAGATAAAAAGAAGATCTTTCCTATTATACAATCCTTAGAAAAATACATAGCAAAAATAATAGAAAAAGAAGCTCTGTCTAAAATTAAAATCTTAACCATTCATTGTGAATCATTGTTATCTCACAATGAGCTATTAAAAGAAGATATGGTATATACCATAAAAAGCAATTTAGGCGGTCTCTATACCCATACACAATACTATAAAAAGGCTAGAGCTCTACTTGAGGAAGGTACTTCGAGTTTATACAAACAAGAGAAGAAAAATTATGCTCTGATTGGTCAATCTTTAGTATATCTTGGATTTGTCTATAGAGAGCTCAATGATTATCAAGCAGCTAAAAATACCCTTCAAGAAAGTTTAAAAATTTTTCATTCACATTCAAAAAATGATTTTGTTATTGTTCGAGCTTTAATATACCTGGGGGTAGTTTATAGAAATTTAGGAAATTTTGAAAAAGCAAAAATCTTACTTGAACAAAGCCTTAATACTTATACTAGATATGTTGCTAATCATGATATTGATGCTACCCAAGCTTCAATATATTTAACTAATATTTACACTTATTTAGGCACCGTTTACATAAATCTTGGGGATTTAAAAAATGCTAAAAGTTTTCTAGAGAAAAGTCTTAATATTTACAAAAATCAACCATTAGAAAATCCTTTAGGTATTTCCAGAGCATTAGCTTATTTAGGAATCGCCCATAGAGAATTGGGAGATTATAAAAGAGCTTTAGACCTTTTTAATCAAGGTATTACCCTTTATAATAAACATTTTAATGAAAATAATAATGACGTTGCTTGGGCTTTAGCCCATGTAGGAGATATATATAGTGAATATGGAGATTATAACAAAGCAAAACTAAATTTAGAAAAAAGTATGGATATATTTAAAAAAAATCTTTCTGAAAATTCAATAGGCGGAGCACAATGTTCAGGTTATTTGGGAAAATTATATTTAGAATTAGCTGATTACCAAAAAGCAAGAACATTACTCAAACGCAGTCTTAATCTTTATAAGAAACATTTTTCTGACAATCATGTGGGAGTACTATGGGCTAAAATGTACCTTGGGAATATTGATAAAGAAGAAGGAAACTACAGTAAGGCAAGAACTTTATTTGAAAACCTTCTCCCCATTTATGAAAAAACTTATGGGCAAGAACATATAGAAACAGCTTATCTTTTAATAAGTCTGGGAGAAGTATATGCTTTAGAACAGCAATTCGATATTTCAGAAATTACTGTCAACAAAGGTTTAAAGATTTTGGAAAAGCTAAAACACCCTAAAATATCAAAAGCACTAGAAATTCTAGCAGATTTATATATGAAGAAATCTCTTCAAAATATTAATATAGAGAATACAAAATATGCTCAAAGATATAAGCAGCAAGCTATCAATTATTTAAATCAAGCTTTAGAAATTGCTAAATCTCATTATTTTAAGGGTTCGCCTTTTATATCAAGAATTAACTTACATCTTAAGAACTTAACATAAGTATAATGGCAAAGAATTTAAATTATCATAGATTTTATTCATTGTTTAAAGGGAAGATAATTTTACTGTAACATGGTAGTTTACATAATTGTTGTGCAACTACTCTTGAATGAGGTTGAACCTGCTATACTCTAAATCCCTAACCATCAGTGGGGTGAATTTTACGCCTCGAGAAATTGATATTATTGCTTGTCTCCTCAGTGGTGCACCTTACAAAACAATCACTCATATTTTATCCATTAATGAAAAGACTATTGAAACACATAAATATAATATTATGCGGAAATTAGAGTGTACCTCTAAAGAAGATCTCCGAAATTTTGTTGAGAAATCTGATCAGTTTTTAATTATAGAGCAACACTATTTAAATTTATTACTTGAGGCAGATTTTAAAAAGTGTTTACAAGCGATCTCAGGGCTTAAAAACAAAAATTCTCATGCTTGCATGATTATTTACGCGCACAAACAAGAGAATAAAGCATTATTTGTTGATCAATTTGAAAAATATTTAAATCTTGTAGGGATTAAAACATATAGGCAGGCTTTAGAGGAAGGTAAGCTTTTTACTCTTTATGATAAGGAAGATGACTCACAATTTATTGAACATATTTTTTATGTAACTTCTGAAAATTTGATATCTGGCTTGTGCGCAGGTGATAAGGAGGCAAATCAAGAAATTTCTCTTCTTACTAAGCAAGCTCTTGAGCGTCCAGGTTCTGTTGTCTTTTTGTTGCAAGAAAAAGAAATTCTCTCAGATATTCCTTATGAAATTCCAAATATTAGCTATGTCGATTTTAAGGAGCCAAAAGCGTATTATCTTTCTCTCTTTGAACTTTTAAAAAAAATATTACCTCAAATTGATCTTGAGAAAACAATTTCTGAATTTAGAATACAATATGAAATAATTCATAATAATGCTGAAAGCTATTATTCTTATGTAAAGTTAGAAAAAAATAGTCCTTCACACAAAAAGAGATCAGAAAATAGGGTAAAAACTTTTCTTATAAGAAAGAAAAAGACTATCTTTTTAAGCGCAGTTGCTAGCTTGGGTGTTATTAGTGCTTTCTTATTAGCATTTAATGGAGATGAGGTTAAAAAAGACAACAAGAATCAGAGAGAATCGACCATTCATTATAATTTATCTGTGCCAACAGATAATAGCCTTCTTATGCGACCTTACTTTATGGCTCAAATAGAGGAGAGTTTAAAAGAAAATAGAAGCATCCAGACAGTTGCGCTTGTGGGGATAGGAGGTGCGGGAAAAACAACGCTTGCGCGCCAATATGCTCAGTCTCAAAAATCATCTGTTGTTTGGGAAATCAATGCTGAGACAAAAGAAAGTCTGAGAAATTCTTTTGAAAATTTAGCCTATGCTCTAGCGCGAACAGAAGAGCAAAAGAAAATTTTGAAAGAGATAGAAGAAATTAAAGATGCGCAAGAAAGAGGAGAGAAGGTTTTCTTGTTTGCAACAGAAATGTTGAGGGCATATTCTGGTTGGCTTTTGCTTTATGATAATATTGAAAAGTTTGCAGATATCCAAAAGTATTTTCCCTATAATCCAGATGTTTGGGGGCAAGGAAAAGTTATTGTTACTACACGAGATAATAATATTGTCAGTAACAATTATGTTGATAAATATCTTTATATAGATGAATTATCGCCTCAAGAAAAATTGGCTCTTTTTGTAAAAATTATGAGCAATGGTAATAAAAATATATCGACCTCAGTTGAAAAACAGCAAGCGGAGAAATTTTTAGCGGATCTCCCACCTTTTCCTTTAGATATCTCTGTTGCTGGTCATTACTTAAGGATGACAAATGTCAAATATGAGCAATACTTAGAATATCTGAAAGAAAATAATAATGCTTTCGCAGAGATCCAAGAAAATGTCTTGAAAGAAGCAAGTGATTATACAAAGTCTCGGTATAGTATTATCACTTTATCATTAAAACAATTGCTTGAAGCACACAAAGATTTTGCAGATCTTTTGTTAATCATAAGCCTTTTAGATTCTCAAAATATCCCAAAAGATTTATTAGATGCTTATAAAGGGAGTGTTATTGTCGACAACTTTATCTATCATCTTAAAAAGTACTCACTTATCACTCATGAAATAGGTTCCACAAATTTAACTTCAAACTTTTCAATTCATCGAAGCACTCAAGAAATAAGCCTTACTTACCTCACAAAAACATTAGGATTAAGAAAAGAGAGTCCATTACTTCAGGTAATTTCTTCACGTTTAGAGAGTTACCTTGATCAATTAATAGACAAAGAGGATTTTTCAAAAAGGAAACTCTTAGTGCCTCATTATGAAAAATTCTTAAATTATAGTAACTTATTAAGTAGCGCTGTTAAGGGAGTAATAGAAGGTAAATTAGGATATCTTTATTACTCCTTAGGAGATTATAATAAAGCGAAAAGTAAGCTTGAGGAAGGGCTTAATAATTTAAGAACAACACCACTAGAAAATTCCTCTACATTTGCCAAAATTTTAGTTTATTTAGCATATTCCTATTGGGATTTAGGGCATTATGTAAAAGCTAAAACTGTAACCGAACAAGCGTTACAAAAATTTAAAATATATGCTCCCGATAATAAAGCTGAAATTGCTCGAGCTTTAGGGCTTCAAGGTATTCTTTGCGCTGAATTAGATGATTACGAAAAGGCCAGAAAATTACTCGAAGAAAGTTTGGCAATATATAAAAAATATGTTCCAGATAAATATGCTGGGATTGCTGATGTTCTCATATATTTAGGGGTTGCGAATAGATACTTGGGAGATTACAAGAAGGCTAAAATTTTGTTCGAGCAAGGTTTAAAGCTTTATACTAAGTATTTACCCCAAAATTATGTAGCAATAGGGTGGGCTTTTGCAAACTTGGGAAATGTTGAAAGTGATTTGGGTTTTTATGAGAAGGCAGAATTTAACTTTGAAAAAGGCCTTAGAATATATCAAAATTACCTTTCCGGTCATCAGGTGGAAATCGCACGATTTTTAGCGCGCTTAGGAAAACTTTATAATGAGTTAGGCTATTACGAGAAAGCAGAAAATTATTTCAAGGAAAGTTTAACAATTTATAAAAAATATCTTCCTCAGAATCATGTTGCTGTGGCTTGGGCTTTAGCCTACCTAAGCATGGTTAATAGGGGGCTTGGTCATCTTAAACAAGCAAAATCTTTGATTGAGGAAAGTCTTTTAATTTACAAGCAGCACTTAGCCGATGATTGTATTGAGGTAGCACGTGCTTTAACATTTTATGCAAATATTTATAGAGATTTAGGAGATTATAATAATGCAAAAAGCTTACTGCAGAAAAGCTTTTCAAGTTATGAAAAAGTTTATGGTATAGAACATATTAATACTGCCCGTATTTTAAGAGATTTAGGAGCAGTTTATTGTGCTCAAGGAGAGACAAAAATAGCTGAGGATCTTCTTAAAAAAGCCTTAAAAATATTTAAACAAGAGAAGCATCCTGAAAGTTATCTATCTTTAGAATATTTAGCCGAATTATATCTGCAAAAATCACTACAATCCTTGAATAAAAAAGATGTACCTCAATCTCAAGAATATAAAACCCAAGCTATAAAATACTTAAGGCAGGCTCTAGTAATAGTAAAAACCCACTTTCCGGAGGATTCTCTTCATATAGTTAAGATTCAAAAAAAGCTTAAGCTTTTAGTATAAAAGATGATCTTCAAAACGAGGTTGTAAACTTTTAATTTGTAACAAGATTTATCCCTTGATTTTATGCTTTATAAAGTAATCAATCAAGTTTGTTTTGTTTAAAAAAGAAAAGGAAAAGTGTTGGCTCTTCCTTCTCTTTTTAGTTCGTGCTTCTTAGATTATCCTTGGTAAGGGGTTATTCCTTAAAAGCTTTTTTCTTATTCACTTTGAACTCAGGCGTTAGGGTGATTCCTGGTGTCAAGGTGATGCTTTTTTTACTGGTAAAGTCCTTTGGAATATAATTACCAGCAATCCCTTTATCCATGACACCCATATCCATAAGCATTTTAGATGTTAGCTCGCTACAAAAAGCAGTTTTTAAGCACTTCGATCTAGACTCTGTATTTACTTTAAAGAGAGCTTTAAGCAATCTAAGAGGATTCTTTGTATAGGATTTATGATTATAATCTTCTACAAATCCTGTAACAAGTCTTGTATCTGTTCGATCTCGATCTTCAAATACAAGGAGTCTGTAGCTTATCTTCCCATCGTATTCAGTCACGACTTTATCCCAAGCTGTTGTACGTACATGAGGGTATTTTCCTTGAAGAACCTCGCTTGCAGACCCTGTTGATTCAAAGCAGTACCACTTATTCTCATCATTCGCATCAGCCAAGATAATTCCTACGTGTGAAATCTTACTACGTGTTACTACTTTAATGAGAGAACTAATGGGATCTGTTCCTGAAAATAAAGCTACCCCCACGATGTTGTATTGTTGATCTTTTTGTGTTTCTTGATGAAGAACTGTATATGGGGTTTTCTTTACAAGATCGTCATCAAAGGTATCTGATGCTTTCAAGGATGAAGAACCCAGCATTAAGAAAGCAAGTGATGTTAAAGCGATCTTTTGCCTTTTAATCTTGTTTGTATTTTGGGCAATCATTATAATCTCCATTGTCATAGGTGTTTATTGACAAACCTGAGAGAGGTAGCCGCCTCTTTCAGGTCTTAATAAGAAGACCACCGTGGCCTTCTTACTTTGTCCTGCTCAAAACTTTTGGTTTCTTGCAGTAACACTTTGATCATGTGAGATAATTTGACGGAATCCCATCCAGGAAATAACCGTAAGGAAATGACTACGGGAAAATCCCGTAGATGTGAGTTAACCTGGAAAAATAAAGAATATCTTATGGGGGCATTTGTGCTATAGTTTATTGCAGAAGATAAATACGTGGCATCTATGCAGAGAACTGACTTTGATGATTCTTCTTTTCTAAATGATCCCCTGTCTTTTCAACTGATTGAAGGCATTAAATTCACGCATCGAGAGGTTGATATTATTACGTGTCTTCTGCAGGGTCGGACTCAAAAGACAATAGCGAATTTTTTATCTATTGCGCCTCGTACTGTCGAAACGCATCTACGTAATATTATGCTAAAGCTCGAGTGCAACTCTCGAGAAGGGATTATTGATTTTATAGAAAGTGCTGGAAAAACTTCTGCTTTTAGGAGTCGTTATCAAGCTCTCCTCATGCAAGCAGAGTTTAAAAAGCAACTTCAAGCTATCGCCCAACATATTAAAGGAAAAAATTATACCTGTTGTCTTCTTTATGAAAAACATAAAAAGGATAAGCTTGCTCTTATTGAAGCTCCTCTTAAGAAGGTTGGAATTAAAGTAATTATAGAGGAAGTAAAAGACGCATCGATTGCTGTTTCCTCTTCTTTAAAGGAAAAAATTTTAGAGAGGCAGGCCACTCTTTACATTATCTCTAAAGATTCCCTCGCTTCTTTTATCGATTCATCCAAAGAAAACGTAAACACTAAGGAGCTTGATGAACTTTTTATTCTATTATGGGAGCAGGAAAGTTCTTTAGCAGAGCTACGGATACCCAAAGGGGTCAACTATATAAGTTTTGATAAGAATTATTATCTTTCGTTCTTTGAAATCTTGAAGTTTATTTGTTTTGATACTTCTATTGAGAGCGTAGTTTCTACCTTTAAACACAAGTATGAACTTTTGCAGATTGATTCGAGTCAAGTAAAGTCTCAAAAGAAAATAGAGAGAAATGAGCTTGAAGGTCTGTCGTTAGATCCTGAAAACAAAACCGTTTTATCTGGTCTCAAGCGATGTTTTTTATCAGTAAGTGTAAAAGGATTTTTTACCAGTGCTTTGATAATCATTGCGTTGGTATCTAGTACGATAGTTTTTAGAAGAGCACAAGGAGATGTGGTTGAACAGGATAAAGCTAAAGTACAAGTAATTCATTCTGATTTAGTGGTTCCAAAAGAATCAGCATTTCTTCAACGTCCATTACTTATTGGTGAGATAGACACGGCCTTAAGTGACCAAAAAGGGATCCAAACAGTTGCGCTTGTGGGGATAGGAGGTGCGGGGAAAACAACGCTTGCTCGTCAATATGCTCGTTTACAAAAAGCGTCTGTTATTTGGGAAATTAATGCAGAGACAAAAGAGAGTCTGAGGAACTCGTTTGAGAGTTTAGCATATGCATTAGCAAAAACAGAAAATGAGAAAAAGCTCTTGGGAGAGCTGCGAGAGATTAAAGATGCGAAAGCGAAAGAGGAGAAGCTTCTTCAATTTGTTATGGAAAGGTTAAGAGCTCAATCTAGCTGGCTTTTGATTTATGATAATGTCGAGAAGTTTGCAGATATTCAAAAGTATTTTCCTTATTATTTAGACGCTTGGGGGCAAGGAAAAGTTATTGTTACAACTCGTGATAGCAATATCATAAATAATAATCATATCAATGATACTATTTATATAGGCGAATTGTCTCCCCAAGAAAAATTGGCACTTTTTATAAAATCTATGAATAATAGAGACAAGAATGACTTTACTCTTGCTCAGCAACAGCAAGCAGAAAAGTTTTTAGCTGATATGCCTCCTTTTCCTTTAGATATCTCTGTTGCTGCTCATTACTTGCGGATGACAAATGTAACATATGAACAATATCTGGAGTATGTAAAAGAAAATAATAAAGATTTCACTGAGATCCAAGAAAGTGTTTTGAAAGAAGCGAGTGATTATACAAAGTCCCGCTATAATATTATCACTTTATCATTGAAACAAATAATTCAAGTGCACAAAGATTTCTCTGGTCTTTTACTCTTCATAAGTCTTTTAGATTCTCAAAATATCCCAAGAGATTTATTAAATTCATATAGAACTAGTATTATTGTCGATAATTTCATTTATCATCTTAAAAAGTACTCACTTATAACCCATGAAATAGCTTCCTCACACTCGACTTCAAGCTTTTCGATTCACCGAAGTACCCAAGCAATAAGCCTTTCTTACCTCATAAAAACATTACAATTAAAGAAAGAGAGTCCGTTACTACAAGAAATTTCTCATGCTCTAGAAATCTATATTGATAAGCTCATAGATAAAGAAGATTTCATAAGGATGGGACGTTTAGTCAGTCATGGGCTTAGATTCTTGAGTCATGACAGTTTATTAAATGATTCTGTTAAGGATTCGATAAGCAGCAATCTGGGGAGATTTTATTATCATATTGGTAATTATGTTAAATCTAAAGAAACTCTTGCTCCTATACTTATAAATGCAGAGAGAAATTATTCGGAAAACTATGAAACGATCGCTAAAGTTTCATATTATTTAGCCGACGTTTATAGAGAATTAGGTGACCATGAGAAGGCAAAAGATTTATTTAAGAAAAGCTTCTTAGTTTATAAAAAGTACTTCCCCGAAAATCACATAAAGGCAACCCGAGTTATGGCAGGTTTGGGGAACGTATACAGAGAACAAGATCATTATAAAGAAGCACAAAATTTATATGAACAATGCCTTACAATATATGAAAAATATTTTCCAAAAAACTATACAGAAATAACTGAAATATTAGTCTACCTTGCAATCATTCATACAAAAAAAGGGGATTATATAAAGGCTAAGAATCTGCTTGAACGCAGCCTACAAATTTATAAGCAGCAATTTCCTACTGATCATCTTGAAACTGCTTGGGCTCTATATCATTTTGCTGATGTTCATGCAGGGTTAGGTCAATATCAAGAAGCAAAAAATCTATATGAACAAAGCCTCTTAATTCACAAAAAAAGTCTTCCTGAAGTTCATCGAAGAGTCGCGGGGGTTTTAGCTAAGCTCGGCAATATATATACTGATTTAGGTGATTATAAAAATGCTAGGGATCTGCTTGAACAAAGCTTTACAATTTATAAAAAAATATTCTCTGAAGACCACTTTCGAGTTATTCGAAACTTAAAATATTTGGGACGTGCTTATAGAGGGCTAGGAGATTATAAGACTGCAAAGTATTATTTTGAAAGGTGTCTCTCATTTTATAAAAATCAAAATGGTGACAATCATTTAAATATCGCTTGGATTTTAATAGAACTAGGGAAAATTTATCTGCTGGAAAGCCAGTTGGAAAATGCTGAGAATATCTTTAGACAGGCGCTAAGCATCATGAAGAAAAACAAACATCCTGGGGTTTATAAATGTTTTGAGAGCTTATCAGAAGTATATTTGAAAAAAGCCAAGCATGCTAAAGATTTCCAAAATTCTCAAGCTTTTAACAAACAAGCGATTGAATATCTAAGGCATGCTTTAGAGATTGTAGAAATATCCTTTCCAAAAGATTCTCCCTTTAAAATAAGGATTCAAGAAAAGCTACAGGCTTTTGAAAAAAAATATAAATTTTGAGAGTTTCGGGCATAAAACTAGCTTTAAAAAGTTGGAAGAAATCCAATCCAGAAGGAATTTTCTTATCCTTTTTTATCGGTAAAAGAACTAAATAGGGAAGAATTCTCTTGAATTTTGTATCGTGATATGATAGCCTGATAATAGATGATCAGAAGTGATTTTCTTCTCTTATGAAACCTTAAAACCGTTTTATAATTCTTTCATAAAATCTTTCACGGTCGTCTCAATAAAAATAATAAAGCAGGGACTGAAAAACCTAAATTATTAGAAAAGATAACCTTTTTAACGCTCTACTTCAGCGAATGCCCTCTCTTTGCCTGGTGAAAAGGTCAAGTTACGCAGAAGAAATAAGAGATTTGGCAGGAAAAGGCAACGATGGGAGAGTGTTGGGAGTATTTTGTCCCATGTGGATAGAAAGGCGTGCAAAGGGGGGGAAGGTTTTGTATGGTTTGAGCGGGGCCTTGGGATT
>MKUU01000053.1 GCA_001898705.1 Caedibacter sp. 38-128
GTAAACCGTAATGACCCATAAGAATCCGGAAAACCGTCCCATAATAATAACCCGATTTAAAATCCTTTTTTGTTATTTGATTTCCCGGAAAATATTTTATCTCAAAAATAGAAAAAAACAAAAAAAAAATCTCGAAAACCGTAAGTGCTGTGTTGTCTTTTTTGTGATAACCGGATCCCAATATTTATTACTTGTCATTTTGTCATTTCCGAATTTAATGGGAATGCGCGGTTACCGAGAAAATTCAAAAAAATTTGACCAAGTTGACCAAAACAGAAGGGAACGTACCCAATACTAACACCGAGAAAGTATAATCAGGATTCCGGAAAATATTCCGGACAACATAATTTAGAGACCTAAGCTCCCGGGATCTTATAGATAATTGCTAACTTTTGCAAAGCACATTTCTAGGCCCAGCGCTTGAATATAATGCGCTATGTCTTTGGGAACGATCTTTAAATAAAAAATATTTTCGATTTTTATTTTGCAAAAAATATACTCCGGGGGGGGGTATCCCATAAAAGTTTTATTGAGTCCCACCCTCTCCGTTCCTCAATAAAAAAAAGTACAAGCGGACGGAATACTTTAAAGGAGAAAGTTTTTAAACTTTCTCTCAAACGTTTCTTAGATAGGCAAAATAGTGAAGCGTTTGGGAAATAATCCCAAGAAATTTTTCCCGGGAAAAAATTGTATCTTCCCGGATAAAGCCGGTAATGTCTGTTGATGTGTTTCACTAGACTTAAAACATAGTAGTTACTATGACGGTGTCCGTCCGGCTGCAATGAATCCCAGCGGATCGAGTTCGGAACGATTCCGGACAAAAATCGAGTTCGGAAGGGCTAAGAATTGGACGAAACAAAGACGTGGATGCATGGTAATTTTTAGATCCCATGAAGCTTTTTATTTTGAATAGTCAAGATAGCCCCTATTGACGGAGAAAATTAGTTGGGAATTCCCGGAAAATCGGGAACAGAGACTTTTCTCAGTCCCGATTTTCCGGGAATTCCCGGACCTTTCCGGATTTGATCGGCTGATATTTATTACAGCCGGTTAAAACCTGTCATAATAATTTATGTGTTTAAAATTCAATTTATTTATTTATTAGTTTATATTCAATTTAATTATCGAAATAATTTTTTTAAATATTCCGGAATTCCGGGAATAGGGAAGGTCTCAATCCCGATTTTCCCGGATGCGTTCCCGGAAAATCGGGAACAGACCGGTCTCGATCCGGGAATTCCCGGATGCGTTCCCGGAAAATCAGGAACAGACCGGTCTCAATCCCGGATTTCCCGGATGCGTTCCCGGAAAATCGGGAACAGACCGGTCTCAATCCGGGAATTCCCGGATGCGTTCCCGGAAAATCGGGAACAGAGATTTCTCAATCCGGATTTCCGGATTTCCCGCTTTTGATGGGATTATATTTATTGTATTCTATAAAAATCTGTCATAATAAATATTATGTTTTTGTTTTGTTTAATATATTAATTAGTAATTAAAGTGTTCCTATAAAATTTTAGGCCCTAAAATTGGATGGTATGACCTTGTTAAACTGAAATTTAAAGAAAATTTAGAAATATTTTCTTTATGTTAATCCACAAATTTTTATTAACCTTGCCGCAACTGACTAAAATTTATATTTTGTATATACCCCTGGGTAAGGGGTCTCAAAAGCTAGGGTGTGTTAGTACCGGTATCGGTACCAGGACTGGGTATAACCCGGTACCTGGTATCCGGTCTTCAGTAGGTAAACGGGTATTGGGAACGTTCCCAATATGGCGTCCCGACCGGTATCCTCCCTATGCTTTTGGGATCCCTTATTCCAGGGTGTGGTCCAGGAAAACCTGGGAGCCCGATTTTTATCGGGACCGGAGCGCCCATCAGGTACCGTGCCGGAGCAGTGAGCAGGCTGCCCGAAACCCCTGATATTATGAGGCCTCTCTCGGGTACTGCGCAGAGCGTAGAATCGGGGCGGACAGGTCCGGTTCTATGATCTCACCCTCCCTCCCGGCTAGTAAGGGGTGTCCTTACGATCCTCGATCGCGGGGCTGCAATTCGCTTAAAAACCGGGTTGCAGTTTTTCGGTCTCAATTCAGGGTAATACCTGATTTGTAAAAACTGAGTGAAGTTTTTAAAACCCAACCTTTATGATTAGCTCGTCTGATCGTAATTGTATTTTGATATCTGGTTGATCCTGCCAGTAGTCATATGCTTGTCTCAAAGATTAAGCCATGCACGTGTTAGATCATTTGGTAAGAAGCAATTCTTATGAACAATAATCTGCGGATGGCTCAAGATAACAGTTATAAACTTGGCTATCAGCCTTTTATACGGATAACACCGTCAAATGCGGTGATAATACGTGTCCACGAAACCCTAACGGGTTGACGATGTGATAATTGGAAAATGTCGCATCAGCAGATAGCGGCCTTCGGGCTGTTATTATAGACAACGTTAGTTGCCTGAAAGAGGTATTTCTAACTTATCAGGTACGTTGTTTCAGTAAGGGTGAAACAAGCCGACCACGAGTACGGCGAATCAGTGTTCGATTCCGGAGAGGGAGCCTGAGAGATGGCTACTACATCTAAGGATGGCAGCAGGCGCGAAAATTACCCAATACAAATTCTGTGAGGTAGTGACAAGATATAACGACCTTACATTTTCGCAATGGAAGGGTACCGTGTTAAAAGCGGTTTGGAATGTTTCTAGTTCAAAACCCTATTAGAGTAACAATTGGAGGACAAGTCTGGTGCCAGCACCCGCGGTAATTCCAGCTCCAAAAGCATATACTAAAATTGCTGTAGTTAAAACGCTCGTAGTTGATATAAGAACGATTTCTGAACAACCTGCCTGTTCTTCTCTGTGTGCCAAGGTAGCAATGCCTGAAGCATACTTAAAATGGGCTCTGCTAATAACAGAGTCTGGGGGATAGGTCTTCGGCGTATCAAACTGGTCGGGTAATGTCAGTCTTCTTCCGTTACTCGATTGGGCGTAGGTTAAACGGAAGTCGTTTCGGCTTAAACCGTGAACAAATTAGTGTGCTTAAAACAAGCAGCGTGAAGAATTGCCTTCCGGTAGTTCTTTGAGCTTGAATAATTTAGCATGGTACTTCAACTCCCGCAAGGGAATGATAACAGAAGGGATCAAGGACTCTGGTATTGCGCGTCTAGAGGTGAAATTCCGATATTTTCGCAAGACGAACGGAGGCGTAAGCGGTCGTGTCCATTGTGTCTTCATTGATCAGGAACGAGAGTCAGGGGATCGAAGATGATTAGATACCGTCGTAGTCCTGACTGTAAACGATGCCAACTCAAGTTCAAGTGTGATACACTTTATCGATCTTCTTGGAATTGACGGGAAACCATTAAGTCATTGGGTTCTGGGGGGAGTATGGTCGCAAGGCTGAAACTTAAAGGAATTGACGGAAAGACACCACCAGGAGTGGAGTTTGCGGCTTAATTCGACTCAACGCGGGAAAACTCACCAGGACAGGATAGTGTCGAGATTGACAGGTGAAAGAGTCCTTTCTTGATTCACTAGTTGGTGGTGCATGGTCGTTCTTAGTTCGTGGAGTGATCTGTCTACTTAATTGTGCCAACGAACGAGACCTTGGCCCTTAATTAGGTGCTAGGTGGAAGGGGTAACCCGACCATTAATTTTTCGAAATCTAGTGTACATCTTCGGATACTTCTTAAGGGGACAAGACGACGTTGTAATGACGCAGCGTAAGGAAGAGCAAGGCAATAACAGGTCTGTGATGCCCTTAGATGCCCTGGGCGGCACGCGTACTACAATGTTACTTGCAGCGAGTCAAAACAGTTCTGATCCCGCGCCTAAGAGGCGTAGGTAATCTGTTAAATAGGTAACAAGACAGGGATAGATGTTTGTAAATACATCTTGAACGAGGAATTCCTAGTAAGCGCAAGTCATGATCTTGCATTGATTACGTCCCTGTCTTTTGTACACACCGCCCGTCGCTCCTACCGATGGAATGTTGAAATGAACCTAATGGATAGCTTGATATTAGTTAAATTTTGTCATTTGTAGGAAGGAGAAGTCGTAACAAGGTCTTCGTAGGTGAACCTGCGTAGGGATCATTCATAGTGAAATAAATCGGTACAAACCCTTCGGGGGATTGCCGTAAACCAAAGACTCGGTGTTTGGCTAAAATCGGGTCGTCAGTACAAGAGGTAGTACTGAGTCTATTGTGAAAGGCTTTGGATTCCGCGTCCGGGTTTGGTAACGGAGCTAGGCTATTCTCCTTGACAACAGCCAAAGGCAGCCCTAAACCAGCTCCTGTTGGAGAGAATAGTCGAGTCATGAGGGTCCAAACTTCGGCCTCTATCGAGAGGAGTCCCCCTTCTACACGAGCCAATGCCCATTGAGTGGCTTCAACTGGGCTCCCCGTAAACCGGGGCGTGGTGGCAATGGACAATCTCTGTGCCGAGAGATAATGGAGTGGTTCACCCGCTCTAACGGCAACGCGGCGTAAAAGCCCGTACAACTAAAGCTATACGGTTGATGACTAGGTTCGTGTAACGATGAAGAACGTAGTGAATTACGAAATTCCTTATGAATTGCAAACCCTATAGGATTACTACGGTCTTCGAATGCCAACTTGCACCCATCCGGGTATCATGGTCTGATCGCCATTTACAAAACCCAATTTTGAAGAATGGCATCATTCCATGAAGGCGACCCGCTGAACTTAAGCATATTAATAAGCGGAGGAAAAGAAACCAAAAGGGATTCTCCGAGTAGCAGCGAGTGAAACGAGAAGAGCTCATCCTGAGGGTGTACTAGCTACACCGATGCGGGGAAGCTAGGTCATGAAACCTGCATAACATCAGTAAATCGGAAGTGGAATTTGTCTTCTCATTGAGAACCAAAGGCAGTGAAAGTCTGCGACTGTTGTATTGTAAGGGGTATGGCCGAAGCAAAGAGTACTGCTGTTTGGTAATACAGCAGGAATACGGGAGGTAAATTCCTTCTAAAGCTAAATACACTACACGAAACCGATAGTTCACAAGTACCGCGAGGGAACGTTGAAAAGCACTCTGATAAGAGGGTGAAAAGCGTCTGAGACTGTATAGCGTAAATCGTAACATTACACATCAAACATACACGGACATGCAGGCAAGTAAATTGCTATCATATGTGCTGGTATGATACTGCCAACCCGAAAGGGTTCCTACCAATCGGCATCATCACCTATAACATGAGTGATATAATCGGCAAACGTACAAGAAGGATAGTTGTTAGATTCCGTCAGTCTTGACACGGTTGAAGGCTGTATTGCAAGTGGCTATGGTATGCCGCAGCAGTAACAATATAGTATGTGTTGGTTACGTCCCGTCTTGAAACACGGACCAAGGAATTTGCCGCTTGTGCAAGTGAATCGATTGCATATCGATAGCGTAATGAAAGTATTCGGCACGTACAGTGCCCGCCTTGCCAGTAAGTGTTGGACACAAGTAACGAGACACGGTGGTCAAGAGCGTGAGCAGAAGCGACAAGACCCGAAAGGTTGTGATCTATATTTGACATGGTAGAAGTCAAAGGAAACTTTGATGGAAGACCTCCGAACGGTGCTGACGTGCAGATCGCTTGTCAGAGTTGAATATAGGGGCGAAAGACTCATCGAACAACCTAGTAGCTGGTTTCCTCCGAAATATCTCTCAGGATAGCAAGAACTTACTAGTTTCATCTGGTAAAGCAAATGATTAGCGGTCTTGGAGTTTAACGATTTCATCCGATTCTCAAACTCTAAATGGATGATGCAGAAATGCAGTATGGTATTACTTCAACTTGTCTTGAATGCCATACGGAAATAACACAAGTTCTTAGTGGGCAGGACTTGGTAAGCAGGTCAGGCGATGTGGGATGAACTGTTAGTCGGTGAGAAAGGTGTCACAAGTGAATTTAATCGATACCACAAAAGGCGTAGGTTCATTAAGACAGTTGGACGGTGGTCATGGAAGTTGAAAACCGCTAAGGAGTGTGTAACAACTCACCAACCGAATGAAGTTGCCCTGAAAATGGACGAAGCTAATATTCACGAGCTTCTCTCACACCGTCATTGTAGTAGAACGAAATGACGAGTAGGAGGATGTTTGTATAGCGCAGAAACTCGGTTGTACCATCTGAGTGGAGCTATGCAAAGTGCAGATCTTGGTGGTAGTAGCAATTATTCTAACGAGATGGTTAATATATTCTGTATTATGTCTAGCTTTGAAGACCGTGGTGGAGAAGGTTTCCCCGTCAATGGCACTCACACGGGGGTTAGTCGGTCCTGATTGATTGGTTAACTCTGTATAAAGACACCTATATGGTGCAAATCTTGAAAGGGAAGTGGGTTTATATTCCTACACTTACGACTACATACATGTGAAATTGGACTCGAATATGCGAGGTGATGAGCAGTAATATATTGGAGTTGTCTATTCTAATTAAAACGTCTGGTGCACTACGTAATCCAGTTGATGGGTTATGGAGTTGCTGTTCTGGAAGGGCCCGGGTTTATGCCCGAGTTTGATTACCTGTCTTGTTGCAAGGAAAAAGCGTATTCGAAGAGTAGTAGAGTAAACCGTACCAGATACCGCAACAGGTCTCCAAAGTGATCAGTTTCTGGTTCTGTAGAGTTTAATGTAGGTAAGGGAAGTCGGCAAAACGGATTTGTATCCTAGGGAGAAAGGTTGGCTCTTTAGGTAATATACTGTGGTACAACCGAAGTGGTAGCCGTTAAGAGCAGGTATATCTGGAACTGTAAGTAGTTGAAAGGTGAAAGCGGAACTAGCGTGCAGGTTCGGGTGACCCATTAGGAGGTATAAGGCCAAAGGTGCGCTGATGGTCAATTGCGGTATTATAGTTATCATATAAGAACTGATGGAATCCGGAGGAATCTGACTGTTTAATTAAAACCAAGCAAAGAGTAGACTTGAAAAAGGCACGCCCTCTTTGTGATTTCTGCCCAGTGCCTGAATGTTAAGGTGAAGAGATTCGAACAAGCACGGGTTAACGGCGGGAGTAACTATGACTCTCTTAAGGTAGCCAAATGCCTCGTCATTTAATTTGTGACGCGCATGAATGGATCAACGAGATTCCTACTGTCCCTACTTACGTTCTAGCGAACCCACAGCCAAGGGAACGGGCTTGGGCATTGACAGCGGGGAAAGAAGACCCTGTTGAGTTTGACTCTAGTCTGATTTGGTAAAATGACGCGAGGGATGTAGCATAGGTGGGAGAGCAATCAACAATGAAATACCACTGCCTTTGGTTGTCATTTGACTCACTCTATGAAAAGCAAGGTCCTACGGGACAAGTTTAACAACACGTTGAATCACTTGATTTGATAATGCACTGCATTGATAGGGAACAGAATCAGGTGGGGAGTTTGGCTGGGGCGGCACATCTGTTATACGATAACGCAGGTGTACAAAGGTTAGCACAAGTTGGTCAGAAACCAACTGTTGCGGATAAGGCCATTAGCTAGCCTGACTAGTATTTTCAGTACAAGTACTAGCCGCGAAAGCGCGTCCTTACGATCCTTTAGTGAAGATACTTATGTAGTCTTTCAGAATTTGAAGCTAGAGGTGTCAGAAAAATTACCACAGGGATCTCGAATCCTAAAAAATTACGATACATTGTAACTATTCTTTGAGTGACTGATATTTATGATACAGTCCCAATTACCGGAACTGGCTTGTGGCAGCCAAGCGTTCACAGCGACGTTGCTTTTTGATCCTTCGATGTCGGCTCTTCCTATCCTAGCGAAGCAGAATTCACTAAGGGTTAGATTGTTCACCTACTAACAGGGAACGTGAGCTGGGTTTAGACCGTCGTGAGACAGGTTAGTTTTACCCTACTGTCAATATGGGAGTTGATTTACAAAACCCAATAACGTCATAAAACCACCAAAGCTCAGTACGAGAGGAACTGTTTTGGTTATCCGCTTTTCAGCAAGAACTATGTGAGTAGTCTGGTTTGGAACGATCAGTGAAAGTATGACTGAATGCCTCTAAGTTTGAATTCGTAGTTGGATGAGGTAGCTGCCATTCTGAACAACAAGGGCAGCTGTTTGGCGTAGATGTTAATTCCAGGTTGAAGGTGGGTACTGGTTACGGCCCGTATCTGCTGGATAACTGAGGATGCTCAAATCAGGCCAGACGTGTAACTACCAGAATACCACTGGATGCGCCGAGTCAAATAAATGGCGAGGTGCTCGTTGAACTATCACTTGTAAGACTGAGAGATTCATACGAATCGATTTGCTGAGAGAAGGTTGCAACGACAAGTTGAAACAAATGTCCCCAAGGAACACTGTTCTCCAGTCTCCCCTGTAAAAGGGGGAGACTGGGAACATTGGCCAAGGTGCCTAATGAATAGTTTAATCTAGAATAATTTTATAATAAGCTACATCGCAATTTGAGGTATGTATACCTGGTTGACTATTTTGAACCAAAGCGATCCAAGGCTAACCAAATTGTAAATAGCATCTTATCGACAAACATTGTTATATCAATTAATGGTTTAAAATAGAT
>MKUU01000054.1 GCA_001898705.1 Caedibacter sp. 38-128
AGAGAAGACTTAGGAGAGAACTTAGATCTAACGCGTACTTTAGGTTGGTTTACCAGTATGCACCCTGTCATTTTAAGCTTATCGCAGCCGTTTGATCTTGATCAAAGTATTAAATACGTCAAAGAGCATTTAAGACATATCCCACAAAAAGGGGTAAGCTACGGAATATTGAACCAAATTCACAAGGCTTGTGATTTGGTGCAAGGAGATATTCTTTTTAATTATCTAGGGCAATGGTCAAATGCAAAAAGAAATGAGGAAACATTTTTCTTTGGTGAAGGAGAAACAGGACTATATTCAAGTTTAGATAACCCACATGCTCATCTTTTAGCCATTAATGGCGGTGTTAATCAAGGCCAGTTAGGGTTTCATTGGACATACAGTACCCATCACTACAAAAAAGAAACTATTGAGAAACTTTCCAAAGCATTCAAAGAGCGTTTAGAAATGTTGATAGAGTATTGTTCACAAGACAATCACTTCGGCTTTAGTCCCTCAGACTTTCCTCTCTGTCGTTTATTGCAATCACAAGTTGATAAACATTTAACCATCTCAAGCCTCAAAGAAGTCTATCCTTTGTCTCCTATACAAGAAGGATTCTTTTTGCATGCTTTGTCTGAAAAGTCATCAGATGCATATTTTATCCAGCTTGTCTTTGAGCTTAAGGGAGAGTTAAAGGTTGATATCCTCAAGCAAGCTTGGACAAAAGTATTAGAGCGTCATGAGAGTTTAAGAGCAAGCTTTATATGGGAGGATTTAGATGAGCCGATTCAAATCATTCACAAGACAGTAGATCTTCCATGGTATGAAGAGGATTGGTGTAAGTTTACCGAAGAAGACCGAGAAAAGAGCTTAGAGGAATATATCGCAAAAGATAGGGCACAAGGGTTTGATTTTACGCGAGCACCTTTAATGCGATGGAGTTTATTCAAATGTGATGATCAAAAGCATTATTTGCTTTGGAGTTATCATCACATCTTAAGTGATGGTTGGAGTGGAGTCATCATACTGGAAGAATTAAGAAGTATTTATGAGAGTTTAGTTGCTCGGAAGGTCATTAACCTACCAGCAAGGAGACCTTACAGAGATTATATTGCATGGCTTGCCCAACAGGATGAGGAGGATGGAGAAGTCTATTGGAGCAATATATTAAGGGGAGCAAAGCCTACAAAGTTCATAAGTAAAGATATTCGAGAGGATACAACAAAAACACCTAAAGAAGCTTCATTTGTCTTAAATAAAGAAGCAAGCCAACAATTGTTAGACTATGCAGGGAAATTAGGAGTGACTCTTAATACGGTGCTGCAGACATTCTGGGGCGTTGTGTTAAGTGTTTACACAGGACAAAACGATGTGACGTTTGGCGTCGTTGTGTCAGGTCGTCAGAATGACTTGCTAGGTATTGATTCTATGGTAGGTGTTTTTATTAATACTTTACCACTGAGAGTACAATTTAAAGAAAGCGAGAGTTTAGAAACACTCATCAACCGAATGCAAAGTCAAATGGTAGGAATGCAAGAGCATGCTTATATTCCTTTATGGAAGATCCAATCTTTACATGCAGAAGGGCGAACTAGTCTTTTCGATACCACTTATGTCTATCAAAATTATCCTGATCAAAATAATGTTGATCAGAAATCCAGTTTAGAAATTAATTTTATGAAAGGCATGGAAAAGGGGGAATATAAATTAGGAATTAATTTATCTTTTGATCATTGCTTAAAAGCTCGCATTAATTATAGTGAAGAACTCTTCACAGAAGAATCTATTCACCAATTGCTTATGCACTTAGAGCAATTAATCATAAATGTTATCAATAATCCTTCGCAAAAAATAGGGGAACTTTCTCTCTTAACACAGGAAGAATTGAAACAACAGAAACGCTGGAATGAAACCCAGTATGAATATCCAAAAGTTTCGAATATCAATGAGTTATTTGTGCAATCTGCAGAAAGAGTTCCAGATGTTATTGCTGTTGCATTTGGAGATCAGCAAATAACTTATTGCGTATTAAATGAACGTACTAACCAGCTCGCTCACTATCTTCGTAGTTTAGGAGTTGAAGCTGAAGTACCTGTAGCCCTGGCGATTGGTAATTCTATAGATATGATCATAGGTATATTAGGGATACTAAAAGCCGGAGGAACCTACGTGCCTTTAGATATAAATTATCCATCAGAACGTTTAGACTATATGTTAGAAGATAGCGGGGTGCCTTTTATATTAACCCGCAATAAAGAACTTGAAACTCTCTCTTTAGGTCATCAGATTGTGATTAATTTAGATGACATTGAGAATAGTTTAAAAGACTTACCAAAGACCTCTCCTGAACATGGCCTTTTACCTAATAATTTAGCTTATGTAATCTATACATCAGGGTCTACAGGTCGACCGAAAGGTGTTGGTGTGCAACATCAGAGTCTCGTCCATTTATCTTTAGCACAACAAAAAGCTTTTAGATACAACTCTAGTACCAAAACCTTACAATTTGCTTCTATTGGTTTTGATGCTTCTATATCTGAGTTAGGCTGCACCTTTGCTCAAGGTAGTACCTTAGTTTTATGCAATAATAAAGATTTATTCGAAGTTGAAAAAACAATAGATCAACAACAAGTTGATCAGATGACTTTATCGCCAAGTGTATTAAAACAAATGTCATCTGATATTATTGTGAAATATTCTAAGGGAGTAGTTGTAGCTGGAGAAGCCGCTGATTTATCCTTGGTTGAAAACTATAAAAAGTACTCTGTTGACATTATTAACGCTTATGGGCCTACGGAAGGAACAGTTTGCGCTACTATAGGAATTATTGATTCAATAAACCATATAGGTAAACCCATCACAAATATCCAAATACACATATTAAATGAGTATTTAAACTTAGTCCCGGCAGGAGTAGTTGGTGAGATTTATATAGGAGGTGTAGGGTTAGCCCGAGGCTATATCAATAAGCCTGGATTGACTGGGGAAAGGTTTATTCCGAACCCATTTGAGGATGGAAGTCGTTTATATAAAACAGGAGATTTAGGACGTTATTTGCCTGATGGGAGAATTGAGTTCTTAGGGCGAATCGATCACCAAATCAAACTGAGAGGCTTTAGAGTTGAACTCGGCGAAATTGAAGGGACAATAGAGTCCTCAGAAGCTGTTCAACAAGCAGTTGTTCTGTGTCGGGAAGATATACCAGGCCAGAAACGCTTGGTAGCATATGTTGTGCCAAAGGATAAAGAAGAGAGAAAGCTCATTGAATCACTGCAAGGTCTTTGTCAGAGTCACTTGCCAGATTATATGCATCCTAATCAATGGATCATTTTAGAATCACTTCCTTTAACAACAAACGGAAAAATAGATAGAGAAGCCCTAAAAAATAGAGATGATCAACTTAAAGTTACAGAACTTAAATCGCATAAAAATTCTAACGAATATATATTATGTGAGATTTTTAAGGAACTGTTAAATCTCAAAGAAATTGGGGTAGAAAACAATTTCTTTGAAATGGGGGGAAATTCTTTATTAGCAGTAAATTTGGTTCTTAATATCAAAAAAGAATTAGGTGTAAGAGTCAGGATCATTGATATTTTTGAGAACCCAACTGTAAGTTCATTGGCAAATTTGCTCTCTCAATTGAATTGCTCTGAGCTTCAATCGGATTTAAGTAGTAACGATAGTATTTTCATCGTTCAATCTGAAGGAAAGCAAAAACCATTGTTTTTAATACACCCTGGATTAGGCTTATCTTTACCTTACCTACCTCTTAAAAATTTCGTCCATGACAGGCCCATTATAGGAATTGATGATCCTTACATAGGAGAAGAAATTTCGGGATTTAAAGATATTGAAGACATGGCCAATTATTACATAAAAATAATTAAGAAAATACAAAAAGAGGGACCTTATTATTTAGGTGGTTATTCATTTGGAGGGATGGTTGCCTTTGAAATGGCTCGTCAGTTGGAAGAAAGTCAGGATGAGTTGAACACATTAATATTAATCGAAGCTGCAAATCCTGAATTAATTCAGAAAATGACATTTAATAATGAAGAAGATAAACAAGAATTTGAACAACAGGTTGATAGAAATGTGTTGTTAGTACAGAAATATAAACCCAACAATGTGTATACAAAGATTTCATTAATCAAGGCTCAGTCTGCGTTAAGTGAATTAACAGAAGAAAGTCGTCAAGGTTTTCACGACTCTAGGTATGGTTGGGATGGATATTGCTCTGATATTCGTGAGTATACAATCCCTGGAGAGCATTCAACGATTTTTGAGGATGAGAATATCAATCATTTAGGCCAAGTTATGAAAAGCGTATTAGAATAAAAGAGGAGTTTTATGATGTATAAAATCGAAGTGATGAAGTTTTTTAAATCTGCTTTTACTTTTATTTTGGTGCTCTCTTTTTTTAATGGCTCAATTTTAAAAGGAACGGAAAATATTCTTTTAGAAGAGATTAATTCGACCACTTCTTCTTCAGTAAGACGTCTGTTAAGTGATGAATCTATGGATGATCTTGCTACATCAACCCTATCTTTGGAAGTTAATGCAGTAGCGCTTAATCCAGATGAAGAAAGAAGCAATAGCCTCTCAAATTCTTATCTATTAGCTTTTCAAGATGATTTAGAGAATAAAATATCTCGCTCTGAGATTCTTAAATATATAGGATGTTTAGTAGGAGGTTTTGGTCCATTTATTCCCCAAATAGCTGTAGCTCGAAAAATAGCGCAGAGTTACAACTCTGAAGCCCTAGGATATATTCTTGTTGGAGCGAGCGCTTTAAGTATAGAAGCAATCACTGCATGGATAATATGGGAACTAATAGACGACACCAAGAGCCTTATGAAAGCTTCAAAGCAGGACGAGGGGGGTACATCTACTTGTAATGTTAATATTGTAAAAAACATAGGAATAGGCCTTTCTTCTTTTATCCTTGGTGTCCTTTCCAGCGCTCCTGATGTTTATATAAAATACAAATATAATACCATTAAATGGTTTTCTCTTATAAGCCTTGTTTATGATAGTATTCCTCGAGTTATTGGTTTTTATAAGCTTTTTTCATCATTGAAACTTGAAAAAATAAAGAAACTATGCAAAGGCAAAAATATTGAAGAGCTTCATGGAGCTAAAATAGTTAAGTTTTCAAAGGCATATTTTCTTCAAAAATGCAAAGAAGACGGCATTGAAAATGTTTCTGAATTTCTGAGTGGAAACCTCTCTCCTAGCGAAGTTTATTCGTATTTAACTTCTAACACACAGTCTGCACTTGTAGATATAAATTCTCCACATGACTTTGCAAGAGGTATCCCTAGGAAGGGAGTAAAATATCTTTCGGCTATTTTACCTGTAGCAAGTGCAACTTTTAATGCAGTTATGGCATATAAGGGATTTAAGGTCTTAATGAACAATGAGCCCGCATTATGGTCATTATCAACTTTTTCCGTCATGCCAGCTTTTTTTCTAGGTTCTTATGTCGTAATGGAAGCATCAGGTAATGTCTTTGACAAAATATATCTCTGTCGATCTCAAGTTCCGTCTTCTGATTATTTTTCTCATTTTTACCCTAAAATAAATTTAGTTTTATTGGGTACAGCCTTGGTATTAGCTTCAACAACCTCATTTGGTACATTTTTTCTTGTAACAGATAATTTAAAGGATACAATTTTGGATCCCCTAAAATATGGGATTGCTGCACTAGCTGTTGGGGCGGACGTTACATTTGGGACTTACACAATATATTCTACATTCAAACGTTATGGAGAAGTAATCTGTAAAAAATTTAGTAAAGGAGCATCTTATGTACTAAATTGCTCTGAAAAACTTAGTGACCTTAGTGATTCTTTCGTTAATTTTAGTTCTAACTTAATAAGCAATTTTGTTAATGATGTAACGTTAGAAGATGAATTAGTTTTATAATTGGACGAACTTTATGAGATGTAACTTTATGTAAAATCAAAAAAAATTCTGGATCTAGCGAATTAGAAATAAAGCACGGAGAGTATAAAAATATGAAATATGTTTTTTTTAAACTTATTATTAGTATGGTTTTAGTGTTAGGGCCTGTTCAGGCAACGAATGAGGAAGAATCATTACCACCTACCCGACATGCTCTTAGTCAAAGAGAAAATCTTCCATTAATACCTAAAGTTACTATTGAGCATATACCAGACGAGTGCTTAATGAATGTCTTTAGGTTTCTTTGTCCTAATGACCTGGGAAGAATAGCTTGCGTCTCTACTCATTGGAAAATGGTTGCACAGGACCCTGCTTTATGGAGACAAGTGGGACTAACGTACTATGGAGATTACTTAAGTGAGGGAGAACTTAGAGAAAACCCAAAACAGCAAGTTATTTCCCATTTTCTAAGCGTGATTGTGAATGCAACAGAGAACTTAGAAGAAATAAGAAGGCTTGTTAGGAAGTATCAGTTAAACTTATACAGGCCTCTTTTTAGAAGGTATATAGATCAAAGCTTTTTAACTGATTTATTAACAAGTTACTCCGTGCTTGTTGCCCAAGACAACAGAGAGGTTATGACAAGGAGAAGAGAAGGCTTCGCAGAAGGAAAATATGGCTATGCAAAAGATCCGTTAGCTGCGAGAGAGCTGAACGAAATTCTTGTTAGAGAAGAAGATTTAGAAGCTATTAAAAGAAAAATAAATGGGCATTTATGTGAGAACTTTGGGTATGAACTAGATTGGATTGAAGCAAGGAAATTTAATGATCTTCTTGTGGAAAAAGGAAATGTAGAAGCTATCCATAGAAAAATTAGAGGACTCGCAGAAGGAAAATATGGCTATGAAAAAAATCCATCAGCTGCGAGAGAGCTAAATGAAATTCTGGTTAAAAAAAGGGATCCATATGCTATTAAGAGAAAAATCGAAGGACTTTTATTTGGAAGCTTTGGCTATGAAATGAATTGGATCGAAGTAAGAGAGTTTAATGAACTTTTGATTGAAGAAGGAGACTTAGAAGCTATTAAAAGAAAAGAAAGGGGATTTGATTTTTATGTTACTATAGAACAAGAAGATTCCGTAACCTCTAAGTACCAAATGCCTAGTTCTAGCTATAGAAGTGATAATGTTAAAGAATTAGAATTTAATGAATTTTATGTCGCACGAGGAGATCCTAAGGCTATAAATAGGAAAGTTTGGGGCCATGAGAATGGAACTTATGGTTATAAAAGAGATCCGCTAGCTATAAGAGAATTCCTTGAACCTCTTGTTGAAAAAGGTGTTCCAAAAGCTATTGAGAGAAAAATAGAAGGTCTTCAATACGGAAAATATGGTTATAAAAAAGATCCAGAAGCCATAAGAGAGTTCAATGAATTACTTGTTGAGCAAGGGGATCAAGGAGCCATTGAGAGAAAAATCGAGGGGCTTTTGCAAGGACAGTATGGTTATGAAAAAGATTCAGGAGCTGCAAGAGTTCTGTTTGACCGATTTCTTTTGGAGGAAAGCAATATAGAGGTTATTGAAAGACGAATCGAAACTCTTGAGGAGTGGTATAAACGTGAGCAAGCTCTAGAAATTGCAAGAGAGTTCAATGAATTTCTTCTTGAAAGAGGAAATCCAAAAGC
>MKUU01000055.1 GCA_001898705.1 Caedibacter sp. 38-128
AAAAAAGATAACATTGCTTTGTTTGAAAGCTCCAGATACACGTGCAATTTCTAAAGCTTTGGCAATAGGGTCATGAGAAGGTTCAAGAGAAAGTTGAATGACCTTATTCAGTTTTTCACAAGGATGATTATTTGAATATGTTGTCATGATTTTAACCTCATAAATTGTTGATGCATAGCTTTCATACCGCGATGAGAACATTCTTGTTTAAGGGTGCCATCAGGATCATTTTGAAGCTGCTCAGTTGCATTAAGAAGAACGCCTAAAAGAGTGGTTGCTTTTTCTCGTGCGAGGGGATCAAGTTGTAGATCGTCCCCAGGGTTGATTTCTAAAAAATCAGCAAGGCCTGATTTTAAAATGAGACCCCCTAACTGTATTTTTGTCCGATTTTCCGCTTTACGATCACTGACTTCAAAACGCTTAAGCTTACGTTTATAATGCTCTAAGTCCCAAGAGTTTCTATTCAATTTTTGCTTCATTTTATGCAGCTTTTTGTGAAGATGATTGAGGAGTTTTTGTTCTTTTCTGAGAAGGTAATCTTCCGCAAAATTTCTGAGCGGCGGATCGCCACTTCTCCTTTAACTCTGGTTTTTTATTTGCTTCCTCCACCACATGAAGAAGTCCCCCAATAAGTGTCATAGGTTCAAGATTGAGGGAAGGAATCTTGTTTAAAAGAGATATAAATTCTTCATGTCTCTTGTTCTGTAATGCTAGAATTTCTTTTTCAAGTTTTTGCTTTTGCTCTTCTAGTTTCGATAATTTTTTCTCAATGAGTTGCATCGTTCATTCTTTCCAAAAAAGTTAAATAAATATTCTTATCGGAAAGCTCCCCACAGCTTTACTTTAATAAAAATATATAAGCAAAAAAGCAGCAGTCCTGCAAGAGTTTTGTGCCAAAACTTTATAGGCGCATCTAACGACGATTAAAAATCGTCTTGTGCGGCCCTGCGGGCGGCTATATATTGTCGTATGGCTATCTATTATGCAGACACAAGTTACATCTCAAGAAATGGAGCAGGTTCCGTCTGCTCACATTCTGCGTATATATCTGCTTCAATTGTTCATGATCAACGTACAGGAATGACCTGGGATTATTCTGGAAAAGCACAAGAACTCTTAGCAACAAATATTATTGCACCAGAGGGGTCACCTGATTGGGTATATGATCATGAAACTCTCTGGAATCGAGTTGAAGAGTTTGAAGATTATATTGCTGATAAAAGATACAAAGGACACAAAGATGAAGTTAAAAATGCGAAAAGCCTGGCGGCAAAAGAGAAGTTTTTAAAAACTTGTAAGACAGGGTACAAACTTACTTTTGCCCTTCCAATTGAGATTACAAATAAAGAACATTTAATTGAGCTTTCAGAGCGCATCGTTAAAGAGTGTTACGTCGATTATGGCCTCGTTACTCAGTATGCCATTCATGATAAAAAGGGAAATCCTCACCTTCATATTTTGGCGACCACAAGGCCTCTTGTTGATGAAGTTTTTTCAGAAAAAAGACATGTTATTGAAAAGCCGCAGCTTAAAATATTGCGTTCCCAGCTTGCAGAAATCTCTAATCAATTTGCTCAAGAAAAAGGATATGACTACCACCTTGATCCCCGTTCTTACGAAGACCAAGGGCTTAAAATTGTCCCCACAAAAAAGATTGGGCCTCATGGGTTTCATAAGCTTCAAGAACGCTCTTACAGAGTTCAAGAAAATGAAGAAATCCGCCACCAAAATATTGAGATTTTTCTTAAACATCCTGAAGAACTTATCAAGGTTGTCGCGTCCCAAAAAGCTGTATTTACTCAAGTTGATTTGGCGAAAGAGATCTTTAAACGCGTTGCGGGAGATGAGAAACTTTATGCTGTTTTAAAGGCTAAAGTGGATGGAATTGATCTCCCTAAAGCTGCTATTATTGGCAAGACTTTAAATGACAATCTTCTTTATGAGAGCAAGAGTCTTCAGTTTGACACTCACGATTACAGCCGCACAATTGATCGCTTTACAGCTCAGCTTTTGTCTCAGCACACGGCACTTTATTTAGGTGAAAATGTTAAAGGTCAAACCTTTTACACTTCTCAAGAAATGAAAGATCTTGAGATTACAATTGCTCAAACAGTGGATCTTTTGAAGCAAAGAAAAATGCTTCAAATTTCTGAAAAACATAAAAGCAACTCCATTGAAAAGGTTCAAAAACAAGAAGGTCTCACCTTCTCTGAAGAGCAGAGAGAAGCTATTGATCATCTTCTTATCCCTCAAGCGATTTCTGTGCTGACAGGTAAAGCAGGGACTGGAAAAAGTACTGTGCTTAAGCCTGTGGTGGATGCTTATAAAAGAACAGGGATGACAGTCATTGGTGTTGCCTTTCAAGGAAAGGTCGCTGATCAGCTATCATATGAATTAGGGGTTGAAGGCTATACGCTTGATCAGCTGAATAAAAGATGGAGCAAGCAAGATAGCTTAAAAAGGCTAATTGAAAACAAAGAGCTTAAAGGCCAAGCTTTGGCTAAAGCTAAAGCCGAGATTAACCGTCTTGAAGAATGGCGTCTTACAGATAAGCA
Organism: Caedibacter sp. 38-128; assembly: GCA_001898705.1. Taxonomy (GTDB): domain Bacteria; phylum Pseudomonadota; class Alphaproteobacteria; order Caedimonadales; family Caedimonadaceae; genus Paracaedimonas. The sequence goes on from MKUU01000055.1 coordinate 2,556, forward strand.
TGTGGTTATTCTGGATGAAGGAAGTATGGTTCATGGCTCTTTATGGAAGAGCTTACTTACTGAAGTCGAGAGATCAGGCGCTCAGCTTCGGATTGTTCAAGACAATAAACAAATTAAAGCGCTTTATGGTCTAGATGCCGCACGTCTCGTTGAAGAGAAGGTAGGCGCTTATGAGATCCAAGGCGTTGTGCGTCAACGCGAGAAGTGGATGCGAGAAGCTTCAGCGCTATTGAATGAGCATCGCATTGAAGAAGGATTAAAGCCTTATGATGAAAAAGGTCACTTTGATTATAGAGAAACAGATTACGGAGCTAAGATCTCTCTTGTGGCAGATTACTTAGAGGGACTTGAGAAGAATCCTCACCAAACTCATATGGCAATAGCGCAGAAGAATAAGGATGTTATCGCACTCAATGAGCTGATAAGAGGTGCTTTGAGTAACCAAGGTAAACTTGGAGGCCAAGAGTTTGTTTTTGGTCAAAAAGGTCAAGGAATTTTTGAAAGTCGTCAAGATGTAGGCAGCCTTCAAAGTCAGTATTCTACAAAATCAGCTCAGGGACGAAGATTTGCTGTTGGGGATCGAGTGATGTTTCTCTCCAATGATCATAAAGGATGGCATGTTAAAACTTTAGAAAAGGGGAAGAGTGAAAAGCAAGGGGTTAAGAATGGCACATTAGGAGTCTTAGAGGCTTTTGATCTTAAGCGACAAACGGTTGAAGTAAGGCTTTCTGATGGAACGTTAGTGGGGTTTGATTCCAAAGGGTATGATGCCTTAACTCATGGCTATGCGGTCACCATCAATAAATCTCAAGGCGCCACCTTTGATCATTCTTATGGATTGTTCAGCTCTTTTAATGCCAATCAGCTTTTAATTTGGTTAACTCGTCATAAGGAGAGCTTTAAGGGGTACGTCTCTAAAGGGATTGCCTCTGATCTTAAAGGAATGGTCAGTCATGTGGCCCGTGCTGATTATAAGGGCTTAAGTACGGATTATGATCTTCCTGACCATCAAAAGCCTTATTTTAACCTTGTCCAGCACTATTGGAAGATTGCTCAAGAAGCTGGAAATTTAAGGGTACGCATTGAAGAGATCAGACACCAAGCAGAGAAAGCCGGAAAAGAGGTTTCTTTAACGAAAGAATGGACTCAGTATAACGATCTGGTTCAGACAAGGAACCAAGATGCTGCAGAGATTCTCAAGAACTGGAGTCAATGCTCTCCTTTTATGTATCAAACAGGAGTAAGACGAGATACCTTAGAAGTACAGGTAGGCATTAGACCAAGGCTCTTAAGTCTTCCAGAACAAGCAGCTCTAGACTTAGTTGAGACTTATTTTAAAGTAGCTCATCAAGCGCGTGAACTTTGGCGAGATATCTCGCAAACGCATCCAGGCGTCTTATCTCACCATCATCCAGAGTATGAAGATTACGCTAGGATTAAAGCAGAGCGAAATGAACTTGCTTACTCGATTGCAAGTTTTCCAGAGATTCATAAGCCTTTTTTTAAAGTTAAAGAACAAGAAGGAACATATGTTACTTATCAGGGGACCGTTTATGAGCAACGCCCTCAAGGGTTTAAAACAGCACAAGAACAAGCAAAAAACTACATATTAGAAAAACGAGCAGAAAGATATGAATCGACGCTAACGTTCCACGAACGTGCAGCTTACAAACAGGTTCAAGACTATAGATCTTTCCATTTTCTGAGTGTGGCCGCCTATAAGCAGTTCCCAGAACTTGAGAAGATGGCTGCCTCACCTTCTGTAATTGAATCACATCAGCAGAAGATGAAAGAGTTTGCAAATCACCGAGATAAGCTGGCTTATGATCTCCTCTCCAATTATGACCAAGCCTCCCCCTTTATTGAGAAGTTAGGGCTTAAAGAAGAGATGCTCTTAAAGCATGCGGTCTTTGGAGAAGTCAGAGGTATTGTTGAAGCCTATAAGACAGCTGACACCTTAGAGGCAAGAGTACAGATGGCGGATAAGTTGGTCTCTTTTGTCTTTAAAGAAGAAGGGAGTGTTGATAAGCCGCTTTATGGCCTTCTCAAAGAGCAAGGAGTTGATCTTCAAAAGCTCAAGTTTGAGCAAGGATGTCTTAAAGCGCAACAGCAAGGTAAAGATTTATCCATCTATACTTTGGATGAGCTTGATCAGGTGTATACTGACCTTTCCACCTATCGCTCCCTTCATCAAGAGGTGGCCAAAGAATGGGAGATTATTAAAACGTCTGCGACTCAAAAGGTTACTGAAGTTCAAGAGCAGCAAATTAAAACACTTAATCTCTTGGAGACCACTAACAAGCTTGAGCGATCCCACCTTGAGGAAGAAGCTATTTCTGCCCTTAAGCTCAAAGCCTCAAATACACAAACGCTTGCTTATATTAATAACCATATCCGCCTCACTGTAAATGGGGTAGAGAACTGGTCAGATCTTAAAGAAGAGGTTCAAGGCCGTCAGCTTGAGTTGGATCAGTTTCATACTTCTCTTCAAAAAGGAAGAAGTGGCTATGTTGAGATTTATACAAGAGGGGGACAAACTAGTTCTTGGAGTTCATTAAGAACACAAAAGCTTGAAAAAGCTAAGTCCTTAATGAGGACCTATTCTAACGTTTACCATTCTTTGACTCACCACGAATATGATCGCCTTTTTAAAGAAGCGCATGCCCAAGAAATGACAGAGCATGTCAAGCACTTTAAGCAAGCCTCTCCTCAAGAAAAACCAGCACTTGCTCAAGAGATTCAAGGGTGGCTTTCTTTAGAGCAAGATGAACGTCTTACTTACACCTTAACCGCCTTGAAGCAAGAAAGAGTTTCTGTTGAGGCTCTTCATCTTTATGGAAAGATCTTATCTTTACCTCTCGAAAAACAAGGCGACGTCTCTCTTCTATTAGAGGGATATAATGAGGCTAAGCAAAGATTCTCCGATATCTGGCAAGGATATTCTGAGCAAGCAGACCTGAAATTGGCAGGTGAAAAGGTTGCCTATCAAGAACACGTCCTTGCACTTGAAGCTCAGCTTCATGCTAAGAATGCCAAATATAATCCACACTTCTTTGTTGAGCGAACGATTCAAAGAACAACTCACGCTCTTAAAGAAGCAAAATTATCCTCTCAAGACTGGACAACCTTTGAGAAAGAAGGTGATGGTCAAAATGCCGCCAAAGAGGCTCTTGAACATAAAGTTCAGGCTTGGATAGAAAAAGGGGCTCAAACCTATGGATGGGATTTAAATACCCCAGAGCAAGGGAGAGTCCAAAAAGAGATTATCTCTCTTGCCCTGAAACAAAATGATTTGTTCGAGAAAAAGCTTAATGAAATTGATCATATTATTAAGTCAGAGAATCAAGAAATGCCAAGTCTTGCTATCGCCGCAGGCAAAAGGAATAAGGCTGCTTTTGATCTAATCCAAGGGGGATTTGTCTCTCAAAATCA
>MKUU01000056.1 GCA_001898705.1 Caedibacter sp. 38-128
TGCTAGAATTTCTTTTTCAAGTTTTTGCTTTTGCTCTTCTAGTTTCGATAATTTTTTCTCAATGAGTTGCATAGTTCATTCTTTCCAAAAAAGTTAAATAAATATTCTTATCGGAAAGCTCCCCACAGCTTTACTTTAATAAAAAATATATAAGCAGAAAAGCAGCAGTCCTGCAAGAGTTTTGTGCTAAAACTCTAAAGGCGCACTTAACGGTAATTAAAATTCCCTTGCGCGGCCCTGCAGGCGGCCCTATATTGTCGCATGGCTATAATGCATGCATCATTTTCTTATCTCTCTCGAAGTGGGGGGGGCTCTGTTTCCTCTCATGCTGCTTACATATCTGCCTCTGTTGTTAAAGATGAACGTATGGGGCAGAGCTGGGATTATTCAAAAAAAGCACCTGAAATTTTAGAAACAAGTATCCTTGCCCCTGAAGGTGCTCCTGAATGGGTTTATGACCCAGATAAGCTTTGGAAACGAGTCGAAGAGTTTGAAGATTATGTCGCCCATACCCGCTTTAAAGGACATAGAGATCCTATTAAGAATGATAAAAGTTTAAAAGCAAGAGAGAACTTTTTATCTTCATGTAAGACAGGATATAAGCTTACTTTTGCTCTTCCTTTAGAGATCAAAAATAAAGATCATTTAAAAGAACTTGCACATAAAATAGTGCAAGAATGTTATGTGGCTCATGGGCTTATTGCGCAGTATGCCATCCATGATATGAAGGGGAATCCTCACCTTCATATTTTATCAACTACAAGGCCTTTTATTGAAGGTGAATTTGCAAAAAGATATGTCCTGGAAAAGCCTCAGCTTAAAGAAAAGCGTGCTCAACTTGCTGAAATTTGCAATCAGTATGGACTTGATAAAGGGTATGATTACCATATAGATGCGAGGTCTTATAAAGATCAAAGTCTTAAAATAATCCCCACAAAACATATAGGTCCTAATGCTCATCATCGTCTTCAAGCCCGAAGTCAAAATGCGCAAGCCAATGAAGAAATCAGGCAAAAAAACATCGAGATTTTGCTCAGCCATCCAGAAGAAATCATCAAGGTTGTCGCTTCCCAAAAAGCTGTATTTACTCAAGTTGATTTAGCCAAAGAGATCTTTAAACGCGTTGCGGGAGACGAGAAACTTTATGCTGTTTTAAAGGCTAAAGTGGATGGAATTGATCTCCCTAAAGCTGCTATTATTGGTAAAACACTCAATGATAACCTTCTTTATGAGAGCAAGAGTCTTCAGTTTGACACTCATAATTACAGCCGCACAATTGATCGCTTTACAGCTCAGCTTTTGTCTCAACACACGGTACTTTATTTAGGAGAAAATATTAAAGGTCAAACCTTTTACACTTCTCAAGAAATGAAAGATCTTGAGACTACAATTGCTCAAACAGTGGATCTTTTGAAGCAAAGGAAAATGCCTCAAATTTCTGAAAAACATAAAAGCAACTCCATTGAAAAGGTTCAAAACCAAGAACGCCTTATCTTTTCTGAAGAGCAGAGAGGGGCCATAGATCATCTTCTTATCCCGCAAGCAATCTCTGTTCTGACAGGCAAAGCAGGGACTGGAAAAAGTACTGTGCTTAAGCCTGTGGTGGATGCTTATAAAAGAACAGGGATGACAGTCATTGGCATTGCCTTTCAAGGAAAGGTCGCTGATCAACTGTCATATGAATTAGGGGTTGAAGGCTATACGCTTGATCAGCTGGATAAAAGATGGAGTAAGCAAGATAACTTAAAAAGGCTAATTGAAAACAAAGAACTTAAAGGCCAAGCTTTGGCCAAAGCTAAAGGCGAGATTAACCGTCTTGAAGAATGGAGATTCACACCTAAGCATGTGGTTATTCTGGATGAAGGCAGTATGGTTAGTGGCTCTTTGTGGAAGAGCTTACTTACTGAAGTTGAGAGGTCAGGCGCTCAGCTTCGAATTGTTCAAGATAATAAACAAATTAAAGCGCTTTATGGTCTTGATGCCGCACGTCTCGTTGAAGAGAAGGTAGGCGCTTATGAGATCCAAGGCGTTGTACGTCAACGCGAGAAATGGATGCGAGAAGCTTCAGCGCTATTGAATGAGCATCGCATTGAAGAAGGATTAAAGCCTTATGATAAAAAAGGTCACTTTGATTTTAGAGAAACAGATTACGGGGCTAAGATCTCTCTTGTGGCAGATTACTTAGAGGGACTTGAGAAAAATCCTCACCAAACTCATATGGCGATAGCGCAGAAGAATAAGGATGTTATCGCACTCAATGAGCTGATTAGAGGCGCTTTGAGTAACCAAGGTAAACTTGGAGGCCAAGAGTTTGTTTTTGGTCAAAAAGGACAAGGCATTTTTGAAAGTCGTCAAGATGTAGGCAGCCTTCAAAGTCAGTATTCTACAAAATCAGCTCATGGGCGGAGATTTGCTGTTGGAGATCGGGTGATGTTCCTCTCCAATGATCATAAAGGGTGGCATGTTAAAACTTTAGAAAAGGGAATGAATGAAAAGCAAGGCGTTAAGAATGGGACTTTAGGGGTAATCGAGTCTTTTAATCTTCGGCGACAAACCGTGGAGATCCGACTTCCTGATGGAAGATTAGTTGGATTTGATACAAAAGCATATGATGCCTTAACTCATGGCTATGCAGTGACCATCAATAAATCTCAAGGTGCTACCTTTGATCATTCTTATGGGTTGTTCAGCTCTTTTAATGCTAATCAGCTTTTGATTTGGTTAACCCGACATAAGGAGAGCTTCAAGGGCTATGTGTCTAAAGGAATTGCCTCTGATCTTAAAGGAATGGTCAGTCATGTGGCCCGTGCTGATTATAAGGGCTTAAGTACAGATTATGATCTTTCTGACCATCAAAAGCCTTACTTTAATCTTGTGCAGCAGTATTGGAAGATCTCTCAAGAAGCTGGAAATTTAAGGGTACGCATTGAAGAGATCAGCCACCAAGCAGAGAAAGCCGGAAAAGAGGTTTCTTTGGCTGATCAGTGGGAGCAGTATAATTCTCTTATTGAAGCTCGCAATCAAGGTGCGAAAGATATTCTTAAAGAGTGGCCTCAATGTTCTTCTTTTCTTCAGCAAACAGGGGTGAGACGAGAAACGCTTGAAGTTCAAGCAGGATTGAAGCAACGGTTGTTAAGTTCTGCTGAAGAAGCTGCCCTTGAGAAGGTTGAGGTCTATTTTAAAGTAGCGGATCACGCAAGAGATCTTTGGAAAGAGATGGCTCAAACCCATCCAGGCTCTCTCTCTTTTGCTCATCCAGAGTATGAGAAGTATATAAAAGTCAAAGAGATGAGGAATGAGCTGGCTTATGAGATGGGCAGTTTCCCTCAAATGTATAAACCTTTCTTTAAAGTTAAAGAGCAGGGGGGATCTTATGTCACTTATAGTGGCAGTGTGTATGAGCAGCGTCCTCAAAGCTTTAAAACTGTCCTGGCTCAAGCAAAGCAGTATATAGCTTTCAAGCGTGTAGAAAGATATGAATCTACGCTAACGTTCCACGAACGTGCGGCTTACAAACAGGTTCAAGACTATAGATCTTTCCATTTTCTGAGTGTGGCCGCCTATAAGCAGCTCCCAGAACTTGAGAAGATGGCTGCAACTCAATCTGTCATTGAATCCCATCAACAAAAAGCCAAAGACTTCGCAAAGAACAGGGATTTGTTTGCGTATCAAATTATAGAGAATTATAGCTATGCTCAGCCTTTTATTGAGAAGTTAGGTCTTAAAGAAGAAGCCCTCTTAAAGCATGCAGTTTTTGGAGAAGTTAGAGGTATTGTTGAGGCCTATAAGACGGCTGACACCCTTAAGACAAGGGTGCAGATGGCAGATAAGTTGGTTTCTTTTGTTTTTAAAGAAGAAGGGGGTGTTGATAAGCCCCTTTATGGCCTTCTCAAAGAGCAAGAGGTTGATCTTCAAAAGCTCAAGTTTGAACAAGGATGTCTTAAAGCGCAACAGCAAGGGAAAGAAGTATCCATTCATACTTTAGATCAGCTTGATCAAGTGTATACAGACCTCTCCACCTATCGCTCCCTTCATCAAGAGGTGGCCAAAGAATGGGAGATTATTAAAACGACTGCCACCCAAAAAGTTGCCCGTGTGCAAGAGGAACAAATTAAGGCGCTCAATCTTTTGGATAGCACCAACAGACTTGAGAGAGCGACTTTGGAAGAAGAAGCGATAAAGGTTCTTAAAGCTAAGGCATCAAATCCGCAAACCCTTGTGTATGTAAATAACCATCTTCGATTAACCGTAAATGGGGTTCAAAATTGGTCTGAGCTGCAAAATGAAATCCAAGGACACCAAGTTGAGCTGAACCAGTTACACACCTCACTTCAAAAAGGAAGAAGCGGGTATGTGGAGATCTATACAAGAGAAGGCAAGCAGAGTGCCTGGAGTTCTTTAAGAACGCAAAAGCTTGAAAAAGCACGTTCTCTAATGAAGACCTATTCCCCTCTTCACCACTTTACGCCTCACCACGAATATGATCGCCTCTTTAAAGAAGCGCATGCCCAAGAAATGACAGAGCAGGTTAGGCACTTCAAGCAAGCCTCTCCTCAAGAAAAACCAGCACTTGCTCAAGAGATTCAAGGATGGCTTTCTTTAGAACAAGATGAACGTCTTACTTACACCTTAACAGCCCTCAAGCAAGAAAGAGTTTCTGTTGAGGCTCTTCATCTTTATGGAAAGATCTTATCTTTACCTCACGAAAAACAAGGCGACGTCTCTCTTCTATTAGAGGGATATAGTGAGGCCAAGCAAAGATTCTCCGATATCTGGCAAGGATATTCTGAGCAAGCAGACCTTAAATTGGCAGGTGAAAAGGTTGCCTATCAAGAACACGTACTTGCACTTGAAGCTCAGCTTCATGCTAAGAATGCCCAATATAATCCACACTTCTTTGTTGAGCGAACGATTCAAAGAACGACTCACGCTCTTAAAGAAGCAAAATTATCCTCTCAAGACTGGACATCCTTTGAGAAAGAAGGTGATGGTCAAAATGCCACCAAAGAGGCTTTTGAACATAAAGTTCAGACTTGGATAGAAAAAGGAGCTCAAACCTATGGATGGAATTTAAATACCCCAGAGCAAGTGAGCGTCCAAAAAGAGATTATCTCTCTTGCCCTGAAACAAAATGATATGTTCGAGAAAAAGCTTAATGAAATTGATCATATTATTAAGTCAGAGAATCAAGAAATTCCACGTCTTGCTATCGCCGCAGGCAAAAGGAATAAGGCTGCTTTTGATCTAATCCAAGGGGGATTTGTCTC
>MKUU01000057.1 GCA_001898705.1 Caedibacter sp. 38-128
AAGGAAGTGAAATTCATCTCTGACCATCTACTAACAGGCTACCATAACTCGATACAAAAATCAAGAAAATTCAGCCTAAAAACAAAATAAAATTACATTTAATATCAATTATTTACTAAATAAAATTATCCCTAAAAAAGAAATGAGTACTTTTTTCTCATTCAGCCACTTAAACTATGATATTTTTTTAAAAATGAAGCTAAGATTTTATTTCCAACTTCAAGGGATAAAAAATTTTTTTTATTCGCAAAATATAGCTTTTCATTCTATTGTTGCTTAACTGGACAAAATGCATAAGGGGGTTTCACATCTTGATTTTAAGCTTGCTAATTTGCTGTTAAGTTGGCAAGGAGACGTCTGGGTATCTGGTATGGAATGTGCGGTTCAAAAGAAGATCTTGTCTGGTGGATTTGGAGATCGTCGAAAATTTTCACCTGAGCGTTTAGACCATGTAGATTATCTAGCAGAAAAACAAAAGAATCCTGGAAACATTAAGGCAAATGATCCCAGGAAATTTTATTCAGGTCATGCCGCCGATAGCTTTGCAGCGGGGTTAGCAATTCGTGAGCTTATGACTGGTAACCATCTATCTCAGGATTTGTTTGATCAAAAACAGGAAGGGCTTTTTAAGGTCATTAATGAACTGTTACTTCCTAATCCTGAGGAAAGATGGAGTATGGTTCAGGCTCAAAAAGCGCTTAGGAAACTCTTACCAAAAGAATCTCCTCAAGAGCTCTTCGCACAGTTTGAACAGGCACTTTTGGCATCTGGTATAGGATTAGTAGCCCCCCCTCATGAAGAGTATGTTCATTGCCAATATCTATTACCAGAAACAAAAGATTCTGATGAAACAGACGTACAAGTTTATGGACAAGATCTTCCAGTTTATAAAAAACTACGAACTGGCGATGAGGCACAAACACCTTATACTGATTTATTAGAAGAAGGAATGGCTTATACAGACATTCCAGACGATGATGAGCCGCATTATACAGATTTGCCAGACTATGACCATAATCCTCCCCCACGTCGCAATGGAAAAGGGAATCCAGAAAAGACTGAGTGGCACTATCAATAAGAAAGTTTATAAGGCAAGAGCCCGATTTAGGGGCTCTCGTTCAGTCATGTTCCTCATTTTGGATGCTTTTAAGATAAAAAATTCTTTTAAGTATCTTGCGGTTTAAGGTGAAAATTTTGTTTCAACACGTTCTTCAGAATAGATGTCGAGTTTGACTAAGTTTTTGTAATTTCAATTAAATCGATAATTTAATCCTTTTAAAAGAACCAAACTCACACTAAATCACAGCGTTACGCTCCTTTAGTCCTTCATACTTTTCTCATCTTAGAATTACCTATAGTGCAAAAAATGCGATATAAAATCTTTATCGCAACAAACGAGATAAAAAGTAATAAAATCAAGCACTTTTATACTTGCATTTCAAATAAGAGCTCGCTATGATATTTTTAGATAGGTAGCTGGGGGCTGCCAAAGCGTTCACTAAAGGTCTCGGCAAGTTAGGGGAGGGAACTTTAGATAAAAAAGCAGGGAAGGCTTAAAGATTTAATATCACCCCCACCAATTTCCTTCGTTTACCCATTCATTATTAATTTTAAATATCTAATCAATTTAATAAAAGACTTTACCATCATTTTATATCCTCTTTTTTCGACTGAATGCTCTCGTCTGAGGGAAGAAACAGAAGATTATTATAGAAGAATAAAAAAAAGAGGCCTTAAGGGGCCTCTTTCAAATTTTACTTTTAAGTTTATTTGTGGCTTATTTCAACACAGCAAAAGCAATTGTAAAGCTCGAGCCCTCTATCGTTTCGTACTTTCCATTCCCTATTGGAAGAATAAGCTTGTAATGTCCAACAACGCCTTTGTAGCCCTCATCTTTTAACGTATGGTATTCTCTTTTCTCGTCTATAATCAGACGTGCACAAGCATTGGGATATAACTCAAGAAGATTTTTAATTCTTTGAGCGCCCAGCTCGGGAAGTTTATGGGAAGCTTTACCACCTTGTATGTCTTTCTTTTCGGCAGTAACGTCTCCAGAAAGTATTGAGCCAAATCCTAATTCAATTTTTTTGTTTATAAAGTTTACTCCCATCAATTTTTCTACTTCATCATGGGAGAGTGTTGATGGCGCGCTTACAATTTTAGATGGCATTGTTGCTTCCATTAACGGACCATGATTTTCACTCTCTTCTAAAACCGTAATTTCTAGGGGAGTAGGAAGGGGAGACTTAATCGTAGCACCACTTGATGAGGGCAATAACTCTTTCAGTATTTCTGTTTCATCTTTTTTAACCTTAGAACCTGTTCTTTTACGGCCCCCTTTTGGTGATTCACTTTTAATCTCTTCTTTTGGCCCTTTGGAATGTGTTTTCTTCACAGACTTCCTGCGCGTTTTTGGGGATTTCACTTCTTTCTCATCTGCGATAACTTCATCTGTAGAAGAGAGCGCGGCAAGACGGGACGCTTCTAAATTGCGTCTCCAGGCTTCCTCTTCTGCAGTTATAATTGGAGGATACTTAGGCGGGACGGGTGCAGGTTCATCGAATGCGTATAATTCCTCATCACTTTCTTCCTGAGCTACCTGGTTCGCAAATGCAATATCATCTGACGTAAAAAATTGCGCCGGTTTTTTACTAAGAATAAAAGCTGAGCTTTTTGTCGCTGTAGACTCTTCCTCTAGATTTGAAGCCCAGAGAGAAGTCCCCGCAGTTACCGCCCATATTGACACACTTAATATAATTTTCTGTGCAACTCTTTTCATTTGTGATTCCTTTTTTGCCTTAATAAAGTCTTTCTTTTATACCAGAACGAAACAAAAACACAACAAAAATTGTCAAAAAGGTATTTTTAAATTGTCCGTAAAAATAATAGACGAGGGTTTCCTCTAGCCTACTTTCTTTAACATGTAAGCATCCTTTTCAACAGCGAAAGTAATACTCACCAAAATATCAGGAAGTTTATACTCTCCTAAATAAGTCTGATAGAAACCAAAAGTAGATTGCATGCTATCCCCAAGTGTATTCGCATTACGCCTTTCATTGAGAATCCTTTTGAGATGGAAATTGACCCCTAATGTTCTCACTTCCGCTTCAAACTTACGAAGATCATCTTGTAAACCAATAAGAAACTTTTTCGTGAAATTTTTTATATCTTCTGCTTTAGTGACCATAAGACCTTCTTTGACCTTGTTAAAAACAGGTTTCTGAATTATGTCGTCATATCTGATTGCCATTCTTAAATTCGCCAGGCTCTCTGGCTTCATTTCAAGATCTTCAGGGCTCACGTGAAGACATTCTGCTATGCCTTTGAGGTCATCAACTTTCGGTTCATAAAAACCAGCGGTCATTTGTTGATAGGGAAGATAAACCTTATTATATTTTTTTGTCGCAATTTCCCCTTTTAACCCCATACCTTGCTCTCCAGCACAGGCAATAAGAATAAAATCTACTAAATCTATTTGCAGGGGCGCTGTAAATTCGCGTTTGTGTGCTTGCACCCCTTGAGGAAGAAGACCTGCTAATAAAATATCTGTCTGAAGCGCAGCGCTGCTGCATGCAAAAGCTAATGGCTGAAGTGCATCATTTTTATCTATGGGAGACTTCGGGACATCCCCATTACGAGATGTTTTTTGTCTAGAGATCGGCTTACCTGACTTTCTGCGTAAGCTCTTAGTTTTTGTTGTTGGCATTGAAGTTGCTGCTGCGGTCACTCCACGATCAGAAGCAAGGTCAGAACCTTCTGGATAATCCTCATATTCGATAACGCCATTTATTATCTTAATGGCATAAGGTACTTTCTCTGTTTCTGGGCCTTGTATTTCTGACGCCCAAAGAGAGGTGCTAACGCTTAAAGCCATGACCAAAAGGCTAAAAGAAATTTTTTGTTCTAAGGTTTTCATTACCCAACTCCATGTCATAATTAGAGGATCTCTTCTAGCAATCTATGAACAAAATGTAATGTATTTTGCCAATAAGGTATTAGATCCCTAAAAACTTAGGCTATAGAAAATCTTAGAAATATATAAAATCTGTACCAAAAGGTAAATATACAGAGCTACTTCTGACGGTATAAAGTTAAACTAAGTAAAACGCCATGCACGCCATATCTGCCTTCTGTCAGCTGGTACTCGGTTAATCTAGACTCCTGACCTGCAAGAGTTGATACTTCTCTTCTTTCATCCGAGATTGGCCTTGCTCCTGCGCTCTTAAGTCCTAAGACTTCAATTTCTTGTTGAAAGGAGAATTTTGCCTTCTTGATTTCTTGCAAATCAATTGGAGAAAGCTTCTTAACTTTTTGTTCAGTTATCACCAAATGTTTCTTGAGAATTGCAAGAGAACTTGATTCCCTGAATTCGTTAAGCTTTAAGAAAGGGACTAAATCCTCTTCCCTTTTACCTTGGAGTAAACTTTTATAGTTACAAGTATATTTATAGTTAGGAGTATCCCGGTCAGGCAAACGAACTTTATAAGTCATTCCTGTACCTGGTTCCTTTCCTGCCGATAAAATTAAGATAAGCTCCCAAGCTTCCAGCGTTGGTAAGACAAAAAAGTCTCTTTTTTGGGTTGTGGTTCTAAAAGTAAATCGAATCTGAAAGAGGAATAAAATTTGGCCGCTGAGAAATATCATCCAAAGTATAAATCTCTGGTTCTGTTGGTTGTGAGCCTGCCGCTTTAAGAACGACGTATTGCGGGGCACTTGATGAGGCAGAGGAGCTTGACGCGTCCATGCTTTCACGATCACTTTCTTCTTCCGCCTTTTCATCCCTTAGCTCAGCTTGTTCTGTTTCAATCATTCTTTTGTATTTTTTGACAGCCTGAGATGCTTTAGCATCCTGCTCTTTCTTCTCGACTTCTTTTCTGGCCGCTGCTTCTATATCAGCTTCCATTATTCTGTTATTTTTTTCTATTTTTCCCTTGATATTTATGCTCTTTTTTGGCGCCTTTTTACTTGCTTCCTTAGATTTAATCGCTTGTTCGCTCTCATCCGATGCTTGTCTACAATCATCTCTAATCCCGTGTTTTACAGGTTTTTGAGCTAATTTTGGGCTTAATCCAATGCTATGTGCTGCTTGTGAAAGAGCTTGAAGATCTGAAACTTGGGGAGTTGCTGCCATACTTGCATGAGGCGCTCTATGTCCTGATCTAGCGACCTCATCCTCTTTGGAAAGATCACTGGCCACAAGATTTAAGCCTTGAGTCAAAGCAAAAAGACTATAAAAGCTAAAAGTAAATACTCTTAAAAATTCCAAGATCAAACTCCATCTAAACATCTAAAAATACCATAAAACCAAAAGCCGAGTTCCTTTGCCTCACTCCTTGTTTCTTTTTTTAGTTTTTTTAACTTTTATAAACTCTACCTTTAAAACGACATCCAAGGATATTTCTTCATCGCCATCAAAAACATCATATTCGGCGGAAATTACTTTCTTAGGTGGAGACTGCTTTCCTATTCGCTGGGGATCATTTTCTTTCTCTTGCCGTTTAAGGATGGCACACACATTTTTTTTGGCTTTAAGTTTTTCTTGTGTCTCTATACTAGACGAAGCTTTAAATTCGTTTAAAAGTGCCTTTCTTCCTGAGAGAATAACTTCCTTTTCTTCTTGCAAAATACTCATTACATCTTTAGACCCTATTTTCGTTGGCACAACAAAGGTCTTAGATGATGATTTTTTTGTTGTTGTGCCGCCGCTTTTTTTTGTCCCTCCACCATCGAGCAGATAGGAAAGTTTGTCTCCTATGTTAGGCGTCACTGTATTCGCTTGAGGAAATGTTTTCGCTTTTGGTCTAGTAATAGGTTTTGCTTTTGGTCTAGTCGTACTAATTTTAGGAGGAGTAGACATCTCGGACTCCTCTAAAAATTCTCTTTGATGACTCGCAAAAACTGTCACGGTATGGCTGCTTAAGAATAAGATAAAAAGAACAAAGGCAGAGGAAAAAAATTTCATCGAGGACCTCCCATCCTAACGGAATATCCTTCACTGTATAAATAAATGACCAAAGAAGCAAAACAATTTTTTTGTTGACACTTTGTCGTCCTTATTCTACGAATGAAATGATATTTAGTTTATGGAGTTCAATATGAAAGTTCGTACATTTCTTGCTCTCTCTGCCCTCACCGTAACGACAACAACTCTTTATGCAGGTGAAAGCCTTTTTGAAAATGATAACGCTCGTCCTCTTCGCTCACGGCCAGCGCAAAAAGATCTTTTAGGTCTTCCAAGTCTTAAGACGACAAAAACTGTAATGAAAACTAAAGAACTTCTTGAAGCTAACTATAAAAGACTTGGTAATGCTCAACGTAAGCAAAAAATTGCAGAAAAAAAACAGCGCCAAGAAAATCAGAAAAAAATTAAAATGATTGAAAATCTTCCCGCTGAAGGTATTGATACTCTTAATGTTGCTCAGTTCATGAAAGTTATGTTTTGGTATCCTACAGCTGAGAATCCAGATCTTGATGATGCTATTATTTTCAAAACAAACAAACTTTATGCTGAAAAGAGAAGTCGCAAGTACTTAGAAGCCTTGGATAGAAAAAATAACTATATAGATGAACTTAATGAGATGTTTTTTAAAGTCAATCAAGAGGCTAAGAAATGGGAACTCGATAATTATGGTTATCGTCAAGTTGTAAAGCCAAGCCGTCCTTCTGCACAGTCTGTTTTTGAGACACCAAAGGCACAAAAACGCCAATTTGCGAAAAAGATGAAGATATGGACTAAAAAGGCGCGTGCTGTAGCTGCTGCTGCTTAAATACAAAGACTACAAGAGTTTAAAAAAATCCCTCGTAAAACCGAGGGATTTTTTTTATGTACGATTCTCTCTTGTTCATCCTTTTCGCATTTCCTTTGCCCACCACCCTCTTTAAAATATTTCTTTAAGAACGAACGAGAGAAATCATGAACTCCAATTGCCATCAGGATTATAACGATCGACAATGATTCGAAAAGAACCTTAACAACACCTTTTCGTCTCTCTAACTTCTCTAAACAACATTACTTTACCGTGTCCCATGAAGTTGTTTCGAACAGAAAAAGGATTAAATATGGACATAAAAAATAGGCTACTAATCTTAAGCTTATTCACCTTATAATTGATCAGCAGCCTATCCAAACATGATCTCTCAAGAAAATTATTGAGCAACCCATAAAGATTTTAAATTCTCAAGACGAGCCTTTGTCACAAGATAAGCGGCCACTTCATCTTCTGTTTGTTCTGTGGGGTGCCCATCTTTCCATTGAAAATGATTCAAGATAAGAGTATAGATCTCATTAACATTGGCAACGAGACTTTTCCGTGTCAAAGCATCACCCATTGGAACATGTACCTTTCCTTTGCTAAAAATATCTGCCATATATTTTGCCGTCTGTAATATATGCCCTTCCTTAGTATACTGCTTTAGTGTTTCCATCAAAAAGTATGGAAGCCCATGTTTCAACATTACATCAGATAATGACATAGCAAACCCTGGTTTTACCTGAGAGATATCCAACTTAAGTTCCCCATCCCAGCCAGCCACCACAGAAGTATGCTTAGATAAAAATACCTTAACTTCCTCTTCACTCATTACACCCTTCTCAATAGCGTTGGCACCAGGAATACACAACGCACAAGACACAACATACGCCAACAACTGATTTTTTAAAAACATTTTAGATTTCCTTTTAATTCCAATTTTAATCACGTATTTAATGTATCATACCGTTACTTAAAATGGTAATGCGATTACAAGAAGAATCCTATTCCTTGAAAAAAGCTTGATAACAAAAAAGTCAATAATTATTTTTTTATTCGATACTTTATTCGATATTAAAAATAGCTTGATAGATCACATAATTCTCGAGCACGCGTTGAATATAGTTGCGCGTCTCACCGTAAGGAATTTTCTCAACCCAATCGGTGGCATCCACTTCTGGATTTCGTGGGTCACCATATCGTTCAATCCATTTTTTAACACTCCCCGGCCCTGCATTATACGCGGCTAAGGTTAAAATAACAGAACCTTGATAAGCTTGAAGACGTTCTTTAAGATAAGCTGTGCCAATCAGCATATTATAACGCATATCCGTCCGCAGTCGCGTCTCACTAAAGGGAATGCCTAGTTTCTGAGCAACCATTTTTGCGGTTGATGGTGTCACTTGCATCATTCCACAGGCCCCCGCCTCACTTAAGGCGGTGGGGTTAAATTTACTCTCTTTACGAATTAAGGCATGAATCATCGCTTCTTCTAAGCATTGTAAAGAGGATCCTTTTTTCTGATTCACTTGAGGATAAGCTTCTTTATAGTGCGTGTTATGAAGAATAGACATACTATCTGCCATTCCAACCGCAAACTGTGGCGAAAGAGTTGATGCCAAAGAAAGCATCATGAGTGCCTCATGAGACGAAGACGACTGGACAAACATATAGCCAAAAGGCAAGAGTTCTTCGATGAGACCCGCCTTATGCAAAAGTTTAATTGCCCTTACAAATTCATGGTTTTCAAACTGCCGAACTTCTGAAAGAGGAAAGGATAAAGATTTTAGGTGAAAATTTTGGGGTTTCTGAAGCGCTTTTAACGCAAGCTGGCCATAATAAGTTGCCGGATAATAAGCAGCCTTCTGGTACCAGAGATGAGCTTCTTGAGGAAGTTTTTGGGCTTGGGCAGCTCTTCCCGCCCAGTAAGCGGCTTTAGAACGAGAATACGGCGAATTTACCTTTTGATAAAGATGGTTAAAGTGATGAAAGGCTTGTCCTGGCTGCTTAAGGAAGCTAAGAGAAATCCATCCTAAAAGCCATTCAGCATCAACAAATTTCTCACCTTGCTTAAGTCCGTGGCGATGAATGACTTGATAGGCCTCTTGATACCGTCCCCCTGTCATTAAATCACGTCCTAGCGTATGGCGTGCTGACCAAAAGTCTTCTGGATGCTGTTCAATAAAATGTCTATGTTTTTTAAAAAATTCATAAGCGTGTGGGTCATCATTTCGTAAACGATATTTAAGTTCATCATGAATCAGCCCAACATCCAAACGTTGTTGTTCAGAGAGAGTTCGCAAAAGCTTGAGGGCATCATGTTTCCGATCACGTAAAGCAAGCCTTACCTTGATGAGCTGCCGAACATTTTTTGGAAGGTACAACGCTAACCTATTAGCAGCTTCAACCTTGTTTTCACGCAAGAGTCTTTGAGCGCGTGCAAGATGACGCGCGGGCGGAATCAAATCCTTATAATTTGCGAGCAGGATCTTTTCTTCTTCATGTGAAAAATCTTGATGAAGCCATGCTTTTTCAATAATCACACGCGCTTCTTTAGGAAAACCTTGTTGTTTTAAGGCTTCCACATAAGCCACGAGTCCTTTTGCCATTTTGGGGGGATGTTTTTTAAACCATGCAAGAGTCTTGGAAGAACTTTCACTTTGTCCAACAACTAATTCAGCGCGTTTCTTAAAGACATGAATCCACGGCCAATTTGGATTTTTTATTATAAAACTCGTATATTCCTCAAAGGATCCCATTGAGTTGTCACTTTTCAAGCGTAAATAAGTCACAAGCTTTTTAACTGTTGGACATTGTTTCTCTTTTAATATCAACGTTGCCTTGGACCAGTCTTCTTGTCCTGCAGCCTTTAATGCATCTCCACAAATTTGATATTCATACTCAATGGAGGGTAACGCTATCCCTGGCATGCATACAAAAATGCCCCATAACAAGATCTTATGAATGATTAAAAGGGAATTTTTGATAGTCATCATGTGCTTGCCCCTTTGACTTTAATAGTACCCCACGGTATTGTCTCGGTATTATAGCTAAAATTTAAAGGATTTCTATGTTTAAAGGTTCTCTCGTTGCTCTAATTACACCTTTTAAGGATAATCAAATAGATTTTGATGCTCTTACCCACCTTGTAGAATGGCATGTGCAAGAAGGAACGCATGGGATTGTCGTGTGTGGAACAACAGGTGAATTCTCAAGTCTTACGCCTCAAGAACAACGCCAAATCCTAAGCACATGTATCAAGGCTGCTCAAGGAAAACTTCCAATTATAGCGGGCATTAATGCTTTTGATGTAAAGAATGCCATCGATCTGATTTCTCAAGCCCAAGAAGCTGGCGCACAAGGGGTTATGGTTGTCAATCCGCCTTACATAAAACCCACACAAGAAGGGCTATACGCGTTTTTCAAGGCTATTCACGATCAAACCAACCTTCCCCTCATTATTTACAATAATCCTGGTCGCACGGGAACCCTGATTACTCCACCAACGCTTGTCCGCCTTTCTACGTG
Organism: Caedibacter sp. 38-128; assembly: GCA_001898705.1. Taxonomy (GTDB): domain Bacteria; phylum Pseudomonadota; class Alphaproteobacteria; order Caedimonadales; family Caedimonadaceae; genus Paracaedimonas. The sequence goes on from MKUU01000057.1 coordinate 10,278, forward strand.
TGCACGGATTGTGGCGGTGAAAGATTCAAGTGGTGACTTGCTTGCTCCTCTAGAACTGAGACGACTTGCTGCAGAGAACTTTACTCAGCTTTGCGGAGAAGATCCCATGACAGTTGCATTTTTAGCTCATGGCGGTCAAGGATGCATCTCGGTGACGGCTAATGTTGCCCCTCGGCTTTGCGCTGATCTTTACTTAGCCTGGGAAAAAAATGATTTTGAGCGTGTCAGTTATATTAGAGATCGCTTAGCCCCTTTAAATAAAGCGCTCTTTATTGAAGGCAATCCTGTTCCTATAAAATACGCCGCCTCTCTTTTAGGTTTGTGCCGCAACGAAGTTCGGTCTCCTCTTCTTCCTGCAAGTGAAAATGCATGTACTGCTGTCCGAGAAGCCTTAGAATATGCTGACCTCATCCCTACGAAAGCAACCACAAGGAAAGAATCTCATGGCTAAAAGTTCGGGTTATAAAGTCATTGCTGAAAATCGCCGTGCACGCCATGACTATGAGATTCTTGAGACCATTGAAGCCGGTATTGTTCTGACGGGCTCTGAGGTAAAATCGCTAAGAGTTGGAAAAGCCAGCATCGCTGAGTCTCATGCTTCAGAAAAAGCTGGAACCATTCTTCTCTTTAATGCCACAATTCAGGAGTATGCAGCAGCAGCTATCTTTGGCCATGAGCCTAAGCGACCACGACAACTTCTTTTAAAACAACGTGAGATTAATAAACTTATTGGCTCGATAACACGCAAAGGAATGACACTTGTCCCTTTAACCATTTATTTTAATGAACGAGGTCGTGTGAAGGTTTCTTTAGGTCTCGCAAAGGGAAAAACACGAGCAGATAAGCGACATAGTGAACAAGAACGTGACTGGAAAAGAGATAAACAACGGCTTTTAAAAGTACGTTCTTAAAAAATCATCACTCAAGAGTTGCATTCAACAAAATTTCTGCGTATGTTAGGCCCAACGCCAGTATTTGGGGAGTCGCCAAGTGGTAAGGCATCGGTTTTTGGTACCGACATTCGAGGGTTCGAATCCTTCCTCCCCAGCCATTTTTCTTTATAATATCTTTTTTAATAGTTGCTTTTTCCTTTTTAACAACTGCTCTTAATGTATTGTCGCCTATTCGCTTATAAGTAGAAATTTCTCGTTTTATTCAGCTGTTAAGCATGCCTGTCATTCGTTAGGCTGAAATCGTTAATATCTTAGAAAGGATTTAAAGATGAATTATACAACTGATAAGCTTGCAGGAAAGTGGAATCAAATTGTTGGTTCTGTGAAAGAAACTTGGGGCGAGCTTACTGATCAAGATCTTGACAAAGTCAAAGGGAAAAAAGATCAACTCGTCGGCCTTATTCAAGAAAAATATGGCTCTGCTAAAGAAGAAATCGAAAATAAAATCAATCAATGGATTGATAAATTAGATTAAAAACTAATTTTTACATTCATATTGTATTAAACTTAAGGAGATAATTATATGCCTAAATTAAATTTAACACTTACTTTATCAACAGTTCTAGGTTTAACATTTTTAAATGCAATTCCTCTATTAGCTGCGCAAGATACTGAGCGAGAGGTTGCTGAGAAAAATGAAACTGTTGGTGAATATCTCGATGATGCTGCACTCACCACTAAGGTAAAAGCAGCCCTCGTAGGCGAGCGTCGTCTTAACGCAGGAGACATTCATGTAATCACGACACAAAATGTCGTAGAATTAACAGGTATCGTCAATAATGCGAATGACAAACAACGTGCTGCTGATGTGGCCGCTAAGGTTAAAGGGATCAAAAAGGTCATTAATAACTTAGAAATTCGTGCAAGGAGAGATAGTGCTGAAAGAAATGAAACTCTAGGCGAATATGCTGATGATGCCGCTGTAACGACAAAGGTTAAAGCGAAACTTAAAACAGAACCTAATTTTGATGCAAGCGATATCAAGGTTACGACTGTTAAAAATAGCGTAGAATTAACAGGAACTGTCCGCAGCTTAGCTGAAAAACAAAAAGCAGAAAAAATTGCTTTCAGTGTAACTGGAGCCAAAGAGGTTATTAATAATCTTACGGTCAGGTAAGCCCCCTTTTTTAAAGGCTCTTTTTTCGGTTTGAAACCAAGAAGGCATTCGTTCGCGAATGCCTTTTTCCTTCTTATTCAGAAGAGTTTAGGAATCTTTTTAATCTTCACACGTTCTAGACCTTATTTTCGGTCGTTAACAACAGATTCATTTCTTATTAATCCGTTATTTTTTGGTCACGCTCAGAGCTTATCGGCTTTTTCAAACGTTTAAAATACGATGGGAAGTGTGTGTGAAGGCATTTGGTTTTACCCTTTTATAAAACAATATGAGCTGCTTATCTTGATACAATTATTCTAGGAATTTTGGTTTTTCTCGATAAAAAGTAAAAATAACAGAATAATCCTTAACTAAAATCCCTGTTCCATTTTTATCTGTGACTTTCTTCTTTTTATAAAAATGGTACGTTCCCACAAGTGATTCATAATCCTCGCCTTTAGTCCCTCCATATGGACGAGTCTCATCTGCAATAAGATATGTATAAATAAGGCCTTCCTTATCTGCGGCGAGGAGGTCTATTAAACGCTTAGTATCCGCCATTTTATGAGCTGCCCACAAGCCTGGTTCCATTTCTATGGGGATTGCAACGAGATCACATATTGTTCCCCCGGTTGTTTTAGATGGCACTTCTTTAAGCTTAGCATTTAAGAGAACAAATAATTTTTCTTTTTCAATAAACTGGGGGCAAGTAAACATCTTTTGGGTAGGTTTTTCTTCTCCTAAAAGTTCTTTAAACACATGCGCAGAAGTCATTCCTACAGATGGATAAATCAACATTAAACTAGCACTTAATAAAATCCTTAAAAATGAGCGAGTTAACATGTTTTCCCCCTATCGATGCGGTTCATAAAAAGACCTACGCATTATTTTTTCATATTGGACACAAACTTCCAATAAAAATATTTTATCGATAAGTTAAAATCATGACGATTTTAAAAGGGAAGCTTAACTTCTCTCCTCAACCTGGCTGAAGTCAGCCACCTTCTCAAGCGTTTGACGCATCATGGCGAGTGTATTAAGACGGTTAGTTCTTAAGGCTGAATCTTCAGCATTCACCGTCACTGACTCAAAATAATGATCAATGATGGGGCGTAAAGCCGATAATTCATTCATCACGCTCATGAAGTCATGATTTTGAAGACTTGTTTCTAATAAGGGACGGCGACTTTCAAGCGCTTTATAAAGGGCTTTCTCAGCATCAGCCTCGAAGGCACCCTCGTGCACCGGCCCTGAATAGTTCTTGCCATCTTTGCGTTCTTCAATTTGCACAATGTTTACAGCACGTCTATAACCGGTGAGTAAATTAAAGCCCTCCGATGATCCAATAAAGTCTTCTAAGGCCTTCACGCGCGCCTTTAAGACATAAAGCGAATCATGATGACCTACCGCAAAGGCTGCACTAATCGTATCATGGCGAATCCCCTGTTCACGCCAATAAACTTTAAGACGATCAAGGATAAAGGCATTGAGTTGCTCTAAAACTTCTGTTTCCGAAGGAATTTCTTTTTGATGCGTCAACTGAGGATGATAAAGCCCATATGCCTTTTCAAAAAGAGACGATAATTTTAGGTCACCGCCTTGCTCTAAGATACGAATAATGGCAAGCGCGATCCGTCGCAAAGCAAAAGGATCCTTTGAGCCTGTCGGGCGAATACCAACGGCAAAAAAACCCACAAGCGTATCAAGACGATCCGCAAGCGCTAAAGTGCATCCCAAAGCCGAATTTGGCAGAGAATCTCCTGCTCCTTTCGGAAGATAGTGCGTAGCAATGGCTTGGGCAGCAGCCTCAGGATATCCTTCAAGGCGAGCATAATAACTTCCCATAATGCCTTGTAACTCAGGGAATTCACCCACCATTCCCGTCACTAAATCAGCCTTCATCAGCCCCGCAATATCAGCACTCAGCTGAGGATCTGCGCCTAAATAAGATGCTATTTCCTGGGCTAAGGTTTGCACGCGTGCAACCTTGTCATTCATCAGCCCAAGACGATCATGAAAAACAATATGCTCTAATTTTTTCGCATGTTCTTTGAGCGAAACTTTTTGATCCTGCAGATAAAAGAATTTTGCATCTGCAAGTCGTGCCCGCAACACGCGTTCATTGCCTTGCACAAGCGTCTTTCCGCCGTCTTTAGCCATAATATTTGAGATGAGTATAAAATAAGGCGCAAGCTGACCTTGGGCATCAATCAGCGCAAAATAACGTTGATGCACGCGCATACTCGTGATCAATACTTCTTTTGGAAGCATCATGAACTCTGGATCAATCTGCCCCAAATGCGCCTGTGGCCACTCAACTAGACCTGTGACTTCCTCTAAAAGACCCGGATCTGGATACACAGTAAGCCCTTTGTCTGCAGCAAGTTTTGTGATTTTCTGTTCGATCAAAGCCCGTCGTTCATCAGCGGATAAGACCACGTAATTTTTCTTTAACTGCGCTTGGTAATCGGCAAAATCTTTCACGGTGAAAGCCGCCTCTCCCATAAAACGATGACCCTGTGTTTGGTTGCTAAAGGTTATCGTGGGCTCCTCACCTGCTCCATTGAAATGAAAAGAAAATGGCAAAATTTCGCCATTAAAAAGACAAATACCAGAATGGGCAGGCCTTACCCATGTCTTATTTCCCAACCCCCAACGTTGTGATTTTGGCCATGGAAATGAGGCGATAATATCGCTGAAGATTTCAGGAAGAATGTCCTTTGTCGGGCGCCCTTTTCGTTGAAGATTTGCAAATAAAAAGGTTCCTTTTGGCGTTTCGCGTTGAATGCATTGCTCAAATGGAAGTCCTGTGGAAGCCAAAAATCCATCGATGGCTGTTTGAGGGGCATCAACACGCGGGCCGCGCCGTTCTTCAGTCACATCTCGTTGTTGCATCTCAAGGCCCGTTGCATGAAGCGTAAGACGTCGTGGCGTGACATAAGTCTCGATAGTCTCCACTTTTAGCTCTTGCCCTGCCAGACGCTCCATGAACATTGACTTGAGATCTTCAGCGGCTCGTTTTTGCATACGCGCCGGAATTTCTTCACATAAGATTTCAAAGAGAAGCTCACTCATGCTGCAACCTCTTGATAAAAAGGAAGATTTTTCACATAAACCTCACAACATCCTTTGGCCAACGTTCGCACACGTCCGATATAACTGGCGCGTTCAAGCACACTAATGACGCCACGTGCGTTCAAAAGATTAAAGATATGACTTGCTTTTATACAATGTTCATAGGCAGGCAAGGCTAGATTTTTCTCTAGAAGATTGCTGCACTCTTCCTCAGCATCTTTAAAATGTTGAAAAAGGATGTCCGTGTTTGCGTGTTCAAAATTGTAGGCTGAGATTTCTTTTTCATTACGTAAAAAGACATCACCATATGTCATCTTCAGGGGACCATCTGCCCCATTCCAATCAAGGTCATAGACATTATCAATCTCTTGAACAGCTTGCATTGCAAGACGTTCTAATCCATAGGTAATCTCGGTTGAGACAGGATTGCACTCGATACCGCCGATTTGTTGAAAATAGGTAAATTGGGTAATTTCCATACCATCACACCACACTTCCCATCCTAGCCCCCAAGCCCCCAGTGTCGGACTTTCCCAATCATCTTCGACAAAACGAATATCATGCAGCAAGGGATCAATCCCTAACACCTTAAGACTTTCAAGATAAAGTTCCTGAGAATTTAAGGGCGATGGCTTTAGAATAACCTGGAACTGATGATGTTGTTGAAGACGGTTAGGATTCTCGCCATAGCGTCCATCTGTCGGGCGTCTTGAAGGCTGAACAAAAGCGGCCCGCCAAGGATGCGGCCCTAAAGGCCTTAAAGTCGTTGCAGAATGAAACGTTCCTGCGCCCATTTCGACATCGTACGGCTGTAAAATCACACAGCCCTGTTTCGACCAGAAGTCTTGCAGTTTTAAGATAATATTCTGAAAACAAGTTTCTCGGGTACTCATACATTTACTCTTGATTATTAAATAGTTGCTTAAAGGTAATCAGTCCGCCCACAGGGGTCAAGTACTGATCCACCATATTTGGTAAAAAAGAGAGGTTTTTCGTCTCCTTTGTACCTGCTTTCATCCTTCGTCCCCTTGTTAATTTTTTTATCATTTTTGCCTCCTATTGTTTTTTTATCATTTTTGCCTCCTATTGTTTTTTTATCTTTGTTTATTGTTATACGCACGTTCATTAACCTCACCAAACTCTCTTCTATCGCCATTTCGTGCCTTTGGTCATTCTCCTGGATTCCTGCCTGAGCGAGGATGATAAGATAAGGCGATCATTCTCGGGGCTGTTCCTAAGATCCAAAACGACATAAATGATCTCGCCTGTTACCCATCGTTGCCTTTCCATACCGACTTCCAGCCTTTTCACCAGGCAAAGAGAAGGTATTCGCTCAAAAAGAGCGTTAAAGGATTTGTTTTCTATAATAAATTGAGTTTATGACTCTCCCTTTATTACTATTTTTATTGAGACAATCGTGAAAGGATTTTTGAAAGAATTATAAAATTGTTTTAAGGTTTCATAAGAGAAGAAAATCATCTCTGACCATCTATTATTAAACTATCATATCACGATACAAATTTCAAGAAAATTCAGCACAAAATCACATAAATAAATTTTTAAAATCAAAGGATTATATGTTTCTTTTTGGAGTTATTTCTTTTTCAATCTCTCACCTAAGCAAGCCAATATTAACTTAAGAAGAATCTGTTCTACGTGAATTAAAATTCTTAAATAAAACATACCATTAGCTCCCCAATACAGCAAAAAAGTACGACCGCAAAAGCGGCCGCACTTTCTTACAAAAATCCGAAGTAAAATCTCTTTTAGTTTCGAGACAACTTCACGGGAAACTTACACAAAATCACTTTTCACAAGTACAGAATAGATCATTAGAAGCCATAACCCATTTTCCTTTAGAATTTTGTGTACAAGAAGCATATCCTTTTGTATTTGTCACAATTCTGGATTTTCCATGCCATTTTTTTTCTTTTTCAGCACAAATACGAGGACACACGCCTCTTTCATCGAAGGCATAATTATGTTCACCACTTATAAAAAGTGTTTTTTCTTCACATTCTTTATTATGACGAGGCGTACTTTCTGTTGCTTTTCCAGTTAAGCCATCAACTCTTACTTCTATTGTTGACTCTTCAGAAGAATTTGCTTTGACTTGAAGTTGCTCTTTTGCACAATAACATCGCCCTTTTATTATCTTAATTTGGCCCATCATGTAAGTCACGGTGTCAAAAGCCTTTGCCCATTCTCTATTCTCTTTTGCACATACTTGGGGACAAAATTCATAGGCTTGATTGCGATCGATACGATCAGTTTCAATTTCAACAGTATTATTCTTATCAACAGCATTTGCATTATTGATTAAGAAAACTGTAAGTATTGAAAAAAGGCTTAACCAACTTAAGCGTTTTTTTTTCATTTTATTTTTCCTTATCTTATGCGTGAATTTCTTCCATTTTCACTTCTTCAATAGAATTGAATTCTCAAACATATGATATTTTAGGAAGCTTAAATTTTAGTTAACTTGAAATAGAGCCTTTAGGAGAAAGCAGTTAATACTTTCTCCTAAATCAATCATTAAGTTAAGTAACACAGATTGCTTAAAAATTATTTCTCATTCGATAGAAAGATATCCATGAACTCCTGGATAGATTTAAGAAGCATCTCTTGATAAGGCTTGAAATCTTCAGCTGTATTTTTAAGTTTTTTCTTCTCATTTAACATTTGAGGAGCAAGACCAATAGCCGGCATCGTTGATGTCAGCTTCATGTTAAAGCAATCTAACACTTGCTTCAATTGTGTGGCAGCTTTTTCGCCACCATTTTGAAAGCCATAACTCACAATGATGGCAGGTTTTTCTTTCCATTCAACATAAAGATAATCAATGGCATTCTTGAGTGACGCTGGATAGCCACAATTATATTGCGGTGTCACAAAAATATAACCATCATAAGAAGCTATTTCTTGACTCCATTTCTTGGTATGAGCATGGGTGTATGTCTGTGGCCCATTCAGAGGCATTCCTGGCTCGTTAAAGAGGGGTAAATTCCATTTCTCAAGGTCAACCAAAGTAAACTGTAAATTTGGCGTTTTTTGAACTTGCTGAGAAACCCACTCAGCCACTTGCCCACCAATTTTATTGGGACGCGTGCTGCCGATGATGATTCCAATTTTATAAGATGATTTTTCTTTGGTTGTCTCTGCCATCTTTTGGTTAGCTTCTTGCCCATTAACGGACAATGGCAACCATATCATTAATAAAAGCCCAAGGATAAAACGCATTTTTTCTTCTCCCTTTTAACTAAGAAATTTAAATGGTTATTTATACCATGGATTTTTAGCGCATAGAAGATCAAGAAAACATTCGTAGGCTTTGAAAATTAAAATCTTCTAACAGGACCTTACTTAAAACGAGCTATACTTTTACGTATATAATACTGCAGTGTATATTTTCCTGCTTTAAAAAAGGCTTCTATATCGACCATAAAAACCATTAATAACTGTTTGCCGTCTTTGAAACGAGGATTGACTTCCTCATAATATCCATCATAGGAAACAACGCCGCTGATGGTCTCTTCTCGAATAAGATTTTTCTTTTTGTAAATTGTGAGAAGGAAAATGTCATCCTCTTCTTCATAATTTCCTTCTTCAGCAATTGTCTCAGCAACAATTTTCATTATATTTTTTGTAAAAGTACTAGTTTTCACTCCTTTTTGCGGGAAATGATAGGGATAACGTTGGGCAATATTATAAGCTTTTGGTGTCCCCATAAAGCAGGCAAAACAAACTTTTTTTCCAGGGAATTTCCACACTGTTCTTAAATAACTATTAAATAGAACCGTATTGCTAAAATTATGCCGTTGATAATCTGGATCAACAGCACCATTCCCTAAATAAATAATTACTGAGTCTTGAAAAAATATCCATTTAATCGCAAGCGTACCAATTAGTTTGTGCTCATCATTATTGTAGAAAGCATATAATAAATCTTTCTGGGAGATGGATTTCAGGATATCTTCTCTCTTGAGATCGAAAAATTTTTGTTCCAAGTGTATAAACTCTTCCATAAGATGTTTGTCAATTTTATTACACTCAATAACTTGATAGGAAATTTTCATTTTAGTGCCTTTCAAAAAGGAATTATTGACCTTTCTAGAATACCACCAAATAATTAATGTTTCCTTTTTGGAAATAAATTAGCTTTAATTACCTTTTTTATATAAATAACTTAGATAAACTTAATTGCCTTTAAAGCAAATTATTTAAAACTAAAGATAATCATCCCCTAAATAAAAAAGGAGTCCTTACAGACTCCTTTTTAAGTAGAAAAACGAAATTCAGCTTAAAGCGCTTGTGACGAACTTTCTGCTTCATCTACAGCGACAGGTAAAACTGTTTCTGATGGCTTTTCTTGCGCTACTCGCTCAAGATCAAGCTTCCCAGCAACGCGCTTGAGAGTATTGATCACACTTCCTGTTCCAGCAGGAATCAGACGTCCCACAATCACATTTTCCTTTAATCCAATCAGATTATCGATCTTTCCAGCAACCGCGGCTTCTGTAAGAACACGTGTTGTTTCCTGGAACGACGCTGCAGAAATAAAGGATTCTGTTTGAAGCGACGCTTTCGTAATACCTTGAAGAACAGGATGCCCAATAGCCGGCCTTAAGTTCTCTTTGAGAAGCCTGTCACAGATGTCGTTAAATTCACGACGATCCACATGCTCACCCACAAGATACGTTGAATCGCCTGGATCCTCGATCTCAATTTTTTGAAGCATTTGACGCACAATCACTTCAATGTGCTTATCGTTAATCTTCACACCTTGAAGACGATAGACTTCTTGAATTTCATTGATCAAATAGCTGGCCAAGGCCTCAACACCAAGAATACGCAAAATCTCATGAGGCACAGGATTTCCATCGACAAGAAGCTCACCACGTTTGACGTAGTCACCTTCAAAAACAGTGACATGGCGCCCTTTTGGAATCATGTATTCTAAAGGCTCTCCATGGCCATCCATCGGGACAACCCGAATACGACGCTTTGTCTTATAATCCTTCCCAAATTCAACACGACCATCAATTTCACTGATGATTGCATGATCCTTCGGCATCCGAGCCTCGAAAAGTTCAGCAACACGAGGCAAACCACCTGTAATATCGCGCGTTTTTGAGCTCTCTCTTGGAATACGAGCGATAATATCACCAGCTCTCACTTCAACCTGGTTATCAATATTCAAAATGGCATCAACAGGTAAGAAGTACCTTGCTTCAACGCCACTTGGAAGCGTTAATGCTTCGCCCTTCTTATCACGAAGAGCAAGACGAGGTTTCAAGTTGGCACCACGCGGTTGCTGACGCCAATCAATGATCACACGGCTTGCAATACCAGTTGTCTCATCCATGACCTCACGCATTGAGACACCATCAACAAGATCCACATAATGGATGACACCATCTGTTTCGGTGATGATTGGAAGTGTAAATGGATCCCATTCAGCTAACTTCTGACCTTTTTTCACTTTGGTGCCATCATCTGCAAGGATACGCGCACCATAAGGAAGTTTATAACGTGCTCGCTCACGATCTTTAGTATCTTTCAAGATCACTTCACAGTAGCGGTTCATCACAATAGGAATTCCCTCACTGTTGATAACCACGTTGCGGTTGCTGATCTCAACCGTTGCATCGATTGAGGATTCAATGCTGGATTTCTCGCCAGCACCCTGCGCCGTTCCACCAATGTGGAATGTCCGCATTGTAAGCTGTGTTCCAGGCTCACCAATCGATTGCGCCGCAATAACGCCAACAGCTTCGCCCATATTAACGCGTGTACCACGCGCCAAGTCGCGACCATAACAATTTCCACAAATCCCAGTTTCAGCGTTACAGGTTAGTGCAGAACGAATACGAATCTCATCGATATTTGTTTGTTCGAGACGTTCAATATGAACTTCATCAAGCGTTTCGCCTTTTCGTGCAATCACTTCATCCGTTGCAGGATCAATCAGATCTTCAAGGATCGTACGGCCTAAAACACGCTCAGAAAGCGGCGTCAAAACCTCGCTGCCTTCAACCACAGCCTTCACAGAAATACCGTTTTCAGTGCCACAATCCTCAAGGGTAATGACCCCATCCTGGGCAACGTCCACAAGACGACGTGTTAGATATCCTGAGTTCGCTGTCTTAAGCGCCGTATCAGAAAGACCCTTTCGAGCACCGTGAGTTGAATTGAAGTACTCAAGAACTGTCAAACCTTCCTTAAAGTTTGAAATAATTGGAGTTTCAATAATTTCACCAGAAGGCTTAGTCATCAATCCACGCATTCCAGCCAGCTGCTTCATCTGAGCTGCCGATCCACGCGCTCCTGAGTGAGCCATCATGTAAACTGAGTTTACAGGCTTTCCTGTCTCAACATTCGACAAGCCTTTCATCATGGCTTGCGCAACTTTTTCAGAACATTGCGCCCAAGCGTCAACAACCTTGTTATACTTCTCACCCTGTGTGATGAGACCATCAAGATATTGTTGTTCATACTTCGCAACCATATCATGCGTTTCGTTAACGAGTTGCTCCTTATCCTCAGGAATCAAGAGGTCATCCTTACCAAATGACACACCTGCATGAGTTGCATATTTAAAGCCAAGCGCCATTAAACGATCTGTGAAAATAACCGTCTCTTTTTGACCACAGTGACGATAAACCACATCGATAAGCTTTGTGATGTCCTTGCTCGTCAATAAGCAGTTAATGATCTCAAATCCCAAATTTGGATGACGAGGATAAATATCCGACAACATAAAACGCCCTGGCGTCGTTTCAATGATTGAGGATGTCTTCTTCCCTTCTGCATCAACGCCATAATAACGCGCTTTAATTTTTGCATGTAAGGAGACAAGACCCGCATTCAAGGCTTGCTCAAGCTCACCAATAGACGCGAAGATCATCCCCTCACCTTTTTCGCTCTCACGCATCATTGTAAGATAATAAAGGCCAAGAACAATGTCTTTCGTCGGAACGATAATTGGGCGCCCGCTCGCAGGGCTTAAAATGTTATTCGTTGACATCATCAACACGCGAGATTCAAGCTGTGCCTCAATTGAAAGAGGAACGTGAACCGCCATCTGGTCACCATCAAAGTCTGCGTTAAAAGCTGTACAGACTAAAGGATGCAACTGAATCGCTTTTCCTTCAATTAAAACAGGTTCAAAGGCTTGAATACCAAGACGGTGAAGAGTTGGTGCACGGTTTAAAAGAACAGGATGTTCACGAATAACTTCTTCAAGAATATCCCAAACTTCTGGACGTTCACGCTCAACCATACGCTTTGCAGCCTTAATCGTGCTTGCAAGGCCATAACGCTCAAGACGAGAGTAGACAAAAGGCTTAAAAAGCTCTAACGCCATTCTTTTTGGAAGGCCACACTGATGGAGCTTAAGTTCAGGTCCAACAACAATGACCGAACGGCCTGAATAGTCCACACGTTTTCCAAGCAAGTTCTGACGGAAACGACCTTGTTTTCCTTTAAGCATATCTGCCAAAGATTTTAATGGACGCTTATTGGCACCCGCGATAGGACGTGCACGACGACTGTTATCGAAGAGTGCATCAACCGATTCTTGGAGCATTCGTTTTTCGTTTCGAATGATGATATCAGGTGCACGCAATTCCATAAGGCGACGCAAACGATTATTACGGTTGATCACACGACGGTATAAATCGTTAAGGTCTGACGTTGCAAAGCGGCCACCATCAAGCGGCACAAGCGGACGAAGCTCAGGTGGTATGACAGGTAAAACGTCCAACACCATCCATTCAGGACGAGCAGCAGACTCAAGGAAAGCTTCAATGATTTTCAAACGCTTGACGAGTTTTTTACGGCGCATTTCTGACGTTGTTTCGTAAAGCTCTTCACGAAGGTTCTTTTGTTCACTTTCAAGATCAATTTGAGAAAGCATTGCTTTAAGGGCTTCTGCGCCAATTCCTGCGGTAAAAGCATCTTCCCCATATTCATCTTGCGCATCAACAAACTCTTCTTCTGTTAAGAGTTGACGCTGCTTTAAGGGAGTTAAACCTGGCTCAACCACAATGTAACTTTCAAAATAAAGAACCTTTTCAAGGTCTTTCATTGTGAGGTCAAGTAATTGAGCAACACGGCTTGGAAGTGATTTCGTGAACCAAATATGCGCAACAGGTGTCGCCAGTTCAATATGGCCCATACGATCGCGACGAACTTTGGAAAGCGTGACTTCAACACCACACTTTTCGCAAATAATTCCGCGATATTTCATGCGCTTATACTTACCACATAAGCACTCGTAATCTTTCACAGGCCCGAAAATACGCGCACAGAAAAGTCCGTCTCTTTCGGGTTTAAATGTACGATAGTTAATTGTTTCTGGCTTTTTTACCTCACCATAAGACCAAGAGCGAATCTTTTCAGGACTTGCTATTGAGATCTTAAGATGGTCAAAATTTGCTGCACTTTTGACCTGGCCAAATATATTCATTAAATTATTCATTCAGAACTCCTAAGGATATTCTATCTAGTCGCCTATTCACCAAACTCGAGATTCAAACTCAACGAGCGCAATTCTTTTACCAACACATTAAAGGACTCTGGAATACCAGATTCAAATGCATCTTCGCCACGTACGATGGCTTCGTAAACCTTGGTACGTCCTGAGACGTCGTCCGATTTAACGGTGAGCATTTCTTGCAATGTATAAGCCGCGCCGTAAGCCTCAAGAGCCCAAACTTCCATTTCTCCAAAACGCTGACCACCAAACTGCGCTTTACCACCAAGGGGCTGTTGCGTGACCAAACTGTAAGGTCCAACGGAACGAGCATGGATCTTGTCATCAACCATATGGCTTAGCTTCAACATATAAATGTATCCAACAGTGACGGGCCGTTCAAAAGGCTCACCTGTTCGACCATCAATAAGGGTGACTTGGCCAGAAGTATTTAGCTTTGCACGTTGAAGTTCGCGAATAATATCATCTTCATGAGCACCATCGAAGACAGGTGTTGCCATTGGAACACCTCGAATCATGGAAGCTGCCGTCTCAATAAGATCAGCCTCATCCATATTATCAATCTTCTTGATATCTGCTTCTTTTTGATAAATTCCCGCCATCAATTTTTTCAAATCTTCAGGGTTTTTATTATTCGCATAAATATCACCTAGCATTTGGCTTATTTGTTTTCCTAAACCAGCCGCAGCCCACCCAAGATGGGTTTCTAAAATCTGCCCCACGTTCATCCGCGAAGGAACACCCAATGGATTTAAGACAATGTCAACAGGAGTCCCATCTTCAAGATGTGGCATATCTTCTTCAGGAACAATAACGGAAACAACACCTTTGTTTCCATGACGTCCCGCCATCTTATCGCCAGCCTGAATTTTGCGTTTTGTCGCAATGAAGACTTTAACTGTCTTGAGCACACCCGTTGGCAGTTCATCGCCACGACGAACTTTCTCAACTTTATCCTCAAAACGCTTTTGAATAACTGTAACATCTTCGTCGTGTTGTTTCCGCATAGCTTCGATTTCAGCCATAACAGCATCATTATCAACGACCAGTTGACGCCACTGTCCTGTTGTAAGAGCTTCAAGATAAGCTTCATCAATCTTGACATTCGTTTTGGCACCTTTAGGAGCTCCAACCGCTTTTTGGTCTAAAAGCAATTGTTTCAAGCGTGCAAAGAAAGCACGTTCAAGAATGCCTTTTTCTGTATCGCGGTCAGCCGCTAAACGGTTAATTTCAGCCCGTTCAATAGCAAGCGCACGCTCATCTTTCTCAACACCACGACGTGAAAAGACGCGAACTTCAACAACGGTTCCGCTGACACCCGGTTGAACACGCAAAGAGGTATCACGAACGTCAGAAGCTTTTTCACCGAAGATCGCTCGCAAAAGTTTTTCTTCTGGCGTTACAGGCGTTTCACCTTTTGGTGTCACCTTTCCAACGAGAATATCGCCAGGTTTTACTTCAGCGCCAATGGAAACGATGCCTGCCTCATCCAAATGACACAAAGCCTCATCGCCAACATTTGGAATGTCGCGTGTAATTTCTTCTTGGCCTAGTTTTGTATCACGTGCATGAACCTCAAATTCTTCAATGTGAATCGAGGTAAATACATCTTCACGCACTAAACGTTCGGAAAGAATAATAGAATCTTCGAAGTTATAACCATTCCAAGACATAAAACCAACGAGCACATTTCGACCTAAAGCTAATTCACCCGCATCTGTAGCAGGACCATCGGCAATAATATCTCCTGTTTTTACAAATTCACCAGGACGCACTAAAGGACGTTGGTTAATACAGGTATTTTGGTTAGACCTTTGAAATTTCTGCAAATTATAAATATCAACAACCGAAGGCGTTGAGGCGCTTGTTTCTTTAACACGAATAACAATTCGAGTTGCATCGACTTCGTCAACAATACCATCACGCTTTGCAACAACAGTCACACCCGAATCGCGAGCCACGGACTTCTCCATCCCAGTTCCCACGAGTGGTGTTTCAGCCCGCATTAAAGGAACGGCTTGGCGTTGCATGTTGGATCCCATCAACGCACGGTTCGCATCGTCGTTTTCCAAGAATGGAATTAAGGACGCAGCAACTGAAACAAGCTGTTTTGGAGAAACATCAATAAATTGGATATCGCTCGGCGGTGCAATCGTGAATTCTCCGCCCTTACGACAGCTGACGAAATCTTCTAGCAACTTACCTTCTTTATCCATTGCAGCACTTGCTTGCGCAATAGCATATCGACCTTCTTCAGCCGCAGAAAGGTAAACAATTTCATCAGAAACGTATCCATCAACAACACGGCGATAAGGACTTTCAATAAAGCCATACTTATTAACGCGTGCAAAAGTCGCAAGTGAGTTAATCAAACCAATATTCGGCCCTTCAGGCGTTTCAATTGGACAAATACGACCATAATGGGTTGGGTGAACGTCTCGCACCTCAAATCCAGCGCGATCCCGTGTAAGACCTCCTGGTCCCAAAGCAGAAAGGCGACGTTTGTGCGTAATTTCTGCAAGCGGATTCACCTGATCCATAAACTGAGAAAGCTGAGATGAAGCAAAGAATTCTTTTACCGCCCCTGAAACAGGTTTTGCATTGATAAGATCATGTGGCATCACTGTATCAATCTCAACTGAACTCATGCGCTCGCGGATGGCTCTTTCCATTCTTGAAAGGCCTGTGCGATATTGATTTTCAAGAAGTTCACCAACGGGACGAACACGACGATTACCAAGGTTATCAATATCGTCAATCTCACCACGGCCGTCCTTGAGTTCAAGAAGAACTTTCACAATAGCAATAATATCGTCTTTACGAAGCGTCCGAGCACTGTCTTCAGTCTCAAGCTCTAAGCGCGCATTCATTTTTACACGACCAACCGCTGAAAGATCAAATCTTTCAAAATCAAAGAAAAGCCCAGCAAACAAAGCCTCAGCACTCTCAAGTGTTGGTGGCTCACCAGGACGCATCACCCGATAAATATCAAGAAGAGCTTCCTCTCTTGAATAATTGCGGTCTGCTGCTAAAGTATTTCTTAAATAAGGTCCTATGTGGATATGGTCAATTGCAAGCGTTGCAATATTTGTAAACCCATTTGAAATCAGATTTTGAATAAGCTGTCCTGTTAATTCTTCTCCAGCTTCAGCAAAGATTTCACCTGTATTTTCATTAATCATGTCCTCAGCGGCATAACGACCAATCAAATCATCTGGGAGCACTAAAATTTCGTTCAAGCCATCTTCTTTGAACTTTTTCGCAAGGCGCGGGGTCATTTTTTCGCCAGCGGCTAAAACAACTTTGTCCGTCTTTGCATCAATAAGATCATGAGCAAGCTTTCCACTTTTCCAACGCATAGGCTCAAAGGGTATTTTCCAACCTCTATCATGGTGCGTAAACGTGATTGTTTCATAAAATAGCTTTAAAATGTCTTCTCGAGACAAGCCAACAACCTCACCTGGTGCAAGTTCTTTACCTTCTTGCTCAGCCTTCTGACGTTTTTTAGCGGTCTCTTCATTATCAAGCGTCATCAATAGAGTCGTCGCAGGCAATTTTCTGCGTCGATCAATACGAACATATAAAAGGTCTTTCGCATCAAATTCAAAATCAAGCCATGAGCCACGATAAGGAATCACGCGACCTGAGAACAACAACTTCCCAGACGCATGCGTTTTTCCGCGATCATGATCAAAAAATACACCAGGAGAACGATGCATTTGAGATACAATCACACGCTCAACCCCATTAATAATAAAAGTACCGTTATCTGTCATGAGAGGAATATCTCCCATGTAAACTTCTTGTTCTTTAATATCGCGGATCGAGCGAGCCCCTGTATCCTCATCGACATCCCAAACAACAAGCCTAAAAACAACTTTTAAAGGAGCAGCATAGGTTGTTCCTCTTTGGCGACATTCTTCAACATCGTACTTAGGCTCATCAAAATCATAATGATAGAACTCAAGCTGAGCCTTATCTGCAAAATCTTTGACTGGAAATACGGAATGAAAAACGGCTTGTAATCCAAGCATTTGCCGCTTTTCGAAAGGAATATTTCTTTGTAAAAATGCTTCATATGAGTTTTTTTGAAGCTCAATTAAATTCGGCATGGGAGCCACACCGCTTAATCTCTCAAAACTCTTGCGTATACGCTTGCGACCAGCCATAGATAATGCCATATGCCCCTCAATCAGCTAATAAATGTGCAATTTTAGTCTTTTTGCATGCAAAATTTCTACGCTACCAACCTTAAAATTGAAAAAGCTAAGATTTACACAAAGAGACTAAATTCACTCATATATACGTTAAACTTTAATAATGCAAGTAATACATGCGCGATCGGAAAATATGCTTTTCAAAAAGCTTTCTCCGATCGCGTCTTTAATCCAACAAAAAGAACTACTTAAGTTCGACCTTTGCGCCAGCCTTCTCAAGTACATCCTTAATTTTTTGAGCTTCGTCCTTGCTGACACCTTCTTTAACAGGCTTTGGAGCGCCTTCAACAAGGTTTTTTGCCTCAACAAGGCCTAAGCCTGTAATTGTGCGAACTTCTTTAATGACGTTAATTTTTTGTGCACCGCCATCAACGAGCATTACTGTGAATTCTGTTTGCTCTTCAACAGCAGCAGCAGGCGCAGCAGCAGCAGCAACTGCAACAGGTGCAGCAGCAGAAACGCCCCACTTTTCTTCAAGAAGCTTAGCAAGCTCAGCTGCTTCAAGAACACTTAATCCAGATAGATCATCAACGATCTTTGCTAATTTTTCAGCCATTTTATATCTCCTTTATCTCTTCAAAACATAATATTACGATAATCAGCCTTTTTTGCTGTAAGCCGACACGACACGTGCAAGCTGCCCTGCAGGCGCTTGAACAACACGAGCCAGTTTCCCAGCAGGAGCTTGTAGTATACCAATAATCTTGCCTCGCAATTCGTCGAGAGAAGGCAAGGTTGCAAGAGCTTGAACATCTGCTTTACTAAGGAATTTATCCCCCATGGCGCCACAGACAATCTCAAGCTTTTGGTTATCATTGGCAAACTTTACAGCAACACGCGCAGCTGCGATTGGATCGGATGAGTAAGCTAATGCTGTTGGACCTGTTAAATGGTCTACCAACACTTCATAGCTTGTTCCCTTCACAGCCAACCGGGTCAAAGTATTTTTAGTTACCTTGAATTGGGCTCCTGCCTCATACATCTGACGACGTAGAGTTTGTGACTCACCAACAGTCAACCCAACCTGTCGCGTAATAACAACAAGTCCAGCCTGATCAAGCGCGGATCGCATCGAAGCGATAAAGAGTTCTTTTTCTCTTTTTTCCACGTTTTTCTCCTTCAAGCTTCACACCACTCCCCATGAGCGGTGCTTGTTTAACAATTCTGCCCGGAAAGAGAAACACACTTTAAAATTGATTGTGCCTTCTTCCGTCTATGTAGGCGGCAGACCATTAAAAACCAATGTCTACCTACAGTCTCGGACAGAGCGTAGGGAACTTCCCTACTAAGCAACATGAATTACTTCACGCTACATTCTTATACTTAATTTGAGTTTATCTTCCTTAAATTAAGTTATTAACTTGCGAAATCTGCAAGATCAATACGCACAGATGGTCCCATTGTTGAGCTTAAAGAAATTTTCTTCAAATAAGCTCCTTTAATACCACTTGGACGTGCTTTATTGATGACATCTACAAACATCTTGATGTTTTCAACAAGGGCTTTCTCTGTAAAGCTGACTTTACCAACACCACCGTGAATAATACCCGCCTTCTCAGCACGATATTCAATTTGCCCACCTTTTGCGGCCTTAACAGCCTCAGCAACATTCGGAGTTACGGTTCCAAGCTTAGGATTTGGCATAAGCCCTTTAGGCCCCAAAACCTTTCCAAGTTTTCCAACAACAAGCATCATGTCGGGCGTCGCAATACAACGATCAAAAGAAATTTCGCCTTTTTGAACTTTATCAGCTAGGTCATCGGCTCCAACAAAGTCAGCGCCTGCCGCTAAAGCTTCTTTAGCTTTCTCATCTTTTGCAAAAACAGCAACGCGAAGCGTCTTACCAGTCCCATTAGGAAGCTGAATCATTCCGCGCAAGCTTTGATCTGCCTTGCGCGTATCAATATTTAGATTTAAAGCAATCTCTACTGTTTCATCAAATTTTGCAGCTGCACGCGTTTTAATGATTTTAACAGCCTCATCAAGAGAATAGGCTGTCATCACATCTAAATTCTCGTATGCTTTTTTAAGTCTTTTTCCAATTTTTGCCATTGCTTACTCCACCACCTCGAGGCCCATTGATCGCGCAGAACCAATAATCATTTGCATTGCAGCATCGACTGTGGTCGCATTGAGATCAACCATTTTCTTTTGAGCAATCTCTTTAATTTGGCCTTTTGTTATTTTACCAACCGTTCCTTTTCCTGGAGTCTGAGATCCTTTAGGAAGACCTGCAGCCTTCTTTATGAAATAACTAACAGGTGGAGTTTTTGTCACAAAGCTAAATGAACGATCTGAATAAGCTGTAATAACCACAGGAATTGGCATTCCTGGCTCAAGCTCTTGTGTCTTTGCATTAAACGCCTTACAAAACTCCATAATATTGAGCCCTCTTTGACCCAAAGCTGGACCAATTGGTGGGGATGGGTTTGCTTTTCCTGCAGGAACCTGCAGTTTAATATATCCTTCTATCTTTTTTGCCATAGTATCCTCTATTTATCATTAAAGGGCGCGGTACGGTTTTGGCTTTCCTTCCGCATATTATTCTCTACCTAAGAGAACAAAATCCTACATACTCTTAATTTTAAATTTTTTCAACCTGAGAAAAATCAAGATCCACAGGTGTTGAACGTCCAAAAATACTGACCGAAACTTTTAAGCGCTCTTTTTCCTCATCTATCTCTTCCACAAGTCCTGTAAACGTTGAGAAAGGCCCCTCAGAAACACGCACCTGTTCACCAATCTCAAAGCTGAGCTTATGCTTAGGCTTTCCAACTCTTTCTTCAACTTGGCTCATTAAACGCTCAACTTCAAATTTGCTGATGGGGGTTGGCTTCCCTTTCCCACCAAGAAAATTTGTTACTTTTGGCGTATTTTTAATTAAGTGCCATGTCTCATCAGAAAGGGCCATTTGAACCAAAACGTACCCAGGGAAAAATTGCCGTTCTGAGCTAATTTTTTCACCTTTTTTAATTTCAATAACTTCTTCAGTAGGAACAAGTACTTGAGAAATTTGTTCATCAAGCCCCTTTTTTTGAGCTTGCTCACGAATTGTTTCTGCAACTTTTTTTTCTGATCCTGAGTAAACGTGGACCACATACCAACGAAGTGTCTCTGACATGTAAATTAATCCTTATCCCAGAATAAGCTGCACAATAAAGTGAATAAGTCCATCTGCTGCTAAGAAAAATAAAGCTGCTAGCACAGAGAGAATCACGACCATCAACACAGTAACCAGTGTTTCTTTCCGAGTTGGCCAAGTAACTTTCCCAATCTCTTGACGGACCTGACGTATAAACATTATTGGATTTGCTTTTGCCATAAGCTTTCTTTCTCACTAAACCCTTAAGATTTATTCCTTAATTTGGCAGGAGTGGAGGGGATCGAACCCACAGCCTTCGGTTTTGGAGACCGACGCTCTGCCAATTGAGC
>MKUU01000058.1 GCA_001898705.1 Caedibacter sp. 38-128
GGATGACGAAGTTTGAAAGACTTGGTTCTCATGGGTGAGTCTTTAGAAGAAATAAAAAAGGATAAAGAAAGGAAGAAAAATGAAATAGGTAAACAAGGTCATCATCGTTGAGCAAGGTTTAACGGTGGGGCTCATCAAATAAAAATACTTAAAGGTTTTAATGAAACCTTAAAATAAAAAGAAAAACGTGCTGAAAAGCACACTAAAATTAAGAATCACAAAACAGGAGGAACAAAAATGGAATTTAAATGTAGAGGGATATTACTGGATAAAGATCGGGAAAAGACGCTCAGTAATTTTAAAGAAGTGCGAAATGAGGGCAAGGATAGGCTGAGAAAGCATCTCAGGCATGACCATAAATAGAAAAACGACGCATAAAACTAAAAAAAGAGAGGTCACACATGACAGTCGAGACAAAGAATAAACATCAACCGACATTGAAACCTGACTTACGCCAAGAAGCATCTCAGGAAGATGAGCAAGCCATCATTGACGCGCTTGAGCGGTATTTGCGGCAAGCATCTCTTGCGCAAGCGTACCCTTTACCCCGTTGGGTGATGTGGTAGGAAGACATGAGGGAAACGGAACTAATGATCGAAGGCGGCGGATTTCCTCCTTTCTCAGCGCGAGGATGTCATCAAGTGCTCACACCCATTCGCAATGGCGAGTATCGCCGCACTATTGAGGGCAGGCTCATCTTTATTGGCAATGAGACGCATCATAAGTATCGCACAAAGATTCATGGGCAAGATAAAACCATCCCCGCCATTGAAAAGTGGTGGCGAGGAGGCCAAGTGCACGTCGGGTGCATTCAGCGATTATGCCAAGAGTTTTTAGGCGATGGGATTCAGAAGAGTATAAGCCTTGCCCGGCTGCCAATTGAAGGGTCAGTAGTAGTTTTTGATGAAGCGAAAGAAAACGCTAAAGTCTTAAAAGTTCAAGAGGCTGAGGTTATCTTGGAAGAAGTGCCCCCCAAAGGCAAGAGACTTTTTATCAGCTATCGTCCGCTTCTGGAGATGATGATGACTCATCATACCATTGAAACAGATGAATGGGGACATCAAGTGGGATGGACACTTGAGCTCGAAGAGGTGTGAGTGACACGTTCTTTTTTTGCAGAGGGAGATAATTTAGGAAGGCTGCAGAATATCGATTAGCGATGGGAAAGCGAGCTTTAGGGCGATTTTGACTTTCTGCAAAATATTTTTGGGCAAATGTGCCTTGTTAATTTTTGCTTAAGGATTTTCAATTATTCTTAAGATGTACAACAATAAATATAGACTAAACAGAGGAGATAAAAAATGAAAAAATATGCGTTAATTGCTGGTTTATTAATGATTCAAGCACCATTCGCCCATAATGCTGAAGCTGACGCTGCAGGTACTGCTGCAAAGTTTGCTATGCAGATACTTGAGAAGGTCAAACCTGGTACAATGTGTAAAAAAGCCAGTTTTTTTAGCGGTAATTTTACAGCTCGCTCTTTTGATGGAGTGGCTTGTAGCAATCCTGGCTTTGCTGCTTATGTCAAAAAGAAATGTTCGGGCGTAGACGATTTTGATACGTCATCTTGTGCTAAGAAAATGCGTATTGCTTTAGCTGGTAAAAATGCTGAAAAACTTCTTAAAGAAGAAGCTAAAAAGAATAAGACACTTGCAAAAGCAGCTAAGGAAGATGGTATAGAAGTTGAAGAGTAAGAAAGCGTCGTTGAAGTAGGAGCTGAATAATCACCCTACTGTTGATTGAGACATAAAAAGAAGTACGCTTGCGTACTTCTTTTTTATACCTGATTTACTTATCGTTTCATGGGAATAAATCCCCCACAGCGCTGAGCATGCCAGCGATCTTTTAAAAAAATTTTTAAAGTTTTTATCTCTTGACTGTCGGAATGAATGTTTACCTCAGTAAAAAGAATCTCTTAAATTGCCATATTAAAATATTCTATTATTTATTTTAGATAGAGCCCTTGTAAATTGCCATTTTGGCCTTATATGTGAAATTGTAAGGTATATTATCATCAACTATTAAAGGAGATTAAACATCTTGAAAAACCTTTCTCGTCTTTTACTTTCAGGGGCCATGAGTTTTGTTCTTAGTGACGGTGCTCTTGCCACAGGGGTTATGGAGGAAGTCTTAGATAATCAAAAGCCCACCAGCGGCTTGCCATCCATTGAAGAGAACGTGGCTCTTCCGAGCGAAATTATTGCTCATATTGCATCTTATGCGCGTATTCGCGAAGGATATAGTATGGAGGTTGTCAATAAAGCTTGGAATAAAACGCTTCAACGAAACGAGATCTGGCAACGTTATAATGAGAGAATCCCAGGGTACCTAAGAGCTAAGGAAGAGAGCCAGACAGAGCGCCCTCAAGCGAATGATAAACACATTTTACAAAAGCTTCTAAAGTCGAAAGTCTACAAGTTTCCGAGTGATAATGGAATATGGCATATTTATGCAATAAATGAAGATGGCCGTACGATGGTGGGTGATGCTGATAGCCGGAAATACTTTGTATTCACCGAAAAAGATGGAATTGATTACGATTTTACATTGAATCCTGGAGAGGTGAGCGCAGCCCTGGGTGTAAGTGCCAATGGCAAAGTTATTGTCGGCGACGGGACGAATAATCTTAATGGTAATAATGAAGCCTTTATCAGAGATGAGAAAGCGCAAAAGAAAATTCTTCCTTCTTTAAATGGCGGTCGATCTAGCAATGCTGTCGGCATCAGCGATGACCATAAAACCGTTGTTGGGGTAGCTAGAGATGGTATTAATTCGATCCGTAAGGCAGTTGCCTGGAAGGTAGAGGAAGGAACGCTGCTAACACTTGATAATATCCTTGGTGTTAATAGGAGTTCTGAAGTTATCGGAATCAGTAAAAATGGTCAACTTGCTGTAGGGACAATTCAACGCCCTGACACCAATAAACAAGATGGTTTTATTTGGGATCTTGAAAATCAACGGGTCTCCTATCTTAATACTGAAAATGGCGCTGTCTCAGCAATGAGCGCAAATGGTGAAAAAGTGGCAGGTGCGGCCCAAAATCTTCAAAACAACAGAAATGAAGCTTTTATCCATGATACACTTAATCACCAGATACAATTCTTGAGCACCATAAATAATGGTAATTACAGTGAAGTAACAGGATTAAGTGCAGATGGTAAGGTAGCCGTTGGCTATTCTGCCGATAGTTCTAAATCGCCAAGAGAAGACGTTCTGGAATTTTTTACTGGAGAGCCAACACCTGAGACACATGCCTCATTTATCTACTATGGGAACGGCATTGGAATGCAGCCTGTAAAACAGTTGTTACAGGGGCAATTGCTCGAAGAAGAGTATCCTTTTGCTCATCTTAGAGTAAGTGGCAATGGAACAATCATTACACATGCTGGATCTTTAGGCTGGTATGCTTATATTCCGCGTTATGATGTCTTGAAGGAAGAAGGCCTAGATTTACTTCCTCGACCAGATGAGCAAAATAACCAAGGCTAAGTAAAGCCCTCATAGGCTTGAGGAATATTACAAGGAGGGTCAAGACCCTCCTTTCTTTTGAGAAGTTAATTATTTAATTATTTCATGGGGATAAAGACCCCACAGGGCGGCCCGTGTCACCCAGCCTTTATAACCTTGGGTTTCAATGCGGCACCAATCGCCTTTTGTCTCAAGGATTTTACAGATAACACCCGCTTCTGCCGCCGCAACGGCTTTACTATGAAGATCTGCGCTTCGATGAAGGTGCTGAAATGTATGGACAACGATCACAAAGCGAGCACCGGATAGCATGCTTTTATGAACCCAGCCTTCAACACCTTCGTAATCACGTATTTTGCGCCAGACTTCAAATTCATCAATGATTTCAACAGGCATATCTTTACGTTTAAAAATCCATTCAATAGGATATTCACTGCCAGGACCCACTCTTAAATTGATTTCACTTGAACGTAGTGAGGCAAAGCGCGGAAGCGGCAAGGGGGTGGCAGCCCACGAAAAAGTGCTTAAAGAAGGAGATAAAGCAAAGAGAAGAAGAAGTATTTTTTTCATGTGCGTCATGGGGTCATTTACTTGTGATGAGTTCCTGTTGAACCAAATCCTTGAACGCCCCGAGCCGTTGAACTCTCAAGACTTTCACAAACTTCCCAGGTCGCTTTTGTGTAGCGAGCAATAACCATCTGCGCAATACGCATGCCGCGCGTGATTTGAAAAGGGCCGTGGCCAAGGTTAATCAAGAGAACTTTAATTTCGCCGCGATAATCCGCATCAATTGTTCCGGGCGAATTTAAAAGCGTGACTCCATTTTTAAAGGCAAGTCCCGAACGCGGACGAAGTTGAGCCTCAAACCCTTTGGGAAGGGCCATCATGAAACCACAAGGAATTAAAACTCTCTCAAGAGGATTTAAAGTTATTTCTTCTTCAATTGCCGCGCAAAGATCTAGCCCCGCAGCATCTTCTGTCGCATGAGCAGGCAAGGGAAGGTCGGTCCCATGAGGGAGATGTTGAAGCGGAATAAGAAGAGAATGGGGGTGAGGTAAGTGATCGTTTTCCATAAAAAATGCTTTCTCTTTAATAAAGGCTCATCAGTGGCCTTACGTTTTCTAAAAATATAAGCAATTTTGTTTCTTGTTGAAAGATAGATTTTAGGGGCTTTCATAAGAAATTATATTGCGAAATATGGTGTTCTTCCCGTGTCGAAATGAATGGGTTGGTATGAAGACGCTTGTGAGCATTAATCTTCAATCACCTCTCTATGTAGATTTTCTTGTAAAAACGGGGAAAATTTGTTATTCTAATAAAGAATACAAGAGTGGTTTTTATGGCTTAAACTCTAGCTTTTTTGGTCGAACTAAAAAAAAGTAAAAAAAAATGCTTTAAACTTGTTGACATACGCAAGTGGGCCGATTATAACCACCAACACAGTCGACGACGAAAACGAAAAAGAAATCGGAATCGAAGGCGACACCAGGATCTTTGACAAGTTAGTTTTTTGAAAAGGATATGAGGGTGGTTGGTTATTTTTAATCAACTGGTCTCATATGAAATTAATTTTATTTGAGTAATTTGTGACCTTTTGAGTAATTCAGATGGAACTCAAATTTACAACTTAGTTGTAATGTTTGTGTTCTAAATATCTGATGAAGATCAAACATGAGAGTTTGATCCTGGCTCAGAACGAACGCTGGCGGCACGCCTAACACATGCAAGTCGAACGAGAGCGTATCTTCGGATATGTCTCTAGTGGCGGACGGGTGAGTAACGCGTGGGTATCTGCCTCAAGGTGGGGGATAACTGTTGGAAACGACAGCTAATACCGCATGATCCCGTAAGGGTAAAGATTTATCGCCTTGAGAGGAGCCCGCGTCGGATTAGGTAGTTGGTAGGGTAATGGCCTACCAAGCCTATGATCCGTAACTGGTCTGAGAGGATGACCAGTCACACTGGGACTGAGACACGGCCCAGACTCCTACGGGAGGCAGCAGTGGGGAATCTTGGACAATGGGGGCAACCCTGATCCAGCGATGCCGCGTGAATGAAGAAGGCCTTAGGGTTGTAAAGTTCTTTCACCCGTGAAGATAATGACGGTAGCGGGAGAAGAAGCCCCGGCTAACTCCGTGCCAGCAGCCGCGGTAAGACGGAGGGGGCTAGCGTTGTTCGGAATGACTGGGCGTAAAGGGCGCGTAGGTGGTTTTTCAAGTGAGGCGTGAAAGCCCCGGGCTTAACCTGGGAACTGCGTTTCATACTGGATGACTAGAGGACGAGAGAGGAAAGTGGAATTCCGAGTGTAGAGGTGAAATTCGTAGATATTCGGAGGAACATCAGAGGCGAAGGC
>MKUU01000059.1 GCA_001898705.1 Caedibacter sp. 38-128
GCCGAATGCGGGGAAACTCGCCTGTTCGGTTCTTAGGGGAGGGAACGGCAGTAATGTCATTCTCTTACCCGACGCTATTGCAAGATCTAATGAAGCTAAAAACTTAGGAATTAAGATGGGTGAGCCTTATTTTAAGTTTAAAGAAATTGCTCAGAAGTTCGATATTGCCATCTTTTCTTCAAACTATACGCTTTATCAAGATTTCTCCAACAAGAGAAAAATATTTCAGTTCAAGAAATCTGACAAAGGTTAAACCTGACCAGACCTACCTTTTATAGATATTTGGCAAAATAAAGGGCACGCGGTTAAGGCTTTAAGGGAAAATCCTGCTCGTTAACCAGAAATTCAACATTTACACTGTTAATTGCAGCCCTAAAAGGGCTCGCCATGCTAACTTAAATTTTTTGCAACAGAGCGGACATTAAAGCCTTAAATATTAATTTTTAATTAAGATTAAAATTATATTCTACAAAAGATAAACAGTTCAAACAGAAGAAGGAAAGATTAACAATGCAAGTATTGAACACTCATAGATTCTTAGCAGCCCTCTTGATTTTATATAAGGATAAAGTTTTAAGCTTGAAAGAATTAGCTTCTTTGAAGGTTGCTGACTTTATTAAAGATAATATTATAAAAGCTGAAGACTTACATAAACTTCCAGCAAATGTTGTAGAAGAGCTCAAAAAATATAGTCATGAGTAAATGAAAAAAAGGATAATATTTTACTTTTAAATTTTTAAGGAGGCGATATGAAAATAAGCATGTTTTTTAGTGCAACAGCACTTATTTTAGCTAATGTTCAAGCTATGGCAGAATCTCAAGCTTTACGTAATCGTGGTGCCAGTTGCACAAGTTACTGCACAATTGGTGGCAAATCAGTTACAACAGATTTGGATCTTGCAGGACTTGGAAGAGCAGATATAGACGTTACTACAAATTCCGAAACATTAAGAAAAAAAATTAATCTTATTAATGCTCAGTGCCGAGTATTAACTGAAGGTGAAATGAAAGATTCAGCAAATGCTATGAATTATCATTGGTGTGAGACAAACTGTATGGAAAAAGGCGGACTTTATTCGAAATTAAATAATCGCCAAGATAAAGTAAAAGCTTTCATAGAAAAGCGTAAAGAGTTTTGTAAAAAAACTTTAAAAACATATGAAGAGCTTTTTAAACAAAGATTAAAATACGATAATAGTAAACATATGTTGGTAATGCTTCCCTAAACAATTGAGCTTTAGAATTTTGTATGAAATTTATTAAAGAATTTATAAAATTAGAATCTAGTGCTGATATAATATTGGGATTAGCAGCACTCCTAGCTATCATAATTAAGAATTCACCCACTTATCATATATATGATTCTCTACTTGCTTACCCGCTTAATATTGGGATTGGATATTTATCAATTACTAAGACGGTTTTGCTATGGGTAAATGATTTTTTAATGGCCATTTTCTTCTTCTTAGTTGGGTTGGAGTTAAAAAGAGAAAGCTTTGAGGGTCAACTTGCAATAAAGGAGAATAGAAATCTGCCAGCTTTTGCTGCATTAGGAGGACTGATTTGTCCATCTCTCATTTATGCTTATATAAATTGGGGAGATAATGTTGCCATTAAAGGATGGGCAGTACCTGCAGCAACAGATATTGCTTTTGCATTAGGAGTTTTATCTTTATTAGGAAAGCGTATTCCAGCGTCTCTTAAATTATGTCTTCTGACATTAGCTATTTTTGATGACATTGCTGCAGTATTAATTATTGCAATATTTTATACATCCGATATTTCAATAATATGGTTGCTTTTCAGCTTAATTCCTCTCAGCATATTAGCGGTTTTTAACAAGTGCTCAATAAAACTCCAATACTTATATCTAATTGCTGGTTTAGCTTTATGGGTATGTATTTTAAAAACTGGGGTTCATGCAACAATTGCTGGGATCTTACTAGCGCTCTTCATCCCACTAAAAATTGAGAACAAGAGTAATTATTCTCCCCTCAAACAAATAGAGCATACTATACATCCTTGGGTTTCTTTTGGTATTTTGCCTTTATTTGCCTTTTTTAATGCCGGAATTTCGCTTAAAGGCATATCTTGGGACCTTTTAACTCGACCTATTACGCTTGGTATTATTGCTGGATTATTTCTAGGGAAACAGGTTGGTGTAATGTTATTTACCATTATAGGTATCAAGTTTAAATATTGCCAATTACCACAAGATGTTACATGGCGCCAGTATTATGGAATGGCTACTCTTACTGGCATTGGGTTCACGATGAGCCTCTTTATTGGAATGCTTGCATTTTCAAATCTTGAACAGCAAACAGAAATGCAACTTAGTGTTATTGTAGGCTCTTTACTATCAGCAGTATTAGGGTATCTAATTCTAAAAGGAATTCACTCAAAACCAAGTTTAAGCAGAGAATAGTGTTCTTATTATGTTACTTATTCAACAATATATGACAATAGATAGCATTCTGTCTTTTAATAGTATTTTACCTAAGTCCCTTTATGCCTGTTGAAGGCTATTCTGGCACAGATGCTATTCAAGAGCTTATAAAAAAATCAAAGATAAAAGCAGTATTGCCTTTTTCTGTTCCGGTATCAAAAGAAGATATTGTTTACATATAAAAAGTTGCGAAAGGATTATTGCTTCTATAAACATCGTTAAGTAGCTCTTGCCTCTCTGTCTCATTATTGCTTACCTCAAAGTTGCAACAGAACCTTTTAAACAGGAAAGCTACATGAATCTGCCTTTAGAAGGAAAAAAGAACAAATTCATATTTCTAATTTGAGGAAGGAGGGAATAAATTCCAAATATCAATTGTCTATACCCCCTATGTAATTCTGTTCATTACATGTTAAATACATTTCTAATTGAAATTCTATGATCTTAGTCAGAAGAAAGTTTATTGTTGGTTATATGCCCTTATAAGCAGTTATAAAATAGGTGTTTAAAGAAATAATTCCTTGAAATTATAAAGATCATGCCAGAGACACAAAGTCTCTGGCATGATAAACAGGGAGGCCAAAATCTGCTCTATTAGGGAGGGAGAAGAACAGATCTATAAAAATTAATTTAAATCCAATATTTAGAAATACCAATTATTAAAATTATATACCCCCTATGCAATTATTAGAAGCCCCTCACTTTTTTTAGTTGTTATCTATCATTGGCTTTCTTTTAAAAGTCAAAAAAATTAAAAATATGGAAACAATTAAAGGTAAAATAGAAAGTTTCATAAAGAATTGAGAAAAACTTTCGAGGGTATTTACAAACTTCCCATCATTAGTATTAAGCAAATAATTTGCCATAAGACCTGCCAGATAATGTCCATAAGAGATTGCCATAAGCCAAAGTCCCATCATGAAGCCTATATATTTCTGAGGAACAAGTTTAGATATGTTAGAGAACCCCACAGGAACAATAAAAAACTCTCCAATTGTCTGAAATAAAATTGCTGATAACATCCATAAAATTGATATAGGTATATGACCTTGAAAGGCAGCCAAGCACAAAAGACCAAAGCTTAAGCTTGTTAAGAAAAACCCTATAGAAAATTTAGTAAACCCTTCTAATTCTATATTCTTAAGAAAAAACTTATTTGTAACAAACGGTATAATAATTCCTAACATTAAAACTAGAATAGGGTTTATTGAAAGAAGGCTTGAAGGAGGAATAGTTAAATTAAAAATTTGTCGATCAATAAAACGTTCAAAAAATAACAGTAAAGAACTTCCACATTGTTCATATAAAGCACAGAAAAGAGCAAATAAGATGATGTAATAAATTGCTTTTAAAAGATTCTTTCTTTCTAGAGGAGTTGCCTTGAAGAATAATATAATGAATAGAGCAATGCTTAAGCTTACAATAATACCCATCAAGCCATGAAAATAAACTTTATATTTAAACAGATAATAAATTAGGCAAGCAATAAGGATTAAGATAAATAGTGATTTTAAAATAGCTAAATTTTTAGTTTTTTTAATAAAGCTCATAGGAAGCTGACTACGTTTAAAAAATAATAAAGTGCCACTTATAAAACTTATTAAAATTATCATTAATCCAAATTGCCATCCATAAGTAACACTTATAAAACTACTTACGAGCGGTCCTAAAAAACTGCCTATATTCATTGCAATATAAAGAGTCGTAAATGCGCTATCTTTAAGAGGATCTTGATTATTTTCAAATAACCTAGAAAGCATTGTAGAAAAGTTAGGTTTATAACAACCCAACCCAACACTTAATAATGACATAGCTACATAGACAGAGGTTTTAGGAAGGATAATCAATAACAAGACAGCAATACAGCAAAACCCTCCTCCAATGAGGAGAGTATTACGAGATCCAGTTATTTTATCTGCAAGCGTACCACCAATTAATGAAGTAGCATAAGAAAGAGACATAAAAGCTGAGAAAAAAGTAATTGCTTCTTGCTCTTTTAAAGCAAGTGAGTCAATAGCATATAATAAAAATAGGGCTTTGAATCCATAAAATCCAAAATTAAAAAGAACTTGTGTAATAAATAAAGGTGTAAATCCAGAGGGATATTGAGTAAATAATTGAAAATTATAGAATTGCATTATCTCATTGATCCCTTTCCTGATTATATATATTCATGACACTATAGTTTGTAGAAGCAATCTTTAAAAGAGGTCTTTATGCTTTATCTTCCCTATGAAACTTTGTCAGTAAGTTGGAGCAATAATAATAAAAAACTCAATTTAACATTACCTTGGTTATCCATGGAGATTGATGTTGATCCAGTAGAAAAGCTTTGGATTGAAAAAGCTATTAATTTCCTTCACAAAGATCCTTTCCAAGGTGAAACACAAAGATTTATCAAAGAATTAAAAGATTATCCCCTATTTTACTACAAACCTCGCTTGATTGATGAATTCAAAAACCAAAACTTAGAAGGTAGTAAATCATTCAATGTGGATTATTCAACACCTCTTAATTTTTTTAATTCAGCTCAAATTCCAGCAGATCCTGCTCTTCAGCACGACATTCCCCTAAAATGGGAATGGGAATGGGATAAAATTCTTAATAAATGCAGAATTGAGGGAACAGAACTTTATGATCCTTTAAGCTTTATCAGCTATTTGATTTGCTATCGACTTCAATGGGAAAGCACTTCTTGGTCAGGGCAAGATGGACTGGGGAAAAAACTCGAAGAGCTTCTTAAGAAAGATGAACAAAAGTTTTTCAAGGCTATAGGATGGATCTCTAAACAATCTTACTTCATTACAAAAAATTTCTGTGATGGATTACGACCTGCTTTGACATATTTCCCGAAGGCACATGATCTTATTGAACATTTTATTAATGATGAAGCAGGCCATCACAAATTCATGGATCAGGTTTTTTCAGATCTAAATTTAAAAAATGATGATTATGAAGTCGGGCCCGCAACTAGATGGGTACTTGCAGCACACAATAGAATGGCAATTTTTTCTCCATTGGCTTTCACTGCAATGATTAATCTTTTCGAAGCAGCTTTTTATGAAGGGCAGGATCCAATTTCGAGAGTGATTAAGAAATCTTCAAAACCTCAAGCAGCTCGAGGATATGATCTTCATTACAAAATTAATCAAGAACATAGGCATTGCGATATGCCTTTAATATTCGCTCAGCGGATAGCCCCACAACCTAAGGAACATCTAATATTAACACTTGCAATTTTCGAATTAACATTGCACTTTCTTGATCAAATGGAAAAAAGGCTTGACGAATTCGTTAAAATTTAGTTAAAAAGTGAATTAATTATATTTAATGTATTTTTTCATGGTCTTAAAATTATTCATTTTACTTAGTAAGTATGAGGATTAAAATGAAAATTAGTAAAGTAAAGTTTCAAGCAACAAGAACTTGGAATTATGGATGATATTTAAGGATTATAATCCTTATTCAGTCTTTCTCTGAGAAAATTCTTAAATTTAATTATTTCTTCATCCTTCTTTAAATAATCTGGGTAAAGGATATAATCTTCAATAATGTCATCTTTTACATCGGGTAATATATTAATTAAATTAGATTCTTGTAATATCTTCATATTATCGTAACTTCCAATAATTCCCATCCCTTTCTTTGCTGCTTCTATCATGCATTCAACTGAATTTGATGTGAATATGGGTTCATGTAATGCACCATTTGGCATACCAAGAGTTAGAATCCAATTAATATTAGCATAAGGATGGCGCTCAGGATGACCAAAAGCAATTATTCGATGATTTTTTAAATCATTAACAGTTTTTGGTTCGCCGTATCTATTTAAATACTCTTTACTAGCGTAGAGTTTTTTTTGTACCGAAAAAAGAAATTCTTGCTCAACTCCTTCTATTTTAGGAATATCTCTTATATTATTACCTATAGGCCGTATAGCAATATCAATATCATTAAAGACCACATCTATTAATTGATCATCACCCAACAATTCAAAAATGAGATGAGGATTCTTTCCATTATATTCAATAATAAGTTCACAAAAAACATAAGAAGCTAAAGCATGAGTAGTTGAGACTCGTATTTTCCTCTTTCCCCCATTATGCGTCATAACTGCTGAGTTGTAACTAAGACCTTTTAAGTCTAAAAATGTTCTTTCAATAATAACAAATAGTTCTTCACCCTTACGTGTTAATTCGAGTCCGTGAGGGAGCCGCGTAAATACTTTGAAATTTAAATGATCTTCTAGAATTTTTATCTTACGGCTTAAGCCTGATTGTGAAGTATTTAGAAATTTACTAGCCTCTGAAAAACTTCCTAATTTCGCAATATAATAAAAATCCTTAGCCTTATCCCAATCAAAGTGTGGAAGTCGCACAAGATCTTGCGCATCATGAATATTAGAATTATTTATCAATATATTTCTCCCTACCCTATATTTTTTATATCATAATTCTTTAGGAATAATTCAAGCTTTGACAAGAAAATTATTGCAAAATGAAAATGTATGCCTATTACAGGACTAATTTATAATAATGATTAAGCTGCTTTTCGCAAAATTTTGACTTCAATAATTCCGTAGTTAAGGAATCTTGAGTTTCTTCAATAGCTCTTTCTAAACATTTAAAAAAACCACTCTAACCAAAGAGTAATGTTAAAACTTCCTTTTTAGCTTCTTTAAAGAATACTATAGTATTTTTTCTCTAACATTGAATGTGAAACGAGAACCTATAAAACCTTTGAGAAAGGTATTTGAAGTGTTGATTTCTAGTAGATATTAGATAGTGGGGGTGATTGCGAATCTTTAAGCCTTCCCTGTTCAGTGTATTCTTAGTTCTTTTATTAAGGTGAAATATTATTGTTTCTTTTAATTCTACCTAAAGCTCCCTCCCCTATGAGCTTTTAGAACTGTATTTTTGAAGACTATGGCAGCCCCCTGCTGCCCTTATTAAATGTAGTATATAAGAATCATTTTAAATATTTCAAGTAAAAAGTTATTGATTTTATTACATTTTATCTCATTTATTGCGATAAAAAACTTATATCTCATTTTTTAAAAATTAATGTATCATTAATCAATTAGTAAGGTATTGTTAAGATTATGTTAACTGATTGTTAACCATTTATAACAGTTCATCATAAGATATGTACTTAATGGTATGAGAAAACTTTTCTGTTTTTTGGTTTTGGTCTGAATTATCACAATGAGATGAAAGTATCCCTATAATGCTATTACGCAACTCCCAATGCGTAAGAAACTTACAATCACCCCAAAAAGAAAGATCTTTATGATCGTCGATATGATTACTGATAGTGATGATATTTTTAATAGATAACTTGTGACATAGCCATAATGCGTTCTTCAAAATGCTCTGATAAAATTTATAAGTAATCTTATCAAATTCATCTCCATCATCATGGATTTTGCTGGCACCATCTATATGATAACCAATATCTCTGATGATTAATGCTGAATCAGTTGTTGGTTGATCAAAATTGATAAGGAGTTCACTATTGTTACTTAAGTGAGAAAAGGTAACTTTCCCTATGACCTCTTCTTCTTCATCTAAGCATAAAAGATACAAGTCTTCTTTATATAAATGTTTAGGATCATATAAATCAATTTCTTCAAGGTTGAATTCAATAGAATCCTTAAGATTATTGGAAAGTATGCTTTTCCCAAAGTTCCTCATAAAAATCTTTATCCTTTAAAATAGCAAACATTATGTAGCTCTATTTATTCATATTTTTTCTTATGAATGGAATTGAATTAAATTTTAGTAGAGCATTTTTGCTTACTTTTTTAATAATTTTATTTTTAAGGTTTCCTTTGATTAGCTGTGTACCGACAAAAATACCTATACTAAATGAGAGCAATATTAAAGCAAAAGAACCACTCAAACCCACAAATATACCTACACAAAAGAATGCAATAATTAATTTTATTGTATTATTTTGGATGAATGTTTTTAACTGCATTAAATTGTACTTTCAAAATTTCCTTTTCAACGCTAATTGAAATTTTAAGATTATAAATGTTAAATAACTTTGAACATGCTGGCGCAAGAGAAATTACCAATTACGTTTTAACTAGCGAGTATGCAATCATACTTCACCGAGTTAATCACATTATAGAATCTTATCAAGCTATTTTCTTTTACCAGTAAGTTATATCTACCATATTAAGTTCCTAGCATTAGAGCTAACCATAAAAGATATATGTAGGAAAAATTTTATATTTAGGGCAATGTCATTTTAAGAACA
Organism: Caedibacter sp. 38-128; assembly: GCA_001898705.1. Lineage (GTDB taxonomy): Bacteria > Pseudomonadota > Alphaproteobacteria > Caedimonadales > Caedimonadaceae > Paracaedimonas. Next base: position 8,711 of record MKUU01000059.1, read on the forward strand.
ATTAACATGTTTTTATGTATGAAAGTAAATGACCCAAGATAATCCAAATATTAATAATAAATAAAAAATTAAATTATAAATTTTTGAAAGGGTATATTATGATTTTTTATGATTGAAGTGATTGATAGTTAGGAGAGCTTAAAATGAGACGTTATCAAAGGATGGTTAACAGAATTATTTTATCTCTCATCCTGTTCTTGTATATCAAACCTGGGAATACGAGTGATATCGCTACAGAACAAAGCCCTAACCCTACAAAGCTTTGTAGATTAACCGTTCCTCTTTCATTAGTCCAAAAGTTATGGGAAAATAATAATTTATTTTATGATGATGCAAGTAAACATCATATTACGAGAGAATTAAGAGAGTTTAACGGTTTCCTATATCAATTTTCTATGTTTATAGACCCTACAAAGTCAGATCCTCACATTTTTAAACCTTATTTCTCATATTTGACTAAAGCACGATATAAACAGAAAATAATTTCCCCTATTACCATGCGAATATGGGCTAAAAATAAGAGTGGCAATATTGAGTTCTATCAAGGTACCTATGAAATTTCTTTCAAATCCTTAAAGAAGGTTCCTCCTATGAGGTTTCATCTCCTTACTATTGCGAAAGAAAGCTTTAATAGTTTTCCATCAGATGTTGGAATTTATCTTTTTGATGTTGGTTCGAAAAAAAGTTCTATTGCACTAAGCAGTATTTGCCGGAATGAGTATCAACTTACAACACAAGCAACAATTTTAGAGGATTTATTAGGGCTAGAAATTAAATCTCCGGTTCAATCAAAAGCAATTGAATCTCAAAAGAAAACAAGAAGAAAAGCACCATCTCCGAAGTTAAAAACTTCTTCTCCAACCATTTCAGCACTTTCAGGTTTAAACAGTTCTAAGAAAGGATTGAGTTCATCTAATATGCCAGAAATTCCTCCAATGCCTTCTATAGAAATTTCTCAAAATTACTCAAACTTCAATCAACCGACCGTTGAAAATGAAAGATTAAGCGAATCACTTTCGCAATCCTCCTTTAGAAAGAGGCCTAAAAGAGCTCAACTCACGCTTTTAGGAGAAGAAATTGAGGCACTTCTAAATGCAATTAATAATCCTACAGAAGAAAATCTCACAAATCAAAATGTTGTGCCTATCCAAAGCATTACAAATGCTTTAGATCAGGAAATACAAGATAAGAATAATAAAAACTAGCATATTATAAGAAAAATTGTTTTAAGATTAAAATTGTTTCTTCGTTTAATCAAATTAATTTTTTTTAATTCACTTTATTAATTATATCTATATAATATCGAAATATTATCTTAAAAAGGATCTATAATGGCTGTTTTTTATTTAATTGCAATCTTGGTAGCTAATTGTACATTCTCTTTCAATTTGGTAGCCTCTAATATTAATGATGAGATTAGTGAGCAGAAACGCTCTAATACTTCGAAAGAAAGGCAACAAGATAAAAAAGATCGTAAAAGCTCAAAAACAAAAGAAAAAAATTCGAATTTAGCCACACGTTTAAATGAATTGAATATTTTAATGCCTGCAAAGGTTTTGAAAAAAAATGGAACAAGTTTGCAGTCAAGTTATCCAGAAATAATTAGTTATCCTAATTTATGCCGTATATTCTTAGCTCCTCTCGTTACTAGTAAGAAGGATAAAGTAAAATCATCTAACGTCAATAATGGTCCAAAAATTATAAAAATGAGTGAAGAGCCCCGCCCTGATAAAGTTGAGATTTATGTTGAAATAGGCGGTGAAAAAGTACTTGTGAAATGTTCACATAAGGTTATGCATAGAGAGACAACAGATGAGTTTCAAAAAATTTTGGGCCTTGTCCGGAATATAACAACGCATCAATTAAAATCTGTAGAATCTGTCCAAGATGGCACAGAAGGCCCTGAACCAGGTGTAAAAATTGTTGCAATAAAGCACAATGTTATTCTTCCAGACCGAGCAATTCATACTCTTGGCACTAAAGATGATGCTAAATCAAGCCTTGTACAATATCAAATCTATAAAAATGAAGTTATTGTTGAACAGTTGCCATCCTTTACTATGGCTTTTGCGAGAAAGCAAATTAAACCATTCGCTAATGAATAATAGATATACTTATTAAAGAAGATAAAAAATAATACTTATTATATCTTCGCTTTATGTAATTATTAATTCTACTGCTAAGGTTTGTTAATAATAATGCTTAACATTTTTTATCATCATAAAGGTGAAATATATAAACATTCTTCTTTTAAAATTTATAAAGCTCTTAATTAACCTTATAAGAGCTATTTGTCAGTTTGATTTAATCGCTTTTTAATTTGGTCAACCCAAGTCTTAGCTTCATCACCTCCCCATAAAAGCCATGCTATATAACCTTTAGACGGATTAGAATCATTACCAAAGTCGGAACTTTGCTTATCAATTTCATGTCGAGCAAAATAGCTCGACATTTTTTTTATTATAGCTTCACCTAGAGGTAGTCGCTTACTTAATTGTTTCGCTCTGTTGATTCCGACTTCTGTTCCCCCTCGTCCATACTTCCTTCTAAATTCTAATCCTTTTCTTGCATTTCTGGAAATTTGTAAGTTTGGGATGTATCCTTTTGCATGATCAACCATAATTAATCTCCTTTTATCTTGAACGATGTTTATTAAGTTTTTTTAGAACTGAGGAAGGATTCGCTACATTTTGACGATTCTTTGAGCCTTTCTCTTTTGTATTAATAGCTTGCTGTTTTTCTTTAGTTGTTAATTTTTCCCATACATCGTGAGGAAGATAACGTGTTGTTTTGTTTTCTCTAATTGCATTCTTTTTATCTGCAGCTTCCCAATGCTCAGATGTCCATTGTTGCAAACTTTTTTGAGAACATGTTTTTTTTCCCTTATGCTTATAATCTCCCCCATGACTTTCATACTCATGCTTTAGCAGTTGAGATTTTCTAGCAGACCATTCTCCAGGTTTACCTCCTTTTGCGCCTTTTTTTATTTTTTCTTTAAGCTCAAACCGAAGTTCAGGATCAGAATAATCTGAAGCATAAGCCTTTATTGATTTATTAGTCATCATCATAACTCCTATTCAATATAGATTAATTCAAAGTTATTTATTAATCCTATTTGAAATTTGTTTAATTATTCTCCTTTATTCTTAAGTAATTGATTTATAAAGTAGTTTTAACTATAAACCTTAATATTTAATAGCTTGTAATAAATCTTCTAGATACTATATAACTAAGATGTTTAAATTCAGTTCCTAATATATCTTTAAAAGCATTTAACAATGGAATTCGATAAGTTCTTTCTAAATAATCTCTTTGAAAGTAGCTAGTAGCTTTAAGTCTAATCTCTCCGGCAGTATATGCTTGTATATCTATTTCTTCAAACTCTTCTAGCCGTGTTTGCTGTCACGCGCCCTATAGCCAAGAAAAATTACGCGATTTTAAAGAATACCTTGTTGATGTAAAGGGATTCAGTAAGACATCTATTGCAGCAAAAACAGAAGTAACAAGAGCTGTCATTAAAAGTGTTAAAGATAATCCACATTATAAGCCTAGACCATATAGCTTGTCAGAATTATGGGCATCATTACAAAAAGAATATTCATATGAATTTAATAAATGGGTTTCTAGACGATAAATAGTTAAGAGCTGCTACTTTGGCAGCCTTTCTTTTTAATTATAAGATACAAGAGAGGCATTGAAAGAACGAGAAAAATGGATTTGAAAGTATAATTTTCATTATAACCATGACGTCAGTTTTCTTTAGAGACGAGTATAACTAAACTCTAAGAAAATCAAGTGATAACAGCAATTATATGCAAGCGGTCTTACTCTTTAATTAAACTTTTTCTTATAAATGGGGCTAATCCCCCAAATTGTTGTCTTTTTTCCTTTATAAAAGATTCTTTTAGGTTCTAGTATAAAGGAAGATATTTTAAGGCAGGGAGGACAAATGAACTATAGAACATTAATTGCAATACTTATATCATTTCATATTATTAGAACATCTAACAATGCATACGGTTCAGATGAGCATGAAGAAAAATGTACTGTTAAAGTTTTTAATGTCGGACAAGGAAACGCAATTGGTATACGTTATGAGTATAAAGAAGGCAATGATCGTCGTTATGAAACGATGCTTATTGATGCAGGAAGCACTTATCTTAAACCTCGAAATGGCCAAACGACTACAAAAAGAACTAAAATTCTTAAAAAAATAAAGGAATTTGTTAGAGGAAATAAAGAAACAAAAGATTTAACTACTGTTAAAGCGGTTGTAGTTACCCATGCACATGATGACCATTTCAATTTACTTGCAGAAATTTTTGAAAATTATGATAAATCCATAGAAAATTTAATCTTATCTGGCGCCAAAGAAGTAGAAAGAGCATATGACGCAACAGTTAATTCAATAAAAACAAATAAAATTTTATATACCCGCAGCATTAAAACAAAGTCAAAAGGTGGTAAAAAACTCACCACAATAGAAGAAGAAGCACCTGAAGCAGTAGGGGAGTTGTTAAAATTTACCCCAAAAACTAATACTCCAACTATTAATGTACTTTCTCTAAATGGAGGTAGCCATACTACCAATAAGAATGATGATTCTATTGTTTTACAATTATTGTGTGCACAAACATTATCTATTCTATTAACTGGTGACGCAACAAAAGAAACTTGGAAAAAAGTTGTTGAACTAGGTAATACTCATTCACACATTTTATTATTTCCACATCATGGTTCCAAACGTGAAATTCAATGCTCTTATGGAAGTATTATTTCTATAATAAAGCCAAGCGTTTGTATATTTAGCGCAGGACTTCAACCACGGTTTAAACACCCAACTGAAGAAGCTTTTGTTGAAGCAAGAAAATATGCACTTATTGAAGATCATCCTATAAGTTTAACAATTGGAACAAAAGAAGGCTTCATACCTATATGGAATGATCAGGCTATATTTTCAACCGCTGATCATGGAGATATAACAATAACTGTTGAAGGAGCCCCCATAACAACAAGCGCCAATACAAATGAAAAACCTTTTTTAATTATGCTCGAAGACAAGGATGTGCCTGTAATTAAATGGTATGATGAAAAAAACAAGAAACCTATGACCTCTATGCTTTCTAGTCGTGTTACACTAGAAGAAAAAGCAAAATTAGCAGAACTTATTAAATCTGAAGAAGGGAGCATTATTTATCGACATCTTGAAGATGAGAAAGCGTATGCATATTCCAGAGCCAATGATCCTAACGTTATTTTTTACCTTATAGAAGAAGATGAATGAAATTTATTATATTAAAAAAAATCTTTTAGTTTAAATTACTTAATGACTTTAATTTTCCATAAGATATAAAGCTATCTGCAATTAATGTGAGATTTGAATAATCAAACTCTTTCAGCATAATCTAAGGCTGGAGATGGAAATCCAGCAGACACTCTGGACTCGTAAAAAGGTAAAGGTTAAGAAGAGGAACGATTAGATCTTGTAGGAAGAAGATTCATTTCTTTTGTCTCTTTAAGGTTTTCCCCCTACTTCCTTACAGTCATAAATAATCAATGTTCAACTATCAAGATCTATTGTTGCATAGTGTTTATGCAAAAAAAGAATTCCAATATTATACATGATAAGATTTTTGTGAGGTTGGTTATTGTTACAACCTTTGCAATGCTTTTCAACATTCTTTGAGGCAACCCTCTGTTACCTTTAATAAAAACACCATATCAATATTAATATATTTTTTAATATATCAAGTGGTTGAATTTTATAGAGATTTTCTATTAATTCTTTAATTTACTCTTAAATATTTATCTAGTTTAAATATGGTTATTTGCTCAACTTTCCAAAAATGAAATCATGGTTGAGTATGAGATCGGTAACTTCACGTTGAGTTCACATTTATAATTTAGCAAAGGATAAAAACATGGAAAATATCACCTCAAACGAGACAAAGTTTTTACCAATCTTATTTAGGAACCCAGCAGAAGCAGAAAATGCTTATAATGAGCTTTTAAATAAAGGATATAAGAAAGAAGACATTACTCTTATTATGTCAGATGACACTCATAAAAATCATTTCACTTATGAAGAAAGCGTTGAAAACAATCTTCCGGGTAAGACTTTAGAAGGAATGAGTGTTGGAGGGGCTGTAGGAGGTACTATAGGAGCAGTTGCTGCTGCAATTGCTGCTGCTGGCACTACATTGGTTATTCCTGGTTTAGGCATTGCAATAGCCGGTTCCCTGGCTGCAGCATTCGCAGGTGCTGGTGCAGGAGCCGCTACTGGTGGATTAGTTGGCGCTTTAATCGGTGCAGGTGTACCTGATGAAGAAGCAGCTAAGTATGAACAGGACATAAAAGAAGGAGGGATTGTCATAGGAGTTACGCCTTCCACTTTTCAAGAATATGAAGAATTAACAAATAAGTGGTCAAGACATCAATAGTAACTCAAGAATTTAAACAGATTTAGCGCCTTATAGGAGTGAAAGCATGAATATATATACATATCTTAAAAAAGATCATCAAAAAGTAGCCGCTCTTTTTGATGAAATTATTAATGCTAATTCTCAGACAAAAAGAGAGTCTTTTTTCAGAGATTTAAAAAAAGAGCTATTACTTCATGCTGAGTCAGAACATGCAACATTCTATAAGGCGCTTAAGTCTTATCCCGAAACAAAAGAAATCGTTCAACATGCAGATAAAGAGCATGCTGAAGTAAAAGAATATTTAGATAGGATTAGTGATTGCTCACGTGAGAATGCGGAATGGTTAGTTCTAGTAGGTGAACTTAAACATTCTGTAGAACATCACGTTGAAGAAGAAGAAAGTGAAATGTTTAAGAAAGCAAGAAGCGTACTAGATGAAGAAACGGAAAAAAGGTTAGTCAACGATATGGAAGGATACAAAGAAAAATTATTAGCTACTAAAAAACTTGAATAGAAAAATTTCTTATAATTTTTAAAAGAAATAAGGAAATTTGCATGGTTCAAAAACAACATTCATTGCCTTTTCAGCTTTTATTAAAATATGAATATTTTTTAATATTATTAGCGGTTATCCTTATTGCCTTAGCTAGCTTAGCTTATATAAAACATTCTATCCAAAAATGGTGCGCCGAGCAAAAATTAGAATTTGAAGTTAAAAATATAGCACTTTATTGGCATCACTTCGGGTTTCCAGGCGTTTGCTTTAAGGAAGGCACTATTAGAAATAAAAACTCTAATCCTACTTTTCTTACCATAACATTTAAAAATGTCGCAATCCAGCTTTATACTATTGATATAATTTTATCCTATTTAAAAGGCTATAAGCTTTATTTAAAATCAGATAATTTAGAAATTACTCTTCCTAATGGGGACATTGTACACGGAGACAAGATTACAAGTCATATAAAGAATTTTAAGGATATATATAAGATAAAAGTTTTTAATTTAAAAAACTTAAGAATAAAACTGGGCCCTGAAACAACAACTCTTACTGAGAATAATGAATTAAACTTTCAAGGAGCAAATATAATTATTTCTTGGATTAAGGGGAAAGGAAAATATTTTGCAGAAAGCAATAAATTAAAATTTGCGTTTCAAGTTCCTTCTTTTTCAGGACAAAAACCATATTCGCTATATGCACATGGTGAGATTTTATTTTTAAACTCTATGCCTAAAGAAAGGTCATTTAAAGAGGAAGATCCTGCTTTAAGAGGCGGAATCACTTTTAAAATAAATAATTTTTCTCACTTTCTGTTTCATCTGTATCAAGCAAGAATTATTTCAGGCTTAGCAGCAAATCTTGGTCCAATATTAGGGAAATCTGTTTCTCGTGAAGAGCTTTTTACTACAGAAAAAGAAATTTTTACCGAACCCGTAACTTTAGATATGAGCTTTAAAAATGATGGTATTTATATTGAGCTTATGAAACTTTAAAGAAAGAAAACATAAATAAGCATTCTAAATTTTTAAGAGAGTTAAAAAGAGATATAACATCACTTTAATAAAAGCTAAAATAATTAAATAAAGTTTAACCTCTGAATTTTATTTAGATAATTTTATTATACTTGAATTATGCCACGAGCTTTGTAATAAAAAGACATAAGAAAACGAAAGTAGCCATAATTCTATAGCTGGCGGGCGTCCCAGAGGAATGTGGCGTTGTTGCCTAATTAAGGAATAAGATTTAAGGTTGAGTAAGTTTTGTAATTGACAATACAGATGTCTCAATATAGATAACCTATGTGACAAGATTATTTTTTGGTTGAATTTTTCAAACTTATTTTAATAAAAAATTTATTTGAAATGATAAAACATAAAAAATTCACAGCATTCTTACTTTTATTTATTTTGATCAATTTCTCATTGGAAATTTATGCATCTGATTCCTTTGAAGATCTAGATATTATACCTAATATAAAAAATAATTCTGCGTACAAAATAGTAAAACCCTTAGAAGTAGCAATAATTGAACAAATTCTACATGATAAGATAAACAGGGAAGCTAAGCTTAAAGCATCAGATTGTAGACATGCATTTTCAGTGTTATATGGAATTTTATACCGTTATGTAGATCCATGTCCTCTAAAAATATTATATCATGATTTTAATAAACCTGAACAGGTTTCTGATAAAGATAATTGGAATAAAATATTCAAAAAAGAGTTAATGCCTTTTGTTAATTGTTCTTTTAGAACTAAATTTGAAAACTATTCATCCCATAATTTTAAATATTTTATAGAATCTGCTTTAAAGAATAATAAGATTCTTATTTTTGGTGCTGGTAATCATAATCAAAGAGCATCCTTTTTTTTAGAAAATTTAGAACTGACTGAAGACGAAGAAAAGAAAATTATTCTTGTAGGAGCATTAGATAAAAAGCAGAAGCCAAGTTTATATTCTGCTATTCCTGGTAAGAGAGATATTCAGTTTATATGGGCAAAAGGGTGTGCTTTTGCAAATCAGAAATTTCAAGATGTTGGTACTTCTTTAGCCGCTCCTCGGGTTACAGGGACACTTTGTCGACTTAAAGGGATGCATCCAGCTCTAACGAATCAGGAGGCATTAAACATAATTTTTCTGACAGCAACAAAATCTTGCTTTTATTCCACAGGAAATCAAGAGTTAGATAACTATCTTTATGGTCCTTATGGAGCTCTTAATTCGATATCTGCTTTTAACTTTGCAGCTGAATTTATAGCCGCTAAGGAGGTAGAAAAAGCGCTTACATCTCAGAATTTTTATGATGTTATTAAAGGAGGAAGAGAAGAATATAAACCTCCAAAAACACTTCGAGATCAATTAAATCTTATGGCTTTTTTAGAACAACATCATAATTATACTGATTGCGACGATGATGAGAAGAAAGTTTTTACAGTATTGCAAAAGAACGCGCAAGAAATTGATCTAGAATTTTTATATTCTCTACCACAAGAGTTTTTTATTCCTAACGATCTAAATGCTTTTACAATATTAACGATTAACTCTAAAAATATGGGCCTTTTTGAAGATTTTATTAAACGTGTTTTTAAAGTAGATACTAGAACCCCAGACGGTTGCAGTATCCTACATCATGCTGTTGCTTTTGATAGTCTTGAATTAGTTAAATATTATACACGAATAAACCCCATTTTAGTAAATGATACGCTCAATTCAGAAAAAGTTTCACCATTATGTTTAGCAACTCTTAATGATATTATTAATGTCTCTATTATACAGTTCTTATTGGAGAAAGGTGCTTCTATTTATTTAGATGATTGCGTTGTTCAACCATTTGACGTCATATTAAATGCCCTTTTAAATTCTGAAGAAAACGAGCAAAGAGAAAAAATTAAACAAGCGGTAATGTTATTTCTTAATCATAAAGATTTCGATCTACAAAGAATCTCTCCTGAAGGTTTGGAAGAATTAAAAGAGTTAAAATTGGAAGAAGAGTTCCCCGAAGTATATGAAAAACTTATAGGAAAAAACTAAACTAGAGTGGTCCTCACCTGTAAAAACTAACGGTTCTGATACTGTGTTAGAGATCAAGGGTTATTTTTAAGGATTTGAGGGTTAAAAACTGTTTTATACTTGAGGACGCCAAAGCAAATATGAAGAAGCTTTCTCATAATGGCAGCTATAATCACCATAGTATGTTTGCCTTTTTTCTCTAATTTTTTTACAAAGGGTTGAAGAAGCGGATTATGATTTTTAGCTGCAATAGCTGGAAAATAAAGGGCCTTCCTTAAAGAGGAAGAGCCTATCTTGGAAAGATAAGATCTTCCTTTAACAGAAGTCCCTGAGGTCCTATGAGATGGCGTAAGACCAGCATATGCAGCTAATTGCCTGGCACTTTCTAAAGAAGAAAGTTCAAGGATTTCTGCAAGGATAGCTATGGCTGTTATTTTGCCAATGCCGGGAATGCTTTGAAGGTTCTTACAATCCTGACTTAAGCTCTCTTTTGAAGATACCACTTGATCTATAGCAACATTGACGACGTTAATTTGCTTCTCTATATGCTTGATGAGGTTTTGATAAACTTTCTTAACACTTTTTGGAAGGCAGGCTTTGGTTTCTAAGAAGTTTTCAACTTGAGTATGTTGTTCCTTCAAGTTTTGCAAGCATCGATAAAGAAATCTGAGTTCTTTTAACATGGGCTCTTTAGGCTTATAGGCTCTTAACTCATTCTTGCTCGCATACTCTGCAATCAGGTGAGCATCAACCTCATCTGTTTTATGGCGACTCAATTTACTTTTAGCAAAGGCTTTAATACAAACAGGATTAACAATATGAACTTGATGGCCTTGTTCATAGAGGTATTCTGCAAGCTTTTCGCCATAACTTCCTGTGGCTTCCATACAGGCTTTAACTTTAGTCATCCCTTGAGCTTGCAACCACTTTGATAGATTTGTAAAGCCTTCAATATTGTTAGAGATTTTACATTTTTTATAGGAAGTATTGAAGAGAAGAGCTATAGAAAGTTCTTTCTTAGAAACATCTATTCCTAATATAGCCTCATCCATCTTTTTTTTCCCTTCTCTATGCTGATATGATTATTCTAGTCTTTAGCTCGTCATGTGAATTCAGAATAAGGTAGAATTCCTTTTCTTAAGATACTGTTCAGCTCTAGACTAATTGGAAGAGGGCTCTTATCAGAACCACAGATTTGGTGTCTTGTTGCAACTTCAGAGTCACCTCTTCCAGCCTACAAGACTTAGCTACTCTCTCATAGGCTTACAAACAACATACATGTTGCAACTTTGAGCTAAGATTACAATTTAGCTGTGGAAATCAGAGCATTTTTAAGAAAGCTATATGCTGCTTGATAATTACGTTACTAGAAATCATGAAGTCTATAGTACCTCCATTTTTATCAATAGCACGGTAGAGATTTCCATTTTCCTTTGACTCTAAGATAAGTCTCATCAAGGTACCAAAAGCTCTCTTTTCCTCTCAGCTCTGTTGTATATAAGCCCTTGCAGTAAAGACAATTAATCTTTAGTCTATAATAGCTTTATTGAATTTATAAAGCTTCAACTCTTGGGAGGATACAAAGCACATGCGTACTTCAATTAATGTCTTAATATCATCAGTTGCTCTAATGACTGTAACTTCAACACAGATTCTAGCAAAAATACTCCCAGAAAAAGACGACCAAGCAAGCAGACGAATTATTAATTACAAAGTTGAGTCCTTAGACCAAGGATATAGAGTTACTGAAGATTATATGACAGGAAGCAGAAGAATTGTAACGGTTGTGCCTGGCTTACTCTCTAAAGATCGCACCATCCATCACGACCAAAGCGAATCAACTTATCTCATTGGGGCAATGAATTTACCAGTAAAGCCTCTTTCTAAAGAAGCCCGCGAAGAGCAGGATGAGCTTCTAATCAAGAAATTCCACCAAAAAAGAAGATTGCAAAAATGGTTAGGACACGCCCGCGACTTCAAGCGCACAGGAAAAATGCCTTCTAAAAATAAAAACCTTCTACTCATTCCTTCTTATGATGGGCTCGACAGCCAAGAGAGTGATATGTCGGTTGATTGGGGGCTATAAATGTAACTAGGGATGGCTCAATCAAGACCTATTGCTTAATAGAAGCTCAAAGGCTAGTGGCCATATATGTAGCTTAAATCAATCTAACAATGTAAGCCATTATTTATGTAATAGATTGCGGTAAAGAATAAAACAAGCCTAATTTTCCGTTATATTCTGCTGCTTTAAGAAGATTAGATACTTAAAGGTTAATTAGGGTATTTTTCAGGCTTATTAAAGATTATTTTTTGCTTTGTAATAATCACAAGCTTATTGTATAATATAAAAAAATAAATATGCTAGCTATGTTTAATGTAAAAAAATAATTAATGTATAAGTACCTCTTCATTTTCATTCTTCTCAGCCATTCTCTCACTCACGCTTCAGTTACAAACTTTGAAGAGAAAAGCGATAAAATTCCTGCGCACCTTAAACCTTATTTTGAAGTTACTATATTTGTTATGCAGGAAAAATGGATTGAAAAAAGTGATGCTTCTAAGCCTACCAATTATAATGGTTGTAATGCTATTATTAAGCAGTGCTTAGAGTGTATTGTTAATCTTAAAAAAAGCCGTCCTTCCATCTCTTATATACCTCAAGCACCAGAAGAAATTGACGACTATCGATCCCTGAACCCGAGCATCCTTAAAAAGTTTTTTAGCACACCCCTTCCAGAACAATTTTCAGCTTATAAGAAACTATGGAAGTCTTATGAAGCTAAATTTATTGATACCGCAAACTTTGCTAACCATATAAAGCTTGTGAATGACCTCACTTACATACAATATGGCCGTGAAGCTTTGAAAGAAAAAGCCTGGAATACAGAAGAATATTATACTTGGCTTCAAGAAAAGATTAAAACTTATAAAGACCCTTTTCAATTCTGTATAAACTATTTTCCTGGGTATTCCTCATCTCATCCGTCATAATTTAGGTCCTGTTGCAATTTTTAAGTTATTTAAATTATTTCATTGTTTTAAGATAGTCTCTTGCCTATGCACAAAGCTTCTTACAGAGTTTAGTTAATAATACTTTCTTTGCCGAATATAGGTAGATTAAGTTTAAATCTATATAGACTTAATAAAGGTATTTATTTTCTTATTTAAATTCTAGCCTTACCTCAAAGTTGCAACAAAAACCTTATTTGAGTAAATTATTTCCAAGTGCCACCTGCGCCATCATCATCTGCTGTACGCTTAAGTTGGAGCTTAACGGATTTTCACTTAAGGCTTCGCTTGCAGCTTCAATGATTCTTACTCTATTCTCTCCACTCATAGGATTTCTAGTAGCAGTTATAAGAGACATAGCGCTTGTTATAACGCTTTCACGATAATCAGTAGGTATTCTTCCTAATGCTCGAATGATGCGCCCTTTATCAAAACCAGATGTAGCATCTGTTGTTAGGGCCTTAACGCTGGTTATAATGCTTGTTCGATCTTCAGCAGGAATTCTTCTTAATGAATAAAGAATGCATACTCTATCATATCCTTCCATAGAATCTGTCATTAGAGTTTTAGCTTCTGTTATAAAACTTGTGCGATCTTCAGCAGGAATTCTTTTTACCTCTTTAAGAATTTTCTTTCTATCCATTCTATTCATAGGATCTGTTATAAGAGACATAGTGTTTGTGATAACACTTTCACGCTCTTCCTTAGGGATTTTACTTACCATTCGAAGCAGTATTTCTCTATCCTCTCTATTCATAGGATCTGTTATAAGAGACATAGCGTTTGTTATCACGCTTTCACGATCGTCAGCAGGAATACATCCTAAAGTTATGAGCATGAAAGCTCTGTCAACCCCAATCATAGAATCTGTTATCAGAACCTTAGTGTCTTTTATAAGCCTTTCACGTTCTTGAGCAGGGATATTTATTAAGGCTTGAAGGATGGCTGCTCTACCAAGAGGTTCCATATGATCTGTTATAAGAGACATAGCGTTTGTTATCACGCTTTCACGATCGTCAGCAGGAATATTGTCTATTACTCTTCTAATTGCTTCACGCTCGTTCTCAGCCATATTTTCATTAAATAATGATTGAGTGAGAGGTAAAACATTGCTTTGCATTTGATCATGTAAAACTTCATTTACAATTCGGTTAGAGTGACCAGCATATGGCCTTGTTTCAGGGCTTGGGAGGTTTCTGGCACTACTCCTTAGAGTTAACGGCTGCGCTCTTTCTTCTCCGATGAAATCTTTTTGATCGCTTGCAGTTACTTGGTTAGTTATAGCTCCACTTAAAGCTATTACTGAAGCAGAGAGCTTTAAACACCTTAAAAATTTTTTCATATAATTATTTTCTGTTTTCATAAGGGTCTCCTAATTTTACAAAAAGTATAAATCATATCATCATAGGTTATTGATTTTTAGTCAATATTTTTTTGTTATAATGCACCGTCAACTTAAGTGATGGAATTTATAGATAGGCATATGCTTCGATTACTTTAGACAGCAAGAATCTCTCGAGCCGCCTCTAGCCAAATGGTTCTGATACTGTGTTAAGGATCAAGAATTAATTTTAAGAATATTTTAATAATCTTAAGGTAGAATTAAATAATATTGGAGTAAATATTATGTCTATAAGTTTAAAATTTATTGCTATTTTGTTTAGCAGCTTTGTTATCCAGCATTCCCCCCTATCCGCCTCAGATACAAAAAAATCTATTAATGAAATTATATCTACGTTAAATGAACCTACACACCAAGAATTATTGTTACAAATTTCTAAAACTATTTATAAACGAGATAAATCAAAACCATATATACAAGATAAAATGTGTACTCATGGATCTAATATCGTTGAACCTTGGAAAAACTATGTTAACCCTAAACCCATAGAATTTGCTTCCATTAGCTCAAGTCAATGGAGGAGTATCCTACAAAGAGGTGGGTTAGTTATATTTACCGATACACCGGAGAACGTCATTAACGATTTAAGTACACATCCAGAACATATTAGGGTTACTAAAATGGGAGGCGATGCCTCTTCTACAGTTGTAATTGAAATTGTACTTAATGCTGGACATAAGGTAGGTGAGTTACATACAGACGTTTCTTTTGGTAAACCAGTTGGAAGGAAAGCAGCAGGTAGCCAGTACTCTGAACAAGATTTAACTCATACAAAATTGCTGATTGATATTTCAGATATTATATTGCAAATGCAAGAGAAAAATCGGTTAGATATCAATGTTTCTAACTTAGGAAAAATTAGTACAATATGCCCAACGAACTGAATTTGCTTGCATGACAATTAAATTAATGTTATTTTTCTGTTACATATAACGAGGAATTATTATGCGCAATTTAATGAATACTTCTTTATTGGCATTATCCTATCTAGCCAGTTCAAATTTATCTCACGCTAGTAATACTGATCTAACTGATGAAAGCTTTTTTACCACTGCTTGCATTTATTCTTATAAGGATAATCAAGAAGAAGAGTCGTTAGATTTTAATTTAAAATGTTTTAACAATATTAATGCTGAGCTAGAAAAATTTGGGCCTATTCACGTAAACCTTATTGATAGACAACTTACCGATGAAGTATTAGATCTTCTTTTACCTTATGCATCTTCGATATATGCTCTTTCTTTAGCAGATAATTTCTTTACAAATACAGCTATAGAAAAGTTAAGCGAATTTACAGGATTAAGATACCTTGATGTGGCAAATAATAGCTTTACCTCTCCATCCCTTAAGCCTCTTACAAAGCTAAAGAATCTTAAGCATCTTATATTAACTTACAATAGAATTGAGCCTTTAGAATTTGAGAACTTAAAAGAGTCTAGACCTGACATTACGATAAAAAATTAAATCTCACGCAACAATATGTCTTTTCTGTTGCAACTTTGAGCTAAGGGAGTAATACTGAGGGACAAATAACCTTGGATGCTACCTATGCAACATCAAGATTTCTGTTATCGACAATTCTTACCAACCATTATTCTATAGTGTATGCGCTGGTATTTGAGCTATCCCTTGAGCTACCGTAATTTGGAAGAGATGATGGAAGAAAGCGGCGTAGAGGTTGATCACACAACCCTTTATCGTTGGGTCCAGAAGTATTCCCCTGAACTTGAGAAAAGAATCAGATGGCATGCGCGTACTTTCTGTAGATCTTGGCACCTTGATGAGACCTATCTCAAAGTCAAAGGAAAATGGAAATATCTCTATAGAGCCATTGATAAGCGTGGAGGCACTACAGACTTCATGCTCTCAAGCAAACGTAATTATCAAGCAGCCTATAACTTTCTTAAGAATGCTCTTAAGAAAACAAGAGTCAATGAAAGGCGTTTAAAGATCACCACAGATAAACATCCCTGTTATGCTCCAGCCATTCAAGTTTTAAAGAAAGAAAAGCTTCTTAAACCTCATGTTGAGCATCGTCAGACACGGTACTTATAGAATCAGACCATAGAAGAATAAAAAGAAGGACAAGACCTATGATGGGATTTAAAAGCTTAGTCTCGGCTAAAAGAGTCATAAAAGGGATAGAGGCGATGAACATGATTGTTAAAAAGCAATCCTGTTTCTTTGCAAAAAGCATCCATGATCAGATCTATTTTATTCATCGCATATTTAATATCTATACCCCCACTATGTCCAAAATTTAAAAATACCCATAATTCATTAGCTTAATTGTATCCTTACCTCAAAGTTGCAACAGAACCGATCTATCAACCTACCAACTTCCAGTTGGTAGTGGTTGAGATTGTCAGAGTCAATTCTTTATTTCTTAGTCTCTTTACCCTTACCAGTAATCTTCGCATGAATTTTATCTGCATCTTTCATAATATGATTGACGACTTCATCTTCAGGATCCATTGGAACAGGATTAGCCTCAGAATCTCTTCTTTTAGCAACATCTGATATTGTTTTCGCTATTTTTTCACCACGACTAGGTTCTTTACTTGATGTTGAGGTAGCTTGAGAATCCGTTGATAGAGCTGTACATAGTGTCAATACAATGCCATATAAAAACATATAATTTTTCATAACCTTTTCCTTTTAAGATAATTTAGTATTTATCACCTTTCTCAGGATAAAATATAGATTCTTAAATAAACGTTAAATTAAGAAAATTATGGCATTAAAAGCAGCTTAAAACCTATTTATCGATCTTTAGAGAACTTAGGAACATTTTGCCCGCTTATGTAATTGGAGCCATTGTTGCTGAGCTGCATGCTGTTTATGGAGCAAGCTTCAGGAGAATATGTAGCGTTCTCGTATTCCACCGCTTAGTCTACTTGATCTTGCTACAATAAAACGGACACAATGAATTGAGATGGGTTAATGTTATTGAAAGGAGAGAACATGACCCAGAAATACGATAAAGAATTTAAAATTAATGCGGTTAAAGTTTATTTGAGTAATGAAAAGAGCATTGAGAAGATCGCTTTAGATTTAGGGATTTCTCGTGCTAGTTTAGGGCACTGGATTAAACAATACTGGCGTGAAGGAGAGAGAAGTTTTCCTGGCAGTGGCCATGTTGTTGAGGAAGAATTAAGAGCGCTTAAGCGGGAGCTTTATATTGTTCGCCAGGAGCGAGATATCTTAAAAAAAGCAGTTGCCATCTTCTCCGAACCCCGAGGCAAAGGTACGAATTCATGAAGCATCATACAACTTTATTTTCCTTGGATCAGATGGCGCAAGTCTTAGGGGTTTCTCGCAGTAGGTATTACGATTTTATTAAAAGGAGTCCCAGCAAGAGAGAACTGGAGAACACTGAAACTGTTAAAAGAATGAGGACTATTTTTGAGGAGAGCCGAGAAACTTATGGCAGTCCTCGGATCCATGCAGAACTTTGTGCTCAGGGAACCCCTTGTTCTCGAGTTAAAGTCGCTCAATTGATGCAGAAGAATGATATCCAAGCCAAGATGTATAGGAAGTTTGTTAAAACAACAAAGCGTTCAGAAAATATCACTCGTCCAACCCAGGATCTTGTTCAACAGAATTTTTATTCTCCTCTTCCTAATAGAGTTTGGGTCGCGGATATTACTTTTATTGCCATCAATAGAACCTGGGATTATCTGGCTATTATTCTTGATCTATTCTCTCGAAAAGTGGTAGGAATGGCTTTGAGTGATCACATGAGAAGTTCTTTAATTTTAGCAGCACTTAATCAACCTCTCTTATTAAGGAGACCTCCTTCAGGGCTTATTCATCATTCTGATATGGGGAGCCAATATACAAGCAATAACCTTTATGAAATAGCTCAAACTCATGGAATAAAACTGAGTCATGGAAAAACAGGTTGTGCTTATGACAATGCTGCAATGGAGAGCTTCTTTCATACGCTTAAAACAGAGCATGTCTATTTTAAGAAATATAAAACTTTAGAAGAAGCCAAAACCGATATCTTTGAATACATATTCACATTTTATAACTCTAAAAGGAGGCACTCGACACTCAACTATCAAAGTCCAAATCAGTGGGAATACAATCATTACAAAAATCAAACCATCTCAGTTCACAATGTCTAAATTTTTGTAGCAAGATCAGTTCTTCTAGGCGTTTGCCTAAATCAAAAAAGGATTCGAGACAGATGGAACTATTTTTGGATTAAGTTATGAAGCTAATTATCTGTATTGTGACGAAAATGCTTATGTTATCGTTTATTAATCCAACAATGGAGGCTCATATGGAAGAAAAAAGCGCTTTTTCCTTTTCATTTAAAATGCTCACGGGTGATGAAATTATTTCTCTAAAACAATTTAAAGGAAAAGTCATAATGGTTGTGAATACAGCTTCGAATTGTGGATTTACTTCTCAATACGAAGCTTTAGAGAAAATTTATAATGCCTATAAAGATAAAGGTTTCGTAATTATTGGTGTGCCAAGCAACGATTTTGGTAATCAAGAACAAGGTACAAATGAGGAAATTAACCATTTTTGTAAAGTAAATTACGGTGTTACTTTTTCTATGGCATCAAAAGAAGTTATCTCTGGAAGCGCCGCGCATCCTTTTTATTTATGGGCAAAAGAGACTCTTGGGTTTGAGACTGCACCAAAGTGGAATTTTCATAAATATCTTATTAATCGTAATGGCGAGCTGATCGATTATTTTAATTCTTTTACGTCTCCTGATAGCAATCGTGTTAAGCAAGCTATAGAGAAAGCTTTGGCTGAGAAATGACAAATCTTCGTCTAATTCTTGGAGACCA
>MKUU01000060.1 GCA_001898705.1 Caedibacter sp. 38-128
AGCCGAATGCGGGGAAACTCGCCTGTTCGGTTCTTAGGGGAGGGAACGGCAGTAATGTCATTCTCTTACCCGACGCAATTTCGCGATCGAACGAAGCCAAAGAATTAAATATTAAAATGGGAGAGCCATACTTTAAATTTAATTCGGTTGTAAAAAAACATGATGTCAAAGTGTTTTCATCGAATTTTGAGCTTTATGCAGATATGTCTAGGCGCGTCATGGCAACATTACGAACGATGGTTCCTTTAATAGAAATATACTCCATTGATGAAGCATTTTTGGATCTTTCTAAGGTTCCAGATCATGAGCTTGAGCGTTTTTGTTGTGAGATTCAACAGAGGGTTCAGAGATGGACAGGGATTCCTATTTCCATTGGTGTTTCTCGAACAAAAACCTTGGCAAAGGTAGCTAATGCTTACGCAAAGCACGGAAATGGCATTCTTATTCTGCTTCAAGAAAAAGAAATTGATGGGTTTTTGGTATGCCTCCCTGTGAAAGAAGTTTGGGGAGTGGGGCGTAAATATGCAACGTATTTGAGTAGCCAAGAAATTGAGACAGCTCTTCAATTGAAAAAGGCTCCTTTGAAATGGATACGTCAGGGGATGAGTGTAATTGGTGAAAGAATCGTTTGGGAGCTTAACGGAAAGATAGCGCATCCTGTAAAGGATCAAGATACCTCAAAAAAAATGATTTTGGTGTCACGTTCTTTAAAAAAAAACCTTTCAACTTTTGAAGATCTAGCTTCTTTTACGTCCGCTTTAATGGAGAATGCTGCTGAAAAATTAAGGAATGAAAGAAAATTAGCGACATATGTACATGTTTTTATAAAAACAGATCGTTTCCAGCGAGCATCATACTATGCGAATAAGCATGTCGTGGTGTTGGATATTGCCGTTGATGACACACTAATGCTGCATCAGGCTGCTCAAAGAGGCCTAAAAAAAATCTTTTTTCTAGGAAAAAGATATAAGAGGGTCGGTGTTTGTTTAAGTGGATTGGTAGACGGTTCTCACTTGCAACATTCTTTATTTGACCGTCCTTCAATACAGCGAGAAGGACTTACAAAAACAATCGATCAAATTAATAAAAAATTTGGGAAGAAGGCCGTAATGTATGGAGATTCTCGTTTAAAAACGTTTGAATTAACGCAACGTGATCACTTATCACCTTGCTACACGACAAAATGGGAACATCTTGCAAAAGTGTTTTAAGAAGGTGCCTTTGTCATTTTATGATTGATTATCTAACTGAAATTTTTTGGGTACTCTCTAGAAAAATTGAGAGTGATCATAAGCATTATATCTGTAGCTCTCACAATATAAAGCGCACAGAGGCTTATCCCTTAAATATATTTATGCGTTGAAAACATTGGTTTATGAGTTCTGAAAAATGAAGATGATCCAGGTCTTTCGATCGATGATCAAATCATCCTGTAAGCAGAGTACACTTTATTTTAAAATATCGTCTTTGATTTAAAAGTTAGTGATTTTATAAAATAAAAGAGGTTATCAAATGGGGGAACCATGAACTGATGTTGAGAAGAGGCGGGCTGAATTTTCTTTACGGCGGTTAACGACCCAAGAAGCGGCAGCAGCAAGGTGTTTTTGCGAATTTGCATTAATTTGCGTTAATGGCGCAAGAGCAGGGGAATTCATACGTGTAAGGGCTTGCGCAATTTCATTAGCCGTAAGAGTAACTTTATGATGATTAAACATACTTAACTCCTCCAGTTTAGATAATTTTTTTTACTTATCTAGAGGTTTATCATATCTCTTTTAACTCTGCAAAGAAAAAAATCAAAATTTGCGACAAAAGTTTTTTGTCGCGAAATTTTTGATATTTTGTGGCTAACTAGCTAATTTAAAGGTAGACCTTAAAATATCATGTCCAAGTTGAGTCATCGTTGCATGTTTCTGAACGGTTTCAAATCCTAAAGCATATTTTACCTTATACGCTTCAATAAGTGTTGAGCAGTATGCTTGTTCTTCTTCGGACAGTAATTTATGGTTATAAAGTGCTCTTAAAGCATAAAGAATGCGAGAAACGACAAAACTTGCATGATAAATACCGATTAGGGGACGCTTGTCTGTTCGTAGAGGCGCTGTATAACGTTCTTCTGGGGGATTTAAGACCAAGGGGTCATCAGCAGATAAAGAGTATAAATGTATATGGCCAGCTTCATGCGTTAAAGCGTCCACAACATCCACAATCGTGTTAAAGGGAAAAGATTCACGAATATACATCATGCCAAAAAGATTAAAGCTTGAGCCATATTTCATTTTTGGCGAATCAAACGTTAATATTTCGCTTAAAAATATCTCAATTTCTTCATAAAGATCATTACAGCTTTGGGAAATTAAGGTTAATCCTTGTTGGAAAAGAGATTTAATTTTTTGATGTTGTTCGGGCGGCGAATTGATAAACGTCACGCCGCCAGGGATTTCAAAAACTGCAATTTTTTTAAATAATTCTTGATGGTAGGAGTCTAAGTCATCTATTGAAAAGAAATTAATTCCCTCAATCTGAAATTTATGATCCGCAATATTTTGAGCAACTTTTTGAATGGTTGGAATATTTTCAGTCGAGAAAGCCTGTGCAAAAACTGAATTTAAAGCATATAAAAAACTTGAGATTTTTTCTTCGGGGTTGAGAGAATTCAAGTTTTCGAAAGATGATTGGTAAACTTCTGTGGGCAAGACATCCTGAGCCGCTTCTAATAAACATAAAAGGCTTGAGATGAGAGATTGATTCAGAGTGCTTCTGAGAAAAAAAGCACGCTTTTTGCAAGGTAAAGCTTCAAATAATTTGCGCAAAATATAAACCTATTATGAATTCACGATAATAAGATGTTTTTATCAGCCAATACTCTTGGTGACTCAATTTTCTTTAACATCTTTTCCCCCTCATATATGAAGATACAAGATTATGCTATAAACAATTTTAAGTTTTTATGATTGATGTATTTTTGATATGTTTGATAACATAAAGCTAGTTTAACACAATGATCTAATCTTTCAATTCCTTTAATTTCAAAAAGTCATAGCATTCTCTGATAAGTCCCGATTGGAAATCTGCTGCGCGCGTTATAAAATAAATATCAAAAATGGCGCCAATTTCATCGGGAAGTACTTCTATTAAGCCCGCATCTTGAAGTTGAGAGTATTCTTGACCAATTGCAAGAATTCCTAGTCCATGACGAGCAGCTTCCAGTTGGCAAGCAGCTGAATTGATGGCAAGCCAGCTTTCTCGTAAAGTATGTCCTGGCATATTTTTTTGCAGGTGCCAATCTGCATTGCCGCGATAGCCTGGAAGTTCAGGATAAAAACTAATTAGTTTATGGTGTTGTAAATCATCAATTGTTCTTGGAACACCATACTTATCAAGATACTCTTGGCTTGCAAAAAGTTTACTATGATAAGTCATGATCTTTTGCTGGGTTAATCCCTCAGAATAATTAACTTTCGTTAAAATGCCGATATCAGCTTTCGAATTCAAGAAATCAACTTCTGAGTTTGTTGTTGAGATCCTTACTTTTATATTCTGTTTATGTTCAAGGAATGGTTTTAATTTCTCAATCAACCAAATACCCACGACACCATTTGTCGTAATAATGAAAAGGTCATCTTTAGGTTTTTCTTCTTGTGCGTAATGCGTACATGCTCTTTCTAAACTTGGAATTAAGTGGTTAACGTCTTTGAATAGTTTTTCACCAAGTTCAGTAAGTTCTAAGCCAATTTTCTTACGCCGCAGAAATAGCTTTGCTTTAAAGTACTGCTCTAAATCCATAATATGCTTCCAAACAGAAGTTGGATTTTTCTCTAAAGTTTGTGCAGCCCGTTTTACGGAGCCTTCTTTAGCAACATGATAAAAGATACGAAGTTTATCAAAATCAATCATGGGACGTCGCTTTAAGTTTAATTAGAAAAGCCTGCACTTTTAATCGTTTTAGGAGAGGGGTGGAACGCGTTACAAAGACTCCAACTAAAATAATTCCTCCTGCAAAAAGTTGGGAAGGTGCTAACGTTTCTTGCATAAACACAGCAGAAAGAGCACACGTAAATATTGGTAAAAGAAGCATAAAAGGAGCTTGCTGAGAAGAAGAAACTCTGTGTGCAAGCTTTAACCACAAATAGCTTGCACAAATTGTTGAGGCAATTCCCACATACAGAGCGCAAGAAATGCCGACAGGACTTAAATGTGAAAACTCAAAAATAGTTTTTTGAGGGCCTTCAAGTACAAAGAGCAGCGTAAATAGGGAAGGCGCAGAGAGAGCTGAAAGCCATACATTATCCGCCATAGTTGCACCAATTTTCATTTTTTTCAGAAGGGTAAAACCAATTCCCCAACAAACAGCAGAAAGTAAAATAGATATTATCCCTGTCATTGTACTTTCATCTAAAACATGAGAGCCACTTTGAGTTAATAAGTAAACACCATAAGAGGCAATAAACATACCAATTATTTCAATGACATGGAAATTTTCACGCAAAAGAATGTAACAAAAGAAGACGCCGAAAAAGACATTTGTTTGTATTAAGAACGAAGAAATACCTGCGCCTACACCTGCTTTAAAGCCAAGACCAATAAATAAGAAATTCAAAACATTCCAGAAGAAACCAGCAACGAGATAACGCCATAATTGATGGGGTGGTTGTCGATAAATCAGAAGAAGAGGGGCCGCTGAAAGTAGACGCAAGAAACCAAGAACATAGATTGAAATATGATTTACAGCAAACTTCTGAACAAGAAGGCTTGTAGACCACAAGAATACAACAAAGATTGCAATTCCGGTATCTCGCAGGGTCATTATTCTCGTCTTTCAATCGCAATCGCTGTTGCTTCTCCACCACCAATACAAAGTGTTGCGATGCCTCGTTGAAGGTTATATTTTTCTAAGGCATGAAGAAGAGTGACGATAATACGTGTTCCACTTGCACCGATTGGGTGGCCCAACGCACAAGCGCCGCCGTGGATGTTGACTTTATTAATATCTAATTTTAACTCTTTGATAACAGCCATAGGAACAAATGCGAAAGCTTCATTAATTTCAAACAGATTAACATCCTCTAGTTTCCAGTTAATCTTCTCAAGTAATACTTTAATAGCATTGATAGGGGCTAATGTAAATAAATCCGGATCATGAGAATAAGTAACGTGACCACGAATAATCGCACGAGGGGTAAGATGATGCTCTTTTGCCTTAGCTGTGGTCATTAAAACAACAGCCGCAGCACCATCTGTAAGAGGGCTTGAATTTGCTGCTGTGATCGTTCCACCCTCTTTGAAAGCAGGTTTTAGAAGCGGGATTTTGTCGAACTTAACACGGGTCGGAGGTTCATCTTCCGCAAGCACTTTGACTTCTTTCCCAAGATTTATTGAAATTGGTGAAGTTTCAGCTTGAAACCATCCTTCATTGATTGCTTGTAAAGCCCGCCTTGCGGACAGGGCTGCGAACTCATCTTGTTGGTTACGTGTTAGCTGGCATTGTTCGACAGCGATCTCGCCTAACACGCCCATTGAACAACCTTTTTTGTAGGCATCTTCGAGACCATCATACATCATATGATCGATCAGTTTATCATGGCCTGCACGAGATCCTTTGCGGGCATTTAAAAGGAGGTAAGGAGCATTGCTCATGCTTTCCATGCCCCCCGCAATAATAACTGACTCTTCATCGGCTTTAATTTGATCATGCGCAAGCATGATAGCTTTCATGCCAGAGCCGCACACTTTATTGATTGTTGTGGCACCTACATTCGATGAAAGATCCGCTGTAATCGCGGCTTGTCTTGCTGGGGCTTGTCCTAGCCCTGCCGGAAGAACACACCCCATAATAACTTCTTTTACATGAGAGGGATCCAAGGGGATATCCTTGAGAACAGAACGAATAGCATGAGCACCAAGTTCTATGGCTGTGACGGAGCTTAACATTCCTTGAAAGGCACCCATTGGTGTTCTTTTTGCGGATACAATACAAATTTCATTTTTAGACATATGCTTCCCTTTTTCTTTTTTTTATATTTATTTGCTACTTATTAGAGCAAAAATAAGGTCGCAAGTCCAAGAAATATTGCATAACCAAAAACATCAGTTGTTGTTGTTAAGATAGGACCAGCGCTTACGGCCGGATCTAAACCAAGTCGATGAATTAAAATGGGAAGCATTGTGCCTGCAAAAGCAGCCCATAACATGTTGCAAAAGAGGGCAATAGCTAAAATAACACCTAACCATAAATCATTTACCCACACTGCGGCAATGCCACCGAGTATACACGCAAAAAACGTCCCTGTTATCAGACTCACAAGAACCTCTCGAGAAACGGCTCTCCAGATGTCACTTTCACGTAACTGGCGTGTTGCAATTGCTCTGACAACAATTGTAACAACCTGCATTCCAGAATTTCCGCCCATGGCAGCATTAATTGTCATTAAAAAGGAAAGAGCAGTCATTTTTTGTATGGATACTTGAAATTGCGCAATAACAAATGACGCAATAAGGGTATTGACGAGGGTAATGATTAACCATCGGATACGCCAATAAGCTGTATTGCTCACGGGCTCGTTCACGTTTGATTCATGAACTTTTGAAATATGAAGGATATCTTCTTCTACTTCTTCACCAATAACATCAACAACATCATCAACGGTGATCATTCCAACAATACGGCCAGATTCTTCGATCACTGGGGCTGAGACAAGACCATAGTGCCTAAAAGCAAAAGCAACTTCTTCTTGATCTTTCGTAACAAGAATAGACCTTATATCCTGTTGCATAATATCTGAGACAACAGTATCCGGTTGATGACGTAGCAGAAGACTTAAAGAAATTTCACCTAAAGGGGTCTGACGTGGATCAATAATATAAATGGTATAAAAGTGTTCAGGTAAGTCATGAGAATTCTGGATGAATTGGAGGGTTTCACTGACCGTCCAGAAAGGAGGAACACAAACCAATTCACGCTGCATAAGGCGGCCTGCACTATCCTTAGGATAGCTTAAGAATTTCTCAAGCATCGCGCGTTCTCTTGGCGGCATGGCCTGCAGGACTCTTTCTTGTTGCTCTTTTTCGAGAGAAGAGAGAACTTCAAGAGCATCATCACTCGCCAAAGAGTTTAAGGCTACAGCAATAAGCTCATGACCAAGCATTTTAAGAACTTGAACTCTTGTGGGGATATCAAGATTGGCTAAAATCTCTGGATTAAGGGAATCTTTAATAATACTTACAAAATGTTCACGGGGCTCTGGTTGTAAAGAAGTAATAAGGTCCGCAACATCCGCGGCATGTAAGTCTTCAATAAGCTGATGGACTTTTTCATAATCTGTATTTTCTAAAGCGACTGAAATAGCGTGGATCCGCTCTTCTGAAACCCCAAAAAGATTTTCTGTAAGAGGTTCTTCGGGTAAAGAGGGATTTTCTGTAACCATGACTACATTCCTATTTCCAATCCAGTGTTCGAGAGAGCTTTCACTTGAGCATCCACCACAGCAACGGCTGTCATATTAAGCAAGCCTCGAACAGTTATCGAGGGTGTCACAATGTGTGCTGCTTTAGCAGCCCCTAATAAAATGGGGCCAATATTTTGTCCATCAGCGATAATTTTTACGAGATTAAAAGCAATATTCGCGGCATCTAAATTAGGCATGACAAGAAGATTTGCGCTTCCTAGAAGTTGCGAATGAGGAAATATTTTTTTACGTAAAATTTCTGAAAGAGCTGCATCTGCATGCATTTCACCTTCAACTTCCAGTTCAGGAACTTGCTGACGTAATTGCTCTAAAACAGTTCGCATTTTTTGGGCTGAAGCAGAATTGCTGGTGCCAAAATTAGAGTGAGAAAGGAGCCCTACTTTTGGAATAATTCCAAATTCTCGCACTTTGGCGGAGGCTAACCGCGTAATTTCAGCCAATTGTTCTGCTGTTGGATCTTCATTGACATAAGCATCCGTAATGAAAATAACCCCTTTTTCAGTGACAACGGCATTTAAAGTTGCCCATACATTAATGTCAGGGCTCTGCCCAATAATCGTTTGTATATGGTTTAGATGATGAGGATGGCGGCCATAGATACCACAAATCATGGCATCAGCATCATTCTTCTTGAGCATCATCGCCGCAATGACTGTCGGGTTTGTGCGAACGATCAGTTTTGCAGAATCGGGGGTGATACCTGAGCGTTCCAACAGTGCATGATAGTCTTGCCAATAATCATTGTAGCGTGGATCTTGCTCAGGATCGACGATGTCAAAGTCCTTGCCTGGAATGAGACGCAATCCTAATCGCTGAAGCCTTTTCTCAAGAACATTCTTACGGGCAATTAAGATAGGATGGGCTAAACCTTCATCACATATAATTTGTGCAGCTCGTAAAACGCGCTCTTCTTCTCCCTCGGCAAAAACAATCCGTTTAGGGGATTTCTTGGCCTGGGTAAAGAGCGGCTTCATGGTGAGGCCAGAGCGATAAACATACTCGCTTAGCTTCTGTTTATAAGCCTCAAGACATTCTATGGGACGCATTGCAACACCTGAGTCCATGGCAGCCTTTGCCACCGCGGGCGCAATTTCAGTCATCAGGCGAGGATCAAAAGGTTTAGGGATGATGTATTGAGGACCGAAGATCAATTCATCGTCTCCATAGGCATGGACAACAATATCAGAGAGCTCTGCCTTTGCAAGGTTTGCAAGGGCATGTACACAAGCTAACTTCATCTCTTCATTGATCATGGTTGCGCCGACATCTAAAGCGCCCCGAAAAATAAAAGGAAAGCATAAGACATTGTTGACTTGATTTGGAAAATCGGAACGACCCGTTGCCACAATAGAATCAGGGCGCAGTGCTTTTGCCATGAGAGGATCAATTTCAGGGGTGGGGTTTGCCAAAGCAAGGATTAAGGGAGAGGGCGCCATTTTTGCAAGCATTTCTGGCTTTAAAACATTTCCAGCAGAAAGACCTAAAAAGATGTCAGCACCTTCCACAATCTCATCCAGATGTCTGGCATCAGTCTTTTGAGCAAAACATTGTTTATGAGGATCCATCCCTTTTTCACGGCCTTCATAAACCACGCCATCAAGATCAGAAATAAAAATGTTTTCTTTAGGAAGGCCAAGTTCTGTTAAAAGTTTGAGACAAGCAAGAGCTGCAGCACCGGCCCCTGATGTCACAAGTTTTACTTGATGGATTTTTTTATTCACAAGCTCAAGCGCATTCAAAACAGCCGCCGCAACAATAATGGCGGTTCCATGTTGATCGTCATGGAAAACAGGAATTTTAAGCCGTTTTTTGAGTTCTTCTTCAATAAAAAAGCATTCAGGTGCTTTGATGTCTTCAAGATTTAAAGCACCGAAAGTGGGTTCAAGGCTCGCAATGATATCAATCAGTTTTTCGGGATCATTTTCTTTGATTTCAATGTCAAAGACATCAATTGCTGCAAACTTTTTGAAAAGGACGGCTTTTCCTTCCATGACAGGTTTAGCTGCTAAAGGGCCTATATTGCCAAGGCCAAGGACAGCGCTGCCATTTGTAATGACGCCAACAAGATTCGCCCGTGCCGTCAGTTGGGACACCTCCTGTTCATCGCGCACAATCTCTTCACAAGCCGCGGCAACACCTGGTGAGTAAGCCAAAGAAAGATCTCTTTGGTTGGCAAGCGGTTTCGTTGCTGTCAAAGAAAGTTTTCCGGGCTTAGGAAAGCGATGATAATCAAGAGCACTTAAATAAAGATCGTTCTTCATATTTTGTTGGTTCATTTTTATATTACAACATTCTGCACACTAACATAATGATAAGGCTGAAACGATACTTCATTTTCTTGAGGCGAAAAAAATTGCGAATAGGGGGCTGTAATCTTATCGTCTATGCCGAGAAGTCCAAGGAACTTAGAAAACTTATTAATTATCACTTGTTGCCTTGAGATATGTTGATTTCTCCATTGGTGAAAGAGCTGCTGCCAACCACGGATGCCTTTGTCTCTTTGTGAGGTATCAGCCCAGGACGCTTGTCTCCCTAAATATCCCTTGAGCAACTGTCTCTTGGCTGTCGGCTGTCTAAAGCAAGCTTGTGCCCATTGATTCTTCTTAACGTTTGTTCTTAGTTCATATGTTTCCATCATTTTTTATCTCTCTGTTTATTTTTTTGTTTTTATTTTGCCCCTCTCCCTTTCTGAGTGTCTTCCTCCCAGAAAAGAATTGGGAAGCCTTTCTATGGTTAAGATAAGAGCAGGACAGATCGTTTCTTTCATCTCACGATAAGACCTGCCTTCATCTCGCCATTCCCGTTCTTCATCCCAACCATGGTTTCGCGACGCCGTAGGATGAGCGTTTGATCCGGACGCTTTGTCATCCTCTTTTCAAAGGGATCGACCTCAGAAAAAAGGCAAAGAAAGAGCATTCGTTCAAAAAGAGCGTTAAAAGGCTTTTCTTATTTAATAATTTAGGTTTTTAAGTCCCTGCATTATTATTGAGACAGTATTCGAAGATTTTTGAAAGAATTATGAAATCTTTTGAGGTTTTCATAAGAGAAGAAAATCATCTCTGACCATCTATAACCAGCCTATCATATCGTGATACAAATTTCAAGTAAATTCTGTTCTTTTATTAAATATATAGCGTATATAAATCAATAGGTTATTAAATAAATTTAAGCTTAAAATATTATAATTATTAACCATTTGAAAATTTTTTATTCATTGTAAATTTTTTAATTCTAACTTGTAATTTAAAAAAGCACCCTTACCTATATTTTAGGCAAAACTTATTATTGATGGAAGAAACTCAACATGATGAAAAAAGTTATTCAAACCCTTTTCACTCTTCTCCTCTCAACCACCGTGTCCTTCGCAAGTCCTAATCTCGGCGAAGAAGAGAAGGACCAAAGTCACACTCATTTTATCTCTTACGATGATTTTGCATTTGCAGAAGAAGAATGGAATACGGAGCAACTGCAAGAGTTGATATTAAGCGATATTCACAGTTACTTAGAGGTAGAAAACGTAGAATTGGTGGCATCAAAGCTTTCACGCTTTTCAAATCTGCAAAAGTTGGGTTTCTCGCGTCAGGGGATGACAGAAATTACAGAAAAAACTATAGAAACTTTAACCTCTGCAATCCAAAATTTGACTCATCTTCATACATTGGAGTTATGGTTTATGGGAATTAGCGGAGATATGGCCTTTCTAAGAACACTTCCCTCGACGCTTACACATCTGGATCTGAATGGCAATGATCTTAAGTGTGAGGGGGCGCAAGCTTTAGCCTTAAATATTCCCTCTAAACTTCAAACCTTGATTTTAGAAAATGCTTCTATTCCTGAAGAAGGCTTGAGAAATTTAATTACGGCGCTTCCTCATAGCCTTGAAGAATTAAATTTACTGGGTAACTTTTTTGATAAAAGCATGGTAGATGCTTTAACGCGTCTTACTAATCTCAGAGTATTGAAACTCAACTATAATAGTCAGGATGGAAGCGCTAATATTTTAGCGTCAGGGATTACATCTCTTTCTCAGCTTGAAAAATTGACATTACTTTTGACGGATTCGCGGGGGATACTTAATGTAATCCAAGCTCTCCCACATGGCGTTCAGGAATTAATTTTGAGTTCTGGTCTTCCTGCCGTTAATGATGAAGAGACCCAAGTTTTAATTGAGGAGCTTCCCCAAAACCTTCAATTGTTGGGTTTAGGTGGATGTGAAATTGGTGATAAGTCAATCCCCGCTTTAATTACGTACATCTCGAATAATCAAGCTTTTGAAAATCTCGTTCTGCAGAGTGGAAGCAAAATTGATGATAGAAGTATGCAAGCTTTACTTTTAGGAGTTTCTGCAGGTATTTCCCATCTAAAAAGTTTAAATATACTGGGTTTCCTAGATTTTCAAAAAATAGAAAAGCCATTTTCTATATTGAAATCAAATACAACTCTCGAGCATTTAAATTTACCGTTCTTAAGTTTCCAAGAAGGTGCAAATGAAGACATTTCAAGTTGGTTAGAAGTCACGCCTAGTCTTCAAAAATTACTTGTTAAGGGAAACCTTACAGAGAATAATCAAAAACAATTACAGAATAATAAAACACGGGCTCGAACATTGAGGTCTTACGCATAAACCAACAACAAGCAGGCTTGAAAATTTCTCTTGGGAAATGGTCAAGCTTGCTGCTTTCCTACAATAGATCTTCGTCTCGATTTTATCTCTGAATTAAGCAATAAAAATTAGGGACACTCTTTTAAAAGTGCAATTATTTCTTCAGTGAGAGAAAAGAAAAAATTTGGTGCGGTCGAGAAGACTCGAACTTCCACAGAGTTTCCTCCACAGCGACCTCAACGCTGCGCGTCTACCAATTCCGCCACGACCGCATATCATGTTGGTAACCTTGCCTAAATAGGGCGAAACAAAATGTTTTGCAAGCAAAAAAAGTATTTTAAAAAGATAAAGTTTTTGTAGCTTTAGACTTTAATTTTTTAAAGAAGTCCGGCTCAGAAAACCGGACTTCATATTTAGGCTGATTCGTTAAGCTTTTTCAATCGGCTTATTATTGGCTTTCCACTCACGAATTCCATGATGGTAGTCGATCACATTTTTATAGCCTTCTTTAATCAGGCGGCTAGCCATCATTTTGCTGGCAGGGCAGCTAACGCCGGCACAATAAACCACGATAAGCGTATTTTTCTCAGGGAGAAGTTTTGCGACATCGGCTTCAGAAGACTCAACATGAAGGCGCTTAGCCCCCAAAATTAGTGTGCCATCAAAATATTTATCAGTTCTTGCATCAATCAGAACCAGCGGTGTTTTAGCATTGATCAAAGCTTCAAGGCCAAGCATATCAATAGTTCCACAGGCGACTGATTCAGTCTGACTCTTTGCCTTTCCTTCAGCCTGCAATGTGATGGGCGATAAAATAAGCGCACTTAAGACCAATAATAGTTTTGTGTTCATAAAGGTTCCCTTTCTTAACTGTAGGTTTAAATGCTAGCATACATCAGTTAGTTAAGAGATAAAATTTTATAGGGTCGTTACATCCTTGCCTTTGAGGGCTTCATTCAGATGATAAGTCATTCTTTTGACAGCAAAAGGATGCGTTGTTGCGGCTAGTTCTTCAGTGGTTTGTTGAATTTTGGTGCGGTCTTGAGTTTTTAAAGCTTCATTCAGGCTTTGGAGGGCGGTCTGAATAAGTTTTTTTTCTTTTTCCTCAAGCAAATCTTGATCCGTTTCAAGGGCATTGAGGGTAACCTTTTGAATTCGCTCTGCTTCAACTTTTGCTTCAATCAAAAGGCGTGCTTCAAGATCTTGTTGGCCATAGGTAAGACTGGTTGAAATCATTTCTAAAAGATCGCACTCACTTAAGCCATAAGAAGGTTTAATTTCAATGTATTGGCTAATGCCCGTAGTTTTTTCTTTTGCAGTCACCGTCAGTAGACCATCAACATCTACCGTAAATTGCACTTGGATACGCGCGATCCCTGCGGGAAGAGGAGGGATACCATGGAGCTCAAAACGGGCTAATGAACGACAATCTTGGACAAGTTCTCGCTCACCTTGCACGATATGAAGCAGCATGGCGGTTTGGCCTTCTTCATGGGTTGTAAATTCTTGAATTTTGCTGACAGGGAGAGGGGAGTTGCGTTCAATAATTTTCTCAACAATCCCGCCAAACGTTTCAAGCCCTAAAGATAAAGGCGCGACATCGAGAAGAAGATTATTGCTTCCTTGCGTAAGAGCACGTGCTTGCAAGGCAGCTCCATAGGCAACAACTTCATCAGGATTGAGGTCATCAAGAGGCTTTTTGCCGAAGAAAGCCTCAACAGCTTTTTTGATAAGAGGCATGCGGGTTACACCCCCAACAAGAATCACACCCTTTATATCTTCTTTTCGGATATCTGCATCTTCAAGCGCTTTCTGGCAGTGCTCAAGCGTGCGGTCAATGAAGGGTTGAGCAATTGCCTCAAGATGCTGACGGGTAAGCGTATAGGCGTGGTTTTCAATCGTCAGGGAGGCTTCATTTTGTTCGGTAAGCTTTTCTTTCAGCAGACGAATGACAAAGAGAGCCTGCTTAGGATCGATTGTTTGATCTTTTGTATGAAAACATTCTTGGTAGAGGGCGTGGTCAATATCATCGCCGCCAAGATTCATATCACCTCTTGTTGCCAAGACTTGGAAGACTTCTCCTTGAAGTTTAAGAAGTGACAGATCGAAAGTGCCGCCTCCAAAATCATAAACGGCATAAATGCCTTGAGCCTTCTTCTCGAGGCCATAGGCCAAGGCCGCGGCTGTGGGTTCATTGACAAGACGAAGGACTTCAAGACCCGCGAGTCGGCCTGCATCCCGTGTTGCTGTTCTGGCAGCTTCATCAAAGTAAGCGGGAACTGTAATGACGGCTTTATGAATGGGGCGCCCTAATTGTCTCTCAGCTTGTGATTTCAAATAAGCTAAAATGTGAGAAGAAATTTCGACAGGCGTTAAGGCAAGGTCTCTCAACGTATGACGTTGGCTGCCGTAATGCATGAACCTTTTTATAGAGCGAATAACATTTCGCGGGTCTTGTGAGAGCATTGAGAGCGCTTTTTTACCGACGATGGGATAACCTTCTTCTGTGTAATAAACAGCAGAAGGAATGAGGCGTTCTCCTTGAAGAGGAATAAGCTGAGGAGCATTTTCTTCTGAAGCAAAGGCTAGCAGAGAATGGGTTGTGCCAAGGTCAATTCCGATAGCAAAACTTTCTTCTTGAGCGTGAGGTAAAGGCGTTTGACCTGGTTCAACAAGTTGCAGCAACATCGCTATTCTACTTTAAATTCAGTTTAAGACGGTTAAGATATTTGAGTTTCGTGAGCAAAGTAACAGCATTACCTTTATCTTGGCTATCAATAGAGCTTTCGAGTTCATTCCAACTTTGTTGAATTTCATTTTCCAGGAAGCAACTAAGATTCTTTTTTGCTTTTTCAGTGACAGCGTCTTCAATTCTTTCATTGAGGTTCATCATCAATGCAAGCAATTTAGGATCTTGAGCGCCGCTAAGATTTTCATCTGAAGCAAGCCAACCCAAACATTTTAAAAGGTGATCAGCACGCTTTAAGGGATCTTTTAAAAGTTGATAAGCTTCATTAAAGGCAGCAGCATAGCCATCTGTTGCGTTTTCGTGAGCGACTTTGGAAACTTTTAAACGATCAGGATGATATTGATGTTGGGCCTTAAAATACCGCTGTTCAAGGTCTTCAAGATTAATATTGAGCGCAAAAGGTAAGTTAAATTTTTCAAAGGCATTCATTGAAAAAAAGGAACTAGACATGGAAAGATTCTCCACATCCGCAACGCCCCTTTTCGTTAGGATTTTTAAAGACAAACCCCGACTGAAGTTGATCTTGAACGAAATCCATCTCTGTTCCTAAGAGAAACAACAAAGCCTTTGGATCAATGAGAACTTTAATTCCTTGCGCTTCGACAAGTTCATCTAAGGCATTCTTCTCATCCGCATATTCGAGGGTATAAGAAAGGCCGTTACACCCTTTTGTTCGAATTCCAATACGGATTCCAAGAGAAGGCTTCCCGCGAGCAGCTAAAAGAGCTTTAACTCTTTCAACAGCCGTATCTGTTACTTGGAGAACGGGGGGTTTTTCATTCACCATCCTTGGATCTTTCTTGCTTATCTTGATAATCCTTAACCGCTGCTTTAATGGCATCCTCTGCCAGCATTGAACAATGAATTTTTACGGGAGGCAGAGCCAAGTGTTGCGCTATGGTTGTATTTTTGATCTCTAAAGCATCTTCAATTGTTTTTCCTTTAACCCATTCAGTTACAAGCGAACTTGAAGCGATTGCAGAACCACACCCAAAGGTTTTGAATCGGGCATCTTCAATAATGCCATCTTTAACTTTAATTTGGAGTTTCATAACATCCCCACAAGCAGGAGCACCCACTAAGCCTGTTCCTACTTCGAGGTCTGTGCCTTCGAATGAGCCGACATTTCGTGGATTTTCAAAGTGATCAATAATTTTATTGCTATAAGCCATAATACTCTCCTTAATGTGCCGCCCAATTAATGGTTTTAAGATCAATGCCTTGTTGAGCCATTTCCCATAACGGACTCATTTCACGAAGTTTCTGAACAGCAGAAATAATTGTTTCACTCGCTTTATCAACTTCTTGAAGCGTTGTAAAACGTCCAAATCCAATCCTGAGTGAAGTATGGGCGAGTTCCTCGTCAACACCAAGCGCTCGAAGCACATAAGAAGGCTCAAGCGATTCTGAGGTGCAGGCAGAACCTGATGAAACAGCAAGATCCTTGATTGCCATCATAAGTCCTTCTCCCTCAACATGGGCAAAACTAAGATTGAGATTTCCTGGGACCCTTTGATGACGGTCACCGTTCAAATAAACTTGATCCAGAGAGCGTTCTATTTTCTCAAGAAAATAATGGTTTAGCTGTGTTAAGTGAGCTTGTTCTGAAATCATTTCTGCGTGGGAAATTCTACAGGCTTCACCAAGTCCAACACATAAAGCAGGAGAAAGCGTACCTGAACGCATGCCTCTTTCTTGCCCACCACCATTCATTTGTGAGGTAAGCCGGACTCTTGGTTTACGGCCAACATAAAGGGCACCAATGCCTTTGGGGCCATAAAGCTTATGACTTGAAAGACTTAAAAGGTCGATGTTCATTTCTTTGACGTTTAAAGGGATCTTCCCAACGGCTTGGGCAGCATCAGTATGAAAGAACACATTTTTTTTACGGCAAAGAGCGCCAATTTCTTGAAGGGGCTGGATGACGCCTATCTCATTATTAACGGCCATAATTGAGACTAATGCTGTTTTTTCAGTGATGGCTTCTTCCAATTTTTTAAGATCCAGCAGTCCATTATCCTCAACAGGGAGGTAAGTTACCTCAAAGCCTTGCTGTTCAAGATGACGGCACGTATCTAAGATGCACTTATGCTCCGTCACGCAAGTAATGATATGGTTTTTTTCGGCTTGATTGAAATAAGCGACCCCTTTAAGGGCTAAATTGTTAGATTCTGTTGCCCCTGATGTAAAAATGATCTCTTTTGGATTGGCCCCTAAAATCTCAGCCACTTGATGTCGAGCTATTTCAACAGCGGCTTCGGCATCCCATCCAAATTGATGGTTGCGAGAGTGCGGATTTCCAAAATATTCTGTGAAATAAGGAAGCATTTTCTCAACAACGCGAGGATCGCAAGGTGTCGTTGCTTGATAATCAAGATAAATCATATCTGGATGAGATGTTTTAAAGTTCTGGGCTGACATAAGATTCTCTCCTCGATATCGTTAGATCTTGAAAATTCTGGTCTTTGGTTAAAGGTTGCTTTTGAAGTTTCATGGCGATGTCTTGCCAGATTTTACAAAACTCCTCAATCTCTACTTTCGTTGTTTGAAGCCCTAAGCTAACACGAATGGCAGAATTAACATACTCTTCTGACGCATTCATTGCTTTAAGGACATGAGATGACTTAATTTTTCCAGAAGAGCAAGCAGAACCCGCACTAATGGCAATGCCTTCAAGGTCATACATCATAACATACTTATCGCTGCGATGGTTCGGTAAAGAAATGCAAGTGGTATTGGGAAGGCGAGGGGCTTGTTGTCCAAAAATATAAGCCTCAGGTGTTAAATGAAGTAATTTACACTCAAGTTCATCCCTTAATGCTTGGCAATTGCTCCAGGATTCTTGAGAAGCTTCAGTGATGGCAGATGCAAAGCCACAGATGCCTGCTGTATTCGGGGTTCCTGCTCGTTTTCCTCTTTCTTGTCCTCCTCCCATCAAGAGAGGAGTAAGAGGTAATTTTTCTTTCGCAATCAGCGCACCCACACCTGCAGGACCGCCGACTTTAAGAGAAGAGAGTGTCATAAAGTCAACGCCTAAGCCTTTAAAATTACAAGAAATACGGCCCATCGCCTGGGCGGCATCAGTATGAACAAGCGCATTATGATGCTTCGCAATCGCAATAATTTCTTCTAAAGGTTGGATGACCCCGGTTTCACTGTTAGCCAGCATCACAGAGATGAGAGTTGGTTGTGTCTTTCGGCTCAACATATTTGCAAAGGCGTCGAGGCAAACTATACCTTTGTTATCGACAGGAATCGTCTTAGGATTTTCAACACTTTTAAGCACGGAGTCATGTTCAACAGCACTGACGAGGATATCATAACCATTTTTATGGTGGCTTTGCAGGACTAGATTATTTGCCTCAGTTCCTCCACTTGTAAAAATGATCTCAGCAGGCAAAGAATTTAAACAGGTTGCGATTTGATGGCGGGCATTCTCAATCCGCATGGCAAGGGCATGACCAAAACGATGGATGGAAGAAGGATTCCCAGTTAATGAAAAAATTTCTTGCATTTCTTTTAGGGCATGAGGGCGTAAAGGCATTGCAGCGTTATAATCGAGGTAAATAGGTATTCTTTTCATGCAACAGCCTCTTTTATTTTGCATCCATCCGGGAGAATGCGACGTGCGCATACATCAGCTAAGGTAATCGCCCCTAAATAATCTAAGATATGTTTTTCAAGACCCGCCCAAAGATTATGAGTCAAACAACGTTCTGATTGTCCATGACAGCTTTGTGTTGAAAAAGCTTCACATTGAGTTGATTTAATCTTCTCTTCGGCGGCCAGAATAATATCGCGGATATAAATACTTTCAGGAGATGATGCTAGCAAGTATCCCCCATTATTTCCACGGACACTTTCAACAAGCCCTTTTTGTCGAAGCTTAATAAAAAGTTGTTCAAGATAAGATAAAGGAAGGGTTTGTCGCTGAGCTATCTCAACGAGTGTAATGGGTCTTCCTTGCCTTTGACTTGCAAGATCTGTCATCGCAATAACTGCGTAACGTCCTTTAGTCCCTAATTTCATATCATCTTCTCATGCTGAATATCCTTACCCTATTTATTCTGACTAAAATAGTCAAGATTGTTTTGTGAAAAATCCCTATTCATTAAGGAAAAACTAGGAGTTTATAAAAATTTAACTAATTCAGTTCTAATTTAAAGAAAATTTGAATTAAAAACTGGGGAAATATTATGAAAATTATAGCTAAAAATACCTTAACAGCAGCACTTCTAACAACTGCACTTTCATCTTTAGCGTATGGTGCAGATTTTAAGGTCCAAAATAATGGTGATGCTGGACTTGGTTCTTTAAGACAGGCAATCATCGATGCTAACGGAGATGTTGATGATAATACAACAATTACCTTTGCGCCTGGGTTCAATGGGCCAATTAACATACTAGACCATCTTCCCATCATTACAAAAAGTCTTACAATTAACGGTGTTAATGCACAAGGCGGCAAGGTTACTGTGAGTGGTCAAGGAGACAACCGTCCCTTTTTCATCGGTGATGGAAATGTTGCTATTCAAGTTGAAATAAAGAATATGGATATTCAAGATGGTAAGGCTAAAGGAGGCCGTAGTACTTATGGCGGCGGTGGTGGTGGCCTTGGTGGTGCGGTCCTTGTCAATCAAAATGCAAGTCTTATTGTTGAGAATGTCACCTTCTCAAATAACACGGCCGAAGGTGGTAGCACGCTTGATTATGCGAATGGTCCCCACCCAATTCAGAACACGGGTGGTGGGGGTACCGGAACAGATGCTAACACACGTTCTGGAGGAGGAAGCGGCTATGGTGTCAACATTATTCAAAGCACAGGACAGCCAGGCCAAGCAGGTTTGCAGAATGGTAAAGGTGGTGATGGTGTAACAATCAATGATGTTGTGTTAGCGGGACAAGGTGGTACTCATCCGACCGTTGGCGGTGGTGGTGGCGGTGGCCTTGGTGGTGGCGGTGGTGGTGGTAGCCAACAAGGCGATGGAAATCCTGGTGGCAATACCCAAGGTGGATTTGGAAGCCCTTCAAATAATGATCCAAATATTGCTCAAGTAAGTGCAGATGGTGGTGGAGAAGGGGCATATAATGGCGGCGGCGGTGCAGGAAGTCCTGTATTTGGCGGCGGCGGCGGTGCCGGGGGCCAATACAATTACGCCGGAAAAGCTGGCGGCGGCGGCGGTGGTTTTGGCGGCGGTGGCGGCGGTAGCTTAAAGGAAGACGCGGGTGTTGGTGGTCCTTTTTTAGGAACAGCCGGTGGTGGTGGTGGTTTCGGTGGTGGTGGTGGTTCCACTGACAGTAATATAGATGGAAGCCAAGGGCGAGGTGGCTTTGCTGCAGGTGATGGTAGCTTTACGGGTGGCTATGGTGGCGGTGGGGCTGGCTTAGGAGGAGCTCTCTTCGTGATGGGGAACCTTACTTTAAAAAATAGCATTATTGATGGTACCAATAAAGTTGCTGGTGGTATAGTTGATGGAGATCCCTTAAGAAATGGGCAAGGCTTAGGACGTACCCTCTTCTTAATGGATAATGCTTGGGTAAATCTTATAGCAGATATTCCCGATACAATCCCCCTTTCTGGCTTTGCTTCTGTTTCAGCAGGAACCATTAATAAACAGGGTCAAGGAACAGTTGAATTATCGGGTGATAATAGTGCTTATAAAGGGGAATTTTGTTTAGGGGGTGGTACATTAAGTATTGAAAATAATAATAACCTTGGTGATACCAATTTAAACCGTCCTTTACTGCTACAAAATGGAACACTTCTATTGCGATCTAGTATGGATTTAAATAGAAACTTACAAGTTATGATAGATCAGTCAGTCGCTTTAGATACAGCTGACAATACAGTGATATTGAATGGAAAAATCGCTGGAAATCAAAGCTTTTTAACGAAAAGAGGGGCGCTCGGAACATTAACTTTAGCGGGTGACAATAGTGCCTATAAAGGAAGCTTTATTCTTAGCGAAGGTACTTTAAGCATTCAAGAAGATAAAAATCTTGGTGATAGTGAATTAAGTAAGACGGTGTATCTGCAAGGCGGAACGCTCAAGTTTACGGCAGATATGACCACAAACAGGACATTAGAAATGGCTGGAGGCCCTGGGTCTTTGGTGAATATTGAGACAGGGGCTCATGCAATTACCTTACCCAATGGTTTGACGGGGTATGACTCGACTCTACTTATGAAGAAAGATGCAGGAACATTAAACCTTGGGAAGATTGAACATGGCGGCGAGATATATATTAATCAAGGGACTGTAAATCTTCTCGATATTGATGATACAGCCAAAGCACGTTTTACTGTTGATACGGCGGGTACGTTAAGCGGACATCGACAAATCTCAGGAAACGTATTTAATAGTGAAGGTATTGTGGTTCCGGGTTCTGCTAATACCCCTGGTACACTTACGATTGGTGGAGATTATTCCCAACACAATGGTACTCTTCGAATCAATATAACGCCCACTGAAGCAAGCTTACTAGATGTCACCGGAGCGATTAAAGTTGAAGGAGAGACAGCTCTAGAAATTATTGCAACCCCTAGCTCTGATTATAAGGTAGGGCAAAGTTTCACTATCTTAAAATCTTTGGAAGGAATAGAGGGAACATTCTCAAAAACAACTCTAACAGGAGGCCAATTTACATCTGGTAGTGGTTAT
Source organism: Caedibacter sp. 38-128 (assembly GCA_001898705.1). Classification (GTDB taxonomy): domain Bacteria; phylum Pseudomonadota; class Alphaproteobacteria; order Caedimonadales; family Caedimonadaceae; genus Paracaedimonas. The sequence continues at coordinate 21,481 of MKUU01000060.1, forward strand.
TCTTTTGAGCTTCAACAAGAAGACGGAACAGAAGGGAGTATTCTTAAGTTAGTTCTAAAATACTTAGCACCGACAGAGACACCAGCTCCTCAAACCACTGAAATTGAAGCAGGACAAGATTTGAAAGCTGAAATATTGGCTTCAACCGAGACTACAATAATTCATTATCAAGCAATCGGAAATATTGTAGGAGGAAATGCCTCCGATACTTCGCAAGATCAAAATTGTTCTACATTTGCCGAGTATGCACCGCAAGCAAGATATGAAATGAAAATGCTTGGACAGCTCCATCAACAGAGCACGTATGCTTCAGCTTTGCAGCAGTTAAATGCGTATAAGCCAACCAGTAAGCATCATATACAGGATAAAATAAGTAAAAAATCTATATCAACATCGCCTTTTACAATGATTCAAGAAACAGGAAAAATACTTTGGGTTCGTGCGATGGGGGCTTTAGGATTCCAAAATAATGATGGACCTGTCACCGGATATAAGAGTCGAAGTGGAGGGCTTGTTGCAGGTTTAAATACCAACTTGTTTAAAGATATGCCTTTTGGGATCTTTGCTGGATATACTGGTACACGGATTGATATGAAAAGTGATCGTGGTAAAGCCGATGTAGGGCGTGTTTTTGCGGGGCCTTATTTAACAATACCGTTTGGAAAGAATTTTGCTTTAAATACGATGTTATCTTTGGGTTTTGGAAAAACTGATAATGAACGTAATGTCCTTGGCGCACCAGTCAAAACAACGGCTAAGAGTAAGCAAAAAAATGTAGAAATTTTCGGAAGTGCAACATTAACCTACACGGCTATTAAAAATGATTGGATCCTTACACCCTATATCGGTGTGGAAGCACTGGATAATCGCCGAAAAGCATATACTGAAAGGGGCGCTGGCCAGTTTAATATGTCCGTTGGTCGCCAGAGTACCCTGAATATTGCGGGGACAACAGGCTATAGTTTAGCAAAAGTCTATGCTTTTGAAGAAGGTCGATGGTCTGCTCAGATAACAACTGGTTATCGTTATGATAGGAAATTTAAAGGTAAAACGACCTTTAGCCTAAGTGGTAATCCTTTAAGCTTGAGTGCAGATCTGCCACGTAAAACGCGTCATAGCTTCAATATTGGCCCCAGTGTTGCTGTTGTCTATAAATCGGGTTGGACAGTTCATGGAGGGTACCAAGCGACACTCGCTAAAAAATCTCACGCTCATGAATTTATGGTTGGCTTAAAGAAGAAGATATAAGAATACACATGAAATAAAAGGGAGAATAAAGATGCAAAAGAAACTAACAATACTGACAGTTGGATTAATGATGGGATGGCAATTAGCTTCTGCGCCTTTAGCACAAAGTGTGGCAGGTTCGGGGCTTATACTCGCTCTCATGGGTGCTGCAGCTGCTGTACCAGGAATTGTTATCATTGCTGACGATGATGATTTACCTGATGATGGTTCAGGCACTCCTCCTAATGGAAATGAAGGTGTCTGTGAATCAAAATAAAATATAACTTATAACAGTACTTTAGTATCCGTTGATTTTAACAAGGGTTAGATTCTGTGAGAATAAGAAAGTACTGTTATTAAATATTTTATTAAGAGGCTCGAGGTTTATTTAAAATTTTTGTAATTTTTTCTTTTTAATTAAAGGGTTATAAAACAAACCTTGACTTTTATGGGCGAGTTAGTGTACTCAAAGGCCATAATTTAAGGAAGAGGTCAAAAATGCCTGAAGTCATTATTAATGGAGCAGAAGGGCGCATTGAAGCCCGTTATCATCATGGAAATAATCCTTATGCGCCGATGGCCTTAATCCTTCATCCTCATCCTGAGCATGGAGGAACGATGAATAATAAGGTCACTTATGCTCTTTTTCGTTCCTTTGTAAATCGAGGATTTAACACCCTACGTTTTAATTTTCGTGGCGTGGGGAAATCAGAAGGTCGTTTTAGCCATGGCGAAGGCGAGCTAAGCGATGCAGCTTCTGTATTAGACTGGATGCAGACTTATAATCCGAATGCAAAGGAATGTTGGGTCGCTGGCTTCTCATTTGGCGCATGGATAAGTATGCAGCTTCTTATGAGGCGCCCTGAACTCGATGGTTTTATTTCTGTAAGCCCTCCTGCAAATATGTATGATTTTAGCTTTTTGGCACCTTGTCCGGTTTCAGGCCTTATTATTCATGGTGATCAAGATACAATAGTTCCCCGAGACTCTGTCCAAGAGTTGACGAAAAAACTATCTCAGCAAAAAAATATTGTTGTAGAAGAGAATATTATTCAAGGAGCAGATCACTTTTTTTCTGAACATCTAGAGGGGGTTGTTACCTCTGTAGATAGTTATCTGAATAAATCTGTGGGATTGATTTCGCGGGCTGGATAAAAAATTTTCAATATTCTACTATTTTAAAGGCTGGGTTTCCCCAGCCTTTTTTAATAAGTTACTCTGCTTTTTTAGTTTCTTTTTTGTCTTTAACCAAAGCCAAAGTAATAAATCTTTGTATACCGCCTCGATTGATGAGAAGGAGAATTTGTTTTTTACCTTGCTTTTGAGCTTCGTCAATAAGTTTTGAGAGCTGTTCTGCAGTCGTAATGCGCTCGCGTTTTCCTGCAATTGTGATCTCTGAGATAAGATCGCCAGGTCGCAGTCCTTTCTCAGCGGCTTCACTTTCTTGGTCAAGTCCAACGATGATAACACCTTTTTCAGATACGCCATATCGTTCGAATTCAGCTGGTTTAATTTCTTTAACAAGCATCCCAAGAACTTTAGGTCCTTTAGTACGTTGAGCACTATTATCTTCTGTTGGATCAACAATGAGACCCTCTTGTTGAGCTTCCTCAAATTCACCAACCATCGTTTCAAGCTTAATTTCTTTACCATCACGCCAAATGGTGAGAGGGACTTTTCCTCCAATTGTTGCTTCACCAACCATTCTTGGCAGTAAACGGGATTCTTTTACAGGCTTTCCATCAAATGAAAGAATGACGTCGCCACGTTTAATTCCGGCTTTTATTGCGGGACTATTTGAAGCAATGGCACCAACCAAAGCACCTGCTGTTGTTTTTAGATTAAGAGAATCCGCAATTTCTGGTGTGACACCTTGAATTGTTACACCTAACCATCCTCGTTTTGGATGACCAAATTTCTTTATCTGTTCAATCGTCGTTTTGGCAAGGGAAGCTGGGATCCCAAATCCAATGCCAATATTCCCCCCATTTGGTGAGAATATTGCAGTACTAATAGCAATAACTTTACCATTGATATTAAACATGGGGCCACCAGAATTCCCCATATTAAGTGAAGCGTCTGTTTGAATGTAACCATCAATATAATCAACAGCAGGCGCGCCTTTAGCGCGGGCAGATATATTACGTGCAATGGTTGAAATGATACCAATTGTGACGGTGCTACTGAGGCCAAAAGGGTTGCCCACAGCAATGATCCACTCGCCAACGCGTGCCATACTTGAATCACCCCATTCAACAGTGGCAAGTTTTTGGTCTGTTGTAACTTTTAAAAGGGCTAAATCAGTGCGTCGATCCTGTCCCACAACAGTTGCTTTTAATTCTGTATCATTATGCAAAATAACAGTGATTTCATCGGCATCAGCAATCACATGATTACACGTAACGATAAAAGCTTCTTTATCTTCTTGTGAAACAATAAAACCAGACCCTAAAGATGTTGTTTTGCGGGGTCTTGTAGGTTGTCCTTCTTCGAAAAAGTAACGAAAAAATTCATCAAGAGGTGTTCCTGGAGGAAAATTAGGCATCTCTTGATAGCGACGATTTGCACTCACTTCGGTTGTTGTTGAAATGTTAACAACAGCGGGTAGAAGCGGCTCAACGATATTTGCAAAATTATTAGGAATTTCTTTGTAAGAGCTTAAAGGTACAGAATGGCCCTGGGATGTGTTTCCAAAAGCAGCTAAGATGGCAGCAGCCATAATAGCGTTTTTAAGCTTTATCCTATGATAATTAAATGTCATTTTTCTCTCCTTAATTCCTGCCTAACTTGTTTTTATGAAAAAATCTAAAGAACTCACTTGAGGGGGATAACACAAACGTTGTGTCCTCAGGTTTCATTGCTTTTTGATACGCATCCATCGATCTATAAAATTCAAAAAAATCAGTGTCTTGGGAAAAAGAATCTGCATAAATGCGTGCAGCTTCTGCTTCGCCTTCACCTCGTAAAATTTCAGACTTTTTTCGTGCTTGTGCAAGAATAAGGGTGCGTTCGCGATCTGCTTTTGCTCGTATTCCTTGGGCTTGCTCGTCTCCTTCAGCCCTAAACTGTTTTGCTTCTTGACGTCGTTCACTTTCCATTCGATTGAAGATCGCTTCACTATTTTCTTTAGGTAAATCAGCGCGAATAATCCTCACATCTCGAACATCAATCCCAAAGTTTTTAGCTGAGTCTCGGACTTTACGAAATATTTCTTCCATAATTTTTGCACGATTTGAAGATAACATTTCAGAAAGAGGGACTCGCCCAATGACTTCTTGCATAATATCAGGCACAATTTTCCCAAGACGATTTTGAACGCCCTCTAACGTGCCAACTGTTTTATAAAATACTAATACGTCGTTAATAATATAGCGAACATAAAGATCTACAACCATTCGTTTTTGGTCGCCAGCATTCACTTCAATGACAGGAAGATTATAATCGAGTAAGCGCCTGTCAAAAAAAATTACGTCTTGAATAACGGGAATTTTAACTTTTAGACCAGGTGTATCATGGATTTTTACAAGTTCACCAAATTGTAGAACAAGCGCTTTCTTTGTTTGATGAAGCGTAAAAAGTGAACTACTTGCAGTAAGAAGAATTAAACTTACACCTAAAATAAAAGAAGGGATGAATGATATTCTCATTGTTGTGATTCTCCTGAGGAGCTAGAAGGTTTGTTTTTAATATCAGGAAGAGGCAAATAGGGTAATATTCCTTGTGTATTGCCTGGCGTATCAATAATGACCTTATTAACGTTTTTCATTAACTGAGTCATAAGATCAATATAAAGACGTTTTCGAGTAACTTCTGGTGCTTTTTTATACTCTTTTAATAAGGCAAGAAAACGTTGAGCTTGTCCTTGAGCATCAGCAACGACAGATTGTCGAAAAGCTTCAGCACCTTGCTCAATTTGTTGAGCTTGTCCTCTAGCCTCAGGAATGATCGAATTTTGATAGGCACGTGCTTCATTAATCTTACTTTCCCGATCAGCTCGTGCTCTCTGCACGTCACGAAAAGCATCAATAACTTTTTCTGGGGGATTGACACGTAAAAGCCGGACTTGCTGTACTTCAATGCCTATACCGTAATCATCAAGCATCTTTTGAAGTAATTTTTGAGCATCTACAACAATTTTATCTTTTCCCTTTGTGAGTGCATCGACGATTGTTGTTTGGGCAATAACTTCACGAACAGCACTTTCTGCGGCGAGTTTTACCGTTTTATTTGGTGTTGGATCGTTAAATAGATATTTTGTTACATCTTTAATAAACCACAGGACTGAAAAATTGAGGGTAAGAATATTCTCATCCCCTGTGAGCATTTGGTTATCACTATCGTCTCCTAACATCGCTGTATCAGATTTAATGCGAATACCGCTATCAACTTGGTTGATTTCAGCAACCTTGGTAACAATCACTGTTTCGATCGGGGAAGGTAAATGATAACGAAGCCCAGGATGAGTAATACTTGTCATTTTTCCAAAGCGCAGTTCAACACCTAATTCACCTTCCGAAACACGATAAAATCCTGTTGCAAGCCATAGAAGAATCAACAACAAAAATAAACCCAAAATGATTCGAGGCTTATCTCCACCGTTACCAAAAAAAGACTTTTTAAAGGTTTCCCAAACTTTTTGAAATGAATCTTCTAGATTAAGGGCAGAACCTTGTTTACGACTCTCCCAAGGATCATTTTGATTATCCCAGGGGTTGCGGCCTTTGTCTTCATTATTATCCTGCCAAGGCATAAAATATCTCCAAGTTTAATAAATTTTGATACAATATATGCTACCTTGCTTGTGCATGCAATGGGGGAGAACAAGGAATTAAGCGATTTTATACGTCATAAATAAAATTTAAATTCTCTATCTTTATTGATTATTTCATATTTTATTCAAGATTTTTAAGAACTCCAAGTACTTCTTGAATATGACCTGGAACTTTAACATTCCTCCACATTTTGCGAAGAATTCCATTGCGATCAATTAAAAACGTTGATCTTTCTATCCCAATATATTTTTTTCCGTACATACTTTTTTCTTGAAGAACATCATAAAGTTTACACAAAGTTCCTTCGGTATCTGCAGCAAGTTCAAAAGGTAAATCATATTTTGTGCGGAATTTTTTGTGAGATGCAATACTATCTTTTGAGACCCCAAGGATAGCCCCTTGATATTGTTGAATTTCCGAATAATTGTCTCGAAATCCACAAGATTCAAGCGTGCATCCAGGTGTGTCATCTTTAGGATAAAAATATAAAATAAGAGGGTGGCCTTTGAAAGATTCAAGAGTAAGTATTGGATTTAGGTCTGTTACTGTGGTAAAACTAGGGGCAGGTTGGTCAAGCGATAAAAGCATTAGTATCCTCCTTGTAAACTTTGTTTCTCATAATAATAAAAACTTAATTTTTTGAAATGAAAAAAAATATTATTAAAAAAATACTTTTATACTTTTTATGGACTATTATTGGCGGTCTAGGGATAGGGTTAGTATTAGGGGGAGCATTTTTAGCACGTATTCACTATACACCGCTAATTTTGAAAGATCTAAATCCAAGTATTATAAGAAGCTTTGAAGCCATAGTCCCAGCATATAAAATATCATTTGACTACGTTGAAGTTACTTGGAAAGGGGTGGGGCACCCAATTTTTATCCATGGTGAAAATGTCAAAGTGCAAGAGAGAGAAGGAAAGCGCCTTAAAGTTGCTTTTCCAGAGTTAAAAGTTAGTTTTTCTATTCCCAATCTACTAATAGGAAAATTTAGTATAAGAACCCTAGATATTATTAAACCTTCACTCTATTTCATTTATGAAAGTATAAGCCCCGCACTTAAGGTTTCATCGGAAGCCGATGATCAATTTATTTTGACTCTTATAGACAACTTCTTAAAAGAGAAAAAAAACTTAAGAAAGTTAAAACATATAAAAATAGAACAAGCAGACATAAAAATTGATAATTCTGAACAGGAAGAACTTTTACATATTCCAAACTTAATGTTTACCCTAGAGCGTGTAGATAAGAAGCAGAAATTTAATGTTACAGGCGGGACTTCAAGCAGTTTTTTTCAGTTAAGTGGGACGAGTGATCATAAGGCAGGAGACATATTGGTTGATCTCAATATTCATAGCAACACTCAGAATAACTCACCCCCAATCCAACCTCAAGAACGAGAGAAACAAACGTCTACGATCGAAGATAGATTTTTATTTTTGAAAGGGATAAAGTTAACTTTCTCTGCGACGAGCAAATTTCACTATTCAGAAAAAGAAGGACTTAAAGAAGCTTCATTGATTCTAACCCTTGAGCAAGGAAAAATTAATATTCCCTCTTTGTTTAAACAACCCATCGATATTAATAAAGGCGGTCTAGAAGTATTTTACTCTAACAGTCATCTTCAGGTGAAAAAGTTAGAAGTTCAAACTGGGAAGACGTATATTAGAGCTACGGCTGAAGGAGTTTGGAATAAACATTCTCAAGAAATGGAGCTAAAAAGTAAAACTGAGGCAGAAAATGTTCTTTTGAATGATTTAGATAAGTTTTGGCCTACAAATTTAGCAATAACACCGCGGCAATGGGTCATAAAGAATATTGCTCAAGGTAAGGTTCCTAAAGCAACGTTGGAGCTAGATTCACTTATTGTTTTACAAGGCAAGAAAATTGATTTTCTCCAGAGAAACCTTGGGGGTATTATTAAGATACAAGATGCAACAGTTTCTTATCTTGAAGAAATGCCAAAAGTAACACAGGTTAATGGTGAAGCTGTCTATTCTTTAAAAGATTTTTTGATTAAGCTTGGCTCAGGAAATATCCATCAACTTAAACTTAAAAGTGGTAGTGTTGATATCAGAGATTTGGACAAAGAGAATCAAAATATAGATATTCAATTAACAGTAGATGGCTCTTTATCTCAACATCTCTCTTTAGTAGATCATAAGCCCTTAGAATACGCAAAGCAGCTCTCATTAAAACCATCTCAAGTTTCTGGTGAAGCACAGACATCTGTCCATTTAGAATTTCCTCTTTTAACAACAATTACATTAAAGGAAATTCAAGTAGATATTAATTCAAAACTGTTTAATACAAAATTATTAAATATTATAGAGGCATTTCCCTGCGAATTATATGATGGAAAATTCAATTTAAAAATTAATAATAAAAATATGCTTTTTGAGGGAGGCGGTCATGTTTGTGGTGTTCCTCTTCAGATTACATGGCAAAAGAATTTTGATCTTGATTCTCTTTTTGATAATAAAGTTGATCTGACAGGTGTCATTGGTGAGCAATTATTTAATCATCAAAAAATTAGTTTTGTTCAGGAATTTGTAGGGACCGCTCCTCTAGAAATTCATTACTTGGGGAAAAAAGAATCTCAAGGAAGCCTCCATGCGAAAATTAATCTTACAAACGCTCGGGCGCGTATTTTAGGATGGTTAAAGCCTAAAATGGTGCGAGGAGATATAGAGTTATCAATGGAAATGAGTAATTTTTCACCTCATAAATTGAACTTTATTAAAGCTAATGTCCTAGACGGTATCCATATTGAAGGAAAAGGATTGTTTGATAACTTAGGTTTGAAAGAACTAAATTTCTCACACTTTAAAGTGGGTCTTACAAATATTCACTTTAATCTTTTACGGGGAGATAATCAGATATATAGGATGAACCTTTTTGGAAAGGCACTGAATTTAGAACCATTATGGCAGAGTCTATTAAATTCCTCTAAAGAGAAATTGAGCACGGATTTTGAGCTAAAAGCCAAGATAAATGATGTCTTCTTAGGGGTTGATAAAGTGATTTATAATAGCAATCTCAATTTGAACTACAATAAGGGTATTTTAAGTTATTTAGATCTTAGAGCAGAGCTTTCGAAAAAAAATCCTCAAACTATATTTGAGGTTCATTTGTCAGCTAACGATATGCATACAAGAAAAATTAAATTGAGAACGGCACATGGCGGCAAACTCTTAAAAGCATTTGGGATATATGATGATGTTTATAGAGGGAATCTGAATGTTCTTGCAACCCATGATGATCGGATGCCACAAGATCCTTGGCAAGGAAAGTTTGAGTTAACAGATTTTTCCCTGAAAAAGGCTCCTATTATGGGAAAGCTATTGGCACTTGCATTCCCAACAGGCGTAGTTGATTTATTTTCCGAAAAAGGGCTACCTTTTAATCATTTTCGCAGTAAGTTTAGTGCAACTGCAAAGAAAATCGTTTTTACAAAGGGGCGTGCAAATGGCACATCCCTCGGCTTAACATTTGCTGGCGTTGTTGATTTGCAAAAAAAGAACTTACAGCTTCATGGTTCAGTGATTCCTGCATACCACCTAAATACTATTTTATCAAAGATTCCGATTATAGGAGAGCTGGCTAGTGGTGGTAAGCATGAAGGTTTATTTTCTGTTGCTTATACTATTTCTGGTAATAGTGATAAGCCTGAAATTACTGTAAACCCTGTTTCTATCCTTACCCCCGGTTTTTTCCGGAAAATCTTTGAGCCTGATATGGATCAAAGTTTCGAAGATAATGATGAAGAGGAATACAAAGATCTAAATAATTAAAGTATGTTTAAAGGAATGAAGTTGCCAAGTTTTTTTTATGAAAAACAATATACTGGAATTGTTGTGGGGATTGATGAGGTCGGTTGTGGCCCATGGGCAGGGCCTGTGGTTGCTGCAGCTGTTATTATCAATCAAACAAATTTTCCTCAAAAACTCCTTGAAATTATTCAAGATTCTAAGAAGATTTCTCCTAATAAGAGGGAGATGATTTATCAGGAAATACTGAAACTAGAGAGGGATAGCTGTTCTATTGCCTGGGCAGAAGCAAGCGTTCAAGAGATTGATACATTAAATATTAGACGAGCGGCAATGTTAGCAATGCAAAGAGCCGTCGATTCTTTAGAAGTGAAGCCTGACGTTGCACTGGTAGATGGAAATGTAAGACCCTCTTTAGAATGTCACATCCAAACTCTTGTAAAAGGAGATACATTAAGTTTCTCAATTGCAGCGGCTTCAATCGTCGCAAAAGTTGTAAGAGATGAAATAATGTGTAAGTTAGCCGAAGAATATCCTCATTATGGTTGGGAGAGAAATGCAGGTTATGGGACGGCTGAACATCAACGCGCCATAACAATACATGGTATTACGCCCTATCATCGTGTTTCTTTTGCACCTATAGCAAAGCATGTAAAACAATTAATTGCTTAAGATAAAAGAGAAGCCCTACATTAGGGCTTCTCTTGTTAAAATTAAACTAAGAAGAACTTAGATGTTTAGCGCCAACAAATTTATGAATTGTTGAACCTATATGTGCTTTTCTATCTTTAAGCCAAGGACTATGCTCAAGAGCAGATTTCATATCTTGATAGCCATGAGAAGCTCGGTCTTTGATTGATGTTTTAGAGAATTCACAATCGCTGCTTGAAACTTCATAATTGGGTTTGTTATAAGCAATATGAACAATATCAAACTTGCTATCATTAGCAAAATCTTGGATTTCTTTCATGATAGGGTCTTTCTTGAGATCTGCAGGCAATGCGTCTGTAAGATGTTTAAGATATCCCGAAAGATTATGTCTTTTGCTAAGGTGAGCAATATGATGAGCTGTTCTACTTGTGAATTGTAATTCCTTTAGTTTAAGGGTAACTTCATCCATATCTTGTGGTTCTTTTCCATTTGCGGCAAATAGGTCAACCATAAAACAAAGAGTATCAACTTTAGGTTCTGCATCAAAGATACCATCGAGAGGGGTATTGGAGGCACATCCGCCATCCCAATATAAATCGCCATCTATTACCATTCCTGGAAAACCTGGAGGCATCGAACCACTGGCCATGACATGTTCAGGGCCAATTTTCATTTTTGCACTATCGAAGAAAACAAGTTGTCCATCTTTTACGCGTGTAACGCCTAAAATAAGCCGTCCTAATTTTCCAGAATTGATTCCATCAAAATCGACGAACTGAAGTAAAGTTTCTTTTAATTTACTTGTATCATAATAACTTGTGGATGCCGCAGTTCCTTTTGGTTGCATTTGTGGAACAGGAAACCGAGGTGAGAAAAAATTAGGTTGCCCAAAAATAAATCCTTGAAGAGAGGTGAGTGAATTATGAAATTTTTTCATCTCATCGGTTAAATTAGGCATCGGAGGAATATCCGGCCATGAAATCGTGTCCCAGAATTTTTCAAGTTTAGCAACACGGTTTTGAGGAGAATTACCTGCAATAATTGCAGCAGTAAAAGCTCCAATAGAAATTCCTGCGATCGTATCAGGTGTGTATCCGGCTTCTTGCATCGCTCTGAGTGCGCCAATGTGATAAGCTCCTAAAGAACCTCCCCCTTGGCATGCCATCGCGATCCGAGTATATGAACTTTTGTTTGTGGAAACCATTTAAATTCTCCCATTATTGAATTATCAAATTCTGCTGTCTAAGAGCAGTATAATGAGAGAGCATTAAAAATTTATTAAAGAGATTGATGATTAGATGAGTCTAAGAGCCCTCCAATTTTGATAGGAGTAATATTTAAGGCTAGCCCGGTAATATCATCGATTGTAATGATGGCACCACATAACGTTGGCTCTCCATTTGCCGGTTTCATGTGAGGTGAAGGGACTGCTCCTAAAAAACGACTGATTGAAAGGTCTTTTTGCATGCCAAGCACAGAATCATAAGGGCCGCACATGCCTAAATCTGTTTGGTAAGCGGTTCCTTTTGGCAAAACACGTGCGTCAGCAGTTGGGACATGAGTATGAGTGCCTACGACAGCTGAAACTTGACCGTCAACATAATTAGCAAGCGCCATTTTTTCACTATTTGCTTCTGCATGAATATCAATAACGATGGCGTCAACATTATTTTGTTTTAAGCGATATTCCTTTAAAGCAGCATTTATTGTAAAAAAAGGATCTGCGACCACTGGAGGTGGCATAAAAAGCTTCCCCATAATATTGATGACAACTAAAGTTTTATTTGTATGAAGCTTTACTTTTGTCATACCTACGCCGGGTTTGTCAGATTTGTAATTGATCGGTCTTAATAATCGAGATTCTTTTGAAAAGAAATTATTAACACACTTTTGATCCCATGCGTGATTTCCTGTTGTGATAACATCAACCCCAATATTGAAAAATTCTTGAGCAATATCTTGTGTGATACCAAAGCCACCTGCTGCGTTTTCTGCATTAATAATCACACCATCTAACTGTAATTGAGAGCGTAGCTTAGGGATATATTCCATCACTGCTAAACGTCCTTTACGTCCAACAACATCACCACAAGCTAAAATTTTCATACGACCTCACTTAAATTATAAATCTTTTTCTCTGTTACAATCCATTGTAAAGCTTCGTCATGTGGTTCAATTGGAAGCTGGTTTACGTGTTGTATATCATAGGCTAATCCAATGGTTGTAATAGATTTTATTTTCTTTAAGGTCGAGAGCGTTTGGTCATAATATCCTCCTCCATATCCAAGTCTATGCCCCTGTTTATCAAAGCTAAGCAAGGGAATAAATAAGATATCAGGCAGGAGAAGCGGTTGATTTTCGTGGGGTTCAAAAGTGTTATGAAGCCCCATTTTAAGTGAATTGTGAGGAGACCATCTCCTAAAAAGAAGAGTTTTATTTTCTTTACTTGTTATTGGAAGAACGACCTCATATTTTTGAAGAAACAAATTTTCAAGCAAGGGGCGCGAATCTACCTCTTCGGCTTTCGGCCAATAACCGGCGATAATATCTGAAGGCTTAAAGCTAAAAAAATTAAGCACTTTCCAGCTGATAAGTTGATGAAGTTTAAAGAGGTCAGTTTCTTTTAAAGAATTACAAAAGTTTTTTCTCTGCTCTTTCGCCCGGCTTCGCAAGAGAAGTTTTTCCGGTTGCATAAATATTCAACTTCCTAAAATGGTATAGTGGAAAAGCCATCGTAACCGTCGATGAAAGTCATCCTCGTGTGGCCCGCATTAGCAGGTGGGTGCCATATACCGGAGTCCACAAACTCTGGCAGGGACAGCTCCCTTAAGGATTGATATCGGCCCCAGGGAAGTTGCATCTAACGTGAAACAACAGCTTTTCCTTTTTTATTATGTAATTTTTTGGCTTATGTTTGCAAGTAGAACTATAGATGATCTATCTTTGTAGGTGTTGCATTAATAGCACTTATTTAAAAGAGACTGCTGAGAATGAGATAGGCTTTATTGACATAAAAGGTTAATTTCCATAATTTGAAAACGTTAAAAACAATTGAATTGTAGGGAGTTTTAAAGAATGAAAAATGTTATGACCGTGTTTACTGTGAGTACTCTAGCTGTATTGGCGGCCTGTGAACATAACCCAAATTGGGATCGTGATTGCCATGCTAATTATTCTGTAAATGATCGTGAGCTTGCACGTTGTAAAGAAAGAATGAAGACACATGAAAGCGCTGTCTCTGATTCAAACGCAGTGACTGTTGATTCAATGAATACTCAATCACCAACTCTTGAGCGTTTAGGCAAAGCCCACGACAGAAATAAAAACGATTAATTACTAAAATCGTAAATTTAAAAAGCGGGCTTTTTTAGCCCGCTTTTTTTATAAACTATGGTTGAGTTAATACTTAACTATAGGAAATAGCTTAAATTTCGAAACAGTAAAAATTTATTAAGAGTTTTTATTGCGTATTTTTTACCAATAAAGCTTGCTTATGCAATTCTTCTCTCGCTATTATAAGTCTTAATCGAGCTCACAATCATTTTTTAAACAGGTTGGTTTTGGAACACGCTTTATATTTGAAAGAAACATTAATTATTTTGATTTCTGCTGTCGCAGTTGTCTCTCTTTTCCAATGGCTAAAAGCAAGCAGCATTTTAGGTTATTTACTTGCAGGGTTAATCATTGGACCTAAAGCTCTTGGTTTTATTAATACGCTGGAAGGGACTAAATTTCTTGGTGAAATGGGAGTCTTGTTCCTACTGTTTACGATAGGACTTAAGATGCCGCTTCAGCGCTTGCACGTGCTAAGACGTTATGTTTTTGGTCTCGGTTTATTGCAAGTCGTATGTACAGCAGCTCTTATAATCTTTGTCCTGTTAATGTTTAATATCAAGCTAGAGCCTGCAATTTTAATTGGTACAGTATTAGCACTATCTTCCACAGCCGTAGGAATTCAAATACTTTCAGAACGGGGTGACCTTGCGCTTCGCTTTGGACGTGTATCTCTTGCGATTCTTCTTTTGCAAGATTTATTTGTTGTGGTGCTGCTTATGTTGATAAGTGCTTTCAAAGACGGTTCTTCAAGCTTAATAAGTATTCTAGGAATTTCCTTCCTTAAAACAACAGTTGTTTTATTTTTAATTATTCTTCTGGGACGAGTTCTATTGAAACCTGTTTATAGAGGAATTGCGCAGCTTGAAAGCCAAGAGCTTTTTGTGACGATGAGCTTATTAGTTATATTAATAATTAGCGCAGCCACAGCAGCGGCAGGTTTGTCTTTAGAGCTCGGCGCTTTTCTTGCAGGTATCCTTTTATCTGAAACAGAATACCGACATCAAGTTGAGGCAGATATTCAGCCATTTTATGGATTATTAATTGGTTTATTTTTTATGACATTAGGAATGAGTGTTGATCCTTACCTTATTTTGCAAAATATAAATTTTATTTTTGCTGGGCTTTTTGGATTGATTGTTCTTAAAGGGAGTGTGATCCTAGGGTTAAGCCGTATTTTTAATATACCTTTTTCGACAGGCTTAAGGGTTGGTTTATTGCTTGCCGGAAGTGGAGAGTTTGCTTTTGTGGTTCTTTCTCCTGCAATTGAAGCAAAAATTATTTCTTTAGATCAAGGTCAACTTTTATTTGCAATTGTGGCTATTTCGATGGGGATAACACCTTTACTTGCTATGCTTGGACGTTATATAGACGAGCGTTGGGTTGAAAAAGAAACTGAGCAATCTATTGAAACTCAAGTTAGCGAGTGTGAGGATATCAGTAACCATGTTATTATCTGCGGTTTTGGTCGTGTTGGAAACATGATAGCATCTCTTTTGAGAGAGCAAATGATCCCTTTTTTAATCGTAGATAATAACCTATCGATAGTCTCTCAAGGACGCTTAGATGGCTATCCAATTTTTTATGGAGATGCACGTCGTACCCAAGTTTTGAGAGCGCTTGGGGCTAACCGGGCACGTGCTATTGTTATTTGCTTAAACTCTCGCAAGGGAGCTGTACGAATATCTTTAACCATAAGACGGGAGTTTCCAAATTTACAGGTTCTTGTCCGTCTTAGAGATGATGAATATGAAAGTAAATTAACTCAAGCAGGCATAACGGTTGTGAGACCTGAAACATTCGAACCAAGCTTGCAACTCGCAACAAAAGTACTCGAAGCAACTGGGCATGTGCATGAAGAAGCCCATCGAATAATAAATGGTTTTCGTAAGAATTATGAGTCTTAAGGGGTTGTATTGAAAACTACGTGCATAAGCGCCTGGTTAAACTCTCATAATTTTCAAGTTGTTTCGTGGGACCTATTGCTGCAAAAGTTATAGGTTGATTGAAGATTGAAGACGCAATTGCTTTAGATCTTTCTAAATCAACACGATCTATAAAATTTAAAATCTCAGCCGTTTTTAGAGGACGTCCATAAACTAGGGTTTGCTGTACAAGCTGTTCACAGCGTGAAGTAGTACTTTCAAGTGCCATCATCATTGATGCCTTGAGTTGTGCTTTTGCTCTATCAAGTTCTTTTTGAGTAATCGTGAGAGGGAATGTTAATAGTTCGTCACAAACAACAGGCAATAAATCTTTTGCTTCTTGAGGATTTGAGCTTGCGTATATTCCGAATATACCCTGATCACTAAAGCCATTAATAAATGCTTGAATTTCGTAAACTAGTCCCCGCTTTTCACGAACTTCTTGAAAAAGGCGTGAGGACATTCCTCCTCCTAAGATAGTGGCTAGAAGTGAAGTTGCATAGTAGTCTTCATGACCAATCCTTACTGATGGAAAGCCAAGAACTAAATGAGCTTGTTCTAGATCGCGTGCAATCCTAAGATCACCGCCTTTATACTCACACTGTCTTACGTCATTAGGTTTCGTATTTTTTATGTTTGTAAACTGTTGAGAAACGAGTTCGACAAACCTCTCATGTTCTATTTTACCTGCTGCGGCAACAATCGTGTTTGAAGCAGTATATTGATCTTCAATATAAGTTTGGAGGTCTTGGCGTGTAAAAGACTTAATAACATCTGGACGTCCGATAATTGGATAACCTAAGGGCTGAGAAGGGAAAGCAGTTTCCTGGAAAAGATCAAAAATTATGTCATCTGGTGTGTCGTGAGTTTGAGAAATCTCTTGCAGTACAACAGTTTTTTCACGTTCGAGTTCTTCAATATTAAACATTGAAAATTGTAGAATGTCGGATAAAAGATCAACAGCGAGAGAAACATCTTGTTTAAGTATGCGGGCATAATAACCTGTATGTTCACGTGATGTATAAGCATTAAGATGCCCTCCAACTGCTTCTATTTTTTCAGCAATCTCACTGGCGGTATGGCGTATTGTTCCACGAAAATTCATGTGCTCTAGCATATGAGAAATTCCATTTATCTCATATGTTTCATGACGAGATCCAACCTTAACCCATACACCAAGCGCAACTGTTTCAACAGTTTCAATTGTGTCTGTTACAATTCTAATTCCATTGGGTAGTGTTGTTGTTCTTGCCGTCATAAAAATTATAGTCCATCTATGTAAGTTATTTTTTTCTTTTGAAAAGGAAATATAAAATTCCTAATCCAAGCGCGAGACTATACCATGTTAATGCATATGCAAGATGAAAATTTCTTAGCTTGAGATTGAGAGGGCTACTAATAGGAAATACGCTTGATTGAATATTATCCGAGATATAAATATAAAAAGGGAGTAGCTCTTTAATCCCAGTTTTTATTGAGATTTCATGCGGGGCTATAAAATAGAGTTCTCGGGATGAAAAATTATTTTCCGGCGTAAAAAAATTTTTTTCAGAATTTAATCGTATCAAGCCTTTAATCTTTATAAGCCCTCTCGGACGATCAATTGATTTTTCATAAAAAGGAACCCATCCACGGTCAACCAAAAGAATCTTTTTCGTCTTGAGAAGGAGAGGCGTAATAATGTGGTATCCTGCTTGCCCTTGATGTGTTCTGCCTACAAGTTTCAATTCTAATGTATGAAGATAGTGGCCTTCTGCTATAGCTGGTGAAAATTCAAAGTTCTTAATGTCATTTGCCGGAAGTGGTTCAAGTTCTTGAATTGAGATAGGAAGAATTTGTGAACGTTTTTGCATCTTAGCGATCAAATCTTGTTTCCAATAGAGACGATATATTTGCCAGTTTCCTAAGCTTATAAGAAGTAGGATTCCAATAAGAATAAAAACAGAAAACGTGGAGACCCTATTGAATATCTTCAACTACCAGATCCTGCCCAATAAATGCTCACAAATAAGAAAAGCCAAATAACATCAACAAAATGCCAATACCAAGCAGCAGCTTCAAATCCAAAATGATCTGTTGCGCTAAAGTGTCCTAGGCGTCCGCGGAACCAACATACAATTAAAAAAATGACGCCTACAAAAACATGAAATCCATGAAAGCCTGTAGCCATATAAAATGTTGATGGATAAATGCCGCCTTTGAAAGCAAAGTCAGCATGGATGTATTCATAAGCTTGCACCCCAAGAAAACAGATTCCTAAAAGAATAGTGACGGCTAATTTTTCAAGACTATCTTTTATGTTATTCTCAAGCATTGAATAATGAGCCCATGTTACTGTTGTTCCGGAGAGTAAAAGAATTAAGGTATTCAAATAAGGAAGATCAAACGGGTCAATTGTTTTTAGCCCTTTAGGTGGCCAAACACCGCCAATTTCGGCTGTTGGCATTAAGCTTGCATTAAAATAGGCCCAAAAAAAAGCTGCGAAGAACATAAATTCGGAAGCAATGAAAAGAGCAACGCCCCATTTAAATCCATGTCGCACAACTGCATTATGTTCTGTTTTTGCTTCCTTTATAACATCTCGCCACCATCCCATTACTGTAAAAATTAAAAGACTGGTACCCGCCCATAAGACATATGAACCATATTTTCGAACAAATAACACGGTACCAATTACAAGGATAAAAGCTGAGAGAGCTCCCATAAAAGGCCAAGGGCTAGGTTCAACAAGATGATAAGGATGCTTTTTTGATGTTGTCATTTGTCTTTTAATTCTTTAGACCACCAGTTCATTAATATAATTCCATCAAGCGGATTAAATTGAGGATGACCAAATTTATCCCAATATGCCAGAAAAATTTTATTACTATGGTATAAAGGAATTAAATAATGTCCCCATAAGAGGACATGGTCTAAAGCTTTCGTTATTGTAACGAGTTCTTCATAAGTTTTAGCGTTAGCTAGCATTCGACAAAGCGCATCGATCGTGGCATTTTTGATTCCAATGTAATTACGGCTTCCTTCTTGATCTGCTGATTTTGTGCTCCAATAAAGATTTTGTTCATTTCCAGGGGAAAGAGTGTGTGCCCAAGTATGAAGCGTCATGTCATAATCAAAAGTTCCTAATCGATGCTCATATTGTGTAGAATCAACTGTTCGAACTGTTGCTTGGATTCCGAGCAATTTTAGATTTTTAACATAGGCTAGAGTAATTTTTTCATCTTCGGGTCTATAAAGAATAATCTCAAACTTAAAAGGTTTCTTTGTTTCTTTATGAATTAGTTGGAAACCATGAATTTCCCAGCCGCAAGCTTGTAATAGATCTCGCGCTCTTTTTAAATTTTCTCTTAACTTGGCTTTAGTCCCTGAAACAGGTAAAGAATAAGGAGTTAAAAAAAGAGATGAAGGTAAGTTTTTCTTAAACGGTTGCAATAATTTTAGAACATTTCCCTGGGGGATGCCATCATTGGCAAGCATCGTGTTATCGAAATAACTTTTAGTTCTCGTGAAACAATTGTGAAATAATGACTGATTTAGCCATTCAAAGTCAAACGCATAGGTGAGCGCACGCCTAACTTGCTCATCCTTAAATAAGTCTTTTCGAATATTAAAAATGAAAGCTCGTATCCCAACAGGTCTTTGGTGGTTAAATTCAACTTTTACGACTCTTCCATCTTTTACAGCTGGGAAATTATAGTTTTCAATCCATTGACTGGGTTCTGATTCTCCTCTGAAATCGTATTCACCGGCTTTAAAGGCTTCGAGAGAGACTTTTGAATCTCGATAATAATCAAACCGTACTTCATCAAAATTATAAAACCCAACATTGACAGGTAAATCTTTTCCCCAATAATCGGGGCGTCGCTCATAACTGATCATATGGCCAATCTTCAGACGTTTAATTTTATAAGGGCCACTTCCTGGAATTTCTTCATGCGTGACTTTTTCAAAATCTCGTCCTTCAAAAAAATATTTAGGCAAAATAGGTAAAAGGCTAATGAGCATAGGAGCTTCAGGATCAAACATTCCATTATTTTTATCAGCTAAGAAAGAGAATTTGACGGTATGATTATTAATCTTTTGGATCTTGTCGACCTTTTTAAAAAATAAGCGGTAATTTGCAAGCCCTTTTTCTTTGAGTGTTTCAAAGCTAAATATCACATCATCTGCAGTAACGGGTTGGGCATTAGGCCATTTAGCCTTGGGGTTTAAATAAAAAATAATCCATGAACGGTCTGGAGCAAGATCGACAGACTCAGCAATTAGCCCATACAGCGAGAAGGGTTCATCAGGAGAACGTTTCATTAATGTATCAAAGACTAACCGTTCAGTGAAGATACTGAGTCCAGCAGGGGGCGTTCCTTTTATAACATAAGGGTTGAGACTATCGAAAATGCCAGTCACACCTAAACGAAGTTTGCCACCCTTTGGTGCTTTAGGGTTAACAGTTGAAAAGTGCTTAAAATTAATAGAGTACTTAAGTTCTCCGTGCATTGCAATTCCATGCTCTTTACATACGCTTTGCGAGATGAAGAAAAGTTGCATAAAGGTTATGCATAATAAGATACGGTAGAAATATGTCATTCTATACTCTTTAATAAGCTTTTTCATATTAAGTATTTATAAGATATTTTAAAGGTGCATCTCAAGCCATTTACGTAAAATTTTACCTAAAATCTGGACATCTTCTAAAATATGTGATGTTGGGGAAGTGATTTTTTCACGAAGAAATTGTTTTCCTTGAGGGTCAGATACAAAGCCTATAAAGCTTATTTCATCTTCATTAATATAGCGAGCAAGCCCTCCGATGGGGGCACGACAAGAACCATCAACAGCCCGTAAAAAGGTTCTTTCTACTTCAGTACAGAATCCTGCTTTTTTATCATGAATATGGGAGAGGGTTTCAAGTATAAATGTATCGTCTTGGCGACATTGAACGCCTAACGCACCCTGAGCAAGGGCAGGGGTAAAAACATCTATATCCAAAGGGATAACATCTTTTAGCTGATTGAGTCTTGAAAGACCTGCGTAAGCTAGGACAGTTGCGTCCGCAAAACCTTCTTGAATTTTTTGTATTCTAGTTCCGACATTCCCGCGTAACGGAACAATTTTAAGATCCGGTCTTAAATGCAGCAAGAGAGCTTGACGTCTCAGAGAGGAGGTTCCAACGGTTGCTCCAAGGGGTAAATTTTCTAAAGTATAATTTTCTTTTGAAAGCAAGACATCACTAGGGTTTTCTCTCACGGGAATACAAGAGATAATGAGCTTTTCTGGGGGATGAGTTTCCACATCTTTCATAGAATGCACAGCAATATCAATTTCTTTGTAAAGGAGGGCTTCCTCAATTTCCTTGGTGAATAGCCCTTTCCCACCATATTCTGAAAGAGGTGCATCGGTTAATCGATCTCCACTCGTTTGGTAGGTCTTAATTTCAATGTCATTATGCCCTTGAGTGTGAAGAGCTGTTTTGACAATATCTGCTTGTTTTAGTGCTAAAGGGCTTTTTCGAGTGCCAAGAATAATAGGACGCATTTTGGACTTGCCTTTTTCTTCAAATTGACGCCATTAAAGCATAGATTTAGGATGAAACAAGTTGCTTTTTTAACATAAAGTACAAATAAAAATGGTGTGTCTTTTCTAATGTTGGTTCTTGGAATTGAAACAAGCTGTGATGAAACTTCAGCGGCTATTGTAAGCTCGGAGAGAAAAATTCTCTCAAATATTTTAATTTCTCAGATAAAAGAGCATAGTATTTATGGGGGAGTTGTCCCTGAAGTTGGGGCAAGAGCTCACCTTGAGGTGTTAGAAACGATAATTTCTCAAGCTTTAGAACAAGCCAATATAAATTTGGATGCTTTAGATGGTATAGCCGCGACTGCAGGGCCTGGGCTGATAGGTGGAGTCTTTGTTGGTATCACGATGGCTAAAGCTATAGCAGCAGCAAAAAAACTTCCTTTTCTTGCCGTGAATCATCTCGCAGGACATGCTTTAACCGCCAGACTTTCTGAGTCTTTAGATTTTCCTTATCTGCTTCTTCTTGTTTCTGGAGGGCATAGTCAATTAGTATTGGTAAAAAGCGCTTTAGAATATGCTTTATTAGGGACAACCTTAGATGACGCCGTAGGTGAAGCATTTGATAAGGTCGCCAAAATCTTGAGATTACCTTACCCAGGAGGACCATCAATTGAACATTTAGCAATCTTGGGAAATCACGAGAGATTTAAATTACCACGTCCTCTTTTACATCATAAGGATGCTTCCTTAAAATGCTCATTTTCGTTTTCTGGATTGAAAACTGCGGTGCGACAAGAAATTGAGAAATTAGCTTCTTTTCAAAATGACGATCAAAAAGATATGGCGGCTTCATTTCAAGCTGCAGTTCTTGATATCCTTATAGATCGTTCTCGTAATGCTTTAGAGTTTTGTTTAAAACAGAAGGTTCCTTTAAATGCCTTTGTGGTGGGGGGAGGAGTGGGAGCAAATCAAGCGTTGCGAAAAGCATTGCAAGAAATAAGCCAGACTTTTGGAATAAAATTTATTGCACCACCCCCAAATTTGTGTACAGATAATGCTGCAATGATTGCTTGGGCCGGTATTGAAAAATTGCAACTAAAATCACTTGATTCGTTAGATTTTGCGCCAAGACCTCGCTGGCCACTTGAATCTATAAAGGGGGAAAGATAATGACCATTGTTAGTGTGTTAGGCGGCGGCGCTTGGGGAACTGCTCTTGCGTTGGTGTCGCATCGAGCTGATAATAAAACATTACTTTGGACTCGTAACCTACAAACTGCAGAGCATTTAGCAAAAGATAAAGAAAATCAAAGATCCCTTCCAGGTATTGCACTCCCAACTGACTTAACAATTACGTCCTCTCTCGAAGAAGCTTTAAACGCTGATATAATACTGCTGGCGGTTCCAGCTCAAACTGTAAGAAATCTTCTTGGACAGATTAAACCCTATGTTTCTAAAAATGGTTATCTAGTTGTATGTTCTAAAGGTATTGAGATTGGCACAGGACTCTTAATGAGTGAAGTAATTCATGAGAGCCTGCCTGAAATCTCTGTTTCAGTTCTTTCAGGTCCCACTTTTGCTCGCGATGTCGCCTCAGGGCAGCCAACAGCTGCTACTTTGTCTGCAAGAGAAATAGAAACAAGTCGTTGGTTAGCTAGTACATTGAGCAGTCAAAATTTTAGGGTTTATCCTTCAAATGACATTATTGGTGTTGAAGTGTCTGGAGCGTTAAAGAATGTTATTGCCATTGCTGCAGGGATTGCAACTGCACGCGGTTATGGAGATAGCGCGCGTGCGTCCCTTATTACACGAGGTTTAGCAGAAATTACACGTCTAGGAATGGCAAAAGGAGCTCATCCTGAAACTTTCTTGGGGCCTTCAGGTGTTGGAGATATCATATTAACGTGTACTTCTACACAATCCAGAAATATGTCCCTAGGTATTACGATTGGTCATAAGAATATTGTTACAGAGGCTATGCTTAAAGGATGTTTGTTAACAGAAGGTGTCTTTACGGCTAAAGCTGCAGTTGAGTTGGCTTCTGTATTGGAAGTAGAATTACCGATTTGTAGGGGGGTTAATAATATTTTACATCATCAAAGCCCTATAGATTCTGAAATTATTACACTTTTGTCGCGTCCTCTTAAAATGGAAACACATTCTCATTAAGGTAAAAAATGTCGAAATGGTTATTAAAAACTGAACCTGGATCCTGGTCTTGGGAGCAACAAATTCAATATCAAACAACAGCTTGGGATGGTGTTAGAAATTATCAAGCAGCTAATAATATGAAACGAATGAAAGAAGATGACCTATGTTTTTTCTATCATTCAGTGAAAGAGAAAAGAATTGTTGGAATTGTAAGAGTAATTAAATCTGCGTATCCCGATCCTATAGACACAACGGGACATTTTGTATGTGTGGATGTACAATTTGAAAAGGAATTAAAAAAGCCAGTATCATTATCTGATATTAAAAAAGTACCTCAATTTTCTCATCTTCCTCTTATTCGGCAATCGCGACTTTCTGTAATGGAGATTGATGAGACTTCTTGGAATCTCATATGCCAAATGGGTGGACTTTCTTAAATGATGAAAATGTCAATTTTTTGGCAAAGGTTACTAAGCTTTTTAGTTCTAACAATTTTACCTTTGAGTACGATTGCACCTCGCGCTATTGTGCCTCTTTTTCTTGTGTTTTTCTTAAGTATAAGTGCGTACTGGTTAGTTCAACAAACGCAAATTAATTTTAAAAGTATTTTTAATTCTATCCAAATAACGCATGGCCTTATCATCCTTGGATTTTTTCTTTTGTGGTCTCTATTAAGTGTTGTGTGGTCGATAGATCTTCAACATACACTTTATTTCTGGACAAAGCTTCTATTGCTATTGTTGGCAGGAATAGGTTTATCCCTCATGTTTCAAAAACTAGATAAAAATTTTAAAAGTCGGCTTTTATTGGCTCTTATGCTTGGACTCATCATAACAAATGCTTGGTTGATGATAGAGA
The DNA here is from genome assembly GCA_001898705.1 of Caedibacter sp. 38-128. Classification (GTDB taxonomy): domain Bacteria; phylum Pseudomonadota; class Alphaproteobacteria; order Caedimonadales; family Caedimonadaceae; genus Paracaedimonas. The sequence continues at coordinate 45,681 of MKUU01000060.1, forward strand.
TTAAAACACAAGGAAAGTTCCTCTCTCTCATTAAAGGAGAGGTTTTTTGGCTAACATACTACAATAAAGCTCTCTCTCTTGAAGTTATGCTAATCTGGCCAATTTTAGCTTATTTAAATCGGTTTTTTAAGGCGAGTCCTGATCAAGAAGTAAAGTATTTAGCTTTAATATTTCAGTTGATTTTAATATTTCAAACAGCTTTTGTTATCCTTAATTTAGAAGCAACAACAGTAAAAATAGCTTTTATAATTGGAGCTTTAGTTGGCATATGTTCTTTGATAAAGGAAAGAATCATAAAATGGCTTTTACTAAGCACATGCGCTGCCATTTTTATGGCAGCTCCGTTACTTTATAAGCAGGTTCTGACGCCTAGTACAGTTGCAAACATAACGCATGAATTTATTGAAAAGCCAAGTTTTTATCATCGACTATATATTTGGAGATTTGTCTCTGATGAGATTCTTTTAAAGCCTTGGACTGGATGGGGTTTAGATACATCACGTCATAAACATTTTGCAGAAAAGAAAATATTGTCGGATGAAATTAAAAAAGAAACCCCTTTTTTAAAAGTCGCTACTCTAGATTTACTCCCTCTGCATCCTCATAATTTGCCTTTACAATTATGGTTGGAATTAGGATTTCCAGGGGTGTTTTTAATCCTTTACTTAATAAGTTTAATTATCTTTGCTATTCCTCGTCTTTTTAAGGAAAAATTTAATAGATCAGCTGCTTACGCTTCATTTTCAAGCGCTTTGATTGTAAATATTGGAAGTTATGGCATATGGCAGAGTTGGTGGGTTAGTGGACTTTGGTTGACTATAATTTTTGTAAAATTTTTAGAAAGCGGAAATGACTAAAGTTTTGATCACAGGAACTTCTGGTTTTATAGGGCAGGCTTTATGCTCCTTCTTGACAGAAAAGAGGATTGGTATCAAAGCAGCTTTGCGCCACAAGCAAGATACATACCCATATGAATTTTCAGTTGTCGAAGATATCACTAAAGAGACAGAATGGGAAAAAGCACTAAAGGGGGTTGAGATGGTTGTTCATCTTGCAGCCCAAGCACACGGCGTTAAACGGGGTCATTACTCAAAGCAGCAACAAGATGCTTTCGCTCTTTTTAATATTAATGTGACAGGGACAAAAGCTTTAGTGCAAGCAGCATGTAATGCCGAGGTAAAGCATTTTGTTTATTTAAGTTCTATAAAAGTAAATGGCGAGACAACACATTCAAAACCATTTGTAGAAAAAGATGTTCCTCACCCTGAAGATGAATATGGGCAATCGAAGCTACAGGCAGAAGAGGCTATAAAATCTTACTGCACAGGCAGTAAAATGAGTTATACAATCTTACGGTCACCTCTTGTATATGGTCCAAAAGTAAAGGGTAACTTTTTAGATTTATTGCGTCTAAGTGCTTCAAAAATTCCATTGCCGTTTGCAGCTATTAACAATAAACGTAGCTTAATATATATTGAAAATTTATTAGATATTATATACTTATCTTTAATGCATCCAAAGGCAAGGAATGAGACCTTTTTGCTGTGTGATGGGCAAGATTTATCGATTCAGGAACTTGTTACTCAAATACGAAAAGCTATGAAACTATCTTCTCATCTATGGTATTGTCCTTTAGCCATGCTAGAGTTTATTTTTAAAGTTTTGAAAAGAGAGCAAGCGTTTTTACGATTATCGTCCTCTTTACAGGTAGATAACCAAAAATTAAGATCATATGTTGGTTGGCAGCCACGATTCTCAGTTGAACAAGGTCTAGAAAAAACGATTCAATGGTTTCTTTCTGAGAAAAAACAATATTTGTAGGATTATTTATGAAATCAGGCTTAGCAACAGTTCAATTTTTAAAAAGAGCATCTAATATTTTCAACTTTATTGATCGAAAATATATTGTGATTTCATATGATTTTCTGGTTTCACTTATGGCGATTCCATTAGCATTATGGATTCGAGTTGGGGCAGATATTACAGATTATCCTATAGATTTTATTATTAAACATATGGTTGTTTTTGGCTTGCTTTCAATAAGCATATTTTTATGGTTGAAGACATACTGTGCGATGTGGCGCTACGCCTCAATACGTGAAATTATGACCATTGTCATCTCTGTCACTTATACAGTTCTTCTTTATATCCCTGCTATGTTCATAATGTCCCAAGCGATTGTCATGCCACGCTCAGTTATTGTTCTAATATGGGGCCTTAATATTAGTTTTTTAAGTGCAGGTCGTTTTGTATATCGTATCCTACAAGATTATGTTTCTTTTCAAATTGGAAAGTTATCCGCATCTGACGATGCTTTAGCTCGATTGCTTTTAGTTGGGATTTCAGATCAAACAGGTCATTTTATTCAAGATATTAATCGTTATGCAGGCAGAACCTATAAAATAGTTGGAATTATTGATAGGGATCGTCATCGTTTAGGGGGGCAAGTCCACGGCGTAGAAGTCATTGGAACTGTAGATGATTTAAAGAAGGTCATCGCTCATCTTAATACGATTGGAGATCACCCGCACCACCTAGTTATTACAGATCCTGATTTTAAAGGTGAGCCTTTAAGAAGAATTATAGAAATCAGTAAAAGTTTAAAAGTGGACGTAGCCCGTGCTCCTAAATTAACAGATTTTAAAGGATCTGATTCACGTAGTATCGAGATAGAGCCAATTTCTATTGAAGATCTTTTACATCGTCCAGAAGTTATTTTGGATCGTAAAAGCATGCATGATTTTGTGCATGGAAAGAGAATAATGGTAACGGGAGCAGGAGGAACAATTGGAAGCGAACTTGTTAGACAAATTGCGGATTTTGGTCCAGCCCATTTGAGCCTTGTTGATCATTCAGAGTATTCATTATATTTACTTGATCTTAATCTATCAGAAGAACATACATCCTTGTCACGCTCAATTTGCTTAGGAGATGTTTCAGATTATAAGCGTATCTCAGATCTTTTTAGTATAGAGAAACCTGAAATAGTTTTTCATGCTGCTGCATTAAAGCATGTACCAATCGCTGAGATGAACCCAAATGAAACAATCTTAACGAATGTGATTGGTACTCGAAATATTGCAGAAGCTAGCCGCACTTTTAAAGTTAAAGCTATGGTATTAATTTCAACGGATAAGGCGGTTAATCCTTCTGGGGTCATGGGAACAACAAAACGTCTTGCTGAAAGCTATTGCCAAGCTTTGGATGCTCTTAATGATGGTACAAGATTTATTACAACACGGTTTGGAAATGTTCTGGGATCTACAGGATCGGTCGTCCCTTTATTTCAGCGTCAAATTAGTCGTGGTGGACCCCTCACGTTGACTGACCCTAACATTCGCCGCTATTTCATGTTAGTTCGTGAAGCAGTTGAGCTAGTTTTGCAAGCAGCAGCGCTTGGATATAATAGTGCAAAATCAAGTGGACAAATATTTGTACTTGAAATGGGAGAATCAGTTAAAATTAAAGATCTTGCTTATCAAATGATTTTATTAGCAGGATTAACACCTGAAAAAGATATCAAAATTAATTATACTGGATTACGACCAGGTGAAAAACTGTATGAAGAGCTTTTCTATGAAACTGAAAAATTAATGCCTACCTCTTGTCCTGGATTGATGTTAGCGTCTCCTCAGGTGGTGTCATATTCAGTCCTTCAAAATAAAATAAATGAACTTGAGGAAAAAGCACGGGCTCGAGATACTCAAAGTAGTTTAAGACTTTTAAAAAACTTGGTTCCTGAATATAAAAAATCGACCTCTAAGGAAGATAAAAAGAAAAATATATAATTTCTTAGAAGGGGAAATAATCATTTGAGTCGAAAAAAGGAATGCATGGTCATTTTTCTTTAAGAAGAATTACTTACGAGAGAGGTCTCAAACTCTAAATTCTTATTGATCAATTACCCAAATATCATGTATGAAGAAGTTTGTTAAACCAAAGCTGAACAGGAGTTTAAAATGACTGCGGTTGGAAATTTACGAGTTGAAACACGTGCTAATGCAGGTCGTGGAGCTTCAAGAGCACTACGTAACCAAAACAAAATCCCCGGTATTCTTTATGGAGGCGATAAGGAAAATGTACTTTTAGCTGTTGACCCAAGAGATGTTTTAAAAGGACTGCATCAAGCAGGCTTTTATTCCACAATTTTTGAATTAAATCTTAATGGAAAGACTGAAAAAGCTTTAGTGCGCGATGTCCAATTTCACCCCGTGACAGATAATCCAATACATATTGATTTTTGGAGAGTAAGTAAGGATTCTAAAATCCATCTTAGCATTCCTGTTGTTTTCATTAATGAGAATAAATGTCCAGGAATTAAACGTGGAGGCGTCTTAAATATAGTTCTTCATACGCTTGATGTCACTTGTCTAGCGGATAACATTCCTGAACAAATTACAGTTGACCTAGAAGGTTTAGAAATTGGAGCCAGTGTTCATACAGCCTCGATTAATCTTCCAAAAGGTGTTGCAGTTACCCATCTTGAACGTGACAGTACGTTAGCAACAATTGTACCTCCGACAGTTCAAACTGAAGGTGCTGCTGGAAGCTCAGAATCTTCTGCATCCTCATAATCTTCAGGGAAGAATGAAATGCTTTTGGTGGGCTTGGGGAATCCTGGTCCTGAATATGCTTTGAACAGGCATAATATAGGATTTCAAGTTATTGATTCTATAGCCCATCATTACTCTTTTAATAGCTTTAAACGTCACGGACAGGGGCTATTCTCAGAGAGGTTAATCCAAGGGGAAAAAATATCTCTTTTAAAACCTGTGACTTATATGAATAGGTCTGGAATTGCAGTTGCAGAATTTGCATCATTTTTTAAAATTCCTTTAGAAGATATCGTCGTTATTCATGATGAATTAGATTTGGAATTGGGTCGTCTCAAAGTGAAACAAGGAGGGGGCCATGGGGGACATAATGGCTTAAAGAGCCTTGATGCGCATGTAGGAAAAGATTATTGGCGATTGAGGATAGGCATAGGGCATCCAGGTTGTCGGGAAGCAGTCACTTCGCATGTTTTAGGGAATTTCTCAAAAAATGAAGAAGGCCATCGTGAGAAAATAATTAATGCCATTCTGAATAATTTATCTTTTTTGCTCAAAAAGGAGATGGCAGCGTTTATGAATAATGTGGCCTTAGAATTGCAATAAAATAGGAAAGAATTATGGGATTTAATTGTGGTATTGTTGGTCTTCCTAATGTAGGAAAATCTACTCTTTTTAATGCGTTAACTGCGACTGCAGCCGCTGAAGCTGCAAATTATCCTTTTTGTACAATTGAGCCAAACGTTGGGCGTGTAGGGGTTCCAGATGAAAGACTTGATAAGCTTGCTCAGATTGCAAAATCTGCTAAATTGATTCCCACACAGCTTGAATTTGTTGATATTGCTGGTCTTGTAAGGGGAGCTAGCCGAGGTGAGGGGTTGGGAAATCAATTTTTAGGACATATCCGTGAAGTTGATGCTATTATTCATGTCTTAAGATGTTTTGAAGATACAGATATTACGCATGTGGAGGGATCAGTTGATCCTATAAGAGACGCGGAAATTATCAATACTGAATTAATGCTTGCAGATTTAGAGAATATAGAGCGCCGATTAACTGCATTACAGAAGAAAGCTAAAGTAGGAGATAAAGATTCTCAAAACCAGTTGGCTTTGCTCGAGAAAATTAAACCTATTTTAGAAGCAGGAAATCCTGCACGTTATGTTCAGCTCGATGAAGCTGAAAAAGTTGTTTTTAAGCAACTACAACTGTTGACAGGAAAACCTGTTTTGTACGTTGCAAACGTGCGAGAAGATGAAGCTGCTTCTGGTAATAAATTTACAGAACAAGTAGAAGAAATGGCGCGCAAAGAGAATGCTCATGCAGTTGTGATTTCTGCTGCAATTGAAGCTGAAATTATAACTTTAAGTCACCAGGAAGAAAGACAAAGTTTCTTAGAAAGTTTAGGTCTTCAAGAAACTGGATTAGCACGCGTGATAAGACAAGGGTATGCTCTTTTAAATCTCTTAACCTTTTTTACCGTTGGTCCTAAAGAAGCTAGAGCGTGGACTGTTCGACAAGGAGCAAAAGCACCTGAAGGTGCAGGCGTTATTCATAGTGATTTTGAAAGAGGTTTTATCTGTGCAGAGACAATTTCTTATGAAGACTATGTTGCTTTTGAGGGAGAGCAAGGAGCCAAAAGTGCGGGTAAAATGCGTCAAGAGGGACGAGATTATTTTATCCAGGATGGTGATGTTTTCCATTTTCGATTCAATGTCTAATTAAATCTTTATTTTGTAACGAGACAAATATCGAGGTAGAATAGACTCAAGTGCGCTTGGTACGATGCCTAAGTCTCTAAAAGTGAGGCTACCTTTATTGAGAATATTATCTTTTTCCAACAATTTTACTTGATCTCTTGTTAAGGGGGGCGTTGGTAGAAATTCACCAAAAAATCCAATAATTTTAGCGATCAAATAAGGAAGAGGGAGTAATAGGCGATTAAGGTGAATAATTTTGAGCATGAATTCAAAGAGCTCTTTAAAAGAGTATATCTTAGGTCCTCCCAGCTCATATATTTTTCCTTGAGATTCTGGTTGTTTAGCTGCTGTCATCATAGCCTCGACGACGTCCTCGACATATGCAGGCTGGAGACGTATTTTTCCACTTCCAATTAAAGGGAGCACAGGAGAAAAACGACTTATTTCTGAAAAGCGATTAAAGAAGTGATCATGCGGACCAAACACTAAGCTAGGGCGGAAGATAGTGGCTTGCGGGTATGCCTTAAGAACTGCTTGTTCCCCTTGGCTTTTTGTTATTGCATATACTGATTTTGAGGTAGGCTCAGCGCTTAATGCAGACATATGTAAGAGTCGTTTGACACCTTTTTGGGCAGCGCTTTTAGCAATAGTTTCCGCTAGATCAATATGAATTCTTTTGAAGGTCGAGCTTCCTTTTTCATAAAGGATACCGATAAGGTTGATCACAATTTCTGAATCTGCACAACAAGCTTCTATCTCTTGTTTGTTATATGGGTTGATTTTTAGAAGAGTAATTTGGCCAACATGTCCCATTGTTTTCAAGAATAAAGCATGGTCGGGATTGCGAACGGGCACACGAATGATAGCACCTTCACGTGCAAATCTTTGAACAAGACTGCGGCCAATAAATCCTGAGCCTCCAAAAATGGTAACTTGTTTGCCCTGCATGAAATCCTCTTATTTTAAGCACCATATCATAATGATCTTGAGGCAACAACTTTCTATAAATTAGAAGATTTTAGTTAAGGAAACTTGTCCTGAGCCTTTAGCACAGCTCTTAGGTTGAGATTGATCAGGCTTCCAACCACATAAATGAATTAATTCAAGAGTTACTTTAAGACGTTGATGCTCGTCTAAGTAGCGTTGTCGATAGAACTGTTCTGCTAAGATAAATAGATTTTTGGGAGGTATTTTTAGGGATCGTTCAACCATATAGTTACTCTCTCCCAATTGTTTAACATCTTTAAACAAAAGGTTGAGTGAGGAATAACTAATTTTTAATAAATCCCGATCAACAACTGGAAGAGAAAAACCTGAATGTTGTATAAGTTCAGCTGCAGTTGAAATGTTAACCATTGGAATGATCCGGGGACTTACGCCTCCTGTAAGCTCAATTTCAGCTTGTAAGAGAACTTCTCTTGCTTCTTGAAGTGTGTCACCTCCTATAAAGCTGGAAAGAAAAAGCCCGTCAGGCTTAAGAATACGCCTATATTCTGTGAGAGTTTTAGGGATATTGTTAAGGTGATGAAAAGAAGCGCAAGATATAGCTAAATCAAAGGATTCAGCAGAAAATGGAAGCTGTTCTTCATAACAGACGGTAGAATCGTAATGAACATTAGTAGGAGGCGGAAAGGGAACAATATTTCCCTTTACGATAGAGTCTATATTTACATATCTATGTTTTAAGAACTTTAAAAAGCTGTCAGAAAACTCTCCATAGAGAAAGATATTTTTAAAATCCCTTTTTGTAAACTCAAGTCGGGTAATAAGTTCTTTTTCAATAAGATCAACATAGAAGTGATCTTTTTGAAATACTTTTAAGGCATTTTTTTTTAGCAGTTTGAGATGTGCTAGCTCAAAAATAAGATTTAAGTGAGATTTTGTCATAACTTATAAAGGTATGTTCTTATATGTGATTAGCACTAACTAGTATTCATTCTACAAGATTTATTTTATTTCTCTTCACTAAATTCTGATAAATCTGAAGCTACCTTCTTGCGACTCAAAAATGTATAAATTGCAGGGACCACAAATAAGGTAAAGAGTGTTCCTAATGTCATCCCACCAACGATTACCAGACCAATAGGTCGACGACTTTCAGCACCTGCACCACTAGCGAAAGCAAGAGGGACGGCCCCTAAAACCATAGCAAATGTTGTCATGAGAATGGGACGTAAACGAAGTCGTGAGGCCTCAACAACTGCTTCGATGCGACTTAAACCATCAGCTTTAAGTTTATTCGCAAAATCGACAATAAGAATACCATGCTTGGTAATAAGTCCTATGAGGGTAATCAATCCGATTTGACTATAAAGGTTAATTGTTTGACCAAAGAGTTTTAAGAGAAAAATTCCCCCAGCCAGAGATAAAGGCACACTAAAAAGTATGATAAGAGGATCAATATAACTTTCATATTGGGCTGAAAGAACTAAAAAGATAAAGACAAGAGCGAGCCCGAAAATTAAAAGAATATTTGAACTTTCTTCAAGATATCTGCGGCTTTCACCTGCGAAGTCTATACGCGTTCCTTCAGGAAGAACCTTGTATCCTTGTTCTTTAATAAGTTGTAAAGTATTTCCCAGACTGAATCCGTCTCGCAGCTTAGCACTGAAAGTAACTGATCTTAAGCCTGAAAAGTGAGAAATGGCTGTTGGTGCTAACCGCTTGGAAATCTCAACAATTTCTGATAAGGGAACCATTGTTTCTTTTCGATCTTTTGAACCACGCAAGAATACCATTGAAAGATCATCAGCGCTTCGACGATAATCTTCTTCAAGCCAAACTTTTACGTTATAAAGCTTATTTTCTCGTTTAAATTTGCTAGGTGAACGACCACTAATAAGTGTATCTAGACTTTCTCCAATGGTAGATACATCAATCCCCAAAGATGCAGCTTTGTCACGATCGACAGTAACAACAAGTTCTTGTCCTTCCGCTCCATAGTCCGCATAAATATCCTGAAGAGCTCCTAAGCCATGGAGGGTTTTCATAAAACCGTCAGCCATCTCTACGAGTTCTTTATAAGTTTTTGTTGTTTCGATCACAACCTCCACAGGCGTGTCGGTTAAGCCTCCAACAAGGGATTTACCACCAACGCTTGGTGTAACGCTCAATCCTGTAATATCATACATAGGGTCACGCAACCCTTCGACAATTTCTTGACTACGACGTTTCCGTTTCTCCCACGGGGATAAGACACCTAGAATAGTTGATTCTCCTGGAACGTTAACAAGGGTTAATCTTTTTTCCATTTCAGGGATGCCCTTCATAATATTATCAACCTGAAGCATGTACTTATTTGTAAAGTCAATATTAGCTCCATAAGGTGGGATAGCACGTGCATTGACAATCCCCTGATCTTCTCTTGGAATGAGTTCAGAAGGCATTTCTTTAAAGAGATAATACCCAAGGCTTGCGATGACCAAACCTGTGGCCAAAATAGTCCAACGTTTTGTAAGCATTCGTTTTAAGGCTGACTCATAAAGAGTATCAATATAATCAAGAGCTTTTCCACTCTTGACTTCAAATAAGCTCCAATACTTATTGAAAACATTTGTTTCATTATTTTCTTTTGCGATCTTATGAGTTTTCAATAATCGACTACACATCATAGGAGATAATGTTAAAGCGACGAAACCTGAAATTAAAACTGAACCTGCTAAGGTTAAGGCGAATTCGGTAAAAAGTCGGCCCGTTTGTCCTGTTGATAGAGCAATAGGGGCATAAACTGCAGCAAGAGTAATCGTCATGGCAACAACAGCAAAACTGATTTCTTTTGCTCCCTTAAAGGCAGCTGTTACAGGATGTATCCCTTCTTCGATATGTCGATAAATATTCTCCAACACAATGATGGCATCATCAACAACCAAACCAATAGCAAGAACAAGGGCAAGAAGTGTAAGTGTGTTAATTGTGAACCCAAGCCAATACATCAAAGCAAAGGCACCGATGAGAGAAACAGGGATTGTCACAATCGGTATGATCACAGCTCTGAAAGAACGCAAGAATGCTAAAATCACAAGGATCACAAGGACAGTAGCTTCAAACAGTGTGTGATAAACTTCTTGGATTGAGCGCTCAATATAAACTGTCTTATCATTTGCAACTTCCATTTGCATACCTCGAGGAAGACCTTCTCTCAAGCGAGGAAGCTGCTTTTTAACTGCAAGAGCAATATCAAGTGGGTTTGCAATAGATTGCTTGATCAAACCAATAGCAACTGCATTCTTATCATTAAATCTTACACGGCTGCGTGTGTCGATCGCATCTAATTTTGCTTCGCCAATGTCTGATAAGCGAACGAGATAACCATCACGTTCAAAGATAATTAAATTATTAAAATCTTTTTCTGTCGAAAGAGATGCTTTTGTCGTAACGGTGATCTCTCGATCTTTTGTAATAATTCGGCCTGCTGGTTTTTCAATGTTCTGCTTTTTAAGAGCTTGTGCAACATCTTCAGCTGTAACTTGATATGAGGCCATCTTAACAGGGTCAAGGTAGATATGCATTTCATATTCACCACCCCCAAAGATTTCAACGCTCGATACACCGTTAATCACTTCCAGTTGGCTTTCTAAGAAGCGACGGGCATAATCAGCAATATCTTTAGTATCGTGGCGATCGCTATAGACCGCAAGGTACATGAAAGGAAAAGCGTCTGCGTCAGCCTTTTTGATACGAGGATCACTTACATCATGAGGAAGTTTGTTGCGAATACGGCTAATACGGTCGCGAACATCGTTTGCTGCTGCTTCAATAGGGCGATTTAGCTCGAAAACAAGGGTAATCCGGCTTTCTTCAACCTCACTGTTAGAAGTCATCAAGTAAAGCCCTTCAATACCTGAGAGAGCATCTTCTAAAGGTTTTGTAACTTGAGCTTCAATAATTTCTGGGCTGGCACCTTCAAACTGAGTAATCACACTGATTTTAGGTTCATCAACGTTGGGATATTGTCGCACTTGAAGACGTGTCCAAGTTACAATTCCTAACAGGATAATAACGAGGCTCATCACAGTTGATAGAACTGGGCGGCGGATACAAATGTCTGTTAGGTTCATCCTGAATTAACTTTCCTTAAGCATTAAAAGTAAGCTTTATTTCTTACCTTGGGGCTCTTTTTTGTTGTTGTTCGTATCTTTTGATTCTGTAGAATCTTTTTCTTTTTTCAAATCCTGTTCCATACCTTCATAAACAACAGGAATACCGTCGCGAATTTTGTTTTGTCCGACAGTTACAACGGCATCTCCTTCTTGCAAGCCGCGGACAATTTCAATGTTATCACCTTCTTGAATCCCTGTTGTAACGGGGAAGCGGTAAGCAACACCATTGAATACTTTATAGACATACTCTTCATCCCCACTACTTTCAACAACGCTTAGGGGCACAACAAGAGCGTCATCTTTAGAGCCAACAACAAGATCAACGCGAGCAAAGAGGCCAGGCTTTAATATTCTTTTCTCATTGCGTAGGCTCGCCCGGACAGCAATACTGTGAGCATGAGGATCGACTTTCGCATCTATGGCTTCAACCGTTCCTGAAAAAGGTTCATCTTCAAAGCCATCAATAATAATAGATAAGGTTTGCCCTACACTGATATACCTTAAATATTCAGCTGGGACTCTAAAGTCTAATTTCATAGGATCGACATCAACGATTGTAAAAAGCTCGGTTTGCTCATTAACAGGTGCACCTAGACTGATATTATTAAGGCTTATAATTCCTTCAAAAGGAGCTTGTATTAAAGAATCTTCGACTTTTTTGGTTGCAATCTCTACCCGAGATTCAGCTGCTTTTAAGTTGGCTAGAGCTTCATCATAGGATTTCACGGGGCCGAATTTCTTTTCGAGTAGTTTAGACGCTCGGTCGTGTACTGCTTTTGCTAAAATAAGTTTAGCTTCTTCTTCTTTGAGATTAGATTTAAACTGACGATCATCAATCTGCATAATAGGTTGATTCGCTGTGACTTCTGAACCTCCTTGAACTTTAATCTCAGAGACAAGTCCACTTACCTGAGGTTTAACTGTAACAATCTGATTGGCTGCCAAGGTGCCGACAGTTGTGATGCGCTTTGTAAGCGAGGCTTTTCTCACATGTTCAACTTCGATAGTGACCCCTTTCATTTGGCGTCTACTTTTTTGGTCTGAAAGGACAAATTCCTTAATGATAATGGCAAAGACTCCAACAATAATAAGACCAAGAAGCATCGCTAATATGCGGTGTTCTTTAAGAAGTGTAAGGATTTGTTGTTTCCTAAAAAAATTCATTTAATGTTCTTTCATCTCTATTGCCAAGGAAGTTACCTTATCTTATTTAAGAGTTAAGAGTAACCAGTTTGCATAATTAAATAATTTCATATTATTCTAAAGTTTTTATTAACAGACCATAAAATTTTTGCAACTATAAGAATTGCATAAGAAAGATGTAAATTTATCATGGTCAAATTGAAAAACCAAACAATTTTACAAATTCTGCCCGCCTTAAATCAAGGAGGCGTAGAAAGAGGGACGCTTGACATTGCTGAAGGTATTTTAAAAGCTGGGGGAAAAGCTCTTGTGGCCTCTGCAGGCGGAAAGCTAGAATTGCAATTAAAGGAAATGGGAGCTGAGCATATAAATTTGCCTCTTAATTCAAAAAATCCCTTTACACTATGGCTAAATATCAGGCGACTACAAAAGATTATTAAAGAAAAAAATGTCACTCTTGTTCATGCGCGTTCACGCGGGCCTGCATGGAGTGCTTATTACGCAGCTAAGCATTTGAAAATTCCTTTTGTAACAACTTTCCATGGAACTTATAATTTTCACAGTCAGTGGAAAAGATATTATAATTCAGTTATGGCTCGAGGTGAGAGAGTGATTGCTATCTCGCAGTTTATTCGTGAACATATTGAAGAAAATTATAGAGACTACATAGATCCAAGCAAAATTAAGATTATTTACCGCGGGGTAGACCTCCATCAGTTTGATCCTCAAATAGTGAGCAAGGAGTCTTATGAAAAGCTTAGAAAAGCATGGGATCTCAAGTCAACAGACGCTCTTATCTTGATGGTCGGTCGTTTAGCGCGTTGGAAAGGGCAAGGTGTTTTACTTGAAGCCCTGCGAGAGATAAGTGACTTTAAAGGTGTATGTGTTATTTTAGGGAGCTCTCAAGGCCACGAGAATTATTTAAAAGAGCTTCAAGCCTCTATAAATAATACTTGTTTAGCTTATAAAGTGAAATTTATTGAACAATGTAGAGATATGCCTGCTGCTTATAGCATTGCAAACGTCGTTGTACATGCATCCACAGCTCCTGAGGCTTTTGGAAGGGTTATTGCAGAAGCACAAGCAATGGGAAAATTTGTTATTGCAAGCAGCTTAGGGGCGCCTAAAGAAATTATCGAAAATGGTAAAACTGGGGCCTTAGTTTCTCCAGGTGATACTGTGGAACTTGCGAGAGAGTTAGTGACAGCTTTAAATTTGTCTCAGGAAGAACAAAAACATATTGCTAAAAGTTCACGAAAGCGTGTTCAAGATTTATTCTCTAAACAAGTTATGATTGATAAGACTCTAAAGGTTTACACAGAACTTCTTCAAAAAAATTAGAAAATTAATTATATTATAACAAGAGTTAATTAGAAGGAGGCATAAAATGGATCTATCTAAATATACTGAAAAAGCAAGAGAAATCCTTCAGAATGCTCAGATGGGCGCCTTACGAGAAGGCCATCAAAGATTCTTACCTGAACATATATTAATTACTTTATTAGCAGACCTTAAGGGGACCATTCCTCGGTTGCTCGAAATTATGTCTGTTCCTTTAACGCCCTTTCGCAATGCTGTAGAGGAAGTTTTAAAAAAGCAACCTAAAGTTGAAGGGCAGGGAGCAGGCCAAATTTATTTAGCACCAGAGACAGCAAAAATTTTTGAGTATGCTGAAAAGAAAGCTCAAGAAGTTGGAGATCAATTTGTCACTGTTGAGCGTCTTTTTGAAGCCGTAGTTGCTGTCAGAACGCCTGATATCGCTCAGATTCTAAAAAAGGTAGGAATAACATCAGCAAAAATAGAGAGTGCAATTACAACATTACGGCAAGGCCGTAAAGCTGATAGTCCTGCAGCTGAAGAGTCTTATGAAGCTCTAAAGAAGTATGCTCGAGATATGACACAATTAGCACGTGAAGGAAAATTAGATCCCGTTATTGGTCGAGATGAAGAAATCAGACGAACAATACAAGTTCTTTCACGACGTACAAAAAATAATCCAGTGCTTATTGGTGAACCGGGTGTTGGTAAAACGGCGATTATTGAAGGGCTTGCTCATCGTATTGTAAAAGGGGATGTCCCAGAAAGTCTAAAAGATAAACAACTTATGGCTTTGGACTTAGGAGCTCTGATTGCTGGGGCAAAATTTAGAGGCGAGTTTGAAGAACGACTCAAAGCTGTGCTCCAAGAAATCTCTAATGCCGCAGGTGAAATTATTCTCTTTATTGATGAGCTTCATACCCTAGTTGGGGCTGGTAAAGCTGAAGGCGCTATGGATGCCTCAAACATGCTTAAGCCAGCGTTAGCAAGAGGTGAATTACATTGTGTGGGGGCCACTACTTTAGATGAACACCGTAAGTATATAGAAAAAGATGCTGCTCTCGCTCGTAGATTTCAGCCTGTTTTTGTCGCTGAGCCAACCGTTCAAGATACCATTTCAATACTTCGTGGATTAAAAGAGAAATATGAATTACATCATGGTATACGCATTACGGATAGTGCAATTGTCGCAGCTGCAACTCTTTCTAATCGCTATATAAGTGATCGGTTTCTACCGGATAAAGCAATTGACCTTGTAGATGAAGCGGCAAGTCGTCTTCGAATGGAGGTCGATTCTAAACCCGAGGAACTCGATGAACTTGATCGCCGTATTATTCAATTAAAAATCGAACGAGAAGCGCTAAAAAAAGAATCGGATGAAGATTCTAAAAGGCGACTAGCAAGTCTTGAAACAGAATTAAATGAATTAGAGGCAGAATCAAGCAAGCTTACAGATGCTTGGCAGGGAGAAAAAGATAAACTCAATCAAGCTCAAAAACTCAAGGAACGCTTAGATCAAGCACGTTCCGAACTTGAGATTGCACAACGTGAAGGAAATCTGGCCCGCGCTGGTGAACTTGCTTATGGAATAATTCCTGATCTTGAAAAACAGCTAGAAGAAGCCCCAAGTAACGATGATACTTCTCTTTTGCGAGAGGAAGTCACAGAGAACGATATTGCAGCTGTTGTCTCTCGTTGGACAGGAATACCTGTTGATAAAATGCTAGAAGGAGAAAGAGAAAAACTTCTGCATATGGAGGCGTTTTTGCATCAACGCGTTGTTGGTCAACATGAACCTATCGTCGCTGTCAGTAACGCTGTAAGACGTGCTCGTGCAGGTCTTCAGGACAAGAACCGTCCAATTGGCTCTTTCTTATTTTTAGGGCCAACAGGCGTTGGGAAAACTGAACTTACTAAGGCATTAGCCGAATTTTTATTTGATGATGAATCTGCAATGGTTCGCATAGATATGTCAGAGTTTATGGAGAAGCATTCTGTTGCTCGCTTAATTGGTGCTCCTCCAGGTTATGTTGGTTATGAGGAGGGGGGAAGTTTAACAGAAGCGATTCGTCGTCGTCCTTACCAAATTGTTTTATTTGATGAAGTTGAAAAAGCTTATCCTGATGTCTTCAATGTTTTATTACAGGTTTTAGATGATGGTCGTCTAACGGATGGACAAGGACGTACGGTCGATTTTACGAACACAGTTATTATTATGACATCAAATCTAGGTAGCGAACTTCTTGCAAATCTTAAGCCCGGAGAATCTGCAGAAAAAGTTCGTGATGGGGTAATGGACATCGTAAGGCATGCTTTTAGGCCTGAATTTCTTAACAGAATCGACGAAATTTTACTTTTCAATCGTTTAGCGCTTGAGGATATGAAAGGGGTGGTTGACATTCAATTACGCCATCTCGAAAAGCTTCTTGAGGAACGTCGAATTACTTTTTATATTGATGATAAAGCAAAAGATTGGCTTGCGCACAAAGGATACGATCCTGTTTATGGGGCGCGTCCTTTAAAGCGAGTCATCCAGAAGTATTTACAAAACGAAATGGCTTCAATGATTTTGGAGGGTAAAATTACAGATGTTGTGTATGTGACAGCTTCTGAAGATAAGCTTTCTATCCTGCCTGAATATACAAAATAATGAGGTAATATTTTACTTACACACATATTTTCTCTTTAGTATGATTCTGGGGATCAATCAGTGAGTGCGAGAGGTATTTATGTTGCAGCAGTGCAAGTGGTATGCCGTTAAATTAAAAGTCCAAATCCGCATAGTGAGAAGCAAAAGTAATCCCTGGCATTTTATCTGTTAAGAGTGAACGAAAGCTAGGGCGGCATTTAAGGCGACTATACCATTCTTTAGCGTCTGGAAATTTATCCCAAGGAACGCTTCCAAGGAAGTCAACACAGGAAAGATGAGCTGCAGCTGTAAGATCCGCAAGGGATAAATCATCTCCTGCAAGCCAATTGCGACGGTCGATAAGCCATGAAATATAATCAAGATGGAATTCGATTGCGGCTTTACCTGCACGTAAAGCATTTGAGTCTGGTCCAGCCTGTTCAAAAAAGCGTTTTAACGTTTTCTCGTAAACAATCGTGCGTGTAACTTCTTGATTAAATTTATCATCAAACCAAGCAGTAAGCCTGCGAGTTTCAGCTCTTTGAAAGATGTCTCTTCCTATTAGCGAGGGCTCAGGATAAGCTTCATCAAGATATTCACATATGGAATTACTATCACATAAGATTTTCTGATTAAGATCAATTAATACGGGGACTTTTCCAGCTGGGTTAACCTCTAAAAATTCTTCTCGTTTTTTCCAAACAAGTTCTGGTTCTAAATTTACATCTAGTTTTTTTTCAGCAAGAGTTAGGCGAACCTTTCGAGAAAAAGGGCATAAAGGCACATGAAAAAGTGTACGCATTAAAGTTGACTTCAAAGTTAATATTTACTAACGGTAACCATATTTCGCAATCTAACACAGAGAAACAGATGTCTCTATATCAAATTGTTATTCTTGCTATTATTCAAGGGGCGACAGAATTTCTTCCTATAAGTTCGACAGGACATCTTATTCTTGTCCCCCATATTTTTCATTGGCTCCCTCAAGGTCTTGAGCTTGATGTTGCCATGCATGTGGGAACGCTTTTAGCCGTTGTTCTGTATTTCTGGAGGGATATCTTGGGGCTTTTGCAGGGTTTTTTCCTCATCTTAAGAGGGGAAAAGACCTTAGAAGGCAAGATGGCTCTCTATATTATATTAGCGACGATTCCTGCCATTATAGGAGGGCTTATTTTAAGCTCAGTAGGAATGGATGTTTTAAGAACAGTTACGATTGTTGGATGGATGAGCATTGTTTACGGCGTATTGCTTTTTGTTATTGATCGTAAAGTATCCCCTACGCAAACCTTACAAGATATGACATGGAAAAAAGCATTCTTTGTTGGATGTGCCCAAGCACTTGCTTTAATTCCGGGGACAAGTCGATCAGGTGCTTGTATGACGATGGCTCGTTTCTTAGGTTTTTCGCGCGTGGATTCGGCTCGATTTGCTTTCTTATTATCAATTCCAGCGATTTTAGGGGCGGCGACCTTGACGGGATATAAGATGCAACAAGAGGGCCAGAGTTTGCTCACACAAGAAATTCTTTTAGGCGCAGTAATTGCGGCTATTTCAGGTCTTATAGCAATACGTTTTATGATGGTTTGGTTGCAAAAAGCCTCTTTTACACCTTTTGTTGTGTATCGAATTATCCTTGGGATTTTTTTATTAATGATTGCATAAAGATAAATCGAGGTCTTTACGACTTCTATAAGAACGCAAGGAATAAAATACTTCCCAAAATTACAATCCCACAGATAATTTGTTTAATACGATCACTTTTTGGTGATTTATTATCATTTGTTGGGAGAGATGTCAGCGAAGATCCTTCTCGTAGAATAAATCCTCTTGAATTATGTGGTTCCATAAACTCTTGACCTATAATACTATTATTTCCGATGTACCATATTCTTATCTTTCTTTTAAACCAATAAAAGGTCTTTGCATAGAGCCTATATATCTTTGTCTTGGTCGACCTATTTTTTGAACAGGATCTCCAATCATTTCTCGCCACTGCGAAACCCAACCAACTGTACGTGCAACAGCAAAAAGCACCGTAAACATTGATAAAGGGATTCCAACAGCTTGCAGAATAATTCCTGAATAAAAGTCAACGTTGGGAAAAAGTTTTTTCTCAATAAAGTAGTCATCTTGTAAGGCAATTTTTTCAAGTTCCATGGCCAGATCAAAAAGAGGATTTTTTTTAACGCCTAAAGCTTCTAATACTGCGTGACAACTTTCTTTCAAAACAACGGCACGTGGGTCTAAATTCTTATAAACACGATGTCCAAACCCCATGAGACGGAAAGAATCATTTTTATCTTTTGCACGTTTTAAATATTCGGGAATCTGGTCTTTTGTCCCAATTTCGTTAAGCATATTCAAAACGGCTTCGTTTGCGCCTCCGTGAGCAGGTCCCCAAAGAGAAGCAATTCCAGAAGCAATGCATGCAAAGGGATTGGCCGCAGAAGAACCAGCAAGGCGCACCGTTGACGTTGAGGCGTTTTGTTCATGATCCGCATGAAGAATAAAAATCTTATTAATAGCTTGAGCAACAGTTTTGTTTACCTGATAGTCGTATGACGGTAAAGCAAACATCATGTGCAAAAAATTCTCAGCATATTTAAGGTTATTGCGAGGATAAACAAAAGGTTGCCCTACAGAATATTTATAAGCCATCGCTGCAATTGAAGGCATTTTTGCAATAAGTCGATAAGAAGCAAGTTCACGCTGTTCGGGATCTTTAAGGTCAAGACTATCATGATAAAATGAAGAAAGTGCTCCAACAACGCCTACCATAATCGCCATAGGATGAGCATCTCTTCTAAACCCTTGATAAAAGTTAATGAGTTGCTCATGAAGCATGGTGTGAGTGAAAATATTTTGTTCAAAATCTGTTTTTTGAGATTGATCAGGCATTTCTCCATAAAGAAGTAAATAGGCAACTTCTAAGAAATCGCAATGTGTTGCTAAATCTTGAATAGTATATCCACGATGCAGAAGAAGGCCTTCCTCACCATCTACGAAAGTAATGGCAGATTCACAGCTTGCTGTTGATGTAAAACCTGGATCATAAGTTAAATAACCCGTTTGTGTGTAAAGGTCACGTATATCAAGAACCTCTGGCCCTAGTGTTCCTGATAAAATAGGAAATTCAAAAGTTTGTTCAAGGCCATTCTTTGAAAGCGTAAGCTTTGCAGTTTGCCCCTGAGAGGATAAGAAGTTTGATTTATTGTGAGATGACATTTTTTAATTTGTCCTCTATGTGCCTAATTATGACTATTCTAACACATCTTGCAGGCGACCTAAACACTCTTTCTGACCTAAAACTTCCATGACTTCAAAAATGCTGGGAGAAACTGAACGACCCGTAATCGCCGCACGCAGAGGTTGGGCAACTTGACCTAATTTTATTTCACGATTTTCAGCAAAAATACGACACATTTCTTGCAAAGAATCATGAGACCAATCTTCTGCTTGAGTTAATTTTGGTAAAAATTCTTTCAATAAATCTTTAGCATTTTTATCGAGTAATTGGCGCGCTTTATCATCTAACGGAATCGGTCGTTGATGAACATAAAAGAGAGCATTATCTGCAAGCTCTATGATTGTTTGGGCACGTTGTTTTAGGCCTGGCATTGCTGACTCTAAAATTGACGTTTCAGACAGGCTAAGTGGTTTTCCAAGTGTCTCTTCAAGGAAAGGTGCAATTAAATTTCTAAGGCGTTGATCATCACTTTGGTTAAGATAGTGTGCATTGACGCTTTTTAATTTTGCAAGATCAAAGCGTGCGGGTGATCTACCAACATTTTGAATATCAAACCATCTTATAGCTTGCTCTTGGGAAATAATTTCTTCATTTCCATATCCCCAACCTAAGCGAAGTAAATAATTGCACATGGCTTCAGGAAGAAAACCCATGCTTTGATAGGCTTCGACACCAAGAGCTCCATGACGCTTTGAGAGTTTTGCACCATCATTGCCGTGGATCATTGGAATATGGGCAAAAGTTGGCGTGTTCCAGCCCATGGCATTGTAGATTTGAATTTGTCTAAAGGTGTTTGTAAGATGGTCATCACCACGGATTACATGGGTAATTTTCATATCGTGATCATCAACAACCACAGCTAACATATAGGTAGGAGTCCCATCAGCTCGTAATAAAATCATATCATCAAGCTGATCATTTTGAACGCGGACTTGACCTTGAACGATATCTAAAATGCCTGTTTCACCTTCATAAGGTACTTTTAAACGTATAACAGGCTTAACCCCGGAAGGGGCTTCACGAATGTCACGATTTCTCCAACGACCATCATAACGAGGTTGCCGCTTTTCTTGTCGCGCTTTTTCTCGCATATTTTCAAGTTCTTCCGGCGTACAAAAGCAATAATACGCTTTTCCCTCGGCAACGAGCTGGTGAGCAACCTCAACATGACGTTGAGCTCTTGAGAATTGAAATACAATATCTTCATCCCAGTTCAGGCCAAGCCACTTCATGCTTTCAATGATGGCTTTAATCGCTTCATTCGTTGAGCGTTCACGGTCGGTATCTTCAATGCGAAGCAAGAATTTTCCATTTAAATGCTTTGCATAAAGCCAATTAAAAAGAGCTGTTCTTGCCCCACCAATATGTAAATAGCCAGTGGGTGAGGGAGCAAAACGAGTGACAACGGTCATATGATTCCTTTAAGATCATTAAGAGTCTGTACAATATAATTTTTATTATAACATATTTTTGGAATGGCTGCATCTTTTCTAGCAATTAAATTTTCTGAGATTTTGAGCACAAAACTCATAGAAGAACGTCCACAATGGGTTCTCTGGGCACCTGTTGGGATAGGAATGGGAATACTTATTTATTTTGGTATGCAGACTGAGCCTTCATGGTGTTTGGGGGTAATAGGGCTGTTATTTTCATTCTTTTGTTCGATTTTATTACGTATTTTAAAAACGGAACATCTAGGGATATATTTTCTTGTTTTGATGAGTTTAACAATATTTTTAGGCTTTTCAGCCGCTCAATTGCGGACCTATTCTCTTAAAACCTATCTCTTTAATTATCCCTCTCGCGTGCAAACGATTAGAGGTGAAATAAAAAAGATTGAGCAGATGCCAAAAGGTCTAAGGCTTACGCTCGAGAACGTCACTTTGTCCCCCATAAAACTGAAGCATCCTCTTGGTCGTATACGCATAAATTTTAAAGGGAAAATATCTCAAGAAGGAAGAAGTCTCGTCCCAGGTCAAAAAGTCCAATTTAAGGGTGTTTTGTTGCCTCCCAATGCCCCTGTTGCTCCTGGAGCGTACGATTTTCGTAAAAAAGCTTATTTTGAGCAAATTTCAGCTGTCGGATATGGAATCACATTTCCGGAGGTTATTGGAACTTCGATACCCCAAGGATTTAAGGGCAGGGTACTCATATGGTTGACAAAGATGAGGCACACGTTAACTGGATATCTTAAAACAACGATAAAAGAAAATTCAGGAGCTATTGCCGCTGCATTGATTACAGGGGATCGCTCAGGTATCTCAGAAGATTTGCGTCAAGATTTTGCGAATTCAGGTCTTGCTCATATTCTCGCGATTTCGGGTCTCCATTTGTCAATTGTTGCTGGGCTTGCTTTTTTAATATTTCGTAAAGGGTTATCATTTATTCCTTGGCTTGCGCTCAGATATCCTATCAAAAAATGGGCTGCAGCTTTTGCAATTATTTTGACTTTTTTCTACCTACTATTATGTGATTTCGCCATTCCTGCGCAGCGCGCTTTTATGATGACAGCGATCATCTTGTTAGCTGTGATAACAGATCGAACGGCAATAACTTTACGTAATGTGGCGCTTGCTGCAATAGTCATTCTTCTTCTTTTGCCTGAGTCCATTATTTCGCCAAGTTTTCAAATGTCCTTTTCGGCAGTTATTGCTCTCGTGAGTGGTTATGAAATTCTGCGTAAGCCTTTAGAAAATTGGCGTACCAATTATCGACAATGGTGGCAAAGCGTGCTCTTTTATTTATGTGGAATTACCTTTTCAAGCATTCTTGCGACAATAGCAACAACACCTTATATAGCTTATACTTTTAATCGTTTTACGCTTCATTCCCTGCCTGCAAACATCGTCTGCATTCCCTTACTTTCATTTATTATTATGCCAGCTCTTGTCCTTTATTTATTCTTAAGTTCTTTTACTTCAGGAGATTATCTAGCCCTTTTTTTACAGAAGGCTATTGGAGTTATGACGGAAATTGCACACACGATTTCTTTATGGCCAGGATCAACCCTTTTAGTTCCTTCAATACCTTCGTATGTTTTGCTTGTATTTACATTAAGCTTTTTGTGGATTTGTTTATGGAAAACATCCTGGAGATGGTGGGGAGGATTAGGGATTGCCATGGCTTTTATTCTGGCAAGCTTCACCTCTAAGCCGGATATTTTTATTGCGGGTGACAAAAATCTTATCTGTATTTTGGATGCAAAAGGAAGCGGTTGGGTTAATTCATTACAGGCAGGGAGATTTGCACGCGAAAATTGGCTCAAAATGGTTGCTCTCCAACAAGCTCAGAAGTTTTCAGAAGATCCTGAAGAACAACCGATGGGAATTCAACTCACAAAAAGAAGCTATATTATTTCTAAAAACGGAAAAACCGTCATGATCTTGAAAGATCCACAAGGGAGAGATTTTCCTCATATAAAAAGTGATCTGGAGATTTTACCTTCTATTAAACAAGCTTCAAATTCCTCGACTCTTATTACAGGATATGAGTTAAAAATGAAGGGAGGGCATTTCATTTGGCTTACGAAGAATGGCGTTAAAGTTCGTACCGTTCGTGATGAAGTTGGAATTCGTCCCTGGAGCCTTAAGGTTCTTGATTAGAGCGCTAAGCTTGAACATCGCTTTTTACACTAAGTCCTTTTTCTTTTGCAGCTTGTAAAAAACTCTTTAATTCTTGGCTATTAATAGGATTTGATTGGATGTTAAGGGTCTTCAGGTGCTCCATTCTCAATAGATCCGTTAAGATACTTCCATCTGTTAAGCCACAGGCATGAATATCAACAGTTTTTAAATGAGGAAATGTCGCAATAATAGCGCGGGTACCTTCATTTCCTAAATGAATACAACTTGCATCAAGGCTTTCGAGATGTGTTAACGGAGACAGAGCTTGAATGCCTTTACTCGTGATTTGTTCATTACGTTTAATATTAAGGGCGCGAAGTTGTATTAACTGGCCTACATATTCTAACCCTTTGTCATCAAAATTATTTTCACGCAGAATGAGAGAGTCGAGGGCCTGAAAAGGAAGTAAAGCTATCGACTCTCTAGTTTCTAAAGAATTTTCTGAGAGATTTAAATGAGTTATATGAGATTGGTATTTAGCTAATATTTCTAACTTTTCTAGATTTATATTCTGGTCTGTGAGATCAAGTTTATAATATTGAGTTCCTTGAATATTGATCGCTGTTATATCTTTAAAGTCTTGAATAATGAATACTCCATCTTCTTCTTCAAGATGAGGATGCGATTCTAAGATGGGAGTTGTCGCTGGAAGGGAGGCTGATCCCTCGTACGTGGTTTCAAGCATTATAACACTTGCAAAGGTTTCTATGAAAATAAGAGGAGATAAAAAAGTTAATAAAAGAGTTCTAAGAGAAGAAAAAATTAACAATGGTAACCTCTTAAATAAATAACCTAGTAAAGGTTATTTTATTTGTACTCATTTGTCAAGTTATTCATCTGCTGGACATAGGGTTGAAATTTTTCCATCCTTCTTTTCATCCCAATTTTTAGTATTATTAGCCAACATATTTTTTACAATCATATCAACATCAAAGGTTATTTTTAAGGTATGAGTTGGATGGCGCGTATATTTTGGTTCAGCTCTCGTAATTTTTTCTCCAACTTTGATCCCTGGAAATTCCATAGTCACAACAATACCATACTTCCCATTTCCCTTGCTTATATCAAGAATAATACTTCCATTCTCAATAGCTTGTTTACCATATATAAGATAATTACTTATTATCTCTGTATTGAGTAAATAGTAATGATCTCTTTGCAATAGGCGCCTAACTTGGTCTTCATCTATATTAAATTTGCTGGTTAAGTCCTGCTTTATTTTAGTCCGTTGTGAGGTATCTAGAGTTTGCCATTTATTTTTTTTCCAATATTTGTAAATCTCCGGCCCATGCGTACATATTTTATCACTAATATAAGAGATGTCTTGTTGCCTACTAAAGATAGTAGAAGCTATTTCTTTTAATAATACTTTGTCACCATTAAGACTGCCATGTGTTATTTTCTGATCGGAAGCTTCAAGATTCTGGGAAAAATAAAAGAAAATTATAGAAGTAAAAGATAAAATAAGAGAATATTTTTTTAAAAAAGAAAACATGGTCTTAACTCATAATAAAATTGATATAATAAAATTATAAAATTTCAATATTAATAAATGATTAATTATAATTTATCGTACGATGAGGTCTAAAAAATATTTCTATTATATAAATTAAGAATTATTTCTTCTTCAGATCTTGAGCAACATGGTCTGAGTGAAGAAGGGTTGCAATTTTTGCCGCTTCTTCAAAGGTGGTATCTGCTTTGAATTGAAGTTGAGGCGTGTATTTTATTGTAAGAGCTCGTCCTAAGGAATTTCGTAACTGGCTGCTTGCTTCATTTAATATCTTTACAACTGCTTCCATCTTCTTACCACCCAGGGAGGTGATGAACACTTTTGCATGCTTGAGATCCGGACTTATACGAACTTCAGTGACGATTACGCTTGCTTCTTCAAGAAGAGGGTGAGAATAGTCCCCTCGACTTAAAATTGTTGCAAGAATATGACGGATTTCCTCGCCAACACGAAGTTGGCGTTGCGTTGGTCCTTGAGAAGAAGATTTACGAGATCTTGTCATAAGTTAAGTCTTTAAATTTAAGCAAGTTCTCTGGCAATTGATTCAATCTCAAAACATTCGATAATGTCTTTTTCTCGAATATCTTGATAATTTTCAAAAGCCATACCACATTCAAAGCCTTGTTTAACTTCCTTAACTTCGTCTTTCACGCGCTTTAATGTCTTAAGGCTACCTTCATGGATAACCACGTTATCTCGAAGTAATCTAACTTTAGCACCTCGTTTAACAATACCTTCGGTGACATAGCATCCCGCAATTTTTCCAGCTTTGGTAATATTAAAGATTTGTCGAATTTCAGCATTTCCTAAGAAATTCTCTTTAAGGGTTGGTGAAAGCAGACCCCCCAGAATTGCTTTAATATCATCAATGACATCATAAATAATTGAGTAATAACGTATTTCAACGCCTTCTCGATGGGCAAGTTCTCTGGCTTGTTGGTTAGCACGAACGTTAAACCCGATGACAATACCTCCTGACGCTCTCGCCAAAGTAATATCGCTTTCGCTGATTCCTCCAACACCCGAGTATAAAACGCGAACGGAAACCTCATCAGTTGCAAGCTTATGAATACTGCCCAAGATGGCTTCAAGCGAACCTTGAACATCTGATTTAATCACAACGGCAAGTTCTTTCATGTTACCTTGTGCCGCGGCATTTTGAATAAGTTGGTCCATGGTTGTTTTTCTTAAAGCGGCCGCTTGTTGTGCTTTTAGGTTTTCAATACGTGAATCCACGATTTCACGAGCTTTTGCTTCGTTTTCAACAACAATGAATAAGTCTCCGGCACCTGGAGTTCCATTAAAGCCAATGACTTCAATTGGTTGAGAAGGTATAGCTTGTTTTAAGTTATTGCCACGATCATCAACAAGAGCGCGAACACGACCCCATTCTGTCCCTGCCACAAAGATATCACTGACTTTAAGTGTTCCGCGTTGGATGAGAACAGTTGCAACTGCCCCACGTCCTTTTTCAAGCTTTGCCTCAATAACAGCGCCTAAAGCATCACGATTAGGATTAGCTTTTAAATTGAGGACTTCAGCTTGCAGCAGAATAGCTTCTTCGAGTTTATCAATGTTAAGACCTGTTTTAGCTGAAACTTCAACAGCGATAATATCGCCTCCCATTTCTTCAAGCACGATCTCATGTTGAAGAAGAGCTGTTCTTACGCGATTAGCGTCGGCATCAGGCTTATCAATCTTGTTGATGGCGACGATGATAGGAACATTTGCAGCACGCGCATGATGAATGGCTTCAACAGTTTGCGCCATAATTCCATCATCTGCTGCAACAACTAAAATAACAATGTCGGTCACATTAGCACCACGCGCTCTCATTTCAGTGAATGCAGCATGGCCAGGAGTATCAATAAAAGTGATTTTTTTGCCTGAAGGCATCGTAACTTGATACGCCCCAATATGTTGAGTAATACCGCCAGCTTCATGAGCTGCCACATCTGTTTTACGAATTGCATCCAGAAGAGACGTTTTACCATGATCAACATGGCCCATGACGGTTACAACAGGAGCCCTGTCAACCATCGTCGAAAGGGTATCCTCTTGGGCTAATAAAATATTGCCAATATCTTCGGTTTTAGTTCTTTTACAAATATGACCAAATTCTGTGACGACGATTTCAGCAGTATCTGCATCAATCATTTGGTTAACGGTCGCGAGGACACCCATGCTGATAAGCTTTTTAACAACTTCAGCAGCGCGAATAGCCATACGATTCGCAAGCTCTTGTACGGAGATTGCTTCTGGAATATTGACTTCACGTACAATAAATTTTGTTTCAATAGGTTCTTTAGGTTTCTTAAATTTTGGTCGACGGTTTCCGCCATTATGACGTCCTCGTCCAAGTTCATCATCGGCTTCAAGTGCCTCTTCAAAGCTTAATCCGTGTAACCTTTGCTTTAAATCATGTCGTTTTGTTTCAGTGGTTTCTGACTTTTTCACGGCAGGCTTAGCAATATTCTTTTTTACGCCTCGAAATTCGCTTTCTTCATCCTCATCATTGCTTTCATATGGTTTTTTAGGACGTACAGCCACAGGAGCATTTTGTTCTGGACTTTGTGATGGGGTGGCAGGAGCAGGGGGTGTTTCCTTCTGATCTTCTTCTACCTTCTGAGATTGGCGTCTTTCTTCTTCGAGCTTTTGTTGATTTTCAATTTCAACAAGGCGAAGGGCTTCCATTTCTTCTCTTAATTGTTTTTCTTTAGAAAGTCGTGCTTCTATGTCAGGCGCGGATTTTAAAGCGTTTTGGACGGCTTTAAGACGTGCTTCAAATTCTGAATCCGTTTTTTCTTCTAATCCTTCAGATTTAATGTTGCCTTCGTAGCCTTCTCCTTCAGAACCTCCAGCCTTTTCAAGCGTGCGTTTCTTGCGGACTTCAACAGCAACGGATTTCGAACGGCCATGAGAAAAACTTTGGCGTATTTGACCGCTTTCAGGAGTTTTTTTCAAAGAAAGCTTACCCCCTAGGGTTAATGTTTTCTTTTCGTTTGAATCTTTTTGTTCCGTCATTACTTTTATCTTTCCTTTAAACGATTCCAAATAGCCTTAAAGTGTATATTTATTGACTCTTTTTAGACTTTGTATCCGTTTTTTCAAACCAATGTTCTCTTGCTGCCATAATAAGCTTATTAGCACCGTCTAGATCCATTTCTGGACAAAGTTCAACGAGCTCGTCACCTGCGAGGTCTGCAAATCCATCAAGTGTTGTAATGCCTTTTTCAGCAAGCATAACAACAATCTTAGGAGTTAATCCTTCTAGGTTTTGGAGTGTTTTTTCAACGCCTAGTTCTTGTGAACGTTGCTTAAATTCTTTTTCTTGTTTTGTTAAGAAATTCTTTGCTCGATTTTGAAGTTCTTGAGCTAAGTCTTCATCTAATCCTTCAATGCCTGAGAGCTCGCCAAGAGGAATGTAGGCAACTTCTTCAACATTATCAAAGCCTTCTGTGATAAGGAGATGAGCCAGAACATCATCTACATCGAGTGCTTCAACGAATAATTTTGAACGATTCTTAACTTCTTGGGTACGACGTTCAGATTCAACCGATTCAGAAATAACATCAATGCCAAGCCCTGTGAGCTGACTGGCAAGACGCACATTTTGACCTCTGCGTCCGATTGCAAGGCTAAGTTGATCATCTGGGACAACCACTTCAACGCGATTGCTATCTTCATCTAGCACAACTTTGCTTGCTTCTGCTGGAATGAGAGAGTTAACAACAAATACGACAGGATTTGAAGACCAAGGAATAATATCAATCTTCTCGCCTTGAAGCTCATTAATCACGGTGGTTACACGGCTGCCACGTAACCCAACACAAGCGCCAACAGGATCAAGACCTTTATCGGCACTGTAGACGGCAAGCTTAGCGCGAGATCCAGGATCACGTGCAACAGCTTTTACTTCAATAACACCTTCGTAGATTTCAGGAACTTCTTGCGTGAAGAGTTTGGTCATAAAATCAGGATGAGAGCGTGATAGGAATACTTGAGGGCCGCGGGGCTCTTGGCGAACATCCATAATATAGGCACGAATTCGATCGCCGGGGCGAAAATTCTCGCGGGGAATTAATTGGTCTCTCGCTAAGAGAGCTTCACTTTGTCCTAGTTCAACAATCACATTGCCAAATTCGACACGTTTGACCTGGCCATTAATGATTTCACCCGCGCGATTTTTATATTCTTCATATTGACGGTGTCTTTCAGCATCACGAACCCGTTGAAAAATAACTTGTTTTGCAGTTTGCGCTGCAACACGACCGAAATCAATAGGAGGAAGATATGTTTTTATAAAAGAACCAAGTTCAAGAGTTGGGTCAATTTTTTTGGCTTCTTTAAAGGAAATTTGAATGATCTCATTATCCACTTCTTCAACGACTTCTCGGCAAGCAAAAACAGTTATTTCACCGCTTTTGCGATCAATTTCAGCCCGAATATCTCTTTCATGGCCGTATTTTGCACGTGCAGCTTTTTGAATTGCCATTTCCATGGCTTCAAGGACTTCATCTCGTTGAATGCCTTTTTCGCGAGCAACTGTCTCTGCAACGCTTAAAAGTTCTGTTCGAATTACGCCGGTTGAAGTAGTTGATGTCATCGTTATCGCCTTATTTTCTTAACTTATTTCTATCATTAAAATTTAAAATTGGGGGACCAATTTTGCTTTTAGAATATTGCTATAAGCAATTTCAAGAGTTGTCTCACTGTCCTCGGGGTTCAGGAATATCGTTTCTTCTTTCGTTTGCAACAAGGTTCCCTTGAAACGTTTGCGTCCTTCAAAGGGTACCACTGTTTCAAGCTTTATCTCAGCCCCTTGAAAGCGGATATAATCCTGCAAACTCACAAGAGGGCGGTCAAGTCCCGGAGATGTGACCTCAAGTTGGTAAGCGTTATCAATAGGATCTTCTACGTCCAGAAGCGCAGAGATTTGTCTACTTGCTTTCACACAATCATCAATAGATAAAGCACTTAAATCTGCTTTTTCAATCATCACTTGAAGTGTTGGGCGTGTTTGTCCAGAGAGTTGAACACGAACAAGATGATACCCCAAACTGTTCAAGGTGGGTTCAATAATATCTCTGATTTTTTTTATAAGTTCCATTTATTCATTACCCAAATAAAAAGGCGGGTTTTTTGGACCCACCTTCATTATTTAATGTCGATATTTAAACGAAATATAGAGGTTTTTTTTATAAATCGCAATAGTTTTTTCAATCTTCATTCCTTTCTCCCGGGTCCGTGCTGCTCACGCATGTTTAGAATTTTTATCCGCTTTACCATTTTGTCAGGCCAGTTTTTCCTTTGTCATCCCCCGCGCCCCAGGCTTCGCTGAAGACTTCGCCGAGAGAAGAGGTGTGGATTTATGGAAGATAGAAAGGATAGAATATTTCTCCATCTAGGCCTTCTGGCACCTATGTCCATCTTCTGATTGCCTAAGATCCTCCGCCTAAGGCAAGGATGATAAAAGTAGGAAATTCTCGGGTTCGTCCCAAGAAACTCAAGCGACCTGAAGCTCTCTCCTAGAACCTTTCGTTGCCTGCCTTCTTTTCCACACTACGCCTCTCGTTTCTCCTTCTCACCAGGCAAAGAGAGGGTATTCGCTGAAGTAGAGCGTTAAAAGGCTTATTTTCTTTAATAAATTGAGTTATGGCTCCCTTTATTATTCTTTTTATTGAGATGGAGTTAGAGACTTTAAGAAGAGGACTTAGCAAGATTTTTTAGATCTTGATAAGGGAAGAGATAGATCTCTGACCATCTACTACCAGGCTATCATATCACGCTACAAAATTCAAGAAATTTCGACAGAAAATGCCAATATTTTTCTTTTAAATATATTTTAAATATAAGATTATATGAGCAATAATTTTTACACTCCAAGCCAAAATAAACTTTTTTATTTGTATTTCCTTGAAATTGTACCTTATAGTCTTGCATCTATATTATAGTACCCTAGCAGGAGCCCTTTTATGCTAAACCATTCACATTTTGCATCCGCAAGGATTGTCAGCATTGTTTTCGCCACTTTCTTAAGTATTTCTCAAGCAAACGCTTCAGAGGAAACGATTAACCCGCAACGAACACAAATGCGTGCGGGAGAAGCAGCTCAACCTTTAGATGAAAATTCTGCTTCTCAACCGCAAGATAGAAGGCCAGCAGTGCAAACAAGTACTGAAACATCAGGAGAAGAATTATTAAGCTTTTTAGATCTTTTCAATAAGATCTCTTATGTCGCTCAAAAAACAATATTTAACGCATTAGAGCTTGCTGATGTTTGCTCATTTATGCAAACAAATAAGGCCATATTTGAGCGAGCGACGGGAGACATCTTTGAAGTAGCTCTGCAAAAAAAAGGCTTTGATAACCCGCCATCCCATCAACCGTTTGCTTCATGTTCGCACTTGTCTTTACGATATGTTATAGAAGACTCAACATGGATCTTAAGTATTTCCGAAAGCATCAACAGGAAAGTAAATAATCTTAATGAAATCCCAAGTTATTATTTGTATAAACTGGTAACCTCTGTTTCAGATATGCCCCAAGCTTATTGGCAATATCTTCCCAAAACTCACACTCAAACTGCGACCTTTACGAAGGCCATTACAGATGATGAAGTGATTAAGTTTGGAAGTAACTTACAAGGCTCTAAAATTAGGGTTGTTTTTTTTATATATGATGAGTCGTTTAAGCAAGAGACATTAAAAAGGCTTAAAGACCTTTATCCTTCGATTCATTGGAGTTCTTTATATGTATGTGCGACTGGATCATTCTCTATGGATCCCGGTAGTACCATATTTGTTACTGACTCTGTCAATCCCCCAAGAATAATCATGATTAGATTTTGAGGGGAGGAAAAGTGGATAAAATCTTCAAAAGAACGATAGATCTCAAATTGATAATAGTTAAAATGTGAGTAGGATAGATTTCTCATAATTTTAAAGAAAAATTATAAATTACCTTTATTATCAATTGGTTATAGAATGACCTCTTTGGAGGATTACGACCTTCAAAGCTTTTCAACAACCCTCCTTAAGTAACCCCTTGAAAAATAAAACTTGATAAATGTTTCATTTTTTTCTTGCAATAGAGAGGCTGGAATGCTACTATATAAAGAATAGGAATTTGGCCACTTCACTTCTTTTTTAAGTAGAAAAAAATTAGAAAATCTGGCAAAAAGCTCATGTCTCCGTGTGAGACAGGAACTGACAAGTTCCATTAACACATGAGGTTATTATGATTGATATAGAAAAGAATTCATCTGTCTTCCGTTCTACGGCTTATTTGATGATGGTGTGCTCGACAGCCGCAATGCTTTCTGGATGCGCCCGTGAAATTTCATCAAATGTTTATTCCGACACGCACGTTGGCGAAGCCTCTCGTACATTTCGAGGTATTGTCGTCAGTGTTCGCGAAGTTGAAGTAACGAATGCTGAGAAACTTCAAGAAAATACGGCCGGTATTGTTGCTGGTGGTGTTGGTGGTGGTGTCGTTGGGCATCAATTTGGAAAAGGTCGAGGGAATACAGCGGCGACAGCTGCCGGCGCTCTCTTAGGAGCTGTTGCAGGGGCTTATGCAGAAAAAGCGCTCAGCTCTCAAAATGCCTTTGAGTACATTGTTGAACTTAGCACAGGAGAGATGCGGACAGTTGTTCAGGGCAAGGATACAAAATATGCCCCTGGTCAGCGAGTTCTTTTGATTGTAGGACAGGAAGGACGTTCTCGTATTATTCCGGATAGTTCGCCAGCGCCTCAATATCAGCCAGCACCCCATTATAATGCAGCGCCTCAGTATGCACCGACTGCACACTATCCGCAGCCAGTACCACACTATAATCCAGCGCCTCATTATGCGCCGGCTGCGCAATATCCTCAGCCTGCACCTCAACATAATACTGCACCTCAGTATTATCCAGGTGAAAACCCTAATGCGCCTTTAAGGCCTGAGCCCATTTACGGCTATTAGGGATAAACTTAATTTTTCCTCCTGGCTTTCTGAACCGAAGGTCAGGAGAAAAGATAAAACCTCTATAAAATGAGTTTATAGAGGGCATGCTTAGCTTTTAACAATTTTAGGTAAACAATGATTCCACTTCGCAACCTTGCTATTATCGCCCACGTTGACCACGGGAAAACCACACTTGTTGACAGTCTTTTTCGTCAAAGTGGGGTCTTTCGAGAAAACCAAGCTGTGGCCGAACGTGCAATGGACTCAAACGACCTTGAGCGCGAGCGCGGTATTACCATTCTTGCAAAGTGTACTTCGATTGTGTGGAATGATGTTCGTTTGAACATCGTTGATACGCCTGGACACGCTGATTTCGGGGGAGAAGTTGAGCGAATTCTCAGCATGGTCGATGGTGTTGTTCTTTTGGTGGATGCGGCTGAAGGCCCGATGCCACAGACAAAGTTCGTGGTGATGAAAGCCTTAAAACTTGGCTTGCGTCCGATTGTTGTGGTCAACAAGGCTGATCGTCCAGATGCCCGAGCTGATGAAGTTTTGAATGAGATATTTGATCTCTTTGTGATGTTGGATGCTAATGAAAAACAACTCGATTTCCCCGTCATCTACGCCTCTGGTCGTGATGGATGGGCCGCTCGTCATCTCACAGATCCCCGGGGTGATTTGACGCCTTTGTTTGAGACAATTATTGATTTTATCCCAGCTCCGAATGTTGATCGTGAAGCACCTTTCTCAATGTTGGTGACGACGTTAGAAACTGATCCTTACTTGGGACGTATTCTCACAGGCCGCGTTCAAACAGGGGTGGCTCGTCTTAATATGCCTGTTAAAGCGCTGCGTAACTCTGGAGAGCCTCTTGAAAATGCGCGTCTTACAAAGATTCTTGCTTTTAGAGGGCTTAAAAGAGAACCTGTTGAGGAAGCTTTTGCGGGTGATATTATTGCGGTTGCAGGTCTTGAGCAAGCAACGGTGGCTGATACCATTTGTGTGCCTGAAGTGATGGATCCTATTCCAGCGTTGCCTATTGATCCGCCAACCTTGATGATGACATTCTCCATCAACGATTCGCCTTTGGCGGGACGTGAAGGAAAGAAAGTCACTTCTCGTATGATTCGTGAGCGTCTTTTAGATGAAGCTGAGTGCAATGTGGCCATTCAGGTGAAGGAAAGTGAAGACAAAGACTCTTTTGAAGTCGCTGGACGTGGTGAATTACAACTTGGAATTCTTATTGAAAATATGCGTCGCGAAGGATTTGAGCTTTCAATTAGCCGCCCTCGCGTTGTGTACAAAACAGATGAAACAACAGGGCAACGTCTTGAGCCGATTGAAGAAGTTCAGATCGATGTGGATGAAGAATTTTCAGGTGTTGTCGTTGAAAAGATGGGCTTCAGAAAAGCCGAGATGAAAGACATGCGCCCCTCTGGCGGTGGAAAAACAAGAATTACTTTCCATGCACCTTCACGCGGTCTTATCGGCTATCAAAGCGAATTCATGACGGATACAAGAGGCACAGGTGTTCTAAGTCGCCTTTTCCATTCTTATGCGCCTTATAAGGGGGCAATTGTTCAGCATCGAAATGGTGTTCTCATTTCTGTTGGGTCTGGAAAGGCTGTGGCTTATGCGATCTTTAACCTCGAAGATCGGGGAATTTTCTTTATTAATCCTGGAGATGAAGTTTATGAGGGAATGGTTATTGGTGAGAATAATCGTCAACAAGATTTAGAAGTTAATCCGCTTAAAGCAAAACAGCTCAGCAACGTGCGTGCCGCAGGTAAAGATGAGGCTATCCGGTTAACACCCCCAAAAGTCCTCACGCTTGAACAGGCGCTTTCTTATATTGAAGATGATGAGTTGGTTGAGGTCACCCCGAAATCAATTCGTCTTCGGAAGCGTTTTTTGGATCCAAATGAACGGAAACGCTTAGGCCGCAATAAGGAAGATTAAAAATTTAATCAACCTTGTGCTTAATTTGTTAGCGCAGTTTGACAATGATAAGGAAGAGCATGTAGGTTTAAAAGGACCTCATGCTTCTTCTATGTTTTAACTAGCCTTGATGGGTGAAGAATGACTCTCAATACCCTTAGTATTCGCGGTGCTCGTGAACATAATTTAAAGAATGTGGATGTTGATATCCCGCGCAATAAGCTTGTCGTGATTACGGGCTTAAGTGGTTCTGGAAAATCATCGCTTGCTTTTGATACAATTTACGCTGAAGGGCAAAGGCGTTATGTTGAGAGCCTTTCAGCTTATGCGCGTCAGTTCCTAGAATTAATGCAAAAGCCTGATGTTGATTCCATCGAGGGTCTGTCTCCCGCTATTTCCATTGAACAAAAGACAACGTCTAAAAATCCCCGTTCAACAGTTGGAACGGTGACGGAAGTTTATGATTATTTACGTCTTCTTTTCGCGCGCATCGGCATTCCTTACTCGCCTGCAACGGGTCTTCCGATTGAAAGCCAAACGGTCTCTCAAATGGTTGATCGACTTTTGAGCTGTCCAGAAGGCAGCCGTTGGCTCTTATTGGCGCCGATTGTTCGAGGGCGAAAAGGCGAGTATAAAAAAGAAATTGCTGAGATGCAGAAACGTGGCTTCCAGCGGATTAAAATTGATGGAAAGCTTTATGCAATTGAAGAAGCACCAGCGCTTGATAAGAAGCTTAAGCACGACATTGAAATCGTTGTTGATCGTGTCGTTATTAAGGAAGAAATTGCTACACGACTTGCGGATAGTATTGAAACTGGCTTAAAGCTGGCTGAAGGCATTCTTTTTGTCGAGAATGCTGATACAGGAGAGCGACTGACGTTTTCTGAGAAGTTTGCGTGTCCGACATCAGGCTTTACCATTGAAGCCATTGAGCCGCGCCTTTTTTCTTTTAACAGCCCATTTGGTGCATGTCCTGAATGTGATGGCTTAGGGGCACGGATTCAATTTGATCCTCAGTTGGTCGTTCCCGATCCCCTAAAAACGCTTGAACAAGGGGCTATTGTACCTTGGGCCACTTCCTTTTTTATGTATTATCTTCAGACGTTAGAATCTGTGGTAAAGGCATTTAAAGAAGATATTCATACGCCCTTTCAGCAACTCAAAGAAGAAACTCGCGAGGCTATCCTTTATGGGACGAAAGGAAAAGAAATTACCCTCTCGCTCATGGATGGAACGAGATCTTTCCAACAAAGGAAACCATTTGAAGGAGTTATTCCCAATTTAGAGAGACGCTATCGTGAAAGTGAGAGCAACTCACGACGTGAAGAGCTTGAGCGTTATCAGATGAGTAGTCCGTGTGAGACATGCCATAGTTATCGGCTTAAGCCTGAGGCATTGTCCGTAAAAATTAATGAAAAACATATCGGTCAAGTGACCGAGCTTTCCGTTGCGGAAGCGGTTAAGTGGTTTCAAGCGCTTGGGCCAAAACTCACGCAAAAACAGCAAGAAATAGCGCATCGTATTTTAAAAGAAATCAATGAGCGGTTAGGGTTTTTGAATAATGTGGGGTTGGGGTATCTTACATTATCGCGTTCATCGGGGACACTTTCTGGCGGAGAAAGCCAACGTATTCGTTTAGCTTCTCAAATTGGCTCAGGGCTTACAGGCGTCCTTTACGTCCTTGACGAACCCTCAATAGGGCTTCATCAACGGGATAACGATCGTTTGTTAGAGACATTAAGACGTCTTCGAGATTTAGAAAATACAGTGATCGTTGTTGAGCATGATGAAGACACGATCCGAGCGGCAGATTATCTTATTGATATGGGACCAGGCGCGGGAATTCATGGGGGTGAGATCGTGTCTCAAGGTACTCCTGATAAGGTTATGAAAGATCCTAAAAGCTTGACGGGTGCGTATCTTAACGGCAAGAAAGTGATTCAAGTGCCCTCTGAGCGCCGGCGAGGAAATGGAAAATTTTTAAAAATTAAAGGCGCTAAAGCAAATAACCTTAAGAATTTAACAGTTGAGTTTCCATTGGGGACCCTCACATGTGTTACAGGCGTTTCGGGGGGAGGAAAATCATCCCTTGTGATTGAAACACTTTATAAAGCGATTGCACGTCAACTCCATGGAGCCCGCGATCTTCCTGGTGAGTATGCTGCTATTGAGGGTCTTGAAGCCATTGATAAAATTATTGATATAGATCAATCACCCATTGGACGTACACCGCGGTCAAATCCCGCGACTTATATTGGAGCCTTTACCTCTATCCGTGATTGGTTTGCAGCTTTGCCAGAAGCCAAAGCCAGAGGTTACCAGCCTGGGCGCTTTTCTTTTAACGTTAAAGGCGGGCGGTGTGAAGCCTGTGAAGGGGATGGCGTCTTAAAGATTGAAATGCACTTTCTGCCAGATGTCTATGTTGAGTGCGATCAATGTAAGGGCAAGCGTTATAATCGAGAAACCTTAGAAGTAAAGTATCGAGATAAAACGATTGCGGATATTCTTGATATGACAGTTGAAGAGGGGCTTGAATTTTTTCAAGCAACCCCTTCTGTGCGCGATAAACTTTCAACACTTCAAAAAGTTGGATTGGGCTATATTCATATTGGCCAGCGTGCAACAACGCTCTCAGGGGGTGAGGCGCAACGTATTAAACTTTCTAAGGAACTTTCTAAGCGAGCCACGGGCCGCACGCTTTATATTCTTGATGAACCGACGACGGGGCTTCATTTTGAGGATGTGAATAAGCTTTTGGAAGTTCTTCATTCTCTCGTAGATCAAGGCAATACAATCATTGTGATTGAGCATAACCTTGAAGTCATAAAAACAGCCGATTGGGTGATTGATTTAGGTCCAGAAGGGGGCCATGAAGGCGGGCGTATCGTGGGAACCGGGATACCTGAAGCGCTTGCAAAGATTCCTGAAAGCTACACAGGAAAGTACCTTACAAAATATCTGTAATTTATCTTTTTTGAGCTCTCGGATGAACTTGAGCATAGAGTTCCATTAGCTTTGAATCTGCCACTTCAGTATACCGTTGCGTTGTTGAGAGAGAAACATGGCCTAAAAGTTCTTGAATGGTTCTAAGATCTCCGCCAGCTGCAAGAAGATGGGTTGCAAAGCTATGCCGAAAGCTGTGAGGAGTTGCTGATTCTGGAAGGCCCAATTGAAGGCGTAAGAAACGTAATTCCTTTTGTGCAATGCCTGCATTCAATCTTTTTCCCTTAGCGCCAATGAAAAGGGGAGATTCTGAAGTGCGTGCAAAGGGAAGTAAGGAAAGGTACCACTCAATCCTTTTTAAAACCTCAGGAAGAAGCGGGACAAGCCTTTCTTTATTGCCTTTTCCCTGGATCTTCAAACTAATTTGATTCTGCTGAATGTCGCCTTGATGAAGCCCTAAGGCCTCTGAGATTCTCAAACCAGCACCATATAGCAAAGCAAATAACGCTTGGTTTCTTGCAATAATCCATTCTTCTTGAAGTGGGGACTCGGCTTCAATGACATTCAGAGCATCATCCGTTGCCAAAGGGCGAGGGAGCATTTTTGGGAGTTTAGGCGTCTTGATTCTTTCAAAAGCTTGATTCTCAAATTGATGGTGCCGATGAAGATAGCGTACAAACGAGCGTATTGAAGACAGGGCACGAGCATTAGAACGGTTGGAAATCTTTTTTGTGGCTCGATGCGTTAGGTAAGCGCGCAAGTCTTGTAAGTTAATTCTCTTGAGAAACTCTAATGTTATAATTTCTTGATGATAGTGGTACAAGAAGGAAAAGAAGGCAGCTAAATCTCTGCTATAGTTTGAGAGCGTGTGAGGAGAAACATTTTTTTCAACGGTAAGCCAGTTAAGCCATTCTTGAATGTAAGGCTGTAGGCTGACGTTGATAATTTGGCTCGGGATGAGATCAAAAAGGAGTGTTTCTCTCTCCACTATGCATTCCTAGAGAATGGTTTGCCCCGTTGCCTGC
Organism: Caedibacter sp. 38-128; assembly: GCA_001898705.1. Lineage (GTDB taxonomy): Bacteria > Pseudomonadota > Alphaproteobacteria > Caedimonadales > Caedimonadaceae > Paracaedimonas. The sequence continues at coordinate 84,358 of MKUU01000060.1, forward strand.
CAATCCTTTAAAAAGGCGTCTAGGCCTTGATCCGTCAGAGGGTGATTATAAAGTTGGCGAAAGGTCTTTCCTGGGAGCGTGACAACATCTGCGCCAATTTTAGCAACTTCAAGAACATGATAAGGGTGGCGAACCGACGCTGCAAGGATTGCAGTTTCAATCTCAGGGTAATTATCATAAATGAGTCGAATATCACGAATGAGTTGCAACCCATCCATGCTAATGTCATCGAGACGACCTAAAAATGGTGATATGAATGTTGCGCCCGCGCGCGCTGCGAGAAGAGCTTGCGTTGCAGAGAAACATAAAGTAACATTAACCATAGTTCCTTGGTCTGACAAAGCTTTGCAGGTTTTTAGTCCCTCAAAAGTGAGCGGAACTTTGATGGTAACTTGTTCGCTAATTTGGGTAAGAACGGAAGCCTCTTGCATCATTTCAGCATAAGTGGTGGCTGTGACTTCGGCGCTTACAGGGCCTTCAACGATGGAGCAAATTTCAGCAATAACCTTTTTAATTTCTTGGCCAGATTTAGCAATTAAGCTAGGGTTTGTTGTGACGCCAGAAATAAGGCCTGATTCAGCGAGATCGCGAATTTCACGAATATCAGCGCTATCGAGGAAAAAATTCATGAAGGGTTCCTTTCGTTCTTTTGGCAAAAGTATAACGTTAATGCAGGGTAAGGGATAGAGAAATATCTTAAAAAAGTTAATGATGCAAAAAGTAGGTGTTCTTCTTCCAATTCCTTTAAGTCAGGTTTATGATTACATTGTTCCTGAAGGCATGTCTCTTGCGGTGGGAGATATGGTGCTGGTGCCATTCGGCTCAAGGAGGCTTTATGGTGTCGTTTGGAGAATTTCTGAATTTCCAGAAACTGCAAAACCACTTAAAGAAGTCTATGATAAATTTGATCTGCCTACAATTCCTTTGGCTAATCTAGAGTTTATTGAATGGGTTGCAAACTATACTTTGACGCCTTTAGGGGCCATGCTCAAATTAATGCTGAGCGTGCCTCAAGTTTTCAAAAATTTAAAGCGACAATCAAAAAAAATTAATAAAGTTTTGATACCTCATCCAGACTTTGCACCAATTCATTTTTCATCTGTTCAAGAGTTACCATATCAAGAACTTAAATCGAGGCTTAACCAAGGATATTCGGTATCCGTCTTGGATGGTGTCACTGGTTCTGGAAAAACAGAGATTTATCTTGAATTAATTGCCGAGGTTTTGAGAAGTCATCAGCAGGCTCTCGTATTGTTGCCTGAAATTTCTTTATCACCCCAAATGATTGAAAGGTTTGCAAAGAGATTTGGGACAAGTCCTTCACTTTGGCACTCATTATTAACGCCCGCTCAGCGTCGCGAGACATGGAAGCAGATCCTTAAAGGAGAAGCCAAGGTTATTATTGGAGCGCGTTCAGCGTTATTTCTTCCTTATTCAAATTTAGGTTTAATTGTTGTGGATGAGGAACATGAGCAAACGTATAAGCAAGACGAAGGGGCTATTTATCAAGGACGGGATATGGCTGTGGTTCGAGCTTCACTTAATCATATTCCAATTGTTTTAGCTTCTGCGACTCCTTCTTTGGAAACGCATTATAATTGCCGACAAGGACGCTATCATAAGGTTTCTTTGGAAAGTAGATTTGGTGAAGCATCTCTTCCTGAGATTGAAATTATTGATTTGAAGGAATCAAAATCAAAAGAGTGGATTTCGGCGCCTTTATTTAATGAGATCAATAAAATCACGGCTTCTGGAGAGCAGGCCCTCTTATTTTTGAACAGGCGAGGGTATGCGCCATTAACGTTATGTAGTGCCTGTGGTACAAAAGTTGAATGTCCTTTTTGTACGGCATGGTTAGTGGATCATCGGGTTCAGGGAAAGCTCGTTTGTCATTATTGTGGTCATGCAGTAGCTCAGTTGAAAGAGTGCATGAGCTGTCACGCAAAAGAAAGCTTTGTTGCTTGCGGGCCAGGTGTTGAGCGTTTGGCTGAGGAAGTTGCTGGACGATTTTCTCATCTTAAATATTGCATTATTTCCAGTGACTTAATTTCAAATGTGCAAGAATTGGACCGTATATTATCACAAATAAAAAATAATGAAGTTTCGATTATTATTGGTACACAAATGATCGCCAAAGGGCATCATTTTCCTCATTTAACACTTGTTGGCGTCATTGATGCGGATCTAGGGCTTCAAGGAGGGGATCTTCGAGGAAGTGAAAGAACTTATCAATTGCTTCAACAAGTTGGCGGGCGAGCTGGGCGTGAACAAAAATCCGGAAAGGTTTGGCTTCAAACTTATTATCCTGAACATCCGGTTATGCAAGCACTTATTACAGGCGATCGTGAGAAATTTATTGAGCAAGAACTCTTCATGAGAGAAAGCAATTTAATGCCGCCTTTTAGTCGTCTAGCGGCTTTAATTCTTACAGGAATGGATGAAGAAAAGGTGAAGCTAGAAGCGCTTCGTTTGCTTAGTGTCGTTCCTAAAAATCCTAGTGTAGAGATTTTGGGGCCTGCTCCATCTCCTATTTATATGATCCGTGGACGCTATCGATGGCGCATTCTTGTGAAGGGGCCTCGTAACTATAATTTACAGAAATTTTTAAAATTATGGCTTTATTCTATCAAATTACCATCTTCAGTACGCCTTAAAATTGATATTGATCCTTATAATTTTTTGTAAGTTTCATCAAAAAAGAAAAGGCAGAGATTTTATAGGTTATTAGATTTGTTCACATCAATGAAGGTGAAACAAAAACGGCGCTTAACGCGCCGTTTTTATAGTAAAAGTTTATTAAGATGATTTTTTAAAAGTTGCTAATAAGTAAACACCGGACAAAGCAACGAGGCTATAGACAAGCTTAACAAGTATGGGGACGCTTCCAAAAAGCGTTTCTACGAGATTGAAATGAAAAAGTCCAACGAGCCCCCAATTTATGGCTCCGATAATCACAAGTATTGTTGATATAGTTGGAAGAGATGTTTTAATATTCATGGTAATTCTCCTTTTCATTTAGAGGTTTTCCATAAAATCATTATATCATATATATACAATAATTATTATAAAAAATTTCATTATTTCAATGAATCTTTTTAAAATTGAATTAATTTGATTTTTTCTTATAAAAGGATAATTTATTTTAGAGAAATTTCGATTGCATATATCGTGATGCGATATAAACCTTGACTTTTCTTGAGATGATCTCTAGAAGAAAATCATTATATAAACGTCAGTCAGCGATATTCGCCCACTGACGCATTATTTGTTGGATGGAAAATGTTTAATAACTTAAGCCAAAAGCTTGGCGAAATCTTTGATAAACTCAAAAAAAGAGGCGCTCTTAGTGAAGCTGATGTTGAGGCTGCTTTAAGAGAAATTCGTATTGCGCTTCTTGAAGCTGATGTTGCTCTACCTGTTGTTAAAGATTTTATCAATCAAGTAAAAGAGCGTGCCATAGGGCAGGAAGTTATTAAAAGTATTACGCCAGGACAAATGGTTGTAAAGATTGTCCATGAGCAACTTATTAATGTCTTAGGAAGTGAAAATGTAGCGCTTAATCTTGCAACAAATCCGCCGGCCGTTATGATGGTTGTCGGCTTGCAAGGGTCTGGTAAAACAACATCAACGGCGAAAATTGCACGTTTTCTAAAAACAAAAAAGAACAAAAAAGTTCTCATGGCTTCTGTCGATATCTATCGTCCAGCGGCACGAGAGCAGCTTGAGATTTTAGGCCATCAAGTCGAGGTTGATACTTTAGAAATTATCGAAAAGGAAAAGCCTTTAGAAATTGCTAAACGTGCTTATAATAAGGCAAAAATTGAAGGGTATGACGTTCTTTTGCTCGATACAGCGGGGCGTTTGCACATTGATGAAGAACTCATGGAAGAATTAACAGTTCTAAAAAAGACGGTTAACCCTATTGAGACACTTCTAGTAGCGGATGCGATGACAGGGCAAGATGCCGTTAATATTGCCCGAAACTTTCAAGAAAAAATTGGCCTAAGTGGGCTTGTTCTTACAAGAATCGACGGAGACGGCCGTGGTGGCGCTGCTCTTTCAATTAAGGCAGTTACAGGATGTCCCATTAAGTTATTGGGTGTTGGTGAGCATCTTGATCAAATAGAAGAATTTCATCCTGAGCGTATAGCGGGACGTATCCTTGATATGGGAGATGTTGTAAGTCTCGTTGAAAAGGCTGTTGAAACAATTGATCGTGAAGAGGCAGAAAAGCTTGCTCAAAAAGCAGGGAAAGGCGAGTTTGATCTTAATGATCTTGCATCTCAATTGCGCCAAGTTTCAAAAATGGGTGGCATGGGAGGTTTACTTTCAATGTTGCCAGGTATTGGGAAGATAAAAGAGCGAATTCAAGATGCAGGTATCAGTGATCAGCTTGTTAAAAGGCAGCTCGCAATAATAAGCTCAATGACACTTAAAGAGCGTCGTAATTATAAGCTTTTAAATGGGTCTAGACGTCGACGCATTGCTGTTGGCTCGGGGACTGCAGTTGCTGATGTGAATCGTCTTTTAAAACAATTTCAGGATATGCGTGACATGATGAAAAGAATGTCAAAAGTAGGTGAAAAAGGTCTTAAAAGACAAGGGTTAAGAGGGTTATTAGGAAAATAAATAAGGTTAATGTTTAATATCAATAAAAGTTAAGGAGAAAATTAATGTCATTAAAAATTCGTTTAGCACGTGGCGGGTCAAAAAAACGTCCTTTCTATCGTGTCGTTCTTGCAGACTCAAGAAGTCCAAGAGATGGTCGTTTTATCGAGAAATTAGGGACTTACAATCCAATTTTGGCTTCTGATCACCCTCAACGTCTTGTATTGAATCAAGATAGGGTTAAGCATTGGCTAGGTGTTGGTGCGGAGCCAACAGATCGTTTGGTTCGTTTTTTTGGTCAAATGGGACTTGTAAAGGCTGAAAAATTTAGCAACCCACAAAAAGCAGCGCCAAAGAAGAAAGCACAAGAACGTATGAAAGCAGCAGCTGAAGCTGCAAAGCAAGCGGCAGAAGCAAAAAAGGCAGCTGAAGTAGAAGCAGCAGTTGCCGAGAATGTTGCTGAAGTAGCTGTTGAACCAGCTGCAGAAGCGCCTACGGAAGAAGCTAACGCTTAAAGTTGTTAAAGAAAGTCCCCTGGATTAATTCCAGGGGCTTCTCTAAGGTTTGAATAGTGAGTCAATCTACATCACGTATTTTAATGGGGGTCGTCCATTCGGCTCATGGAATTAGAGGGCAAGTTAAGATAAAAGTATTTGCGGCCTCAACAACTTCTTTTATGGAATATGATCATTTTACGGATAAAGAAGGGAAAAAATCTTTTATTTTTAAAGATTTTTGCTTGCTCAAAGAAGATATGATTGTTGCTCTATTAAAGGGGATTCAAAATCGGAATCAAGCCGAAGAATTAAAAGGAACTGAGCTTTATATTGCAAGAGAGCAACTTCCTCCTACTGAAGAAGAGGAATATTATTATCAAGATCTGATTGGTTTAGATGTTCAATCACAGGCAGGGGATTTGCTTGGGAGCATTGCCTCAGTTTATAATTTTGGCGGAGGGGATTTGGTTGAAATAAATCTCTCTAATACTCGAGAAGTTGTTGTGTTGCCATTTACAAAAGAAGCTGTTCCAAAAATTTCTATTTCAGAGGGGCGTCTTATTGTAAATGAAGAACTATTAGGGCAGTTAAGAGCACATAAAAAAAGCGAGTAAAATTTTAAATGGCCTGCATACTTTCGGCTAAAATCTTTACAATATTTCCTGAAATGTTCCCAGGACCTTTAGGGGGATCCCTTGTAGGTCGAGCATTACAGAATAATCTTTGGTCTTTAGAGGCTGTAAATCTCAGGGATTATGCGGTTGATAAACATCGATCTGTTGATGATACAGCTTTCGGCGGGGGGCCCGGAATGGTGCTACGCCCAGATATTATTGACGCTGCTTTAGCAGATCATTATAAAACTCGACCAAATACCTTGATTTATCTTTCGCCACGTGGCATACCATTGACACAAGAATATGTAAAAAAGCTTGCCAATCAATCTCACTTGGGATTATTGTGTGGACGTTTTGAAGGTATTGACCAACGTGTCTTGGATGCATGGCATATTGAAGAGGTAAGCCTAGGAGATTTTATTCTCTCAGGTGGTGAAATAGCGGCAATGGCTCTTTTAGATGCGGTTGTGAGGCTTTTACCCGGAGTTCTTGGTGAGCAGGAATCTCTTAATGAAGAGAGTTTTACTGAGAATTTATTGGAATACCCGCAATATACAAGGCCTCGAGACTGGAAAGGTCATTTGGTGCCAGAAATACTATTAAGTGGGCACCATGAAAAAATTAAAGCTTGGCGGAAGGCTGAGTCGGAAAAGTTAACACGTGAGCGGCGTGTCGATTTATGGCAGCGCTATAAGGCGACTCAGCAAGAGAGAAAGGATTAAAGATATGAACACTTTACAAAAATTTGAGCAGGAACAAGTTGATTTATTAGTCGCAAATAACCCTGTCCCGGAGTTTTCTGCTGGTGATACCTTAAAGGTACTTGTAAAGGTGGTCGAAGGTGAGCGTGAGCGGACTCAGGCTTATGAAGGAGTCTGTATTGCACGCAAGAGTGCGGGGATTAACTCCTCTTTCACCGTACGTAAGCTTTCTTTTGGTGAAGGTGTTGAACGTGTTTTCCCTCTTTATTCCCCAAATATTAAGATAGAAGTTGTTCGCCGCGGACAAGTTCGTCGCGCAAAACTATATTATCTTCGTGGTCGTACCGGTAAAAGTGCTCGTATTGCTGAAAAGAGCTACTTTAATGATGCCAAGAAAAATTCTGAGAAAAAAGCAGCTAATTCTGCTAAAGAAGCTCTTTAGAGAGAGCTAGGTAAGAGCTGAAGCATTGCTTTGGCTCTTATTAATCCTTAAAGAATTTGATTTGAAATAGGGAGTTTCAAACTTGGTAACAACAGTTTCCCAGAAAACCAATTCAACAGTGCTTAAAACGGTTCCTATGACACAGGTGGAACTTCTAAAATATTACCGAGATATGCTTTTGATTAGGCGTTTTGAGGAACGCTCTGGTCAATTATATGGGATGGGTCTTATCGCTGGATTTTGCCATCTGTATATTGGCCAAGAAGCTGTCGTGGTAGGGATACAGGCTGTTCTTCAACCTCAAGATACCGTTATTACGGCCTATCGAGATCATGGTCATATGTTGGCTTGTGATATGGATCCAAAAGGGGTCATGGCTGAATTAACAGGGCGCATTGGCGGCTATTCAAAAGGTAAGGGTGGCTCGATGCATATGTTTTCTCGGGAGAAAAATTTCTTCGGAGGTCATGGCATTGTTGGTGCACAAGTGCCGTTAGGTACAGGACTTGCTTTCGCCCACAAATATCGTGCTGACGGTGGTATATGTACAATTTATATGGGCGATGGAGCTGTTAACCAAGGACAGGTGTACGAAGCATTCAATATGGCGGCTCTTTGGAAGCTTCCCGCTCTTTATATTATCGAAAATAATGGTTACAGCATGGGAACGTCGATAGCTCGCCATGCTGCCGGTCAGCATCTGTATGAACGCGGTATTGCTTATGGAATTCCAGGTGAAGAAGTTGATGGAATGGATGTGCTTGCTGTCAAAGCTGCAGCTGAGAAAGCCGTACAGTATGTGCGTGAAACAAATAGCCCTATGATTCTTGAAATAAAAACGTATCGTTATCGTGGTCATTCGATGTCAGATCCTGCCAAATACAGGACGAAAGAAGAAGTTGATAATATGCGTCAAAACTTTGATCCCATTGAACGAGCAAAAGCACTTTTGATTTCGGAGTTTAGTGTGGCAGAAGAAACTTTTTCGAGTATCGAAAAGGAAATTAAGGAAATTGTGCTTGAATCCGTAGAATTTGCTCAAACAAGTCCTGAGCCAGAAGCATCAGAACTTATGACTGATATCCTAATTAATCCATAAGAGAGAAGATAAATGACCCTCGAGACTTCAACAATTACAGTACGTGAAGCTCTTCGTGATGCAATGGCAGAAGAGATGCGGAAGGACCCCCTTATCTTTTTAATGGGAGAAGAAGTTGCTGAATATCAAGGTGCGTATAAAGTAAGTCAAGGATTGCTTGAAGAATTTGGAACTAAGCGAGTAATTGATACACCGATTACAGAGCATGGATTTGCAGGTTTGGGCGTTGGAGCAGCCTTTGCAGGGCTTAAACCAATTGTTGAGTTCATGACTTTCAATTTTGGTATGCAAGCAATCGATCAAATTATAAATAGTGCTGCGAAAACACTGTATATGTCTGGCGGACAGATGGGATGTCCTATTGTTTTTCGTGGTCCTAATGGGGCTGCTAAAAGAGTTGGAGCTCAGCACTCTCAATGTTATGCGAGTTGGTACGCTCATTGCCCCGGGTTAAAAGTAATTGCTCCTTATGATGCGAGCGATGCAAAAGGTCTCTTAAAAGCAGCAATTCGTGATCCTAATCCTGTAATTTTTCTTGAAAATGAAATGTTGTATGGTCAGGCGTTCCCTGCCCCTACAGGAGAAGATGAAGTTATTCCAATTGGAAAAGCACGTATTGTACGTTCTGGTAAGGACGTGACAATTACAACGTTCTCTTTGATGGTTGGTGTTGCACTTCAAGCGGCAGAGCAACTTGCAAGTGAAGGGATTGATGTGGAAGTTATTGATTTGCGTACCATCCGCCCGCTTGATGAGCAAACGATATTACAATCAGTCATGAAGACAAATCGTTTAGTAACGCTTGAGGAAGGGTGGGGGTTCGCAGGAATTGGTTCTGAGATTTCTTCTCTCGTTATGGAGCAGGCCTTTGATTATCTAGATGCGCCTGTAAAAAGAGTCGTTGGGACGGATGTTCCCATGCCTTATGCTGAAAGCTTGGTAAAACTTACTATCCCACAAGTGGAATGGGTTATTGATGCTGTTAAGCAAGTATGTTATCGATAATCAGAAAAGATCTTTTTAAAGCATTGTAAATAAAGGGACTTCACTTCTATGCCAATTAAAATTTTAATGCCTGCACTTTCACCAACTATGGCAGAAGGTAACTTAGTTCGTTGGCTTAAATCTGAAGGGGATCAATTAAAATCGGGCGATGTCCTAGCTGAGATTGAAACAGATAAAGCGACAATGGAAGTTGAAGCTGTTGATGAAGGAAAACTCGCTAAAATTCTCGTACCTGCAGGAACGGAAAATGTAAAGGTTAACGAGGTTATCGCAATTTTATTGGAAGAAGGTGAAGACAGTTCTTCTCTTGACTCTGTCAGCAATACACAGGCTTCTCCAAATCAAGAGATTCCTGTAACAAAGAAACTAGAAGAGGTCAAAGAAGCGAGTATAATGACAACGCCTTCAGTTGGAGCCTCTAAGGATACGCAAGAACGTATCTTTGCTTCTCCCTTAGCTCGTCGAGTCGCTTCAAATAATCAAATTGATCTTGCAACTTTGCAAGGCTCAGGTCCGCGCGGAAGAATTATAAAAGCAGATGTGGAAGCGGCTGTTTCTAATAAGCCTCAATCTTCCCAAGTATCTACAACGACCTCTTATAAAGCTGCAGATGATCTTTATCCTGCTTATGAAGAAGTTAAAGTGTCTAATATGCGTAAAGTTATTGCGCAGAGATTGACAGAGTCTAAACAGAATGTACCTCATTTCTATCTAACGGTTGAGTGTGAAATTGATGAATTGTTGAACTTCCGTAAGCAAATCAATAAATCACTTCCTGAATCAGAGAGAATTTCTGTCAATGATTTAATTATTAAAGCAATAAGTGTTGCATTGAAAAAGGTGCCTGACGCTAATGCTTCCTGGATTGAAGGGGGATATGTCCGCCGTTACCAACATGCTGATGTTTCTGTTGCTGTTGCCGTTGAGGGAGGCCTTGTAACGCCTATCGTTCGGGGTGCAGAACTAAAATCAATTCTTGAGATTTCGCGAGAAATGAAAGAATTAATTAGTAAAGCGCGCGCAGGAAAGCTTAAACCTCAAGAATTTCAAGGGGGGACATTTAGTCTCTCAAATTTAGGGATGTATGGTATTAAAAATTTCTCTGCTGTTATTAATCCTCCTCAAGGATGTATTTTAGCTGTCGGCGCAGGAGAAGAACTCCCTATCGTTCGTGATGGTAAGGTTGAAATTGCAACTATTATGGGTTGCACACTTTCCGTTGATCATCGTGTTGTGGATGGCGCCGTTGGGGCTGAGTTCTTGAAGGTATTTAAGAATTTGATCACAAATCCTGTTTTGATGCTTATTTAAGTGATTTTAAAAAACGAAAGCCATCTCTCTAAGACAATTGTTGTGATTGCTGGACCAACAGCTTCAGGTAAGTCTGTATTTGCTGTCGAGTTCGCGGAAAAACATAACGGTGTCATTATTAATTCTGATAGCGTGCAAGTCTATAAGGATCTTGAAATTTTAAGTTCTCGCCCTTCTTCAGATGCACTTTTAAAAGTACCTCATAAGCTTTACGGTTTTTTAGATGCTCATGAATCTTGCTCAGCTGGGCTTTGGCGTTCTTTGGTGCTTAAAGAGATTCAAGAATGCTATCAACAAGGAAAACTTCCTATTATTGTAGGAGGGACAGGACTTTATTTAAAGATTTTGATTGAAGGTCTTTCACCTATTCCCCAAGTTGACGAAAACATTAGAGCGTTAGCTCGAGAAAGAGCACAAAATGAGGGAACTCAAGCTCTTTACAATGAATTGGCTGAGCTTGACCCAGTTATTGTGACACGTCTGAAGCCTGCGGATTCTCAACGGGTCGTAAGAGCTTGGGAAGTGATGAAGTCGACAGGTATTCCTCTTTCTGAATGGCAAAGAAAATGCATGATCTCATCGAATCAACAAGAGAAAATTTTTACGAATATATTGTTGTTACCACCTCGGGAAGAAGTAAATTTACGTGCTGATGCGCGCCTAGACAATATGCTGAAGAGCGGTGCCTTGAAAGAGGTAGAAAATATCCTTAAACAAAATGTAGATCCTGCTTCGACCATTTATAAAGCAATTGGCCTGCGTGAATTTGCGACTTATCTGAAAAATCAAATTAGCTTACAAGAAGCGCTTACTAAAGCAAAAATTGCGACACATCAGTATATTAAAAGACAATATACTTGGTTTAGAACTCAGTTTAAGGCAGATATTATTTTAAAGTAAGAATTAGGATAAGATTAAAAGTTTGGAGTCTAGCAAGATTTTCTAGTTTTCTGTAAAAAATAATTAATGTTATAATTGTATATTTTCTCCTTTAAGGCAAATTTTCTTGATTAAATTAATCGGAGATCATTATGAATAAAAATATTTTTTATGTATTAGCTTTTTTAGGCTTGTACTTCTCTTCCAGCGCCCATGCGTCCTTACAGCTTGATTACGATGAAGTTGTGAGAATCTTTCAATCAGCTAAGGTAGAAAGCTTTTCTGATACGATAATTAGTGATCACCATGATCCGACCCCTATAAGAGTTAACCTTTCTGTTGCCGAGTATCAAGCATCAGATAAGACTAAAGGGGTATTTGCTTCTCATCATGGTTTAGATAAGGTGCTCGATGGAGGAAAAAGAGAAGTGAAAGGCGGGCATGCGTTAATTGAAAGCCAAATGATATTTTCCCATCTTGATCCTAAATTTGATGCGCCTCACTACTTTTATAGCATGTATTATGGGCCCCAGCATATGTCCCCATTGTCTTTTTAGCGCTTAGAGTTCTTTTTGTTTAAAAAAGAAGAGAAGTAAAATACAAAGAAACCTAAGAATATCTTGAGTAGAGATACTTAAGTAGCCAATTATACATAAAATTAAAGATATGAAGCTTTACAAAGCTTCATATCTTTAACATTGTTTATCTCTTTCAAAAAAAAGAATACTAGAAGCATAAATTTTGTTTTTATAACATTGCCTACAATTTTCTTTCCTACAACAGGTAGATCATGTTGAAAAAACCAAATACAAAAGCCCCAAGCAATGCTTAGGGCTTTAAGATTTTTTATTTTAAGATAAAAAGGTTATCTCATCACCGTATAAGATACGGTACCAAGCTTTAAGAAGAATCGTCCATTCCGATTTGTCTCGTTCTTCTTAGCGTCAAGACTTCCTTTAAAACTAATTAAGGCATTATCAGGAGATGTAACCGCTACTTTTGCTAAGCTAATATGAGGTCTATAATTTGTTGAGGTAAAAGCATTTAAAGTATAACGTCCATTGGTGACTTCTTGCACGACATTGGCAACAATCTTATTAAATTCTATTAATTTATTCTCTGATTCCGTTGTTGGTATAAAGCCAATAATATCTGAATTAAATGGTCTTGATACTTCTTTTACGTCAAATTCAAGCGCAGTCGTGAGTTTGCTTTGAAGCTTAGCTTGGATGCTAGCTGCAAGAGTTGCGACTTCTTCTTTATTAATTTTTTCAATAAATCCTACAGTGCAATGAAATCTATGGGCCTGCTTGGATAGTTTAGCAGCTGCTTGCATGTCACCAAGCATTCCTTGGGCAAGATCAGTTACATCCAGTTTAATGGCAAGGTTATTAGTTGCATTTGCATTTGTAAGTCCAAGAAATTGAATAAACAGAAGTGAAAAAATAATACGTGTTTTTAAAATATAATTCATCATTAGCTCCTAAAAATTTACTTCTTTATCCGTCATAAAGAATACAATGTCAAATTGACATAAAATAGATAAGATAGCAACAATATTATACTAAATTATTAATTTAGAAATTAATAAACTTTAGCTTATAATTTCCTTTTCTAGCATAACAAATAATGCTAAAAGAACCAAGAATTCAATAAAGAAAGAAGCTCTTTAATTCTCGCTCTGCGGGATGGTGCCTCTTAAATTTATTTCTTTAAGCTTGCCGAATAAAGAGGAATTAAATGTTTCGAAAATTGCTTGGGATGATGTCTTCTGATATGGCGATCGACCTTGGGACAGCCAATACTTTGGTTTATGTTAAAGGGCGAGGGATCGTTTTAAATGAACCTTCGGTCGTTGCTCGAGCAGTGATAAAAGGTAAAAGTCAGGTTCTTGCTGTTGGAAATGATGCTAAGCAAATGGTTGGAAAGACACCTGGTAATATTCAAGCAATTCGTCCTTTGAGAGAAGGAGTCATCGCAGATTTTGAAGTGGCTGAGGAAATGATTAAGCACTTTATTCATAAAGTTCATAATCGGCGTAGTTTTGTTAGCCCTCAAATCATCGTTTGTGTTCCGTCAGGGGCAACTGCTGTTGAGAAGCGTGCAATTCAGGAATCTGCCGAAAGTGCTGGTGCCGGAAAGGTATATCTCATTGAAGAACCAATGGCTGCAGCAATCGGGGCAGGTCTTCCGGTGACTGAACCTACTGGGTCAATGGTCGTTGATATCGGCGGAGGAACAACGGAAGTTGCCGTCATATCCTTAGGCGGAATTGTTTACGCTCGCTCTGTTCGAATTGGTGGAGATAGTATGGATGAGGCTATTATTGCCTATATTCGACGCACGCATAACCTTCTAGTTGGTGAGGCTACAGCTGAACGCATTAAGAAGGAAATAGGGTCCGCACTACAACCTCATGGAAAGTCAGGAGGGCGTAAGCTTCATATTAAAGGAAGAGACCTTTTGAATGGAATTCCAAAAGAAATTGAAATTGATGAACGGCAAGTCGCAGAAAGTTTGTCTGAGCCTATTGCTGGCATTATTGCTGCCGTTAGAGATGCCTTAGAAAATACTGCTCCAGAGTTGTCTGCCGACATCGTTGAGAAAGGAATTGTTTTGACAGGAGGCGGGGCTCTTCTTTCAAATCTTGATCAAGTCATTCGTGATGCTACGGGTTTGCCTGTTTCTCTTGCAGATGATCCTCTTTCTTGTGTTGTCTTAGGGACAGGGCAGGCACTTGAACACATTGGAAGCATGAAGGGCGTTCTAATTAATATGTATTAATGATGTTTTGAGGTAGGCTCCTTTGCTTTCGACATTTTCCAGTGTATCCCGTCGATCTCAAGCAAAAGTACGGCTTTTTTTTAGTAAAGTCAGGTTGATTATTTTCCTGCTCGCTGCTCTTGTGATTTTTTCCTTTAATCTTAATAATGAGCGTTTTTCGAGCATTCGAGCGATTATTTTTGATCATACAAGCATTATGACAAAGTTTATTACGTCTCCTATACGTAGTATAGCAGAAGTCAAAACATGGATTGATTCTTACTTAAAAATTCATCATAAAAACAAAAAGTTAGAGATAAAGCTTAAACAAATGGAAGAATGGGCTTTAAAGGCTCACGCTTTGGCTTTAGAAAATCAGCAACTTCGTCAATTATTAAAAATATCTCCTGATCCTCAGATGAGTTATATTACAGCCCCAGTTCTAGGGATTGTACAAGCACCTTATACGAAAACTATTGTTTTAGGGGCTGGTTCTAAAAAAGGGATTAAATTACGCCAACCTGTCGTGATGGGACAGCACATAGTTGGGCGTATTGTCGAAGTGTCTGAGCAAGCCTCTAGGGTCTTGCTAATACAAGATGTAAATTCTCATATTCCTGTTATTTTAGAAAAATCAAAAGTGCAAGGTATTGCTTCAGGTAATGATGAGTCTCATCTCATAATTAAATTTTTTGAAATGGAAGCTAAAGCAGAGATTGGTGAATTAATTTTTACATCAGGTGTAGGAGGCATTTATCCTAAGGGTTATCTTGTAGGTCGGGTTGCTTATCAAAACGGTGAGATAGTTAGGGTAAAAAGTTTGATCCGTTTAAATGAATTAGAATATGTACATGTATTTGTTGATATGGAGCTACCTGAAGAGAATATTAAACCATCTCGTGATATTAAAGGGGTATCATGAAATCTCTAACAACTTTTCTTTTTATGGCACAACCTTCAATTTATCTGCTTATATCAAGTATTATTTGTTTATTGATCCCGAATAGTATACTCCATATAAGTCCAGATTTTTCTTTTCCCTTTATTTTCTTTTGGACTATATTTAAGCCTGAATTATTGCCACTCTCTATTCTCTTGGTTGTTGGAATTGTGAGTGATAGCATTCAAGGGTTACCTCTCGGTTTTCATAGTGTCCTCTTTTTATGTTCTTCTATGATACTTTTATCTCAGAGAAGCTTCTTGTATCATCAATCGTTTCCTCTTGTTTGGGCAGTTTTTGGTTTGTCTTTAATTTTTTATAAAATCCTAGAACAGTTAATTTTAAGGAGTTTTATGGAATTTCCATTTTCCTTATCCAATCTAACATTAAGTATGCTATTTACAGTATCTTTATATCCTTTGTGTGCCAAACTTTCATATTTAAATTTAAAAAAGGTTATTAATTTATCATGAAGCGCTTTTTTAGCTCTTCAGATCCCAAGCTTTTATTTACGCGAAGAGCTTTTTTAATTGCAGGCGCTCAAGCGGCAGGTGGTGCATTAATTCTTGGTCGTCTTGGGTATTTAGGAATTTTTCGTTCTCCTCACTATCGTACTCTTGCTGATGGAAATCGTGTAAAGTTGCATATCTTGCTACCAAGAAGAGGAATTATTTATGACCGTCATGGTCAGGAACTAGCTGGGAACATTTCGAGTTATCGGCTCACAATAGTGCCTGCGCAGATAGATAATCTTCCAGCAAGTCTTTCCCATATCTCTCAGTTGTTAAATCTTGATCTAAAAGATTCTAAAAATATTCTTAAAGATCTTAAGAAGCATCCAAAATTTACACCTTATATTCTAAAACAACACTTAACTTGGGAAGAAGTATGCAAGATTGAAGTGAATTTACCCGAATTACCTGGAGTTGAAATTGAAGCGGGATATCAAAGATTTTACCTAGACGCTGAGCCATTTGCACATTTGATTGGTTACGTTCAGGCACCTTCTGATAAAGATGATGTCGATGAACGTCTTGCTCCTCTTTCGGATTATCGTATAGGAAAAGTAGGAATTGAAAAAAGCTTTCAAAATACTTTGCAGGGAGTGGCAGGCTATAAAGAAGTAGAAGTTAATGCCAAACGTCAAATTATTAGGGAAAGAAAGAAGCATGAAAGCCAAAATGGTCAACAATTAAATCTTTCAATTTCTGCTCCTTTACAGAAGTTTGTTTATGAAAGATTGCAACAAGTTGAAAGTGCCTCTGTTGTTGTTATGGACATTTTAACAGGGGAAATTTTAAGTTTAGTTTCTTCACCAAGCTACGATACAAATTTATTTGTGAATGGCATTCCTAAAAAGAATTGGAATGCTCTTCAAAAGAGCCCTTATCGCGCTTTGACTAATAAAGCCATTCATGGTCTTTATGAACCTGGTTCTACTTTTAAAATGGCTGTTTTGCTTGCAGGGCTTGAATCAGGTAGGGTGGATCCTAATTTCCAAACTTTTTGTCAAGGATATATAGAAGTCGCAAATCATCGTTTCCATTGTGTTTGTCGGGGAGGGCATGGACTTGTAGACTTAAGAAGAGCGTTGCAGGTTTCTTGCGATATCTATTTTTATGAGATAGCTCAAAAAATTGGTGTTGAAATATTAACAAAGATGGCGAGAGATTTGGGGTTTGGGGCCAAGACGGGTATAGAAATGCCAGCTGAACGCTCAGGATTAGTCCCTTCAAAACTTTGGAAACTCGAGAAGCATAATCAGCGTTGGCATATTGGTGACACCATATTGTTATCTATAGGGCAGGGACCAATATTAGGGACTCCTTTGCAATTAGCTCAAATGATGGGACGACTTCTGACAGGAAAATATATTCTGCCAACACTAAAGAAAAGGACTGTATCAAAGCTACCAATATTTTCATCTTATTCTTTTAATCCTAGTTATCTTGCCATGATCAAGGATGGTATTGATGCTGTGATTAATGAAACTTCTGGGACTGCGTATCATGCTAGAATCAACGTTCCTGGGTGGGAGATGGGAGGAAAGACAGGAACAGCTCAAGTGAGACGTATAACAAAATTAGAGCGTGAAACTCGTATTTTAAGAAATGAAGAATTAGCGTGGAAGGAAAGAGATCATGCTTTATTCGTTGGGTATGCTCCAGTGCATCATCCACGCTACGTAACGGCTGTTGTTGTTGAGCATGGTGGATGGGGGAGTGTTGTTGCCGCCCCTATTGGGCGTGATGCTCTCTTAAAAACGCAAGAGCTTATGGTTTCATAAATAAATTTATAAATAACTTTTTTAAACCATTGGCTTAGAATTAGTCCACTGATATGATGAGGCGTTTAAAAAGAGGATAGTTTGTGATTGCAGCTTTAGCATTTTATATTTTCTCATTCCTATTGCTAGGTTCAGCAGCAATGGTTATTTTTGCGCGTAATACTGTGCATTCAGTTCTGTACCTGATACTCGCATTTTTTAATGCAGCAGGTGTTTTTATATTACTTCAAGCTGAGTTCATTGCGATGATTTTAGTCATTGTTTATGTCGGTGCTGTTGCTGTTTTATTTTTATTTGTTGTCATGATGCTTGATCTCGGTCCTTTGAAAAAACCGACATTTTTACTGGGAAAATTTATAAATTTTACAAAAAGCTTAGTCTTAATAATGAGCTTTATTATTCTATATATCACACTTTTTCTCATTGTAATCTTAGGAGGCAATTATATCTTCAATGAGTATGGGATTGTGATTGAAGAGTTTGAGGGACGCCTTTCACTTTTAACTTTCACAGGTATTCTAGTTGCTTTTCTCATTCCTCGTCGTATTTATAGGTGGCTTGCAAAAGTAATTACTAATTTGCGGCAGAGTATTTCGGCAATTGTTGTGGTGGGGACCCTTATGTTGGGTGAGTTAGTTTTGGTAGTTTTTACTTTTAAATCAATTAAATTTAAGGAAAATTTTATAACTTCACCTATCCCTGAAGCATCAAAAATACCTAATACTAAAGCTTTAGGAGTGGTCCTCTATACAGATTATTTGTATTTGTTTCAAATCGCTGGACTTATTTTATTGGTCGCGATGATTGGCGCGATCATACTCACATATCGCCATAGACCTGATGTTAAAAGACAAGATATAGCTACCCAATTAAGACGAAAGGCTAAAAATACAATTGAGCTTAAGAAAATATCGCTTAAAAAAGGAATATAAAATGAATATTGGTTTGCAACATTATTTAGTTTTATCAAGCGTTTTATTCTTGATTGGAATCTTTGGAATTTTATGGGGACGCAAGAGTGTTTTAAACATTTTAATGGCCTTAGAACTGACTCTTCTTGCAACAAATATTAATTTAGTTGCTTTTTCAATGTATTGGAAAGATCTTATAGGGCAAATTTTTACATTATTTATTTTAACTGTTGCAGCGGCTGAGGTTGCTATTGGTCTCGCTATTTTAGTCGTTTTCAATCGTAACCGTGGCAGCATCGAAGTTGAAGATATAAGTCATATGAGAGGCTGAAAGTTGATAGAGTACCTTAGCATATTTTGCCCTCTTTTGGGCTTTGTTTCGTCAGGTCTTTTGGGGCGTAGACTTAGTAAGCACGCAATCAATTGGATGAGTTGTATAATTATAATGATAGGGTCAATCGCATCTCTTGCTCTTGCGTGGAAATTATATCATAACGGAAAAATTATCTCTCTTTCTTTGTTTCCATGGTTTGATGTTGGAAATTTTCAAGTTTGTTGGGGCCTTTATTTTGACCATCTTTCAGTAACGATGGTATTACTTGTTAATATAATTTCATTCCTTGTGCATGTTTATTC
This sequence comes from Caedibacter sp. 38-128, assembly GCA_001898705.1. Taxonomy (GTDB): domain Bacteria; phylum Pseudomonadota; class Alphaproteobacteria; order Caedimonadales; family Caedimonadaceae; genus Paracaedimonas. Next base: position 103,054 of record MKUU01000060.1, read on the forward strand.
GGTTGGCTATATGAGTCAAGATCCACACTCCTCACGCTTTATGTCGTACTTAAGTTTATTTACATTTATGATGCTAGTGCTTGTAACTTCAGATAATTTAGTACAATTATTTTTTGGCTGGGAAGGGGTGGGGCTTACTTCTTATCTTTTAATTGGTTTTTGGTATGAGAGAGAAAGTGCAAATCAGGCGGCCTTTAAAGCATTTCTTGTTAATAGGATCGGTGATTTAGGATTTATTATAGGTATTGCTGCAACTTTTCTGATCTTTAAAACCCTGGAATTCGATCAACTTTTTCAACTTATCCATTTAAAAGAAGGGCATAATTTTAATTTTTTTGGTTATGAATTTTCTAAAATTGAAATTCTTGGTTTCCTATTTTTTATAGGCGCAATGGGGAAATCAGCACAAATAGGTCTTCATACATGGCTTCCTGATGCTATGGAAGGTCCTACCCCAGTATCTGCCCTTATTCATGCAGCAACAATGGTTACAGCTGGGGTGTTCTTATTGATTCGACTTTCACCTTTATATGAGCTGGCGCCTTATGCGCGAGATTTTGTTGCTTTAGTTGGTGGCATAACCGCTGTATTTGCTGGGAGTATTGCAATTACACAGAATGATATAAAGCGCGTTATTGCTTATTCAACGTGCAGCCAATTAGGCTATATGTTTATGGCTATTGGATTATCGGCATATAATGGTGCGCTTTTCCATTTGATAACACATGCTTTCTTTAAAGCATTGTTGTTTCTTGGAGCTGGAGCTGTAATTCATGCGCTTTCTGATGAGCAGGATATGCAACATATGGGAGGATTAAGACGCTCTATTCCTGTAACATATACGGTCATGATTATTGGAAGTCTTGCTTTATGCGGGATTCCTTTCTTTGCTGGGTACTTTTCAAAAGACTATATTTTAGAAATAGCTCTACTAAATTCTAGTTGGGTTGGACAAGTTGTGTATTTCTTAGGTATCAGTGCTGCAGTTTTAACGGCTTTTTATTCTTGGCGCTTACTATTTCTCACATTCCATGGTCAAAGTAGAGCAAACGAGCTTGTGATGAGTCATATTCATGAGCCTGGCTACAGTATGTTATTGCCCTTATTTGTGCTTGTTTTTGGTTCTATTTTTGGCGGATATTTAGGAGAAGTATTTTTCTTAAATGAAAAATTTTGGGGTGGTTCGATACCTATTCAAAACTTGAACCATTTGCATTTAAATTTCTTTCTTAAGCATCTGCCTACTATTGCAGCCTTTATAGGGTTAGGGCTAGCTATATATTTATATTTAATTCGTCCGCAACTTCCTGTTCTGATTGTGCAAAGATTTAAGAAAGTTTATCTCTTTCTTTATAATAAGTGGTTTTTTGATGAACTTTATAGTCGTTTGTTTTTACACAACACGCTTAAAGGGGCTCATGTTTTATGGCTAAGTACAGATCAAAAGATTATTGATGGATATGGGCCAGAAGGTTTTGCTTCAGTTGTATATCGAATGGCAAAACGAGCAAGCCAGCTTCAAACAGGTTATATTTACCATTATGTCCTTGCTCTTGTAGGGGGACTCTGCTTTTTAATTCTTTTGCTTTTATTGAAGCAGTAAAGAGAAAATTAAATATGGAACAATTACCATTATTAACTTTAATGATATTTTTACCCTTGTTAGGGGCTTTTGCGATACTTTTGATCAAAAACGATCCTTTATCGGCTTCTCAAAATGCACGAGGGGTTGCTCTTTTAACTTCGCTCACCACATTTGTCTTATCACTTGTGGTCTTATCTTATTTTAAGCTTTCTTCATCAGATTTTCAGTTGGTCGAAAAATATGAGTGGGTTCCTAAGCTTTCATTAAATTATTGTGTTGGCGTTGATGGTATTTCACTTCTGTTCATTTTATTGACGACGTTTTTGACGCCAATTGCTATTCTTGCAAGCTGGAATGTAATCCGTGATAAAGTAAAAGAGTATATGATTACTTTCTTGATGCTTGAGTCCTTAATTATCGGGAGCTTCTGTGCACTTGATCTAGTTCTTTTTTATATTTTTTTTGAAGCTGTACTGATACCTATGTATTTGATTATAGGTATTTGGGGCGGAAAAGCTCGTATTCATGCGGCTTTTAAGTTCTTTCTTTTTACCCTTTCAGGGTCTGTTCTTATGCTAATTGCGATACTGTCGATTCATGGAGAAGTGGGGACAACAGATTTAGTTGAGGCTTATCGTTATACATTTTCTGGTGCAAAGCAGTATTGGTTATGGGCTGCTTTTTTTATAAGTTTTGCTGTCAAGATTCCAATGTGGCCTGTGCATACATGGCTTCCAAATGCGCATGTAGAAGCACCAACGGCAGGTTCAGTAATTTTGGCAGCTATTTTACTAAAAATGGGGGGGTATGGCTTTTTAAGATTCTCTTTACCGTTATTTCCTGAACCCTCGCAGTTTTTTGCCCCTTATGTTTTTGGACTGAGTATGATTGCTGTCGTCTATGCATCCCTTGTTGCTCTTGTTCAAGAAGATATGAAGAAACTTGTTGCGTATTCGTCAATTGCGCATATGGGGTTTGTTACATTTGGGATTTTCACGTTTACAGAACAAGGTATTAAAGGTGCTTTCTTCCAGATGATAAGTCATGGGATTATTTCTGCTGGTTTATTCTTATGTGTTGGTATTTTATATAGTCGTGTTCATTCTAGAGAAATTATGAGATATGCAGGGGTAAGATCTAGAATGCCACATTTTGCTTTTATGTTTTTGATATGTGTCCTCGCCTCAATAGGTCTCCCAGGAACTTCTGGGTTCGTAGGTGAACTACTTGTGCTTGTTGCTTCTTTTGAAAAGGGCGGTTGGATGACTCTTATCATGGGATCCGGAATCGTTCTGAGTGCTGCCTACGGCCTTTGGCTTTATAAAAGAATAATGCTTGGAAAACTTACAGATAAGAGCCTGGAAAAATTAAATGATATAATTTTTATTGAAAAATTATATTTGTTGCCGATAGTTGCAGTGATCCTATTGTTAGGTATCTACCCTAAACCTATTTTTATGCTTAGTGAAACTGCAATTGAAAGAGTTATTGCACCATTTTACACAGAATTAAAACCAGAAGGGCAGCTTTAATGTATACTTTAACACTTGCTGAGCTTCTATCTGTTTTGCCAGAATGTTTTTTAACTTTTATGGCTTTATTGATGATTTTAATAGGTGTTTTTAAAAGAAATTCGGCAATAAAAACATTGAATTATATTCTTATTTTTTCGCTTATTCTTGCTATTTATCTTGTTTCTATATTTCCTTTGCATCCAATAGCATCATTTAATAATTTTTTTATTGCAAATGCATATACTCAATTTTGTAAAATAATTGTTATCTTGGCTGTTACGTTGGTTGCTCTGATGAGTTTTCGCCATTTTGAAAATGATCATTTAATGCAATTTGAAGTCCCTATTTTAATGTTATTTTCGACCATTGGAATGATGTTGATTATTTCAGCCAATGACCTTATTTCTCTTTTTATGGGATTAGAGTTACAAAGCTTGGCACTTTATATCTTGCTTGCTTTGCCACGAGATCAGATTTTATCAACAGAGGCAGGCCTTAAGTATTTTATTCTAGGTGCTCTTTCAACGGCTTTACTCCTGTTTGGTAGTAGCCTTCTGTATGGTCTTACTGGGACAACTGAATTTCAGAGTTTTATGGTTGCTTTTAAAGAAATTCCGATAAATGAACCTATGTTGATTGTTGGTTTAACCATGATACTTTCAGGGCTTGCATTCAAAATTTCACTCGTCCCATTTCATATGTGGACTCCTGATGTTTATGAAGGCAGCTCAACATCAATAACTTCTTTTCTGGCTGCGGCGCCTAAAATAGCTACTTTTTCTTTATTGATGCGTCTATTTGTTCAAGTTATGGATGGTCATTTTCTTTGGGAAACAGCATTTATTATCTTTTCCTTTTTATCTATGTTTTTGGGAGCTTTTACAGCACTTTTTCAAAAAAACTTCAAAAGGCTTCTCGCATATTCAACAATTTCACATATGGGATATGCTTTAATAGGTATTTTAAGTAAAAACCAAGCGGGTGTAGAGAGCGTACTTTCATACTTTATTATCTATACTTTTACAATTATAGGTGTCTTTGCATGTCTTTTAAACTTGAGACGTCATGGAAAGAATATAAATAACATCGAAGAATTAACAAATTTATCTCGTGAACATCCCCTCATTGCTGCAGTGATAGCGATTTTAATGTTCTCTTTGGCGGGAATTCCTCCTTTTGCGGGATTCTTTGTAAAGATGAATGTTTTTATGGTCGCAATAAAAGCGAACTATATACTATTGCCTTTAGGGGGAATGGTTGCAAGCGTGATTGCGGCTTTCTATTATCTAAGAATTATTAAAATTATGTATTTTAACGAATCTAATGAAACCCTTTCGATTCCTGGGTTAGATCGACATGTGTCCTTTGAAACAACTGTTGTTATGAATATTACCGCTTTGATAGTGATTTTTTATGGACTTTATCCCCAAACTTTAGTCTTGGTCCTTCAAGATGCTGCTAGGGCTCTTTTCTAGTCATGTTAACAGAAGTATGGAAGATTTACACTTACCAAACTGTTGAAAGTACGATGGATCAAGCTGCTCAACTTATTGGACAAGAAGATCAATTTGCTGTGCTTGCATATGATCAAACAAAAGGCAGAGGAAGATATGATCGTCAATGGGTCTCTTTAACAGGAAATCTCTATACCACACTTGCCTTTAAGCCGTCTCAGCCTTGTCATACATGGGGACAGATTTCATTTGTAGCAGCGTTAGCTGTAGGAGAAGTTATCCAACATTATCTTTCAAAAAGTCAAACTTCTCAAAAAATTAGTTATAAATGGCCAAATGACCTTTTAATTGCAGGACATAAAGTATCGGGTATTTTACTTGAGATTATTAATTCATCTTGGTTGCTTGTGGGGGTAGGAATTAATCTCCAAGATTCTCCTATCGGGGAAAAATATCTTTCAACCTCTTTAAGAGAGATAGGAAGCGAAGCCCCTTTGCTGGAAGAGGCGCTTTCCTTGTTAACTAAATATTTCGTTGCTAAGATGAATATCTTGGAAGATAAAGGATTTCCCGAAATAAGAAGAAATTGGCTTAAAGCTGCGGCTTGTTTGGGAGAAGAAATAGAAGTCACGTTACGAAAGCAAGAGATGTTTGAGAAAATTAAGGGAAAGTTTATTGATCTTGATGAAGAAGGTAGGTTATTACTAGAGCTTCCTAACAAGGAAGTTAAAAAGATATCTTCTGGTGATGTTTTTTTATTACGGGACTGAAAAATGCTTCTTGCAATTGATGCCGGAAATACAAATGTTTGTTTCGCACTTTTTAAGCAAAGTGAGTTAGTATATACTTGGCGCGCAAGGACGAATTCAAAATATACTGCGGACGAATGGGCTGTATGGCTTGGGCAGCTTCTGAAGCTTCATAATTTGTCTTTTGAAGATATTAAAGAAACGATTCTTTGTTCAGTTGTTCCTGATCTTGTTGGATCATTGCAGGAATTTTGCCGCCACTATATTAATAGTACACCTCTTGTTGTTGGGAACTCGTCTATAAATCTTGGTATCCTTTCCAAAATTGATCGGCCTGGCGAGGAAGGCGCGGATATGATGGTAAATGCAGTTGCAGCTCATACTTTGTACGGAGGGCCATTGTTAGTCATTGATTTTGGGACCGCAACAACGATGAGCTTTATTGATGCGGATGGAAATTTTTGTGGTACTGCAATAGCGCCAGGGGTTAATTGCTCGCTTGACGCCCTCTATAATGCTGCGGCAAAGCTTCCAATGATTTCAATAAGTCGCCCAAAATACATTATAGGAACCAATACAGTTGATTCTATGATGGGTGGCATATTCTGGGGATATGTTGCTATGATAGAAGGATTAGTATCTCGTGCACGGAGAGAGTGTGTTGAGCGGTTTAATGCTCAACAGATTAAGGTTATTGCAACAGGAGGGTTAGGTGGTTTGATCAAGCCTGCAACTGATGTAATAGATATTTATAATCCAAACTTAACATTAAGCGGACTTGCAATTATTCATGAACGAAATAAATAACAAAATACAAGATAACATACGATATAATCCCAATGATCTGTTGTTTCTTCCTTTAGGAGGATGTAATGAAATTGGGATGAATCTAAACTTATATGGATTCCAAAAAAAATGGTTAATGGTTGATTGTGGGATCACTTTTGGAGATCAATTAGGCATAGACATCATTATGCCTGATATTAGCTTTATTGCCGAACGACGTAAGGATCTTATAGGGCTTGTTATAACGCATGCTCATGAAGACCATGTAGGTGCTGTTCCTTATTTATGGGAAAAATTATTATGCCCTGTCTATGCGACTCCTTTTACAGCTCGTATTCTAAAAGCAAAATTACAAGAAGTTGGACTTTTAGAGAAAGTTCCTCTTTTTGAAATTCCCTTGAATGGTGAGATAGATCTGAATCCTTTCAAAATTAATTTTATTAGTTTAACCCATTCAATACCGGAACCTAATGCACTGGCTATTAAAACTGAAGCAGGTACAGTAATTCATACAGGAGATTGGAAGCTTGATCCAGATCCCTTAATCGGGGAAATGACAGATGTACAGACTTTAAAAAATTTTGGGAACGAAGGAGTGCTTGCACTCGTTTGTGATTCAACAAATGTTTTTGTAGAAGGAAAAACTGACTCCGAATCTTCGGTTCGTAAGCATTTAATTAAGCTCGTAAAGGAACAAACAGAAGGACGCGTGGTGATTGCTTGTTTTGCCAGTAATGTTGCTCGTCTTGCAAGTTGTGCAATTGCAGCTCAAGAGGCCGGGCGCGTTCCTGTTCTTGTTGGTCGTTCAATGATTCGAATGGAAAAGGCAGCTAGAGAACTTGGATATTTAAAGGGGTTGCCACCGTTTTTAACGGAAGATGATATCCAAAATCTGGATCGTAATAAGATATTATTAATTTCGACAGGTTCTCAAGGAGAGGAGAGATCTGCGCTTGCACGGATGTCTTCGAATGAGCATCCAAGATTGAAGTTAAGTGCTGGGGATACAGTCATTTTTTCAGCGCGAATGATTCCAGGAAATGAAATATCTGTAAAAGGAATCCAAGAACAGTTGATTGATTTGAGCGTGACTGTGATTCATGCAGATGAAATTGAAGGTATCCATGTTTCTGGTCACCCTGCTCGAGAAGATTTAAAGGATATGTATTCTTGGGTTCAGCCTAAGATCGTTGTTCCTGTTCATGGAGAGCCAGCTCATTTACGAGAACAGGCAAAATATGCACAAGCTTTGGGTGTAGAAAAAGTAATTATCCCTTATAATGGTAGTCTCATTAATCTAACATCTGATAAACCTACCATAATAGGAGAGGTTTCTCATGGACGGTTGGCACTGGATGGCAATATAGTCGTTCCTTTATTTAGTCCTCAAATGAGAGAACGTGCAAAGCTTATGGCCACAGGTGTTGCATTCATCACAATTGTTGTTAAGGCAGAGGAACAAGTTTATGGACAGCCTCGTATCACCTTGCTTGGGATTGCTGAAGAGGGGGCGGAAGAGGCGACTGCTCAGGCAATTGAAAAACAAATTGAATTAGCATTTGAAGAGATGCCCATTGATTTCTGGAAAAAAGAAGAAATGCTTTCTGAAACGGCTAGAATTGCTTGCAGAAGAGCAATAAATGGGTTGCGTGGGAAGAAACCACTGGTAAGTGTCCATTTAATCTCGGCTTAGAGTTATTCAGAAAGCGTAAAGATTTCATATCCTGTTGCTGTGACACCAATCGAATGTTCGAATTGTGCTGAGAGAGACTTATCTCGCGTCACAGCTGTCCAGCCATCGCTTAAAATTTTTACACCATAGTGACCAGCATTAATCATAGGTTCTATTGTAAAAAACATTCCTTCTTGTAGAACGAGTCCTTCTCCTGGTGAGCCAAAATGAAGGACTTCAGGTGCTGCATGAAAGATACGACCTAATCCATGACCACAAAAATCTCGGACAACTGAAAAGCGATTTGATTCTGCAATTTTTTGAATAGTATAGCCAATGTCTCCTAAGGTTATTCCTGGCTTAACAATCTTTATTGCCTGTAAAAATGCATCATAAGTTACATCAATCAGCCTTTGTGCAAGGATGCTGATTTTTCCAACAGCAAACATTCGGGAAGTATCTCCATACCAACCATCAACAATTGCTGTTACATCGATATTAACAATGTCGCCTTCTTTTAAAATTTTTTCATCACTTGGAATACCATGACATACGACATGGTTAACAGAAGTACAGCAAGATTTCGTATAGCCTTTATAACCTAAGGTTGCAGGGATTGCCCCATGACTAATCATAAAATCATGACAAAGTTGATCTATTTTTCCAGTTGAGATGCCTGGTTTGATATAGGGAGTAATAAAATCAAGCGTGCGAGCGGCAATACGCCCGGCCTTTCGCATGCCTTCGAAACCGTCTTCATTATGGAGAGGTATTTTTTGCCCTTGATAGATAACAAAGTCTTGAGAAGAAGAGGTGATACTTGAGTTCATAATTCTACTTTAATAGGTTGATTTAAAACAATTTCTTGAGGAGTAACTCGACAATTATAGCATAAAGTTTCTACGCCCTGCAGCATTGCATTATAAGCTGTTGTGGCATAGAGAGGGTCGATCGCATTAGCAGGTTTGAAACGATCGCAGTCTTGTCTTTGAACAATGTATAATATGATGGCTCTTGCGCCCTGCTTTTTCATAACTTCTAATTCCCTTAAGTGTTTCGTTCCTCGAAGAGTAACAGAATCTGGGAATTGAGCATGGTCATCACGTTTAAGGTGGACGTTTTTCACTTCAAGATAACATGGAGGAAGATTGGGACTTTCGAGAACAAAATCAATCCGGCTGTTTGTGCCATATTTTACTTCTCTTCGCCAAGTTGTGTAAGATGAAAGCTCTGGGATTGTCTTTTTTTGAAGGGCTTCTTCGACAATATTGTTGGGATGGCTCGTATTAACACCAATAAGAACATTATTATGTTTCACTAATTCCCACGTATATTTTAACTTACGCGGGCTTTCAGGAGGATAGGTTGTAAGCCATACCCTAAGACCAGGGTTTGTAATATCCAACATAGCACCTGGATTTGGACAGTGAGCCGTAACTTCTTGGCCGTCTTCAAGACGCACATCAGCGAGAAAGCGCTTATAACGTTTCAATAATATGCCTTCAATAAGCGTTGAGTTAAACTTCATCGTATCCTTTAATTTTTATCCCTTTTCTCTTATCATAACTCGATTATTTCGAGAAGGATAAAACTATGGAGTATAAAAAATCTCCGACGGCGGCTGTTATTGTGATTGGAAATGAGATTCTTTCGGGCCAAACGCAAGACCTAAACATTAACTATATCGCTGAAAAGTTATTTGAAAAGGGGATCTCTCTCTTAGAAGCCCGGATTATTATCGATGACATTGAGGTAATAGTTCGAGCCGTTAATGAATGCCGAAAAAAATATACTTATGTATTTACGACAGGGGGAATCGGGCCTACCCATGATGATGTGACGACGATGGCAATTGCAAAAGTTTTTGATTTGCCAGTCCAGCGAGATACAAAAGCTGAAAAGTTATTGTTAGAGAAATATCCTCGGAGTTTGCCTTATACGGAAGAGCGTTTAAGGATGGCTGATCTTCCTCAAGGAGCGCATTTGATTCAGAATCCTATTAGTGGTGCTCCAGGATATTTTATTGAGAATGTATACGTGTTAGCAGGAGTTCCAAATATTATGCAGTCAATGTTTGATAATCTCTTGTTTCACTTAAATAGGGGAGCTCAGATTTTTCGTAAAACAATCTTTATTCCTCTTTTTGAGAGTCAAATTTCAAGGCAATTACGCAATATACAAAATACATTTCCTGATGTTGAAATCGGAAGTTATCCGACTTGGCATCCTGATGAGAAAAGCGGAACACATGTTGTTGTAAAAGGGCATGATGAAAGAAAATTATCCGAAGTCATTGATAAAATTTTGAATATTCCTAAAGAGATATCATAGTTTATGATAAGGCATTTTATTTTTAAAGCACCTATTGTTTCTTTAGAGATTCATATCTGATCCCTAATAAATAGAAATCACTAAAAATGGGGATAGCAGCTAAAGAACAGCTTGCAAAAAGCTTAAAATGGCCTAATATGTTGAATAACTTATGCCAAAATTAAGGAAATGCTATGCTTTATGATCTTCTCTACAATGTTTTTAGCTACATTATCAATTTTGATGTTATTCTCTTTGTGCTTATTATGTTGGGAGTTAACTTATTAGCAACCCGATGGAGTTCTTTGGGGCGTCGTATTTTATTCGTAACCGAATTTGTATTGGTAATTATGGTTTTTCTCCCTTTCGGTCAGTGGTCAGCAACATTTCTAGAAAATCGATTTCCACAACCTACCCAAATTACTGCAGATGCAAAAGGATTGATCTTGCTTGGTGGAAGTATAGATATGCCAGTTTCAAATGCACGAAAAATGGCATCTTATAATCAAGCAGGTGGACGCATGATTCAATTTATTGAGTTAGCATTTCAATATCCTCATCTTCCTATTTTGTTTAGTGGTGGTGGGCACCAGTTAGTTGGAAAGGAAACGGAAGCTTCATTTGCTAAAGATGCATTTGAACGTTTAGGCGTTGATATAAAAAGAATTACTCTTGAAGATAAATCAAAAAATACCATTGAAAATGCCCAATTTTCATACGAAATTATTAAACCTAACCCTGAAGATAAATGGGTATTGGTGACTTCTGCTATCCATATGCCCAGAGCAGTTGCTCTTTTTAAGAAGGCTGGTTGGAATGTCATTCCTTACCCTATAGATTATCATACAAGAGGAGATTATAGCTGGTCTTTTAATCTCAGTATTTATCGTGGCTTTCATGCTTGGTGGAACAGTATGAGAGAATGGGCAGGCCTAATCACAGGATACCTTTTTGGTTATACAAACGAATTTTTACCTAAGCCTGAGTAGAGTTTATTGAATGAGTGTAGGTAAGTAGTCTTAGTTTTATACTATATGTGAGGCGGAATTAGTGCGATTGATCATTGATAGTAAATCTAAGAATTCTATAAAATTGCCTGCACAAATTTTATCCCTATTTACAATGATATTTTTAGTGGCTTGTGGGGGACCTTGTGATGATTTGGAAACAATGTCTGCCTGCTCGCAAGTTCATCCTAAATTTGCAAAAAAAGCTTACAACAAACCTTATCAGATCAAAGGCGAATGGTACACGCCACAACCCCATTATAATATAGATGAAGAAGGAATAGCTTCCTATTATGGTGGGACAGATGTATTTCATGGCAGAAAGACATCTAATGGCGAAATTTTTGATATGAATGAGGTAAGTGCAGCTCACAAAACGGCTCCTATCCCATGTGTTTTACAAGTTACAAATCTAGAAAATGGAAGAAGCTTAAAAGTAAAAGTTAATGATCGAGGGCCTTTTATTGATGGTCGTATCATTGATGTATCAAGACGGACTGCTCAACTTTTAGGCTTTTACAGACAAGGGACTGCGCGAGTTCACGTCAAAACATTAATGCCTGAGACAATGATGCTTGTTCAAGGACATGCAGATAATATAGAGCCTAGTTTAACACAACAAACCTTACTTGCAGAAAATATTCCTCAGAAGAAACATAAAGAAAAACAGAATTCCTCTAAAGCTCGGGTTCCTCAAAATCATGAACCCATCTTATTAGCTTTAAAAGAAGAGATAGCTGAATTTTCGCAAGAAATTGAGCGCGAAGAAAAAAAATCTCGAAAACCTAATGCTTTTGTTCAAAACGTGAATTATACTCCTTCACGCAATGTTCCTTTGCCCACAGCTTATAAAAAAGCACCATTACAGGGGAATAATGCAAGGTATGAAGAACCTATGCAAAAAAGCTCAAAAGCACTGCTTAATAAAGGTGTTTTTATTCAAGCAGGAACGTTTATTCATCCTCAGCAAGCCCAACAAGCAAAAGTGCTGATTCAGAGAAAATTGAGCTCTATGCCTGTACATCTAGAGTCAGTGAAATTTAGTAAAAAGCAGCTTTATCGAGTTGTTGTTGGGCCTTGTCGAAATGATATGCAAGCGAGAAAGATTGTTAATCATATCAAGACAATGGGTTACTCTATGCCACGGGATTCAATCGTCGTCTTTAATGGATAAATTTAATGAAAAATAAAAAAGTTAATTTTCTTGTTCTTTTTACGCTTTTAATAACCTCATTGGCTCAAGCTGATGAAAAACTTCCTCTTGAATCCTCTCAAGCAATCTTAATTGACACAACAACGGATCAAGTTTTGTTTGATAAAGGGGCAGATGCTCAAATGCTTCCATCTTCGATGACTAAAATACTCACAATGTATTTGGTCTTTGAAGAGCTAAAATCTGGGCGTCTCAAAATGGATGATACATTCATTGTAAGTGAGAAAGCCTGGCGTAAGCAAGGGTCAAAGATGTTTGTTAAGGTTGGGGATCGTGTGAGAGTTGAAGATCTCATCAGAGGTGTCATTGTGCAGTCAGGCAATGATGCTTCTATTGTTCTTGCGGAAGGTATCGCAGGAAGTGAAGAAGCGTTTGCCACACAAATGACGCATAAAGCACGTGAGCTTGGTGCTCTCAATTCAAACTTTGTAAATGCGACAGGTTGGCCAGATGAAAATCATTATTCAACGCCCCATGATTTAGCGTTGATTGCGAAGAGAACAATAGAGCACTTTCCACAGTATTATCCTTTTTATAAAGAGATGGTTTTTACTTTTAATAATATTCGCCAAATGAATCGTAATCCGCTTCTTTATACAATGCCAGAATGTGATGGTTTAAAGACAGGAAGTACAGACGAGGGCGGATATGGCGTGGTTGCTTCGGCTATACAGGATGGGCGTCGTCTTATTATGGTCATCAATGGAGCAAAGTCAAAAAAAGAAAGAGCAAAAGATTCAGAAACCCTGATGCGATGGGGATTCTCTTATTATGTGAGCCCCTTATTATTCAAAGCGTCTGAGGTTGTTGAAAAGGCAGATGTGTGGTTAGGAGATAAGCCTTTGGTTGAAATGGTTGTCGAAAAGGATGTCTATATTACAGCGCCTCGTCATGAAAGTAAGAACTTAAAGATAGAAGTAAAGTACCAATCACCTATACCAGCTCCTATTAAGGCAGGTCAAAGAGTAGGGACATTAATTATAAAAGGTCTTAACGCTAAAGATAAAGAAATTCCTTTAGTTGCAGCATATCAAGTGGAGAAAGCTAGCTTTATTAAACGCATTAAAGCTGCTGTTCATTATCTTCTTTTTGGACATAACTAAGAATGGTTCATGGTAAGTTTATTACACTTGAAGGAGGCGAGGGAGCCGGAAAAACCACGCAAGCAACGTATATAAAAGAATTTCTTCAGTCTCGTGGAAAACGCGTTCTACTGACTCGAGAGCCAGGAGGAAGTTTAGGGGCTGAGTTAATTAGAAGATTGCTTGTAGATCGAACGGCTTATTCTTGGGATCCATTGACAGAGTACTTGCTCTTTACGGCGGCTCGACGAGATCATATCCTTAAAACCATAAAGCCGGCCTTAGAAGAAGGAATTTGGGTTATCTGTGATCGATTTTACGATTCTTCGATTGTTTATCAAGGGTATGCACAACATGTTCCCTCTGAAATGCTGACGACAATTTATGATTTTATTTCTGAAGGGATTATACCTAACCTTACGCTTATATTGAATATTTCACCAGAAGAGGGATTGATACGTGCTCATAAACGATCAAATCATGAAGATCGGTTTGAACAAATGAGTTTACAATTTCATCAACAGATACGTAAAGGGTTTTTGGAAATTGCGAAAAGTCATCCTGAAAGATGTGTTGTTGTTAATGCAGAAGAAGAAGAATATCAAATTAGAGATACAATTATTAAGGTCATCGAGAGTCATTTATTCTAATGTCATCTCACTTCAATAAGATTGTGCCTGTCATCGGCCACACAAATACCCTTAAGCATCTTGCTGAACAAATTAAAGGTGGTGTGCTTCCGCATGGTTTACTTTTTGTGGGGCCAAAAGGAGTTGGGAAGGCAACTGTCGCATATCAACTTATATATTCTCTTTTTAAAGGTGGAGACTTGAAGACAGAGGGTAAAGCTGACGACCCCCTTTTCCGTCGACTTATCAATGGAAGTCATTCTGATTTTAAACATATACAATTGAAATTTAGTGAAGAAGGAAAAGTTCAACAGGAAATACCTCTGGATTTAATTCGAGACATTGTCCATTTTTTGCAGACAACGCCCTTAGAAGGCGGCTGGAGGATCGTTCTTATTGAGGATGCAGATTGCTTAGGAAGAAAAGCTGCAAATGCTCTTTTGAAGAGTTTAGAGGAGCCACCTCCTCGAACACTTTTAATATTATGCGCGTCACAAGAACAACAAGTACTTCCAACCCTAAGATCGCGTTGCCAAAGAATTGTTCTTAAAAAATTAACTGATGATGAAGTAAGACAGGTTCTTGTTGAATATCATAATGTTACAGCCGAAGAACTTAGCTTTCTTACCTTATTTGCTGAAGGCTCTCCGGGGAGAGCAATAATGCTTTTACAGCTAGGTGGAAAGCAGTTTTATCAAGAATTTTTAGACGTTTTGCTGGCAGCCATTAAGGGACAACACACTTTATTAGTTACTTTTATTGAAAAGTATACGCAAGTACAGCCAGATAAATGCTTTGATCCATACCGTGCTGTAGGTTATTTTATGTCATGGTGGCTTGGACAGTATCTCATTGAAACGGTTCAAAAAGAAGATGATCGTTTGCTAATGGGAGATAAACAACTTAAGACCCAGATTTTTGATCGTTTTTCTTTTGAATTCTGGGAACAGCATTATCATAAGATAAACTTTTTTTATCATCATCCTCATGCAGTTGGGCTTGAGCGAAAGTACTGTTTAGCCGTCCTAATGTTAGGATTTGTTTTTGGACCTAAAGCTTATAATGAGGTAGTAGCGAATGAATTTCGTTGATAGCCATTGTCATCTTAATTTTGATGAGTTTTCAAATGAAGTAGAAATGATTGTTCAAAGAGCAAGAGACCAGAAAATTGGGACGCTTTTAACAATTTGCACAAAGAAAGAAGAGATTAAGCCACTGCAAAGTATTACAGAAGCTTATGATAATATTTTTTGTACTGTTGGTATTCATCCTCATGAAGCTGAAGAAACCTTAAATAGCATTTCATTGACGGATCTTAGTGATCATCTCAAAGAGTCGACCAAGCACCCCAAAGTTGTTGGAATTGGGGAAGCTGGGTTAGATTTTTACTATGAACATAGTCCTCGAACACAACAGCAAGATATGTTTGAAGCGCATATTGATGTTGCGACAATGGTAGATCTCCCTTTGAGCGTTCATACCCGTGATGCAGAAAAAGAAACCATTAACTTACTTAAAAAATCAGCAGGAAAAGCTAAAGGCGTTATTCACTGTTTTACAGGAAGCCAATGGTTAGCAGAAGAAGCTTTGGCTTTAGGATTTTATATCTCTATCTCTGGCATTGTGACTTTTTCAAAAGCAGAGGAATTGCGCAATGTCGTTCGTACAATTCCTTTAAATCGTCTTTTATTGGAAACGGATGCCCCATTTTTGGCACCAATTCCACATCGTGGGAAACGCAATGAGCCTGCTATGATGATTCATACAGCTGAGAAGGTGGCAGAATTAAAGAATGTGTCGTTGAAAGAGCTTGCTCAAATAACAACAGATAATTTTTTTCATCTTTTCTCTAAAGTAAAAGGCAATGAGCAAAAATAAAGTAATTATTCTTGGATGTGGTCCTTCTGGTGGCGTCCCGCTTATTGGTCCTCAATCGGGTGGTTTTTGGGGGACTTGTGATCCAACAAATCCTAAAAATAGAAGGATGCGGGCTTCTATTTATGTTGAATACGAAGGAAAGAAGTTACTCGTTGATACATCGCCCGACTTGCGGCAACAATTTTTAACCTTTGGTCTTCGCGATATTGATGCTGTTTTATATACGCATGAACATGCGGACCATACCCATGGAATTGATGAATTACGCTCACTCTTTTTTGCGAGAAAAGAGAGAACTATCCCAGTTTATGGAAGCGAAGAGACCCTTCAAAAATTGAAAGAAAGTTTTTCTTATTTGTTTAAGGGGGGAGATCATTTTATTTATCCTAAGATTTTAGAATCCTATGTCATTTCCAATACTTTTTTAGTGCAAGGAACCCCTATTAGCAGTTTTGTACAAATACATGGGATAGGAACCTCGCTAGGGTACCGTTTTGGAAATGTGGCTTATTCAACAGATGTCACAGATTTCGATGAGCATGCTCAAGAATGTTTAAAAGGGCTTGATGTATGGATTATTGATTGTTTAAGTCGTGAGCTAAAACCTTCACATTTACATCTTGAAGCTGCCTTAGAATGGATAGAAAAAATGAAACCTAAAAGGGCCATTTTAACCCATATGAATCCTTCTCTTGATTATGAGATGCTTAAGAAAGAGCTTCCACCTTATATCGAGCCTGCGTACGATGGGATGGTGATAGAGTTTTGACCTTTAACCATACTTAAAGTATAGTTTGAACTTATAATTTCATATGAGTAAGAGCTAGATGAAAGAAAGTTTAAAGCTTTAAAAAACTTCTTAATTAAAATTTTCGTTCATGTGTGATTTAATTAAATTATAATTAATGCGTTCTAATGCTTGATTTTAATTAGTTTTTCCTTATCCTGTAACATAGAAGAAGAGAAAAGAGATTTATCCATGAGTGTAGAAGGCTATTATCGTTACCCAGCAATTTTTAAAGATCAGGTTGTCTTTGTTTCTGAGGATGATCTTTGGGTGGCCTCAACTGAGGGAGGTGTTGCACGGCGGCTTACTTCTGGCCTTGGTTCCATCACTACGCCTGTTTTTTCGCCTGATGGTTCTCAATTGGCATTTGCTGGTACAGAAGAAGGATATCCTGAAGTGTATATCATGCCAAGCAAGGGCGGGCCTATCAAGCGGCTTACCTTTTTGGGTGAAGAAGTAAATGTAATCACATGGACAGAAGAGGGAATTATTTTTGCAAGTTCCTCAGGGCAACCTTTTAGCCGTTGGAATGCCTTATGGTGTGTGCCGTCTCATGGAGGAGAACCTCAACGTCTTCCAATAGGGCCCGCTAATTTTATTTCTTTTAAGGAAAAAGGAAGTAAAGTTGCTGTTATCCAAAGGCATGGCTACCGGGAGTATGGGTTCTGGAAGCGTTATCGTGGGGGAACGGCGGGTCAACTTTGGATTGATCAGTCTGGTAAAGGTGATTTTAAGAGCCTTTTAGAGTTAAGAAGCGATTTTGCCCGTCCTTTATGGGTTCAAGATCGTATTTATTTTAGCTCTGATCATGAAGGCGTTGGAAACTTATATTCTTGTCTTATTGATGGATCGGATATAAAGCAGCATACAAATCATTCAGATTACTATGTTCGTAACCAATCAACGGATGGTTATCGGATCGTCTACCATGCTGGTGGCGATATTTATCTTTTTGATCCTCAAGAAAATACCACAAAAAAAGTCACATTCGATTATCACAGTACTAAATTTCAACGTAATCGCAAATTTATTGCGCCTGGGCGTTATTTGGAAGATTTCACAATCCATCCCAAAGGACATCATTTAGCCATTGCAACGCGTGGCAAGGCATTTGCATTTGGAAATTGGGAAGGAGCCGTTTTTCAACTTGGTGCACAACAAGGTGTTCGTTTTCGTATCCCCAGGTGGTTGCATGATGGTGAAAGAGTTCTTTTAATTCATGATCGTGATTGTGAAGAAACCCTTGAAATCTATCATGGGGGGACGTCTGAGTGTTTAAGTTCATCAGGCGAGCTATCTTTCGGGCGTGCAGAAGACATTTACCCGAATCCTTGTAAGGATGAGGCAATTCTCGTGAATCATCGAAATGAGATATTTCATATTGATCTAAGTTCTTGGAAGCTGACAAAAATTGATCGAAGTGAGTATTCTAATATTGATGATGTGGCTTGGTCTCCAGATGGGGAGTGGGTTGCTTATAGCTGCTCATTTACACGTCGTACGATAGGATTAAAGCTCTATCATGTAAAAACGAAAAAACTTACGCCAATTACACAGCCATTAATGCGTGATTTATCACCTGCGTTTGATCCGGAAGGAAAGTATTTATATTTTCTATCCTATCGCCATTTTAACCCCAGCTGGGATGCACTCCATTTTGAGTTAGGTTTTCCTCGAGGGATGAAGCCTTATGCAATTGCCCTTCAAAAGGATACAACTTCTCCATTTATTCCGAAAGCTCTTGATCTCTCAACTAAAGAGGAAGAAGAAAAGGGCAAAAAGAAAGATGACGATAAGAAAGATAAAATTGAGAAAATTAACATTGATCTAGAAGGCATCGAGAATAGGTTAATTGCTTTTCCAATTGAAGAAGGGCTTTATAGTGATTTAGTCGCCCTTAAAGGAAAGATAGCTTATCTATCTTGGCATGTTGAAGGAACATTGCATGATACGGACGATTCATCTGACTATGAAGGTGGCACACTTGAAGTCTTTGATTTTGAATCACAGAAGGTAGATGATTTAATCCATAACGTTTCTGTTCTTCATTTTTCTTTAGATCATCAATGGATTTGTTATAAAACGGGTCAAAAGCTGCGTGTTTTTAAAGCTGATGAAAAACCAGATGATCGCGATATGGATAAGCCAAACCGTAAGAATGGTTGGATAGACTTAAGTCGTCTTCGGGTTGCTGTAAATCCTGTGTTTGAATGGGAGCAAATGTATAAAGAAGCTTGGCGTCTTCAGCGAGATCATTTCTGGAGTGAAGACATGTCCAAGATTGATTGGCAACAGATCTATAAAAGATACTATAACTTACTTCCTCGTCTTGGAAGTCGCGGTGAATTAAGTGATTTACTTTGGGAAATGCAAGGAGAATTAGGAACTTCACACGCGTATGTTTATGGTGGAGATATGCGAATGGCTCCTCGTTATACTGTGGGGCAGTTGGCCGCTGATTTTATCTTTGATCCTGAGCAAAGAGCCTACCGTTTTCTAAAAATTGCACGTGGTGATCATTGGTTGCCAACAAAGGGATCTCCTTTATTACAGCCTGGCTTGGGTATCCAAGAAGGTGATCTTTTATGGGCTATCAATCACCAAGAGTTAGATGAAACAACATCACCCAGTTCTTTGCTTGTTTACCAAGCGAACATTGAGGTTGCTTTAACTGTCAGTGATAAGAATGGGGCGAATAAAAGAGATGTGATTGTTAAAACAACACGCTCTCAAACAAATATTCGTTATCGTGATTGGGTAGAGACAAATCGTGCTTATATTCATGAAAAATCACAAGGGAGAATTGGTTATATTCATATTCCTGATATGGGGCCTCATGGATTTGCTGAGTTCCATCGCTCATTTCTTGCCGAATGTGATCGGGAAGGACTCATCGTAGACGTGCGCTTTAATGGCGGTGGGAATGTTTCTGCTCTCTTGCTTGAAAAGCTTGCTCGTCGCCGTTTAGGTTATGATGCTTCTCGTCATCATGGTTTAATTCCTTATCCAGAAGACTCTCCGGCGGGGCCAATGGTTGCCATTACAAATGAGTATGCAGGGTCTGATGGTGATATGTTTTCTCATGCCTTTAAATTAATGAAATTAGGTCCTTTGATTGGAAAAAGAACTTGGGGAGGTGTTATCGGTATTGCGCCAAGATATCCGCTTGTGGATGGGGGGATGACAACACAGCCAGAATTTTCTTTTTGGTTTAAAGATGTTGGCTTAAAGCTTGAAAATTATGGTGTAGATCCCGACATTGAGGTCGACATTACACCCCAAGATTATGCGGGTGGGAAAGATCCGCAACTGGAGAAAGCTCTCGAAGAAGTATCCGAAATTATGAAGAACTATTCTTATGTTTTGCCTGAGTTTGGTAAACGATAGTTTAAAAGCCTATTAACAGGCGAGAAATCGTAAAAAAGATTTTAGATAGAAGAGTTTATTGAAGTTGTAATCAAATTAAGAATGAGCTATCCTACGGCACATGTTAATTCGTGAACTTAAAAGAAGAGCCAATCGTTTCCTTGCACCTAGCTTTGGGGTATGTGCCATTGCTTATTTTTCATACCACCTTATTCAAGGAAATAGGGGGATTTGTGCTTGGCAGATTCTTGAAAATCAATTGTTAAAAGCTCAAGAGCGTTTGTCCTCATTAAAACATCAAGAAGAAAATCTTGAAAATCGCGTAAAATTACTGCGACCAGGCTCAATTTGTTCGGATCTTTTGGCCGAGCGAGCCAAAGATGTTTTAGGATATGTTCATCCGCATGAAGTTGTTGTTCACACTAACAATAAATAATAGATGAATTTCTAGCAATTACTTCACTCTCATTATAAATCTTATTCCTCAAATAAGACCAATAAATATATTGAATATTAATTTTATCATTTAAAATTTGTCTGTTTTTCATATTTTTTTAAGAAAAGGTGCATTGACGTCAGTTCTGGTCTTTACTAGACTGACAACTGTGTATGAGCTGAGTAGCTCCTTGGATTAATCGGAACAAAAGGTAATTAACGTGAATAAGAGTGATTTAGTAGCAGAAGTCTCTTCTCTTTCTGGGCTTACAAAAAGTGATGCATCAAAGGCTGTCGATGGTATTTTTGACGCAATTACTCATGCCTTGAAGAAGAATGGTGAAATACGGTTTGTTGGTTTTGGAACATTTACCGTTGTAAAACGTGCAGCCAGTGAAGGTCGTAACCCACGCACAGGCGAAAAGATTAAGATTCCTGCTTCAAAACTTCCTAAGTTTCGTGCAGGTAAAGGCTTAAAAGAAGCTGTTGCTTAGTAAAAAGCTTAAAATATCAAAAAAGAAAGGCCTGAATTACTCAGGCCTTTTTTATGTATTATTTATTAGTCAGTTGTAAATTTGTCTTTAATATCGCCAAAAGCTTTCTCAACTTTCTGACCCAAATCACCTATTGTTCCAATTGCAACGACTGAAATAAGAGCCGCTAGAATCGCATATTCAACCAAAGATGCGCCTTCTTCTTGATTTAAGAAATTCTTTATTAATGTTTTCATGGAAATAACCTCCTCTTTTATTTTTCTTATACTTATATATTAACATATTTATTGTACTGATATAAATATTAAAATATTATTAATAAAATAATTAATCGTTGTTTTATTTTTGTTAAAGCTGCTTCAAGCATTTTTAATTTTAGTCTTTTAAAATCTCAGTTTCTTAAAAGTATAGCTTCTTTGATTTTGTTTAAAATCATGATAATATCCCCCATTATTTTTAATGAGAGTACAGTTTTGTTTCATTTTTCAGCCGTTGTTGAGTCATTTCCTTATATTCTTGAGGGGACATTCGTCACCTTAAGATATACGCTACTTTCTATATTTTTTGGTTTTATGATTGGTTCTCTGTTAGCCTTAATGAAACTTTCCTCTTGTAAGATATTAGAAATTTTCTCTAAGTTTTATACCTCTATTTTTCGAGGGACACCGTTGCTTGTGCAGCTTTCTCTTATTTATTTTGCGCTCCCTCAGTTGACAGGGTACCGAATTACAGCTTTTGAAGCAGGAGTTCTTGCTTTTTCGCTTAATTCTGGTGCTTATATCTCTGAAATCATTCGGGCGGGGATTCAGGCAGTTGACAAGGGGCAGTTTGAAGCTGCGGCCGCTTTAGGTGTTACTCGACGATTTATAATGAAAGATATTATTTTCCCTCAAGCAATTAAAAATATCCTGCCAGCCCTTGTGAATGAATTTGTGAATCTCTTAAAAGAATCCGCTTTAATTTCAATTATTGGAGAAGCTGATTTATTGCGACGAGCAAACATTATTGCGGCTGAAAAATATATTTATTTTGAGCCACTTGTTGCAGTAGGATTCATTTATTATGTGCTTGTTATGTTATTTTCTAAGTTGGCAACTGTGCTAGAGAAAAGGTTAACTAAAAGTGATTAAAATTAAGGGCCTTTCTAAAAACTTTGCACATCATAATATTCTTAAAAATGTTACAGCTGAAGTTGCACGAGGAGAAGTTGTTGCAATTTTAGGGCCTTCTGGATCAGGAAAATCAACTCTTCTGCGTTGCCTTAATCTTTTGGAAAAGCCTACTGAAGGCCAAATTTTTATAGATGAAAATGAAATTACAGCGCCTTCCTGTAATATTGCTTTAATCCGGCGCAAAATAGGAATGGTTTTTCAACAGTTCAATTTATTTCCACATATGCCGGTTATTGAAAATCTTATTTACGCGCCTTGTCAGGTTTTAAAAGAGCCTCGCGATAAAGCCATTATAAAAGCTGAGGATCTTTTGAAGAAGGTTGGCCTTTTGGATAAAGCTTCTGCTTATCCAGCCCAACTTTCTGGCGGGCAAAAGCAACGTGTGGCGATCGCCCGAGCCTTAGCGATGGGACCAGAAGTTATTCTTTTTGATGAGCCGACCTCAGCCTTAGATCCTGAAATGGTCAAAGAAGTTTTAGACGTAATAAAAAAACTTGCTCACCAAAAAATGACGATGGTGATTGTAACCCATGAGATGGGATTTGCACGAGAAGCTGCTGATCATATCTGGTTTCTTGATGAGGGGAGGCTTCTTGAGGTTTCATCCCCAAAAGAATTTTTTAAGAAACCCAAAACGGTGCGTGCTCAACAATTTTTAGAGAAAGTTCTTTAAGGATGTCTTTTTCTGCGCAAGATTTTCGTAAGGCAATGAGTCATTTCACGACCGGTGTTGCGATTCTAACAAGATGTGATACTGAGGGGCATCCTCATGGAATGACGATCAATTCTTTGACATCAGCTTCGCTTGAGCCACCTCTTTTATTGTTTTGCTTGAATAAGTATTCAAAAACAGCCCATCATTTTACGGAAGCCCCAAGCTTTGCTGTGAATATTTTATCAGGGGATCAAGAGCCTTTGGCGCGAAGCTTTGCGGCTCGTGATTTAAAGGATTGGAATGAGGTAGAATGGGTGGCGTCCTCTTTTTTAGGCAACCCAATTTTAAAAGGGATTGTCGCAGCGCTTGAGTGTAAGCCCAAAGCGATCCATACGGCAGGGGATCATCATATTTTGATTGCAGAAGTACAGCACTTAGATATTTTTTCGACTGAAAATCCATTGATTTTTTACAAAAGTCATTTTCATTCTTTTTGATTAGCGCCAATGACGATGATCATGGGGGCGCCAGCCACGCCATCATCGAGTTAAAGTTAGAGTAATGGCTATCATAAATAACTTTAAAAACTGTCTTATTTCTATCTCCATTATTATCGTGGATTTTAACTTTCAACTTAACAGTAAATAGTGAAAGAGGAATTAAAGTCGTTCTTGAATGCCAGGCCTCATTGTCCAGAAATTTAATAGAGAAGGCTTTTTATCGATATAATGAGAAAGAGAATAATTTTTATGAAATTCGTAAAATTATGATTGTAATTCGTTGTTCGCATGGTAAGCTATGAAAGTGTAAGTAGAATAACATGAGGAAGAACAAAGTGGAAGAAAATAAGCCTAAGTCCTTAAAATTAATTGAATTTTTAAAAAAATTTTTAATTGCATATATTTGCTTAACAGGTTTAGTGCCAGTTTTAAATTGGTCTCAAGATGTTTTCGGAATAGGAAATACCGGACTAGGAACTTCATTTACTGCTTCTCTCTCTTTGGATATCTTAAAAACTTTAGGATTTGGTCAACGTGTAACAGGATGGTTTGTTGATTCAATCGGAAGTGGAATCTTTATGATTGTTTTAATTTCTCTTCATAAATTATTGGAACTTATTCGCCAAGGACAGCCTTTTTCAAAAGCATCAATCTCTCTTTATGAAAAGATATCTCGTTTTTATTTGTTTTCAATTATTTACGAGCCTATTTCAAAAACGGCAATGAGTTTCATAACAACATGGCATCTTCCTGTTGGACAGCGGGAGGTATCTGTTACCTTCGGAACCGACAATATCAACGGTATCTTATTAGCGTTATGTCTTTACTTAATTGTTTTCCTCATCAAGCAAGCTCATCAGATTTCTGAAGAGCAAAGCATGGTTATTTAGGGAGGGGCCATTGAAAATTATTGTTCGCTTAGATGAGCTGATGGCACGCCGTAAAATGAAACTCAATAAGCTGGCAGAGCTTGTGGGAATTTCTGAAACCAATTTATCGATTTTAAAAACAGGCAAGGCAAAAGCTATAAGATTTTCAACCTTAGAAGCCATTTGTCGTGCTCTTGAATGCCAACCAGGAGATATTTTAGATGTAGAGCAGTTTCTCCCTAAGGTGCAGCATTCTGAAGAAGAGATTGCAGCTTTATAATCTATTATTTTATAATCTCTTAAATTATAGAAGGAGGGTTAACCTAAAGAAAATATTCATATTTTTGGGTAGTCGCGTCTATCTCTTCTCGCTAGGCAGTTGATGATTCTTTAAGAATCATTCTTATAGAGCTAACAGTAAATAAATTAATTAATATAGCAAAAATAATGCTTGCAAGGTGATGCGTTAATGATGACTTTTTCCCTGAATTTTCTAAAAAAGTATTATATTATGGTAGCTTATTAATCTAAGGATTAAAGAAGAGAAGCTCTATGATCTTAAAATATTATCACTTTGTGGTTTTCTGTGTTTTTACAATTACTACTTTAATACCTAGGGAAGTATGGGGTTCTGATCAGAGCGAGGAAAAGGCGAGTTCTTTAGAAGAAAAAATATCTGAAAAAAAAAGAGAAAGAAGCAAAAAAACGACAGAGAACAAATCTGCGGATTCGAGCGATGAAGAAAAATCGAAGTCTAAGAAACCTAAACTTGCTGAAACGATTAAACTGAATGACGTTCCACAAAATCCTCAAGCTGTTGTCCAATATTTTAATACTGCAGAACGTAAAGAAATGTTAAAAGAGATTGCACAAATTCTTTATGAGAAATATCAAAATAATACAGAATTTGAAGCTAAATTTAACACACATACGCATGATGCTTTCAAAGTGTGGATAGGTGACGACAAGCCAAAATCTATAAGTGCAAAAGCCAAGCAGAAGATATTAAAACTTAAAAAACTCTATCTTTTTTCATCAGAAATAAATTTTGCAAAAGCAAAAGCGTATGGAGATCAGATTGTAAAAGCATCAAATTCTAAGTTTCAGCTTCAATTAGAAGGACAACAAGGTTTTGGGCTCGACGTTGTGGGGGATGCTGGAGATATTGTTGGGTATTATTACAATAGTAAGGAGGCAATAGAAGAGCGAAAACAGAAGAAGGACGAGATAATAAAAAACCGGAAAGAGCTTACCGATATTACAGTCCGATTTAACGTAGATAAAGTAATAAGAGCAATTATGAGTAATAAAGAGTTCTCAAAAAATATGATAGAGGGAACTCTATTATCAATTTTTCCGAATAAATAAAAAACAGAAAAAATTTCTTCAGCTTTCAATAAAACTTAAGAAATAACTTTTTGGATTTTATGAGGATATTTAAGGAAATCACTGAGGCCATTCGGGGTAAAAGAATTTCTTCGAATGTCTAAGTATTTTAAATGAGGCATCTTCAAAAAATAAGAAAGAGAAGAATCAGTTAAATCACAGGATGAAACATTAAGTTTTTCAAGGTCCAACTGGAATAAAGTTTTTATTCCTTCTTCACCAATCGGGATTGAACTCACGGAAAGACTACGTAATGTTTTTTTGAAATCCAAGAGACTAGATAGATCTGCGGCGGATAAAGTATTGTTGGCGATATCTAAATATTCAAGATGAAAAAGGCTTGATAAAGTTTTAAGGGCATTACCTGTAATACAATTGTTGGGTATTTCAAGAGTTCTGAGATTGGGGAAGGATGAAGCAATTAAAGACATACATTCATCTGTCATCCATGTTTGATCAGAATTAAAGCCCCAAATGTGAGATGCATAAGGTTTCAGTGCAGTAATGTCATCGTGACTGACCGTTTCTTCATAAAAATTGACGCTTAATTTATATTGGTTGTGCGTCAGTAAAGTTTCTAGCTGCTCGTTTGTCTCAATGCTTTCCGTTTCTTCGTTTGGGGACGAAGACCAGACGGCAAATGAGGCTTTATCAAAGAGTTCTGAAGATATCTGAGGAGACTTTTTAGAAGATTGGTTTTTTAAATAGTTTTTGGAAGAAAAAAATTCTTGAGGAATGGGTATGCTCCCAGCCATAGAAAAATAAGCCCTTTTATTTCCCAAAAATTCTTCAGTACATGAGGCCTGACTTACGTTAGAAAAAAATATAGTAAGTAGCTGTAAAAAAATAAAATATACAGGTGCCTTAATAAAATTCATTACTATATTTCTTTTTTATTTATCATTTTTACTTTATAGAATATTTTTTCTTATATGTCAATTCTTGGAAGGAGAATTTTATCTATTTAAGAGATACAATAATAAGAAAAAATTATAATAATATTTGAATTTTTCAAATAAATCATGATATTTGCACTGAATTTTCTTGATATTTGTATCGTTATGTGGTAGTCTAATAATATAGATGATGAGAGAGAAATCCTCATCTTAGCGAGGTCTTACAACCCTCTCTAATCCTTTCACCTTTTCTCTCAAATGATTCTTAAAAAAATAAGAAAAAGAATAAGGCAGGGTAAAAACCTGAATTATTAAAGAAAGTAAGTCTTTTAACACTCATTTTGAGTGAATGCCCTCTCTTTGCCTGGTGAAAAGGCAAGGAAAAGGGGTGAGAAGAGGGTGCCATGCGTGAGTGGCACGGACCAGAGAAGGGAAAGAAGAATGTTAGAGGCGCGATTTTGGAGCTTCTCTCTGGGAACGGAGGAAGACATAGATAGGTAATAGGCAAGGTCTTTATGTAGCTTGAGATTCTCGGGACAAGCCCAAGAATGACACTGTTTGAAACCAATCGTCGTCATCCTCGGTCTTGTACCGAGGATCGCAGGCAACGTGACGATGCCACGAGGGGCCAGAAGGTCCCTACTTATGTGTGAGTGGGATGAAGTAGGGGGAGAAATGAGGAAAATATGAAAATAAATAAAGAAAGGAATAAGAAGTGACATAGGTAAACAAGATCATAGGATGGGTAAAGCTAAATAGCGGAGCTTATCAAACAAAAATTAGAGACAGGTTTAATGAAACCACAAAACAAAAAATAAACGTGCTTAAGGCACACTTAAATTAAAAAAGAAAATTAAAAAAACAGGGAGAATAAAAATGAGTAGACAGAAAATTTATACACAAAAAGACAATAAAAGGATTTGTTATAATGCGCAAGTTTGCCATGAGAGGGATAATTTAGAAAAAGCCCCGAATAAAAACTTTTTCCTTAAAAAACGAAAGGGGACAATCTATGAAAAGACGAAGAAGAAGTGGGATTCGTTCTTGGAATATCTAAAGCCAACAATAACACATCGATGGAAAGAGAATATTGTTCAAGGTCTCTATTTAACATTTACAAGTTTGAGGGACCCCACTTTAATAACTTTTAATTTTAAGAAAAAAGTGAATTGTCCCATTGATTTTAAGAGAATGAGCTCTTAGGATTCGCTTATTCTAACCATTAATAGGATTTTGAAATGACAACGATTATTGATATTCATGGCCGGGAAATTCTTGATTCACGTGGGAATCCAACGGTCGAAGTTGAGGTGACATTGGAGGATGGCACAATTGGTCGTGCCGCAGTGCCTTCGGGGGCTTCAACAGGGACGCATGAAGCTGTTGAAAAACGTGATGGTGATAAAAGCCGCTATAACGGCAAAGGCGTTCTTCAAGCAATTAAAAGCGTGAATGAAGATATTTTTGAGGCTTTGTGTGGCCTTGATGCGACGCAACAAGTTCAACTTGATCAAGCCATGATCGGACTTGATGAAACGGCGAACAAGTCAAGGTTTGGCGCTAATGCGATACTTGGCGTAAGTCTTGCTGTCGCAAAAGCTGCGGCGGCTTTCTTAGGTGAGCCACTTTATCGTTATCTTGGGGGAGCTTTTGCAAACCGTCTCCCGATGCCACTTATGAATATTTTGAACGGTGGGGCGCATGCTGATAATCCCGTTGATATTCAAGAATTCATGATTGTCCCTGTTGGAGCCCACTCAATGAAAGACGCTGTTCGAATGGGGGCAGAAGTCTTTCATGCCCTTAAAGTTGAGCTATCAGCGGCAGGACTGAATACCAATGTGGGCGATGAAGGGGGATTTGCACCAGCCGTGAAAAGCAGTGATGAGGCCCTTTCTTTCATCATGAAAGCAATTGAAAGAGCAGGGTATCAACCTGGCACCCAAATTGCCCTTGCCCTTGATGTTGCGGCCACTGAATTCTTTAAGAACGGTCTTTATCATTTAGAAGGTGAAGGCAAGCAATTGGAGGCAGGTGAGCTTGTCAATTACTATCAAGGCTTAAAATCACGCTATCCAATTGTTTCCATTGAAGATGGAATGGCTGAGGATGATTTTAAAGGGTGGCAACACTTAACATCAACGCTTGGGAAAGATATTCAAATTGTCGGGGATGATTTATTTGTCACAAACGTTGAGCGTCTTCAAAAAGGCATTCAAGAGAAGTGGGCGAACTCGATCCTCATTAAGGTAAACCAAATTGGAACATTGACGGAAACGATTCAAGCGGTGACCATGGCGCAACATGCGGGCCTGACGGCAATTCTTTCGCATCGTTCGGGCGAGACGGAAGATACAACGATTGCAGATTTGGCTGTGGCGACTAACTGTGGACAGATTAAAACAGGTTCTTTGAGCCGTTCTGATCGGGTGGCAAAGTACAACCAATTGTTACGGATTGAAGAGGCATTGGGAACAGAAGCGCGGTTTTCTTCACCGTTTTAATAAGAGGAGGCTCTTCAAAATTTGATATTCTTGAAGAGCCTTTCTTAACTTTACATTACCTTTCTAAAAAGGCTGTTATGATCTCTGGGGCATAGCCATCCACATCTTCAGGAATAGGATGGGTCCCATTTATCATGCCTCGGATTTCCTCAACGATGCCTGATTTAGAATCAATAATTAAAACAAGCGTCTTTCCAGATTTGCCTGCTCGTTTTACATCATTGCGGCGTCCTGTATTGATCAGGTGATTTGCTTCGATATAGTTCTTATATGTAAAAACTTGTCCTAATTCTCTTGAGCTATGTAAAATGATTTTTATTCTTCTATTGTAGGTTCCTGCATCATCAAATGAGATTCTCTGATTTTGGTGCAGCAATTCAGTAGCTATGTTTTGAAATGCTTGAACAGAAAGAAACTGGGTTTCATCAAATAAAGTATAATGAGGTCGGCCTCCAAAAACTACCGTGCTAATGTCTCTGGTATGTAACCTGAGAACATGCTCCTCAATATTATGAGCGCTTTCGTTTATCGCGAGTTGAATGAATGCTCTTAAGAGATTATGTGTCCTTTCCGTTCTAATTTTTTCTTGTTGTCTTCTTTCTTGAGGACTTACACTAAACTTTTTTTCATGATAATCCAAAAAAACTGGCTTCGGCTTGTGAATTAATTAAGAGAGCCGAAGATACAATAATATAAGCAATTTTAGATGATAAATTATTTATAATTTTTTCCTTTTAATTTAACAATTAAAAATAATAAATTAAGATCATTAATAATTATTTAATATTATTTGTTATTTTTATTTAAATGTTAAGATTGTTAATAATAATTAAAAAATAGCTAAAGGGTTATAAAAGTAGAAAATATGTGAGAAGCGTAAGGTGGCGTCCCCAACGGGATTCGAACCCGTGTTGCCGCCGTGAGAGGGCGGTGTCCTAGGCCACTAGACGATGGGGACTTAAGACAAACTGCAACCTAACGCAAGTTGCCTTCTGAAGCAAGGTGTTTTTCTATTTTTTAGTTAAAGCAAATGGATTCAACGACTGCGCTAACATTTAACTAATTGCGGTTCTCTTTTACGAGAAGCTTTACGCTTTTTCTGTGGTTTTGATTTTTTCTTTTTAGGTGTAATTTTCTTCTTTTTGAGGGGAGCTGTTGGAGCGGTTTCTTTTTTCTGAGGCGCCTCTAATTGATAGGAGATCACGAGATTACGGAAGATTGGGAGGGCTCGCAAGTAAGCCTTTTGAGAGGTAGCTTGAAGGATAATAATCACAAAAGCTTTTTTTTCCTCAATATAACTAATGGCATCATAATGGCCTTGAGGTTCTTCAAAATATGTTCTTATTTGTGCTTTTTTATGTTCTTGAGTTGTCAGGGTGAAGTCTGTTCCATATTGAATATTAGGCCTTTGTTTTTTTACGTGATGAAAATCATTTTTTATAAATTGCTTGAGGGAAGGGGTGTGAGAAGTGCGGGGGACAACACGAACATAAATGGTGGCAGGAGATGCATCCATAATAAAAGCTTGGGGCGTAAGAATGGCTTGAATATTTTCGGGTAAATTATGTTCATTTTCACAATACCAGTCATAAGGATAAGAAAGCATAAAGGAAAGAAGTGAAGATTTAATTGTGGCCGTTTGTTGGCTATATAGGTTGGCTGCTCCTTGACTTAAAGAAAGCAAAATAACCATAAGAAGGGGGAACAATTTTTTCTTCATAGTAGAACTATAAACGTTTTTTCGTAATATTTGATAAACCTTTAAATGCTAAATTCATTTGAGTAAAGAGAATGATTGAAGAGGAGGGTCTAATGCAACTCAATGAACAAGCTTTAAAGCAGTTATTTTCAGAGGCACGTACGCATAAAGCGTGGCAAGCTAAAGAAGTGCCGGATAACCTCCTTAAGGAAGTGTATGATCTGGCGAAGATGGGACCAACCTCTGCAAACTGTCTTCCGATGCGTATTCTCTTTGTGAAGTCTAGTCTTGCAAAAGAGCGCCTTAAGCCATTTTTGGATGCAGGGAATGTTGAAAAGACAATGGCGGCTCCCGTGACAGCTATCATGGCCTATGACATTCATTTTTATGAGCGTATGGATGAATTGTATCCAATGGTTGATGCAAAAAGTTGGTTTGTGGGTAATGAAAAGTTTGCTCAAAAAACAGCTTTTCAAAATTCTACCTTGCAAGCAGCTTACTTCATTCTTGCTGCGCGCGCTTGTGGATTAGATTGTGGGCCTATGTCGGGCTTTGATACTGCGAAAGTTGATGAAGAATTTTTCAAGAATACATCATGGCGTTCTAATTTCCTCATCAACTTTGGATACGGTGACTCAGCAAAACTGCATCCTCGACTTCCACGGCTTAACTTTGATGAGGTTGCAAAAGTTATTTAAGGAGAAGAAATTTAGGTTATTAAGGGGCGGGTTGTTTCTTTTAACCAGTCCCTAACTTCTGGCTCTAATAAGGAAGACAGTTTATGATAAACTTCTTGATGATAGTCATTAAGCCACTTTATTTCTACCTCTGTTAATAAAGCTTGATCAATGAGTTTAAGATCAATTGGCGCAAATGTAATAGTTTCAAAACCAAGCATTGCTTTCTCAGCATCAGGGATATCAATGGACTTGACGATAACAAGATTCTCAATTCGTATTCCATAGGCGCCTTCCTTATAATAACCTGGCTCATTTGAAAGAATCATGCCTGGTTTTAAGGAAACATAATTAGGAACATTGCTAATCCGTTGTGGGCCTTCATGAATATTAAGGGCGGCGCCCACACCATGCCCTGTGCCATGTGCGTAATCAAGACCCATCTGCCATAAAGCATGGCGCGCAAGAATATCCAGTTGTGACCCTGATGTTCCTTGAGGGAAAATACTTGTCGCAAGGCCGATATGCCCTTTAAGGACGCGTGTGAAGCGGTCTCTTTGTTCTTGAGTGGTTTCACCTATTGAAATAGTTCGTGTGACATCTGTACAGCCATCAATATAGTGCCCACCCGAATCAATAAGATAAATATCATTTGAGGCAATCTTACGATTCGTTTCAGGACTTACTCGATAGTGAATAATGGCCCCATTGGGGCCTGTGCCAGAAATTGTTGCGAAACTTGGCATTTTAAACTCAGGAAATTTTTGGCGGTACTCAAGTATTTTTGCTGCAGCTTGAAGTTCATCTATATTTCCTTTGGGACCTTCATGGGAAATCCAATAAAGAAAGGTCGTTAAAGCAACACCATCTCGAATATGAGCGCGGCGCATTCCTTCCAATTCTGCTGTGTTTTTACAAGCTTTTAGGTGGATTGTAGGTTCATCACATCGTAGAACTTCCCCACCTGCTTTCTCCACTGCATAAATCGCTTGCACAGGCGTTGTAAAAGGATCTATGACAACGCGCGCTTGAAGTTGGCCCAAGTCTTGTAGAGTTTTTTCAAAGGATCCAAAAGGTTTGATGGTAACTAAAGCATTGAAGTGCTGACGAACATCATTCGGTACTTTTTGTTCATCAATAAAGATATCAGCTTTTCCCGTATCATAGATAATTGCATAAGCAGATGTTGTTGGGATAAAATCATAGTCACTTCCGCGAATATTAAACAACCACCCCACGGACTCAGTCATCGTAACAACACTAGCAGATGCTTGCTTTTTCCTAAGTTCATCCGCAATCGTCGTGAGCTTCTCTCTAAAATCTTGTCCTGCAAATTTTAGTGGATGAATATAAACAGGTTGAGAAGGTTTTATAGGACGATCGAGCCAAATTTGATCCACAAGGTTTTTTTCTAAAGGGGAAAATTTAATATTGTTGCTTCCCAGTGTCTTTTTATAGCCTTGGATTTCTCGTTCAGTTGTAAGCCATGAGTCATAAGCAAGCTTAGCGCCTGGCTTTAAGTGTTGAGCAAGCCAAGTGGGACCAGAGACTTCCGCAATGGGGACAATTTCAAAACAAGATGAATCAACCTGTTGTGCAGCCTGAAGGGTATATCTTCCATCGACAAAAAGGGCAGCTTTCTCGAGTAGAATAATAGAAAATCCGGCGCTGCCATTAAAGCCAGTAAGCCATAAGAGCCTTTCTGCAGAAGGGGCAACATATTCGCCTTGATGTTCATCGGCTTTGGGAATAATAAAAGCATCAATATTCTCTTTGAGCATTTCCTGGCGAAGTTGCATTAATTTCTGGAAGGAAGTCATGATATTAAAATACTTTCTCGTTAATTCGTAAAATCTCTCTTACCACTACAAGTAAGGTCAGAGAATAACTTTATAAATTTTATCCTGCCATTAATTGCTCTTCAACAGGAAGAATAATGACAAACTCGGCATATTTGTCAATTTCTGAAGTTACTGTAAGAGTGCCATGATGTTGGCGGGTTATAATGTCATGACAGAGGGAAAGTCCGAGGCCAGTTCCACTGCCTGCAGGTTTTGTTGTGAAAAATGGATCAAAAATTTTTTTTCGAATTTCGTCAGAAATTCCAGGTCCATTATCCCGAATAATAATTTCGATATGATTATCAACTGATTGCCGAGTGCATATAGAAATTTCGGCTATAAATGATTCGCCAACCGTTGTTCTTTTTTGATGTAGAACATAGCAAGCGTTGTTGATAATGTTTAAAAAAACACGACCTAGGCCTTGGGAATAAACAAGGATTTTAGGAATTTCTAGATCAAAATCTTTGATAATTTTTGGAATGAAGCCTTGTTGCTTAAAGCTTGTCGTTGCTAAAGTAATATTTTCATCAATCAGCTGATTGATATCAATAAGGTGTTGACTATCATTTCCGCCTCTCGCATGAACAAGCATACTTCTCACAATAGCATCAGCTCGTTTCCCATGCTCTTCAATGCGTTTCATATTGTCAATTAAATCGGTAAGAATAGTCTTAACTTCTTGTCGTTGCTCCAAAGTAAACGATTTTCCTTGGGGCAGGGAAGCTGCAATATTCATAAGCTCTTCAGTAAAGTTGCGAGAAATCTCAGCAAAGTTAATCACATAATTTAACGGATTTTTTATTTCATGAGCAATTCCGGCCGTAAGTGCGCCAAGGCCTGCAAGTTTCTCTTGTATAATGATTTGATTTTGGGCTTTTCGAAGATCATTAAAGGCAAGACTAAGAGCTCTATTCTTGTCAGAGAGGGCTCGCGTACGTTCCAGAACTTTTTGATCAAGATCTTCAATGTGTTCTTCCATTTTTTGCATCAGTTTTCGATTTTGATCAAATACTTGGAAGACGGCTTCGAACCATGAAAACCAAGGTTCTCGTATCTTACGATAAGCTTGTTCTCCTTCTTTTGCTTGCGTGGAAATGAAATTAACAAGCTGTTTTGCGGGACTTATAAATTCCTGTGCAATAATACTATTGGCTCCCATAAGAATAAAAATTGCAAACAAGATAAGAAAGACAATGCTAGGACCAATATGTTTTAAAGTTACAACATTCATTTTCCAAGCATTAACAAAGTAAACTGCAGTCCAAGGAGCGTAATGAGATTTTGCTTGATAAACCCAGTAGTCTCCAATCCTAGAAATTGTTTTACGCGGAAGTTTGTAAATTGTTTCTAGTTGCATACCTTTTGGGAGAACTTGATGGGCTTTTAAAGGGATGCGACCATTAGATTTTGTATCTGCAATAATTGTGCCATAATCATTAATAATAATGAGGCGACCATTAGGATACGTAATTCCATTAATAAATTCGATTATCGGTTCAAGTAAGAACTCAATTCCAACAATCCCTTTAAACTGCATTTTATGGTAGACGGGTGCTGAGCAGGTTACCATTAACCCATGATGTGGTGAATAAGTATAGACATCAGTCCAGGTAGGTTCTCGTTTAGGGTTCTTGCTAGGGAGGTTTTTTAGATACACAACACTTTTAAAAAATTGTGGGTCAAAGCGCGATTCAGATGAAGGGCGCCAGGGGAACTGGTTGCGAAAGCCACTTTTTGAAACATAATAAAGGGAAGATGTTGTTTTGATGTTTTTCTTTAAAACGTAAAAAAGTGGATTTAAAGAAAAGGCCATTGCAATTTCTTGCCAGGCAAACTTAGAAAGGCCTTCTGTAGGACCAATACCGGTGATATTTCCTATTTTTCGACGATTAAAATTTGAAATATCAAGATAGAAGTAACTATTATTTTGATCATTTTTTAACTTAAGATCAAAAGATTGATATTGATCTCCTTGTTCATTTAAAAAATCACTCGCTTGCATTTGAAGAGCTTGTATCGCATCTGAACGAGGGCGAACGATATTATTTAAAGCTTGGGTTTGTTCACGTAATCGGATTTGTAAAAAATTGAGGCGAGATTCAAGGTTTTCTTGAAAAAGAAAATCGAACAAAAGAAAAGCAGCTAGAATAACTATTCCATAAGTTAATGTGACGATTTTGTTGAAACGTGAGAAGAAAGTTACACGTTCTGTTTTACGAGGAATACGGTGCCAAAATTTTAGCTTCACGTCCTAAATCATACTTTCTGTTGATATTGACCAATTTTAACATATGAACCGGGGGCATCTTCTAACGCAGGATATTTGGAAGAACCGACTGTAGATGCTTTGATTTTATCGCCAGCATATTGTTCAATCCATTCTGCCCATTCAGGCCACCATGAACCTTGATTTTGAGTGGCGGTTGAAAACCATTCTTCGGCTTGATCAACAAGCGTATCACATGTCCAATAACCATATTTATTTACTGTTGGAGGGTTGAAAACACCAGCAATATGTCCTGATCCTCCTAAGACAAATTTTATGGGACCTTGAAGAACCTTCGTTGCAGCATAACCACACCCCCAAGGTACAATGTGATCATCTTTTGTATTAAAAAGAAATGTTGGTGTTTTAATTTTGCGGAGGTCTAAAAATTTGTCTTTGAGCTTAAGGCCGTTCGGGCGTATGAAGTTATTGTTTAAAAACATTTCTCTTAGATAATATAAAAACATTTTTGCGGGCAGATCTGTTGAATCTGAATTCCAGTATAAAAGGTCAAAAGCCATAGGTTCTTGACCTAAAAAGTAGTTATTGATGACAAACCACCAAATAAGGTCATTTGCTCTCAGTAGATTAAATGTTTGTGCAAGAATTTGTCCTTCTAAATATCCTTTTTGAGAGATTCTTTCTTCAAGTTGATTAATTTGTTTTTCATCAATAAATACGCCAAGATCTCCAGGATTTTTAAAGTCGAATAGTGTTGCAAGATAGGTTGTGCTTGCTAAAGGATTATTTTTTTCATCGGCCATATAAGCGGCATAACTTCCTAAGATATTACCTCCTATACAAAAGCCGACAGCGTTGACTTTCTTTGCTCCTGTAAGATCAAGAATTGTATCAATAGCATTTCCAACTCCTTCGAAAACATAATCCTCAAAAGTTTTTTCTGAAAGACGTTGATCTGGATTTATCCAAGATACGATAAAGACGGAATGCCCTCGGTCTAAAAGCCATTTTACAAACGAGTTATCTGGCCTCAAATCATAAATATAAAACTTATTAATACAGGGTGGAATCAAGAGGACAGGTATTTTGAAGATAGTTGACGTTGTCGGGGTATATTGAATTAATTGAATTAATTCATTCTGAAAAATAACCTTTCCTGGCGTGGCTGCGATGTTCTCTCCTAAACGAAAAGCATCATGATCAACCATTTTTATTTTAATCTGTCCTTTGCCATGTTCAAAGTCTCTTAAAAGATTATTCATACCTTGAATGAGATTCATCCCTTGAGAATCAATTGTTTTAAGAACAGCTTTAGGATTACTCCAAGGGAAGTTACTCGGAGAGAGACTATCAGCAAATTGGCGGGTATAAAATTGTATTTTGAGGGCAGTTTTTGGGTCTAAGTCTTCTATATTTGTTGCAATATCCTTGATCCATCGGTCCCATAGTAAGTAAGACTGGCGCGCATACCCAAAGAATGGATTTTTGTACCACATCTCATCCTTAAAACGACTATCAGAGGTATTTCCTTCAATCACTTCATCCATTGTTTCTTTTTGTCCTGAAAGGACATTGAGAGAGTCCTGCCACAGTTGAAAAGTGCCTTTAAGATATTCTTGAGAGGCTGAGATGATTTTATCAGGTTGTGCGCTAAGTTTCTCTAAAGCTGTGTGGAAAGTGTCCCTCATATCTTCAACATTGATAAGAGAAGGCGAGGTTTTTGTTGGGTCTAGTGTTTGAAGAGCATTTTGCGTTTTCATGGCAGCGAACATAATCGCTTGTGATACCTGAAGTGGATCAAAATTATATTCTTGATGAGAATCTGTTGGTTGTTTTTGCCTGCCCATTGTGTTCACTTTATGTTTTTATATTTAGAAGGTAAAATCCAGAAGGGGGTTAGATCCCTTCTGGGATTGGTATGAATTAAAGATAACCTTTTATCCAGTCCTCAAGATTTCGCTGTGGTAATGCTCCACTCCTAGAAATAGGCTGCCCATTTTGGAATAAAATAAGGGTTGGAATTGCTCTTATTTGGTAGTCAGTTGGTGCTTGTGGATTCTCATCAACATTTACTTTAGCAATTTTAAGTTGTGGGATTGTTTCTGACAAATTGTCCAAAACAGGGGAAAGGGCTTTACAAGGTCCACACCATTCAGCCCAAAAGTCAACCAAAACAACGCCAGAAGATTCAATGACTTCCTTTTGAAATGTGGCATCAGTAACATCAAGTATCATAATTATTCTTTCCTTACTAAATCGTATTTTTCGCCATAACAAAGAGCTAAATTCTCTTTTTAGAATTAATTTTTATACCATATATTGTCCGCCATTAATAGAGAGAGTCGAGCCCGTTATAAATCCAGCTTCCTCAGCAGCCAAGAATACAACAGCTCTTGCAATTTCTTCTGGTTCGCCTAATCGTCCCACGGGAATTTGGGCGATGATTTTATCTAAAGCATCTTGAGGAACGGCTTTAACCATATCTGTTGCAATATAGCCAGGTGTGATTGCATTCACCGTAATATTTTTTCGTGCATTTTCAAGCGCTAAGGCTTTTGTAAAGCCTATAACGCCAGCCTTAGCTGCAGCATAATTAGTCTGTCCTAGCTGTCCTTTTTGGCCATTAATAGAGCTAATATTAATAATGCGTCCATAATTTCGTTCGCGCATTCCCTCTATGACGGCATGGGTCATATTGAAGCAAGAGAGAAGGTTCGTATTAAGTACTTTTTCCCAGGCTTGGGGGGTAGATTTATGAAATATACCATCAGAGGTAATCCCGGCATTGTTAACAAGCACATCAATGTTGCCTAATTGCTGTTGAACTTTTTGAAGGCCTTTTACGCAGTCATCATGATGACTGACATCCCATCGAAATACAGCGACATTGGTACTTCGTCTGAAAGTTTCAGCGGCAGTATCATCAGCTTGGTAAGTTGCAGCAACACGATATCCAGCTTTCATCAGAGCTTGTGAAATTGAGGCACCGATTCCTCTTGTTCCTCCAGTTACAACAGCAACGCGTCCAGTCATTTTATTTATCTCCCCTTATTATTTTAATCATTTTATAACACCTTAATAAATATGATTTTCTTAGTGATCAATCAGAAATCCTCTACTTGATCTATTCCATTAAAAATTTGTTAGAGCGTAGCAATAGGGAGTAAACGATTTATTAATAAAAAGAAGAAAATTTTAATAAAATATATGTATTTTAAATAAGCCGCTTGCCAAAATATAAAAAGTCTACTATATTTATATTACATATGCATTATAAGTAAATAATTTCTTCGTGATGG
Source organism: Caedibacter sp. 38-128 (assembly GCA_001898705.1). Taxonomy (GTDB): domain Bacteria; phylum Pseudomonadota; class Alphaproteobacteria; order Caedimonadales; family Caedimonadaceae; genus Paracaedimonas. The sequence continues at coordinate 141,743 of MKUU01000060.1, forward strand.
CTCTTAAAGACATTTTTCTAGCTGTTCTCGTGACGTTACTCTGGGGAACAAATTTTGTTGCGATAAAATTAAGTTTGGTTTCTTTTCCACCTTTTTTGCAGCTTGCTTTAAGATTTGTATTTGCTTGTTTTCCGCTTATCTTTTTTATTAAAAAACCAAACTGTTCAAAGCTTTTAATTTTTAAATTCTCTTTATTGATTTGGATTTGTCAATTATCTGCCATAGCATTTGGGCTTTATCTAGGAATGCCTGCAGCTTTATGCTCGCTCCTTATGCAGACGCAAACCATTTTTACAGTGTTGCTTTCGTCAATCTTTTTTTACTATAGACCTAAAAAATTAGAGCTTATAGGAATTACGTTGGCATTTGTGGGTGTGAGCATGATTGCCATACATGGGCGAGGGCAGTTCAGCTGGGTAACATTTGTTCTCGTTTTATTTGCTGCATTCTCAGTTGCAATGGGAAATTTGCTTTTTAAAGGGCAAACTCAAAAAATAAATATGCTTTCTCTTATCATTTGGAGCTGTTTAATTCCTCCACTTCCAATGTTTTTTGCATCTTTCATGGTTGATGGCTGGGAGACAATCTGTTTAGCCTGTATTACCTTCAAATGGTCTTCATTATTTGCCATTCTTTATTCTTCATTTTTTGCAACAATTGTGGCAACAACTTGCTATGCATATTTGCTTGAAAAATATGAACCAGCAAGAATTGTACCTTTTACAATGTTAACTCCGATCTTTGGAGCCTTAGCATCAACATTTATCCTTAAAGAGAGACTGACCCAAGAATGTCTTATGGCCGCAGCTTTTATTATCATGGGGGTATTTATCAATCAGCTTGCAAAAAGAATGCCAAAACAAAAACTTTTTATAGAAGAAAAAGGTGTTTCTCTTAAACAAGCCGCCTAATAAATTTGGGAACAGGTTCTTTAGAATCCGTTGTCTTACTTGTATTAATCTTTTTTTGAATTAATTTTCAACAATTAAGAAAATTTTAAGTATTATCTTATAAATTTTGAATGTAAGTGAATGTTTCAATTGATATATGGAGGAATTAATGATTAAGAATTTATTTTTAGGTGCGGCTATTGCAACCTTGTTTGGTGCATCTGTCAATGCGAACGAACTTCATGATCATCATGCTTTCACAGCAGATGAATTGAAAGTTGTTGCTGATGAAATTTTAAAAGAAATTAAAGATGGCACGATTGCTAAGAATGAACAAGGTGAGGCTTATGAGCTTGTTGGTGGCCTTCAAGTTTGCTCTCCAATCGTAAAAAAAGCTTCAGAACTTCGTGAGAAAAATAAAGAGACAGAACATAAGGCTGAGCCAAAGAAAGCTGATCATAAGCATGAAAAAGTACAAGCAAGTGCTGAAGATCTCACAGCTATCGTTTCAAAATTAGTTGCTGATCTTCAAGAAGAAACAGTTGATGCAAAAGACCATGCTGAAATTTTTCAGCTCATTGGTGGTTTAAAAATGTGCGAACCTGTGGTTAAAAATGTTGCAACTTTGCGTGCGCAACAACATCAAGAAGCAGCTGCAAAAACAGAAAAGCCAGCTGAAACAAAGTAAATTTTTTTACTTAAACCTTAAAAGCCACTGCAGTGCAGTGGCTTTTTCTTATTTATTGCTTTACGCGTTTTAAGAGTTCAAGTTTAGAATAAATATAATCGAGATCACGTTTTAGAGCGGCTATCTCTTCTTCTGTGCGAGCATTTTCAAGTTCTTGTTTGGCCTTCTTGATCGTTTCTTCAAGCATTTCCGTATCCATTTCTGCTAGAAAAATACTTTCTTCTGCAAGAACTGTACAACCGACTTCAGTGACATGGGCAAATCCATCAGCCACATAAACTCTTTCTTTAATATCACCATTGTTATAAATCGTGACAAGACCAGGGCGAAGTGTCGAAACCATGGGCGAGTGAGACGATAAAACACCAAAGTCACCTTGGATTCCAGGAATAATGACCATATCAACGTCATCAGTGAAAAGAAGGCGCTCTGGAGAGACAATTCTAAAATGTAATTTAGAAGACATGTCTTGTTACTCACTCATTAAGAGATTAGTTTGGCTTTATTAATGGCTTCATCAATTGTACCAACCATATAAAAAGCCATTTCAGGAAGATGATCATAACGTCCTTCAACAATACCTTCAAAGCCATTAATGGTTTCATTGAGAGGGACAAAGATTCCAGGAGTTCCTGTAAATACTTCCGCAACATGAAAGGGTTGGGAGAGGAAACGTTGAATCTTGCGGGCGCGTGCAACTGTTAATTTATCTTCTTCTGACAACTCATCCATTCCTAAAATAGCAATAATATCCTGTAGAGATTTATAGGTTTGCAAAATACGTTGTACCTCACGTGCAACTGTATAGTGCTTTTCACCAACTATTGTGGGGGTTAAAATCCTTGAAGTTGAATCCAGAGGATCAACAGCAGGGTAGATCCCAAGTTCTGCAATTTGCCGGTTAAGAACCGTCGTGGCATCAAGGTGCGCAAAAGAAGTTGCTGGGGCAGGATCTGTCAGGTCATCTGCAGGCACGTAAATTGCTTGGACTGAAGTAATTGAGCCTTTATTAGTACTTGTAATGCGTTCTTGAAATTCCCCCATTTCTGTTGCGAGTGTCGGTTGGTAACCAACGGCTGAAGGGATTCTTCCAAGCAGGGCTGAAACTTCAGCACCAGCTTGGGTAAAACGAAAAATGTTATCAATAAAGAGAAGCACGTCTTGATTTTCTTCGTCTCTAAAATATTCTGCAATTGAAAGGCCTGTTAAGCCAACACGCGCACGTGCTCCAGGAGGCTCATTCATTTGTCCATAAACAAGTGTTGCTTTAGAGTTAAGACCTTTCAGATCGATAACGCCAGACTCAATCATCTCATGGTAGAGGTCATTGCCTTCTCGTGTTCTTTCGCCAACACCTGCAAAGACAGAATATCCGCCGTGTGCTTTTGCAATATTATTAATCAATTCCATGATAATAACGGTTTTTCCAACGCCAGCTCCTCCAAAAAGCCCAATTTTTCCGCCCTTCAAGTAAGGAGCGAGAAGGTCAACAACTTTAATGCCTGTCACAAGCATTTCAGTTTGCGTTGATTGTTCCGTAAATTTGGGGGGTGCACGATGGATAGGATATCTTTTTTCTGTTTTAATGGGACCACGTTCATCAATAGGTTCCCCAATAACATTCAAAATTCTCCCAAGTGTCTCAGGTCCCACAGGAATCTCAATCGCCTTTCCTGTGTCAATGACCTTTTGGCCTCTTACAAGACCTTCAGTGGAATCAAGGGCAATTGTACGAACAATATTATTTCCTAAGTGCTTTGCAACTTCAAGAACAAGAACTTGCTCCTGATTTTGAACATGAAGTGCATTGAGGATTGGGGGAAGAGGTCCTTCAAAGACAACATCAACGACGGCGCCAATGACTTGTTCAATTTTGCCTTTTGCTTCTTTATGTCTCATTGATTTGTCTCTCTCTATCTTACTTTAGGTTGCATTTAAAGGGTCTCAGCGCCAGAAATAATTTCAATCAATTCTTTTGTAATATAAGCTTGCCGGGTACGATTGTAAGTAAGATTAATTGTTTTGAGCATGTCGTTTGCATTCCGGGTAGCGGTATCCATTGCAGACATACGAGCACCTTGTTCGCTTGCAGCATTTTCCAAAAGCGTATGATAAATTTGTACAGCTAAATTTTTGGGTAAGAGCTGAGTGAGAACATCCGTCTCGCTAGGCTCGTATTCATAAGGAGATCTTGACGTTTGAGCGTTTTTACCAATTCGTTGTTGGGCTGGATTATCTTTTTCTATCTTGAAAGGAATAAGAGAAGTTAAGGTTGTTTTCTGTGTTAAAGCTGAAATAAACTTATTGTAAATAATGCTGCATGAATCAAATTCTTGGTTTTCAAACAGGTTAAAAAGTTCTTTTGCAATACGAGAGGCATCATGAAAACGGGGTTTATCAAGAGCATCGACAGTTTGTACGATAAGGGGATGGTAGCGACGCGCAAGTTGTTCTTTTCCTTTGCGTCCTATACAGTAGATTTTTACAGCTTGGTCGTTGGTTTGGAGTTTATTGATTTGAGCTTCGGCCATTCGAACGAGAGAGGAATTAAAACCTCCACTTAGTCCACGATTTGAAGTTGTTAAGATAAGCATATGTGATCGACTTGGCTCGCGTCCTACCAAAAAAGCAGGCAACTGCGCAGGATCTTGAATTCGAGCAAGAAGATCTCCTAACACCTCAGCCATAAGTTCAGTATAAGGACGTGCTGCGTAAGCTTGTGCTTGTGCCTTTTTTAGTTTTGCCGCAGCAATCATCTTCATTGCTGAAGTTATTTTCTTTGTTGCCAGAATGCTGCGTTGACGATTTTTAAGATCTTTAAGGTTTGGCATTTTGTTTCGTCCACCTCTTAAGCAAAAAGACTAACAAAATGATCAAGAAATTGGATGAGTTCTGTTTCAAGTGTCGAGGTGATGGCACCTTTTTCTTGGATTTCTTGGATAAGTTCAGGCTTTTCATTGATAATGGTAAAGAGCATCTCTTTTACAAAACGGTTAATATCGTTTGTTTTAATTTTATCTAAGTAGCCACGCACGCCTGCAAAAATAACGACAATTTGATCTTCTAAACTAATGGGAGAGTACTGGGCTTGTTTAAGCATCTCTGTGAGTCTTTCGCCGCGCGCAAGCAAGTTTTGAGTTGCAGCATCTAAATCTGAAGAGAATTGAGAGAAGGCCGCCATTTCACGATATTGTGCTAACTCAAGTTTGACTTTTCCTGAGACTTGTTTCATCGCTTTTATTTGCGCTGCTGAGCCTACGCGGCTTACTGAAAGACCAACATTGATTGCCGGGCGAATCCCTTTGTAAAAAAGGTCCGTTTCAAGGAATATTTGCCCATCTGTGATTGAAATGACGTTGGTTGGAATATAGGCGGACACATCACCAGCTTGAGTCTCAATGATCGGTAGGGCTGTCAGCGAACCACCGCCAGAAGCTTCATTAAGTTTGGCGGCCCGCTCAAGAAGGCGAGAGTGAAGATAAAATACATCACCTGGATAGGCTTCACGACCAGGAGGACGACGCAAGAGAAGGGACATCTGGCGATAAGCAACAGCATGCTTAGAGAGATCATCATAGATAATGAGGGCATGTTTGCCATTATCTCTGAAATATTCTCCCATAGCTGTTCCTGAATAGGGGGCTAAAAACTGCATAGAAGCGGGGTCTGATGCCGTTGCAACAACAATAGTTGTGTAGGCCATTGCCCCTTGTTCCTCAAGTATTTTTACAATCTGTGCAATGGTCGATTTTTTTTGACCAATCGCAACATAAATACAATAAAGCTTCTCAGAATCAGGAACGATTTCATTTTTCTTTTTTTGATTTAAAATTGTATCAATGGCGATGGCTGTCTTTCCTGTTTGACGATCTCCAATGATTAACTCACGCTGTCCTCGACCAATGGGGACCAACGCATCGATTGCCATAATTCCCGTTTGCATAGGTTCTGTCACAGATTGACGCGCAATAATTCCCGGCGCTTTAACTTCAATGCGTGCTTTTTTGGTTTTTTCTAAAGATCCTTTACCATCTAAAGGATAGCCTAAGGCATCAACAACACGGCCTAAGAGGGAGTCTCCTGTCGGGACTTCAACAATTCGGCCTGTACGCTTAACAATATCACCTTCTTTAATAGCTGAGGTTTCACCTAAAACGACGATACCAACATTGTCACTTTCAAGATTAAGGGCCATGCCTTGAATGCCTTGTGGAAACTCAACCATTTCTCCAGCTTGAACATTTTCAAGTCCAAAGACGCGCGCAATTCCATCACCAACTTCAAGCACATGGCCAATTTCTGCAAATTCTGCATTGAGTGCGAAATTTGTAATTTGTTTTTGAAGAATTGATGTAATCTCGCTTGCTTTTAATTCCATTATACAACTCTCTTAAGTGATTGACTGAGCTTACTTAATTTATAACTCAGGGTATTATCAAAAAGATAGGGGCCAATTTGAATAATATAGCCTCCTAACAAATCTGCGTTAACTTGTTCGCGTAAATTAATTTTTGAAGATAACTTTTGTTCAAGAAGATCAGTTAATGACTTTTTTTGTTTCTCGCTCAGTGTATGAGCAGATGTAACGTGAGCATTCAAGATGCCTTGAGATTGATCAATAATTTCTTCAAAAGATGTAATAATATTTTGTAAAAGGGGGAGACGTTTCTGAAGAGCAAGCATTTGCAGTAAGTTAGAAAGTAAAGTCGAAAACTTACATGTCTTTGAAAATTCAAGCAGAGCAACAGCCACTTCTTTTTTGTTAAGAAGGGGATTGTGGAGCATCCTTTTTAACACCCCATGTTGATCACAAAGATTCTTAAGAATATGGAGCTCTTGTCGAACTTGTTCGACTTTCTTGTTGTTCTCGGCACTTTTAAAAAGAGCTTCGGCATATCTTTTTGACACTTGATTCATTGAAGGACTTTCAATCTCTGGAACCCAGAAAAGCCAATACGTTGAGTTTATTTATCTTCATACGTTTTTTCCTTTATAATTTTTTATCATACAGCTCTCTCTTTCCGCAAGCGTATAAACAAGGACTTAAAGTTCATTTTTAATCTGATTTATCCATTCTTTAATCTTTTGATTAAATAGCTCCGGCTCTTCATATTGGGGCCAATGACCACTTTTCTTAAAGTATTCAATTCTCATGGAAGATGGTCGGTTGGGAAGGTCTTGCCATAACCACGGACAACAATCATAGTCACTTAAGCCTGCCGCTAAGAAAATAGGAATTTGAAGTTCAGCAAGGTTCTTTTTGACATCTATATTTGGAAGGATGTTAGTAAAGAACATTTCTACAAAGCGATCCAAATTAATTCCTTCCCATAGATGACTGCAGTCATAATCTGGGATATGCCAATATCGGGGTGCATCACGATAAATATATTCTCGTCGCCAACGTTCCGATGGAGAAAAGGCCGTTAGATCTTCTTGAGCAACTTGAGCTCGACGTTCAGCATCAATCTGTTTTCTCTTTGCATCAGCTTGAGCCTGAAAAATTTGATCATGGTAAGCCGCAATTTGAGGATTTGAGTTAACAGGGGTGCCTGTCATAATTAAATGGGTGATAAGTTCAGGATATTTCTTTGCAAATTCAAGCGCTACAATTCCAAAAGCAGAATGTCCAAAGAGAGCGTACTTTTTAAGATCTAAAGCTTGTCCCCATGCTTTAATATCCTCAATGATTTTATCCATGGTCATTGATGAAATATCTGATAAAGCTTGTTCTTTTACAAAGTAAAGATCGCTTGCGTAAACGTTAAAATGATCAAAAAATCCTGGTGATAAGCTTCTTTGAGTTAGGATCCCTGTTCCAATCGCAAGGCAGGGAATTCCCTGGCCTTTGTGAGTGCCAGTATACTTTTGATTCTCAATGTGGATTGAGAAAGATTCAGATAAATGCACTGTTACCTCCTTGTTATAATTAGTTTAGCTGTTTTAAAAAATTGCACAAACTCTTCCTTCATGCGCAAAATTGATTTTGACGCGGTAATTTCTATTTATAATTCTTGTTATTAAGAGAAAATGATATCTAGCCGAATAACTTACATTATTTTTCTCATTATTCTTCCCTGTTTAGGGATGTTTAAGTGTACGAACATTGTCGTGTCACTTTTTTTATTATTCTTTAATTTTTCTTTTCAAACATAGTTTCTCCTTTATCATTAAATTAATGATTTAAAATAATTTTAGTCTTAAAAAAGTGATTGATTCTTAGAAAGGAATAAGAACAATCCTTATATTTTAACTATAGCAAATTGAGGGCTTTTTGTCGAGAAAAATCGTTACATTTATCGAGAAAAATAAAATAAAATAATTATTTATATTCAAATATTTAAATAGAAATTCTGGTAAGAAAATTTACACGCCAGAAGTGATCATAATTGCTGAGAGTTGACAACCAAAATGAGGCTGATTTTGATTTGTTGCGCGGCGGCAGCTAAAGAAAAGGTCGTGGGCTGAATAGGTGTCATAAGGAAGGATTTCAGCAGTATGAATGCCTACTTGGGTGAGCTGCTCAACAACAATACCCTTAAGGTCACACAGATAATGATTTGGTGTGGGGCTAGGGGTGAAGAAGTGTTGATATTGCCCCTTAAAAGCCTCATAAACTTCTGGGCCAACTTCAAAATGCTGTTGACTTATGGCTGGGCCTAAAGAAGCAAAAATCTTTTTGGCACCCTTTGTTTTCATTTTTTGAACGGTTTTACCGGCAATATTTTTTAATGTTCCTCGCCAGCCAGAATGGATGGCTCCAATAAGCTTTGATTCAGGATCTACCAAGAGAAGAGGAATGCAATCTGCTGTTCGAACACTTAAAACAAGGTTTGGTGAATTGGTGATAAGTGCATCTGATTTTGGAAGCTCTTTATTTTCAAAAGGGTCAGTCACAAATAAAATCCCATCTTCATGGATTTGGTCCATGAGCAGTAAAGGTTTATTATCAAACCATTCTGTTATACGTCTTTGATTTTCCTGGACGTTTTCTACACGATCTCCTTTTGTCTTACTTAAATTTAGGGACGCATAAATCCCTTCAGAGATTCCTCCTTGGCGCGTAAAAAAACCATGTTTAATAAAGGAGATTTGCGAAAGGAGAGGGGATTGTAAAGGCTTTAGCATGCTGTATAAACCTCAAGAACTTTAAAAAGAGATCCCATTTCATTTGGGCTCAGTAACCGATGGAGAGCTTGTAGCATTGACTCACGTTGTTGAGAAGAGGCTTGTTGCATCAATTTTTGAGCCCAGAGTTCAATACCACACCGCTTTAAAAAGTCGCCTTGAGTGGAAAAATTCTTCTTAAGAGAAGGCAAGCGATCAAGATGGTTAAGGAGAGCTCCAAAGTGAACGTGGGCTGTTAAATCGGCTTCTCCCAAGTGCTCAAGAGGCGAAACATATTGATGTTGATAAAGAGCTTGGAGGGTATTTCCTGTGCCTTCTTTGTATCCATAATCAATAAACAAAGCGCTTCCTTGATATTGAGTTAAATACTGGCCTATTTGTTCCACAATTTGTTGGGCAGCAGGGCAGACTTCAAAAATATCACCTTCTTTCGCATCACATGGAAAGAGAGAATGAGCCATAGTAGGAGCGCTTTCTTTGAGGGAATATATTAGCTTTCCTGAAGCATCTATAGTGATGCCTTTTTCCCGCCATCCAGTGGACGTTAACATGTATTGCTGGATTGGAAAAATATCCAAAAACTCGTTTGCAATTACAAAAATTGGTAAATCTTGTGAGGCGGTTAAGGCTGATGAGAGGGAGTCAAACCAACGAGGCATATAGCTTGAAAGCTTACTTTCTTGCTGGACTTTTAGATGTGGATTAACATCAACAAGATATAAATGCATTCCCTTGAGAAAATCTGTCCGCTGAGAGGTTAGGCGCAGCAGATCTGCAAGGAGAGTACCACGGCCTGGACCTAGTTCAAGCAGTACAAAGGGAGAAGGGCAGCCCATTTTTTCCCAAGTATTTAATATCCACAGGCCAAGGCTTTCGCCAAAAAGCTGAGACACTTCAGGCGCGGTAATAAAATCATTTTGGATGCCAATTGCTGGCTGCTGAGAATAATAACCATAGTTTGGGTCGTGAAGGACAAACTTCATAAATTCAGCAATACTTAGCCATTTGGCTGTTTTAAGAATTGTATGAAGATGATTTTCACACGGCGTCATAGGCATGCGCTTTCTGTCGCGCAAAAAGTACAAGACCTAGACCAGCGAAGAGTAAAGGTAATGTTAACCATTGTCCTAACGTTGTTCCCCAGAGAAGATAGCCAATGTGTTGGTCGGGTTCCCTAAAACACTCAATAACAATACGCGCGATGGCATACCCAATAAGAAAAAACCCGGATAATAAACCTTGATACTTTTGTCGCCAAGGGCTGAAACGGGCAGCTAAAAAGAGAGCCAAAAAAAGCAAAAGGCCTTCACTTGCAGCCTCATAAAGCTGGCTTGGGTGACGAGGTAAAGCATCGGCATGAGGAAAGATCATCCCCCAATCGCTTCCCGTTGCTCGGCCCCAGAGTTCACCATTAATAAAATTTGCAATGCGACCAAAAAAGATACCGATAGGAGCGGCACAAGCTGCAAGATCCATCAGTTCTAAAAAAGAAATATGGCGTCTACGGCAAAACCATAGAGAAGCTCCTAAAAATCCAAGGAGACCACCGTGAAAGGCCATACCCGGCTGCCAGAGGAACAAAATTTCCCAAGGCTTATAAAGGTAATACCCTGGTGCATAAAAAAGAGCGTGTCCAAGACGACCCCCAAGAACAATTCCAATTGTTGCAAAAGAGATAAAATCAGTGAGATTTTGGGGGGTAATCTTAAGGGGTTGTTTTCTAATAAGCCAAATAGCATAGCGCCATCCCAGGAGGATTCCTGCAACATACGCAAGCCCATACCAATGGATGGCTAAAGGGCCTAATTGAAGAGCAATAGGATTTATTTCTGGGTAAGTGATGAGCATAATTTACCTATATACGTTTGATTTAATTAAATAATTTTGGACGTATTGTTTTACTCCTTCTTCAAGCGACGTGAAAGGCTTTTGATAGCCAATATCATGAAGACGGTTCATTTGCGCTTGAGTGTAGTACTGATATTTCTCTCGTAAGCCTTCTGGCATCTCAATAAATTTAATTTTAGAAGGTCGGTTCAGTGCTTGAAAAACGGCATTTGCAAGCTCAAGAAAGGAACGCGCTTTGCCTGTGCCAACGTTAAAAAGGCCGCTGATTCGAGGATTTTGATAGAGCCAAATCATAATATCAACACAATCATCAACCCATATAAAATCACGAAGTTGTCCCCCATCCTGATAATGAGGGTGATAGGACTTAAAGAGTCTTGCATGGGAGTGAGATTTTAAGGTTTCAAAAATATGACTAACAACACTTTGTTGGCTTCCTTTATGGTACTCATTTGGGCCATAAACATTAAAAAATTTAAGGCCTACGCATTGTGGAGGAAGGGGTTTACGTGTTTCCACAAAATTTGCAATGCGAAGATCAAAAGCATGTTTACTCCATCCATAAACATTCAAAGGAAGCAGTTTTCTAAGGGCAGTTACTTGGTTATTATCTTCAAATCCTTGGCTTCCATCCCCATAAGTTGCTGCTGATGATGCATAAATGAACTGTTTTTGATGGTCTGTGCACCATTCAAGCAAACTTGATGAGAGTGTAAGGTTATTTTCAATGACAAGATCGGCATCCATTTCTGTTGTTGTTGAGATAGCTCCTAAGTGAAAAATAGCCTTTATTTTTGCGATGTGAGCATTAAGGAAGGAAAACATATGAGAGGGCGGGACAAGCTCGGCAAGATTACGTTGGCGTAAATTCTTCCATTTTTCATCTTTCCCTAAGACGTCAATGGCAACCAAGGGCTCTTGAGTTTCGTGTTCAAGCCGTGCAATTAAATTAGATCCTATAAAGCCGGCACCACCTGTAATCACTAACATGAACTTTTCCTTTATTGTTTTATATTGTAGAAATATAAGCTGGCAATTGAACTCTCGCAAGTTATAATCCAATAATGAAGGAGAAGAAAATGCAAAGCGAAAATCGACTTTTTGATGATGCTGCAAAAATGATGTGTAAAATAGTGAGATCATTTTGTAAGTTAAAGAAAATGCTGTGCAAAACAGAGCAGTCACAATCTCATTCATTTCAAGAAATGGATACATCTAAAGCAAAAAAGAAAAGCAAATAATTGTTGCGCGAATTCTCTTGGGTTATACCTTCTTGATGTGGTATGTAATCACGGAATTTCTTATATCGGAGGTTTTACTTGCCACGCCAATCCTCAACATCGCTTATTGCATCAAACAATCCTATTGATTTTATTGAAGAGACCTTAAACTCTGAAGAGTGGCCTTGTTATCGATTAAGTTCTGAAGAACTTTTAATTGAGATTCCAGGTCGTTGGTGTGACTATCGCTTGCAGTTCATATGGCAAGAGGACCTCAATATTTTGCAACTTTTTTGCTTAATGGATATTCGCCTGCAAGCAAAAGTAAAAACCGAAATTCAAGAACTGTTGTGCCTTATTAATGAAAAATTAGCGATAGGCCATTTTGAAATGATGCCTGATGAAGGGGTTCCAACTTATCGATATGGCTATCTTCTTTTAAATGTCAAAAACTTAGCTATTGAAGTTGTTGAAGAGATGATTAATATTAGTATTGCAGAATGTGAAAAATTCTATCCTGCTTTTCAATTTGTGATTTGGGGTGGAAAATCTGCAAAAGAAGCTGCATCTGTTGCAATGCTTGATACAGTGGGTGAAGCGTAGAAGCAATAAGCGAGGGTGTTAGCTCCATGGAGTCAGAAATAATGCGCTCTAAAATCGTAGAGACCGCTTTAGAAATATTGACACAGACGCCGTGGGACGCGCTAACAATGGAAGAGCTAGCGGCAAGACTATCGATAACGCCAATCCAGCTTTATACTTTTTTTCCGACGCGTTGTGATCTTCTGAAAGGTATTGTGCAATTTATTGATGATAAAATGCTTGTGCTTTATCGAGAAGGTAAAGAGGATCTTTCTCTTCAAGAAAAGCTGTTTGATATCATCATGTGTCGGTTCGAAGTTATGGAAGCTTATAAAAAACCCTTAAAGAATATTATTCTTACTGTTTGGCGAGATCCGATCAGCTTTCCTAGCGGTATTTTTTCAGGTCTGCATTCCATGAATTTAATTCTTGGAGCTGTAGGGGTACCTGTTGAAGGCCTTAAAGGTAAGCTCAATATCAAAATTCTTTCTTTTTTTTATCTCTATACTCTGAAATTTTGGTTTGATGATGAGACCCAAGATATGGCTAAAACCTTAGCGCATGTCGATAAAGGACTTAAAAATATCATTGATTTTTTAAATGTGTAATTCTTAACGCATCTTTAACCTTTTCATTTGAGAATAGATCCTGGCCAAGTTAAACAGGGAGGGAAAAATGAAAAAAACAATTACACTATGGTCTTTATATATCTTTTCACTTGTTGTTGCGAATATTCTTCAGGCTGGACATGGCAGCCCTTGGGATCCAAGAGACGAAAAAACAGACCAGGTTGTCGGCGAGGAAAATCAAACTCAACCTGTAGAACTAGAATAGGGACTTTAAGTCTTATCATAAATTTAAAAAGGCTTCGAAAGTTTTCGAAGCCTTTTTCTTAATTTTTAGAATCCTTTTAGAATTGTGGAATATAGGTTCCCGATGGTGTCTCTGTCCCATTGTGATTCTAGAAGTTCTACAATTTTTCGACTCCATTTCATCAACCATGCACGTTTAATGTTAATATGAGCAGTTTTGGTTGGCTGTTTTATGGTTGCAATATTTGTTATGATATTGTTGTTTCCTTTATCAAAAAATGTACCAAAATATCCTTGGTCTACAACGAAAGATGGCACTAAACAAAGAACTTGAACAACTACAGGCGTACTCCAGGTATTAAAGGCAGTAATACCCGCCACTGTTTTAGCAAGAGAAAAAAGTCCGCCATTAAATATAGAAGACAAACTTATTGTTTTTCTTAGCCATGAAAAATCACCAAGATGCTTGACTGAGAATGAGTTAAGCCAGCCTTTCATATATTGCTTCTGAGTATTATATTCTGCAAAAGACCGAAAGAGAAGATCAAAAATAGAAAGTGCCCAAGCAACCTCATTCGCAGGGGAGGTAGATATAGAGAGAACTTGAGTAAGGACTTGCTCAAGAATATATTGTGCAGTTACTGCACGGCCAATAGACCCAGCACCTGTTAAAATGGTGCTTAATTTTTCAAGAAACTCTTCTTTCCAGGCATGAGGAATATCTTGTTGTACTTGAAAGTTCATTAAGCGAGCATTTGCATTTAAAAGTTCAGTTTCTTCGTCTGGTTCTTCGTCTGATCGTTCTTCTAAATTTTCAAAGTTCATCGTATGAGCAGCTTGTAAAAAGAGAGCACTCAAACCAAATAAGCGGTGAGAATCACCTTGTTCTAAATCGTCGTTTTGGGTATTCTTTCTTTCCATTTCTGCTAAGATGTTATCGTAAAGCTTAGTTGTAAAAGCATCATTTTTGGCTATTGCTTGTTGGCATTTTTTTACGGAGTCTATTAAAAGGCACCTTTTGGTGTGGCTAACCCTTGTATCATGACTATATTGGCAAAATAACCTATCAATATTAGCGCGTCCTATACCATAATATTGGGCCATCCAGGATGATAAATAAAACCCCCCTGTACCAAAAAATATCTTTTGAAAATGTTTATAATAAGCTAATTCAACAACACCTAAATTAATTGTAGCATCCAGGAATGATGCAAAAGCAAGAATACCAATAGTGGCCTTATGAAGTTTGGAAGTTTCAATTACGCATGGTATTGATGCATTTTCAATAGAACGTGTAGGAAATGCTTCATCTGAGAATAGAGTTTTGCCAATGATATAGAATCTGTTACCCATATTCATGGCAAAGCAAGGAGTTGTTGTAACCATTGTCCAAACCACAATTGCTGTCGAAAGACTCTCACCCACAGGGATATTGAAAAAACGACCAATTGAGCTGACAAGAGTTCCTGTTTCAGGGGTTGAGGAAACGCAACCTGCGCAAAAACCAAGCACTCCTAACGCAATAGGTTTTATGGATCTTCTCGTATCAAAGGCGCGTTTGTCCATTTCTTGCATAAATGTTTTGATATTATCCCAATTATAAACTTGAGACCTTTGAGGTGCATTTGGATTATAAAAAACCATAGCACTTTCATAATATTCCCCTGGTGCAAGCTCAAAAAGATTAACAGGTTTATGTAAATGAGTTTTACGCTGCGGGTAAGGAGGGGGAAGATCTAATGTTTGCTCATACGGTTTAGAATGATCTAGTAGCTTTATGCCATGATCGAAACTTTTTTCTCCAGCAACAATAGGTTTTTGTGGTATTTCAGAACTAGAAGCACTTTGGCCGCTTGCACGTCCTCCAATTAGATCTATCTCTTCTGTCTGGTCTAGTAAATGGTTTAGATCTTCTGAATAATTAGAGCCTTGAGAACTAGAAGAAGCTTCTTCATCTGAGTCGTCACTTGCATAGCCTGGAAAAGGCGCTATCAAAGATAGTGAAATTAAAGTTGTGAGAGAAAAAGCCGTGAATCGGCGCTTAAGTGTCAACATCATGAATCCCCTTTTTCATGTTTTTTGTTAAGCTTTTGAAAAAATTTATCCTTAATTTGAGTAAAATTTAACAAAGCTAACCGTTTATATTATAATTAAAGCAGTGTGGCAATTATCTTTTCTCATAGGAAAATCTGCATCAAGAAATTTTAAATTTTTACTTCTATATTTTTATTGTTACCTATGATTTTTAAGGGAAAATTAATTTTTTTCCTTAAAACTAAATACACCAAGCAAAACAGGGCAATAAAATGAAGAATAAGTTTACGAATTTAATTTTTGTATTTACTTTTTTGACCATCGCACATCATTTTTATATAGGGAGTTCTTGGAATTTAAGAGATAATGATAGATACGATGTGGGAAATTCTACAATTGAAAATTCAATTCAAAAGGAAACACTCCAAGAACTATAATAAATACTAAAATAAGACCTCATTTTTTTAAGTTTATTCTTTCTTAAATGAGATCATGTTTGATCCTGGCTTTTAGTTCCTCTTCTTATTTTTGGTTCCTTGAATCTTCTTGACCCTTCCTTTCTTAAATGTGATAATAATTAGGAAAAATATGATAAAAGGGGAGAATATTATGGCAGATCAAGCTAACTCAGATAAAAAAACACAAAGCAATCCATTTGAATTCTTTAAAGATATGAAGATGCCTTCAATTGATTATGAAGCGCTGCTTGCGATTCAACGTAAGAACCTTGAGGCACTTGCAAACACGCAAAAATCCACCATGGAAGCTATTAAGACAATAGCGGGTCTTCATCAAGAATATACAAAGAATGCCATTGAGCAAGCAAACCAAACGCTTAAACAAGCGATGAGCGCTAAAACTCTGGAAGAGCAGATGAAAGTCCATGGTGAAGCAGTTAAAGCAGGTTTCCAAGATTGGATGAAGCATACCCAACAAGTTGGGAAGCATTGGACAGAAGCCGGCAAGAATTTCCATGAAGATATGGGCGCTTCTGTGAAGAAAAATATGAAAGATGCGCAAGCTTTTTATGAAAAAGCAAAGAAAGCACATTAATTACAGAATTATTGACTAAAGAATATTCTTAAGCAAGGGAGGGGAGAAATCCTCTCCTTTAATCTTTTAAGATAAGAGACATATAATAAAGCTCATACATCTTATCCTCTACTAAAAGAGCACAAGGTTCTGTTCCCCATATTTTAAAGCCGCATGACTCATAAAGTTTTAAGGCAGCATTATTGGTTGTTCTCACAGTTAAACTTATAGCTTTACAGTTCGTTATCTTTTTAAGCTCTATAATAGCTGTTTCTAACAGCAATCTACCATATGACTTTTGACGATATTGTGGCTGGATGTAAGTTCCCCAAAGGGCATATTTATGGGCTATTGAAATTTTATTAAAACGATAAAAAGCAACGAAGCCTATCAGCGTTTCTTCAAGAAAAGCACCAAAGAAAAGATCATCAATGGCTGTTTTTTCTAGTTTTTTAGCATAAATCTGCTTCCCAGAAGAAAATTCTTCCTCATACGAAGTTAGAAAGCTTGTTGGAGAATTTTGTAAAGCTTCAAGACGCAGCTGAAAAAAAGTCTCCAAATCATTTTCATTGAGACGGCGTATTTGAATGTTGAGCAGCATGATTTTTCCTATTATTTACTTCCCCAATTAATGAGGTAAGGTGATAATTTTTAATTCCTTAATAATAATACTTCAAAGTTAGTCTCTTAATGGAAGAAACATGTGAGAAATTTCATAAGTTGGCTCTTTTACTTCAGTGCGCTCTATTTTAAATCCATATGATTCATAAAGCTTTTGCGCAGCACGACTCGCGCTCTCGACACTTAAAGAAATTACATGACATTTCATATGTTCTTTTGCATGATGAATGGCAGTCTCAAGCAACGTTTTTGCAATACCTATGCCACGATATTTAGGCTGCGTATAAACACCTCGAATGATGGCGGAAGAACTCGCTTTGTCTTTGTTTTTTTTAAGGAGACCAAGAGTCCCTAATAAGGCATCATGAAGAAAAGCACCAAAAATAAGATTGCTTTTATCATCAGAGGTAAGCGAATCTTGAAAAGTTTGCATGATCTGTTGCTTAGCTTCTTTTGTCGACATTAAGAAGCTTTCCGGCGCCTCTTCTAAAGCTAGTAAAAGGAGGCCAAAATAAGCCTCTCTATCATTCTTTCCCAATTCACGAATCTTGATATCACTTCGCATTCAAACCTTATTCTCTAATCCTCACCCATTCTCAGAGCAGCTAAGAAGGCGCTTTGAGGAATTTCAACCTTTCCGAATTGACGCATGCGCTTTTTACCCGCTTTTTGTTTTTCAAGAAGTTTGCGTTTACGGGAAATATCACCCCCATAACATTTTGCGAGAACATCTTTTCGAAGGGCAGAAATTGTCTCGCGTGCAATGACTTTCGCGCCAATGGCCGCTTGAATTGGAATCTTAAACAATTGCCGCGGAATGAGATCTTTCAGGCGTGCACACAGAGCACGGCCGCGATTTTCAGCTTGAGTGCGGTGAACGATGCAGGAAAGAGCATCAACAGGTTCTGCATTAATTAAGATGCTGAGTTTAACAAGATCGCCTTCACGATATTCATCAATTTCATAATCAAAGCTGGCATAGCCTCGAGAAACGGACTTAAGACGGTCATAAAAATCAAAGACCACTTCGTTTAAAGGAAGACGATAAACCACCATTGCTCGGTTGCCGACATAGGTAAGATCAATTTGCTCGCCCCGGCGATCTGTACACAAGGTCAAAATAGAGCCTAAATGCTCATCAGGGACAAGAATAGTAGCTTTAATCCAAGGTTCTTCAATAGTGTCAATCTTTACAGAATCAGGAAAATCAGCGGGATTATGAAGTTCAATTTGCTCGCCATTCGTTAAGCGAATGCGATAAACAACACTCGGGGCCGTGGTAATTAAATCGAGATCATATTCACGCTCAAGACGTTCTTGAACAATCTCAAGGTGTAAAAGTCCCAAAAAGCCACACCGAAAGCCAAATCCAAGTGCCGCTGAACTTTCAGCTTCAAAGCTAAAGCTTGCATCATTAAGGCGCAATTTTGCGAGACTTTCGCGAAGATTTTCAAAATCATCTGCCTCGGCAGGGAAAAGGCCACAAAAAACAACAGGAATGCTCGGTTTGAACCCTGTAAATGGCTGGTCTGTGGGTCTTTTTTCCTCAGTAATCGTATCACCCACTTTACAGTCAGCAACATGCTTGATGCTTGCGGTGATAAAGCCAACTTCGCCAGGATAAAGGCCATCAACCATCACTTTTTTAGGCGTGAAGACCCCTACACTGTCGACTTGATGGACGGCGCCTGCAGCCATCATTTTTACTTTCATTCCCTTTTTAAGAACGCCATCTTTAATGCGGACTAAAATGATGACACCTAAATATGGGTCATACCAGCTATCGATGAGAAGTGCCTTAAGAGGAGCATCAAGATCACCATCAGGGGCGGGAAGTTTCGCCACGAGAGCTTCTAGAACATCTTGAATTCCTATGCCAGTCTTGGCTGAAACGGAAACGGCTTCTGAGGTGTCGAGTCCGATTACATCCTCGATTTGCTTTTTAACGCGATCAGGATCCGCTGCAGGCAGGTCAATTTTATTGAGGACAGGAATAATTTCATGGTTATTGTCGATGGCTTGATAGACGTTTGCAAGGGTTTGCGCTTCCACGCCCTGACTTGCATCCACCACTAAAAGAGAGCCTTCACAGGCTGCCAGAGAGCGACTAACCTCATATGCAAAGTCAACGTGTCCTGGTGTATCCATCAGGTTGAGTTGGTATGTTTTACCATCTTTTGCCTTATAATTTAGCCTGACGGTTTGGGCCTTGATGGTAATGCCGCGTTCACGCTCAATGTCCATGCTGTCGAGCACTTGTTCGACCAGTTCACGTTCATTCAAGCCACCACAGACTTGAATAAGACGATCGGCCAACGTTGATTTACCATGGTCAATGTGAGCAATAATTGAGAAATTGCGAATGTGAGACTGAAGGGTCATGTGCGTAACTGAGCTCCGATCTGTTGTGCGGCTGAAATGATCTTGTCAGAAAGATCAGAGATTTGAGCTTCTGTCAAGGTTGCCTCTTGAGGTTCAAGTCGAATTGAGATGGCGATTGATTTTTTGCCTTCAGGTACACCAGTTCCTTGATAAACGTCAAAAATACGAATCTCTTTAATGAGATGTTGGTCAACCTTGCGAATTGCGGAAAGTAGTTTATCGGCTGTGAGGCTCTCGTCAAGAATGAACGCGAAATCACGCTCAACAACTTGATAAGTGCTTAACACTAAAGGCTTTTTACGGAAATCTTTCTTAGGAAGTGGAATTGAATCGATATAACATTCAAAAGCAACCACAGAAGTCTCTAAATCAAATTCTTTTAAAAGGGCAGGGTGGATTTCACCAACAGTCGCAAGTGTGAGTTTAGGCCCCAGTTTTAAAGAGGCTGAACGGCCTGGATGGTACCAAGAAGGGGCTTCAGCTATTAATTGAGGTGTTGAAGCTTCAATTCCAAGAGAGGTTAAAAGAGCTAAAACATCGGCTTTTATATCATAGAAATCCGCGGGACGTTGAGGGGATGCCCAATGTTTAGCGTTGATTTCACCAGCTCGGACGGCGGCTACCACGAGTGTTTGTGTATTCTCTAGATATTGATGCCCAACTTCAAAGAGGGCAGGATTTTTAATGCCACGAGAAAGATTGCGTGCAACAGCAGATAAAAGATTTGGCAGCAAAGAGGGTCTCATATCTGAGAGGTCGGCACTAATCGGATTTTCAATTTTTAAGGCAGAAAGTCCGCCCTTAAACAGCTTGGCTTGCTTTTCAGAAAGAAAAGACCAAGTCAAAGCTTCATAGAACCCGCGGCTGGCAAGCGATCTTCTTGCAATCCAGCGACGTTTTTGAGAAGAAGCAATCATAGAATTGTCGGAAAGTTGCTCATCAATATCTGGTTTTGGCAGGTCTTCAGCTGGAATTGCATCATAGCCTTTCACTCTTAAAACTTCTTCAACAAGATCAGCACTTCCTTCTAAGTCTTTTCGCCAAGTAGGTGTACGGACTTCATTTTGTGTAATGTGACATCCAAGTCTCTCTAAGATGGCATGACTCTCTTCTTCAGGAAGTTTCAAGCCACCTAAAGAGGCAATACGCTTAAAGTCAAAGAGAATGGTTTTAGGATGATCCGGTAATTGTCCAGCTCGCACTATTTCACTGGGTTCGCCTCCACAAATATCCAAAATGAGCTGTGTCGCCTGTTCAATGCACTCATCAATAATGGCAGGATCAACACCTCGCTCAAGACGATAACGTGAATCCGTTATAATTCCTGCTTTACGACCTGTCATGGCAATGCTGATAGGGTCAAAAAACGCACACTCTAAAAATGCGTTTTGTGTTTCTAACTGGGCTCCACTTTCCATACCGCCAATAATCCCTCCAACAGCTAAAGGACCTTGTGTATCAGCGACGATGGTCATGTCGTTATCTAACGTATAGCTTTTACTATTAAGGGCCAGAAGTGTTTCACCCGCCATGGCAGCTCTAACAGTAAGGTTTCCATTAATTTTATCCGCATCGAACACATGCATAGGACGGCCTCGATCGAAACAAATGAAGTTGGTAATATCAACAAGGGCTGAAATAGGGCGAATACCGATGGCTTTAAGCTTCTTTTGTAGCCATTGAGGACTTTCGCAATTGGTGAGACCCCGAATAAAACGACCGGCAAAATAAGAACATGCCTGAGAAGGGGCAAGTGTCACTGTAAGAGGACTTTTATAAGTTCCTTGAACAGGGGGGACTTTAAGTTTTGTTAAGGTGCCAAGCGTGGTTGCAGCCAGGTCGCGCGCAATGCCTCTGACGCCCAAACAATCTCCACGATTGGGGGTGACTTCCACGTCTAAAATAGGATCATCAAGTCCTGCATAAACAGCAAAATCCATACCAACAGGCGCCTCTTCAGGAAGCTCAATAATGCCTTCTGATGTCTCTGCAAGTTCTAATTCTTGCTCAGAGCACATCATGCCATGACTTTCAACGCCTCTAACAGCGGCAATTTTCATCACCATACCATTGCTAGGAATCGTCAGGCCTGGAGAAGCTAGAACACCTTTCATTCCTTGGTGGGCATTTGCACCTCCGCAAACGACCTGAAGTTTTTCTTGTCCCGTATCAACTAGCAAGACCTTAAGGCGATCGGCATCAGGATGAGGTTTAGCTTCGAGAACAGAGACAACTTTAAAACCTTTGAGGCGTTCACCAGGATGTTGAACACTGTCAACGACAAGGCCCAAAGCATTGAGGCGCTCAACAATTTCATTAAGCGAAGCTTCTGTCGAGAGATGTTCTTTAAGCCAGGAAAGTGTAAGTTTCATTCGGATGTTCCTTCCATCAAAGCTTCAACAGGGGAGAAGCCGTAGTGTTTAAGCCATCTAAGATCTGCCTCGTAAAAAGAGCGCAAATCAGGGATGCCATACTTCAGCATCGCAACTCTTTCTATTCCCATACCAAAGGCAAACCCTTGGTATTTTGTTGAATCAATGCCGCAATTCTCAAGCACTTTTGGATGAATCATCCCGCAGCCTAAGATTTCAAGCCAATCTTGACCCGGCCCCACAATCAATTGCCCATCTTTACGATAGCAAGCAATGTCGATTTCAGCAGAAGGTTCTGTGAAAGGGAAATATGCAGGGCGAAAACGTAAAGGCAATTGAGGCTGATTAAACATTTGTTCGCAAAAGGTTTGAAGGCAAGTTTTTAAATGGCCCATGTGGACGCCTTCAGCAACGTATAAACCCTCAATTTGATGGAAAGTTGGGGTATGGGTGGCATCATAATCGCTGCGATACACGCGACCTGGAGCAATAATGCGAAGAGGAGCTTTTTTCTTAAGCATAGATCGAATCTGGACAGGAGAGGTGTGTGTTCTTAAAACCCTCCTTGCCGTGCTTTCGTCAAGAGCGGGGAGATAAAAGGTATCGTGATCTTGCCGTGCAGGATGTTCAAGCGGGATGTTAAGCGCTGTGAAGTTATAAAAATCCTCTTCAATGTCAGGTCCTTCGGCAACAGAGAAACCCATATTTTTAAAAATAGCAATCATTTCATACATGACTTGAGAGATTGGATGAATCGTGCCAAGCGATTGAGGGCGCGATGGCAACGTGATATCAATCTTTTCTTTTTCAAGTCGTGTTTGTAGTTGCGCAGCCTCTAGGATTTCTTTTTTAGCCTCTAAGCTTGTTGCAATTTGATCCCGTAATGTATTCAACTGAGCCCCGCGCTCTTTACGCTCTTCAGGGCTAAGTGCCCCCAAAGTTTTCATGAGATTTGAAATCTCACCTTGCTTTCCAAGGGCTTGAACTCGAAGAGTCTCTAGCTCTTGAAGCGCAGAGGCGCTATTTATTTGCGCGAGCAAACGCTCAGCAATGAATTGAAGTTCATTCATTTCCTTATCCTGTTCATCATTAAAAGGTGGTGCGATTATGCCATAGATTTTTAAAATGTCAGCAAATGAGTGACAAAAACTACGTCCAACTTCTTTTGTTTATTTTTTTACTATCTTATCTTGTAGGGTGCGCTCAATAACCATACTCTTATAATATAGCATAGTAGGGGCATTTTTGGAAGAAAAAAATGAAAAATGTTCAATAAATATTTTGTTTAAAATCAAATGGATAAATGACTTAAATTGAAGTGAGAAAGGAGTGCTATAACCTAAGATAATCATGAAAAGAACATTTTAGGAAAATAGTTGCTTTTTGGTAGTCGTTTTTATTTTTTAATCTGCATGACAAAAACATTTAAAATTTAACAAGGGAAAAATGAAGGATTAAAGCCTCAAATTTCTACGCCTCTTGAACGTAGATAGGTTTCTATTTGTTGTCTTTCCTTAAGATTTTCAAAAATAACTGCTTGATATAGGTAATAGCTTGCCATTTTAGGAGGGCGGCCATAAAGAGTCGTCCATTCATTCTTAAAAGCCATAATGAGGGTATGATGTTCTGGTGTCATTCGCTCTTTTAAGTGATGCATAAATTTTTGATTTTCTTGTAAAAGAGATGGTTCCAATACCCACAAATCGATCTTCCAAAAGTCCTTGATTGCTTCATCAAAGGCTGTAAAGCTCACGCAAAACCCTGATGTCATCGGCGGGCGAGGGTAGTTTAGAAAATCGATGTATTTAAGTTTCTTGATACCTTTTCCTTTAATCAGAGCGGCAGAAATAGTGCCAAGTACTTCTCGGGCTTCTTGGTCTTGGTTAAGACTCAATTGCATATCAATGTCATGCCACGTCATTGTTTTCAGAAAATAGCTTCCTGTGAAATAAAGATGGCCATGCGTGCGGATAATCTCACAATAAGGCGCAGTTTGAATGAATTTATCAGCTTTGTGATGAAGATCGCTCATGAGAAAGATGCTCGTACCTTGTTAATTTGTGCATTATACATTGGATTTTACAGCATATATAATCTTTTAAAACGCCGTGCGAAAAGAACTTAAAAACGCGCCTCTTTATGGATTGATGCGTATAAGTATTTATAGAGAGCGTCTATTTTTTTAGAGTTTCTATTTTTCTTATTAAAAATATAACAGATCTCTATTTTTGGCCCTTCAAGCTGAGGTAATACTTCGACCAAGCCTGCTTTTGTGAGATGAATCCATTCTTGAGGAAATTGCAAAATCCCATATCCTTTACAAGCAGCGTTCAAAAGGCCACTTTGAGAAGTGAATTGCAGAAAGGGTTTTCTTGGCCGATCAGGAGTGCTGCCAATATATAAAAGCCATGTCAGCCAATCCCCGTATATAATTGTTTTTTGTTTGTCTAAACTAAAAGCTAAAAGTCTATGATGGTCTAAATCTTGAGAGGTTTCAGGAATACTAAATCTCTCAAGATATTGTGAGCTTGCCCATAATTTGTGGTGATGCGTAAGAAGGGGCAATTGTTCAAGATCGGGTCGATACGGAAGAAATGATCTTATGGCAATATCAGCGTCTTCAGTATCAAAGGAATCTGACGCCGTTTTTATTTCTATATTGAGTTGTTGGTGCTCTTCAAGAAAAGGTAATAAATGACCTATTAATTCAATTTCGGCTAAGAAAGCCGTCGTAACAATTTTTAGGTCGCCTTTAATTTCCGTATCATTATTGTAAAAGCTTTTTAAAAAGTCCTCATTTTCCTGCATCAATTTAGAAGCATATTCAAAAACTCTTTTTCCATCAATTGTAAGACTGATCCCTCTCGAATTTCTTTTAAAAAGTTTTATTTTTAGTTGGTATTCTAATGATTGCATAGCACGACTTAAGGAAGATTGGCTGGTATTCAGGATTTTAGAAGCCTTTGTCATATTTCCTGCACAGGCAATTGTATGAAACATTTTTAAAAGTTCGAGATTCATTATTAGCTCACATTCCCTCATTAGTGCTATAAATTATAGTTAAATAATAATTACTTCTTATTATATTGAGTAAATATTTATTAAAGTATTAACAATTTATAGTGAAATGCATTATATGCATATCAAATATTCCAAATAAACATTAGACCTTTTTTAAGGATGAGGATATATTGAAGAGGTGAACCAGTGAAGCTTTTCTATATTCCCTCCCCTAACTTGCTGGTTCATCTTTTCTCAAAATTTTCTCAAAATTTTCTCAAAAATTATCCTAAAGATTAATTTCCTGCGCAGTTAGCTTATATCAAAATACAATGATGAATAGTTAAAAGTTATGAAATAACTAAGTTCAGATTCCCCCTCTTTTCTCAAAAATGAGTAGGAGAGGGGGAATTTTTAAGAAGGCGCTTAAGCAGATTTAAGAGCTTGGTTTGCTTGATTAACGATTGCTTCAAAAGCTTGTGGTTCACGAGCAGCAAGATCTGCAAGTACTTTACGGTCAACCTCAATACCAGCCTTATGAACACCATTCATAAATTGTGAATAGGTAAGGCCAAATTCGCGCGCTGCAGCATTAATGCGCTGAATCCATAACGCACGAAAGTTACGCTTACGTGTGCGACGGTCGCGATAAGCATATTGAAGGCTTTTTTCAACAGCTTGAATCGCTGTACGATAACAATTTTTGCGACGGCCAAAATAGCCAGAAGCCATCTTAATAATTTTTTTATGACGAGCGTGGGTTGTTGTCCCTCTTTTTACACGGGCCATGGTAGTCTCCTTTTAAAGTCCGTAAGGTATAAAGTTACGTTTAATGATCTTAGCGTCTTGGTCACACATCACTGTTGTTCTGCGTGCATTACGAATCATTTTTTGTGTTCGTTTGATCATTCCATGGCGTTTTCCGGCTTGGGCCATTACAACTTTGCCTGTACCAGTCAACTTAAAGCGTTTTTTAACGCTACTTTTGGTTTTAAGTTTGGGCATTTTCATTCCTTTTTAGGTCAATCTTCAATAAACTCGAGTGGATTAGGCATGCCCTAAAGTTATAAATAACCTTACGCCACGCCACTCATGAGCATTCTTATAACAATCTTTGTTGCCTTAATCAACCCTTGAGTTCACCACTTATGATGCTTTATTTTTTCTGTTTCAGAAGGGAGCTTTTAGAGCTTTAATCCTTAGATTGAGGGATATCCTGTAAAAATTGCAATGCTCGTATGCGACTTATGCACTTGAAAATTTATTGTAGTTGCCTATATGTAAAGTGTAAACAGTAATTAGCATGGAGTTAAACATGAGTCACCCTAACGCTCTTAAGTTATACGCCGCTCTCAGATTAGGTTCCCTTCTTCTTATGGGAACAGCATATGCTGGGCATGGAGATATTGATGTTCTAGAAGAAACTAGAGAAGCTATGCCAAGGGCTGCAGCAAACCATCATGAAGGTTCTTATCAAACACAAGTTTTGGAAGGTCAAACAAGTGAACCTCATGTGACAAAAGCCCAAGTTGCTGAGTATAAAGAAAATGAAGCAGAATATGCGGAAGCCGTTAAGGAAGCTTGGCAGGTTAATAAAAAGCTGGAAGGAATGAAAGAGCGTGACGAAGAAGCGCCACAGTTAGAACAACAAGCTCAAACCCTAGCTCAAAGTATCCACCATTATGAAGATAAGTTAGAAGAAGCAATCAATAGTG
>MKUU01000061.1 GCA_001898705.1 Caedibacter sp. 38-128
AGAACGCATCCTTGGGAAATCCAGCCGATGCTGCCACACAATCGGCAGCACATGCGGCTTGTGCAACAGGATTTCCAAAAAAGACCGCTTCAGGATTGATGAGAAATCCAAGTTCATCATCATTCCATGTGGGATCAACTTCTGTGATCCACAACAGATCAAAAGAAGCTTTCTCAAGACAGACAAAATCAATCAAAAGCTCGAGCCACCAAATCACAGGATAGACATACCAGTGCACATTATAAAAGCTATGCTTAAGACCGCCCAAAACGCTTGGTTTAGTGGCATTGCCCCCACGGTGTGTCATACCGGTACCGCCAATTTGAACGCCCCCCATATTCACCAGGCAATAGGGAGTTCTTGTGACATCCACGAGCCTGACAGGCTCCCAAAAGGAAATTGGAATCCCAACCCTTGGAAAAGGGGTTGTGCAATAGCAGACAAAATTATTTGGGTTAGGGGTGTCTTCTCCACTTCTCATAAGGTTAATGCCGCCTAAAGTGATGGGGAAAATACACGACCAGCAAATATCGGTAATAGGATTGACAAACCGTCCATGGCAAGCAGCATGTCCTTCAGGGGTAAAAGTAGTCCAGTAGAAAAGGAGGAGGGCGAACTTTCTCATACCTTACTTGTCTTCCTCTTTTATAAGTCCTTTGCTTGCTTCTTGCTCTTTAAGTTTCTTATTAAGCGCCTCAATGTGCCTTAATTCAAAGCTTGATCGCAGATCTTTAATAAGGAGATGAGTATGGCCTATGCCCACTAGGAGGAGGAACAATGCTATGAAGAACTTAATCATCAGCCAATCAAGCTTTGAGAGTTTTGGGAACCTTAAAACTGAAAAGCGAGGATACTGAAGAAACTTACTCAAAAATTGATATTGACACTGCTTCATATTCTATTCTGTCCTTCCGTGGGTGAATTAGATTTTTCAGTATTTTGAGGCGGTGAATTGTAAGAATGCTCAGCCTGAGAGCCAAAAATCTGTTCTGTTGTTAAAGTGGTGTACACTTCTCCATAGCCATATTTCTGGCCAAGGTGATGAATTCTCTTGAGCGTTTTAGGATCAGTGATGGCTTCAAGTTTTTGCAGCACCTCATAATCATGCAAGATTTGTCTCTCAAGAGAGGCTCGCTTTAAAATTGGAAAGGTAAAGGCAATACATACAAGAAATACGATACCAATTTTAAGGAATGACTTATTCATGATTAGAACTCCTGTTCAGGTTGATGTTTAATTCTTCTATTTTAAGGCGAGTGCCTTCTTGAAAGGCGCGGGCAGGAACTTGCTTGATGCCTAAGCGCCCCGTGAGCAAACCTAACTGATCAAAATAAAATGGATGATGATGTCTCTCTTCCAGCTTGAGAGGTTGGCCTTTAACCAGAATGATCTTTGAAGGGAAGGTACGAGAAAGTGCCCAAATAACTTGAAGTTCATCTTCTCCATCAATAAAGAGTAATTCCTTGGTGAGAGGGATGATCTCTAAGGGATTAGCTTTATCTCCTTGTTTACCAAAGATCTGCCCATCATGATCTATGAGGTCTTCAGATAACGTGAGTGTTGGATCATAGTAAAAGGACCGCGGAAGTTGAGTATGTTGAATATGGTGAAGCGGCTCGGGGTTAAGCGCTTTCTTCTTAGCATGCTCTGCAAGCTGCTTCTGGTAGGTCTCAAGCGTGCCACTTTCTTGCATGTTGAGAAGGCGCCTCTTTATAACCTCAAGGAGGCTTTCTTCCTTGATCGGAAAGAGTTCTCCATGGCATCCTAGATCTTTAGCTGGAAGCGTAGATGCTAACATCAAAGGAAGACTAAAATATCTTATAAGCTTTGCCATAGATGTTCTCATTTGTTAAAAGACCCACCTCTGCATACCGAGAATCAAAGCTTCGCTCATGCTCACCTGCCACAAAGTAAGATCCTTGAGGGATGATTCCCTGAGGTCCAGGGGTTAATGTTCTTTGATCATGACTTAAGTTAAAAATGGGGCCAATGAGCACTTCATTCACGAAGGCCTTGTCGTTGACATGGATGACAGCATCTCCGACTATTCCTTTTACTTGCTTAATGACAATGCTAGGTACCCAAGGATGTGTGAAGGCCACATAATCTCCTTCATTAAGGGTGAGCGGTAATCCATAGCTTTTAATGACGAGGAAGTATCTTCCCTCTAATGACTTACTTTTATTGATCGCCAAAGTTGTGCGCTCGTGAATACAATTGCCAAGGCCCAGCACGAGGATGAAGACAAGAATGCCATTAACGATATTTAGGTACTTCAAGGGAGGAAAGCAGACAAACTTTGGGTTCATGGCAGGCTCTCCAGTTTTTTCCTGACAATCTCTGTCCAATCTTCACCTTGAGAAAGCAGAGCCTCTTTAGAGACAATGAGCGATCCTGTCTCTTGAGAAAGTTGAGTGGTAATGTGCTGAATTTGGTGATGAAGTTTTTTCATCCTCAATGAAAGCTCAGCATCTGTTTGGGTGGCATTGCCCTTAAGCTCACTTAAGAGAAGAGATTGGAGATCAACAACAGCAATCTTTTGTTCTTGAGTATGAGGTATGACCTTGTAAAATAAACTAAGGACAATGAGGTGGGATGCAAGCGTTGTTCCAACCATGGTAATGAGTTTAAATGTTGCTGTTCTCATGCGGCAACTCCTGCAACTTGTTTCACAGCATTCAGGAGACTCATTCCTTGGGCTTGATAATGCTTAACAGCGGCATACTCTTCAGCCTTTGTTGAATAAAGTATTCTCGTAAAAGGATCGGTAATGAGTCTTCCCACAGCCGATCCTTGTGGTCCCACAATCATAATTTCTGCATATTTACCTTGTTGGGTGGTGACGGAATTCAGGAGCTCTTCAGCTGCTGGGTCTAACAGCAGTCTTTCGCTCTTCTTAAGTTGTGCAATCGATTCTTTCTTTTGTGAAAGAAGACATAACCAATCCGAGTTTTCAAAGGCGGCTTGGGCAGCGGGAGAGGCATAAAAGTCATGAACAGATTGTGTTCCAAAGACCAAAGCACAGAAGAACTTCCGTGATTGCCGCACGCCTGCTTCAATGTAATGGGCTTCTTCTTTTTGCTCGCCTTTCAGGACATCCCAAATCTCGTCCATTTTAATGAGGGTGGGGGTTTTACGATCACCCCCCAACATTTGATTGAGAATTTGCATGAAGACGGTTTTAAAGACCACACTTTGGAGCTCTTTCCGTTCCTTGAGTTCTCCTAACTCAATCACAACAAGATTATGCTTAAAGTTCACATTGCACGCCCCATTAAAGAACCGCCCATAAGCACCATGAGAGGTGTAAGGAAAGAGCATGGTGCTTAAGTCTTTGGCACGCTCATCAGTTTGGCTTTGAAGCCACTCGGCAATGTCATCAATGGAAGCCTGACTTCCTTTTTTCTCCCAAGCTGCAAAAACTGCCTTGTCAATAAAGGCATTTTCAATATCGGTGGTGCCTCTTTTAGGAGCCACCATTACTGCCACAATGGGCCTTAACATCGCTAAGGCATCAGATGTTTCTTCCACACTCTGAGTTGGGATGGTTGAAAAGGGATTAATGCAGAGAGGCGTATCTGTGGTAAATTCAATAAACTGACCGCCTAATAAATGACAGGTCTTCTCGAACGATCTGCCCACATCCAAAACAAAGACACGCCCCCCAAGGCCAAGAGTGGAGGTGAGCATTTCTTGCATAAAGAAAGACTTGCCGCTTCCAGATCTTCCCACCACACAGACATTATAATTCCCACTGGTGTTATCAAAAGGAGACCAGGTGAAAATTTGTCCTCGTCTTCCAGAGAGCAGTACTCCAGGAGAACGAGTTCCGCACCACTCGCCTTGAAGAGGAACCAAATTGGCAGATTCTGTTGAAAGGGTTGTTTTTGTTCTTCCATGATAATTAAGATCCTCATGGATTCCTTCGCCCCAGTTCATCGGCAAGCATCCTAAAAGAGATTGAAGATGAATGATTCTATTCGCCCGCAGTTTCCACTTTTTGGTCTTGTAAACGGTGTGAAGGGCTTGATCAGCTTTTTCTATCAAGTGTTGGGGGCAAAAGAGAGTAATGGTGAGGCTGGTTCTTACAAGGCGCTCACCTTCAGTAAGCCTTTCTCGCATATAAGTAAACTCCATGGCTTCTTCTTGAAGTCTTGGAATGATCTTTATAAGGGAGGGCGTTGCTTGCCTTTCGGAATAGGCAGCTCTTGCTTTAAGGCGGGTTGAGGTGCTGTCTTGAGGCGGGACATACACCCCATAATGGATCATAAAGGGGCAAGGAATTCTTAAATATTCTCTAAATTGATCACCAATCAACTCTCCCATGGCGTGAAGCGACCATTCATCAGGCTCACTCTCCACTGCATAGGTACGGACATAAGATTCATCTTGATTAACCACGATATGCTTAGGCTCAATAAGAAAGTGCTGACCTGGAAGCAGCACTTGTTTTGAGAGCGAGTCGAACTGATTCCACTTACGCGTGTCTTGGCAAGTTTCTTGAGGGGCGACAAACCATCCTGAGATTGTTTGTATAAGGTCATTTGCATCCCACATCTTAAGTGGAAGACCTAAGTTTTGAAGAGCAGATGAGAGTTGTTCTCTTAATGACAAAGTTTCTTGCTTTAAGAGAGGATTTAATAAACTTCCCTTCTTTGAGAAGGCCATGATGAATCTATAATGGCGAAAGCAAGTAGAGCCTGAGCCTTCAAAGATTAAGTTCCTTAAGTGGTTCGTCCTTTGCTCAGCAAGGTATTCTGTAATCTCGCCTTTGCCTGTTCGTGCATGTAGCCAGTGATCTAAAAAGCCATCAATACGAGAGTCAGCATACAAGAGGCACTGAAGACAGGACTCTTCAGGCAGGAGATCACGGAAGATTCCGCTCACCATCGTTTGCATCTGTTCGGAACATCCCACTAAGGGAGGTGTTTCGAGAACAAAACCAATCGAATTATGATTGCTAAAAAGACCAACTCCAGGATCATAACTTTCATAGGGCATGAAGTCTGAAAGGCTATAAGTTTTCAAAGTTTCATTGAGCGCATCCAAAGAAGGAGAGGTTGGGTTCACGCCATAGTTAACTCTCTCCCCAAAGAAGGTAGCAATCTTGTGTCCTAAAAGCTGAGGAAGATTTTGTAACATCACTCAGCTCCTTCAGGACTAAGCTTAAGGGGCACAAATAGACTTTGAGAGCTGTGGGTTATGCCATTATCATCTGAGTACGGGGCTATCCAGACATGCACGCCCTTCTTGTTCTCTGCTTGTGTGATATCTCTTTTAATTACTTTTTGAGGGTTGCTCTCTTGACTTGAGCTATTGTCAGCTCCAAGCTTGCCTTCATCGATCATTTTATCGACCTCAGAAATCGAGCGGCATCCCACGCCAGGGATGGCTTCACAGTCGAATCCTTCCTTGTAAGAAGTGCAGGCAGTCAGTAGAAGGAGTGCTGATATTGGAAGTATGTGTTTCATTGATTCTCTCCGATTTTAGGAAGCCAGCGGTGAATACTCTCACTATTTTGGCTTTGAGTTTCTTTAAGGGCTTCAGCTTGTATTTTGTCTCTTGATTGAGAAAGGGCCTGGTCTCTGGCTTCAGCAATGACTTGTTTAACGGTGGTGTCCCCAAACTTGGTGCCTTCTGTGAAGACCATATTGACTCTGCGTCCTGCTTGAACCATAAGGACGGGTTGCAATTGCTCAGCCCGTTTGATGTAATAATCAGCATACTTCTCTAAAGCATTGCCAATGCCACTATAAGCACCAGACTTCAGGAGCTGATTATCTGTGAGTGCATTCTTTTGCCCAAAAGGGGTGACAGGAAAAACACTGCTTTGATTGCTGGATTGTAAAAAATTGCTGATGCCACTTGCAAATCCACCTAAGAGGCTGTTTCGCATAAGATCTGTTGTCTTATCAACCACAACTCCTCTGACCCCTGCTCGGCCATCTTCACCCGCAATATAGCCTGCAACTTGCGTTTCTGAGATCTCTCCTGTCAAAGGTTCTGTGCATGTGAGCTTCTCCAATCTCATGTAAACGCGCTCAGAGGAGAGATCCCCATGAGCAGAAGCTAAAACATGGCAGTTCTTCAGATCACTCTTAAATTTGCGTGGTAGAGTTCCTGGATCAATAACACGTAACAACACTGGGCGTGGATCATTAGCAGCACTCACAGAAGTGGAAGCATCAACCCCACCTAAAAGAATGGCTGAGGCATAAGTTCCAGCAGGAATCGTGTCTTCAACCTTCTTTCTGTTTTGATGCGCCTCATAGCGAGCATTCTTCCTTAAGTTGAGGACAATCTTTTTGGAGGTCTGCTCGCCTGTAGTGTTGATATTTAAGGGTTGCTCTTCAGAAGGTTCTTGATTCTTTTGTTCAAGCTGCTGTTGAAGCATGTTGATCTGCTCTTGTAATTGCTGTAGAGCATTCTCGTCTTGAGAATTGGCACGCTTTGCATTTTCTGCCATCGTTTGATTGAGCATGCCTTCAAGCGATGAAAGCTTGTCATTGAGTTTCTTGGACTCTTCTTCCATGCGCCCAGCCCAAATCTCACGAGGATCAAGATGGGAGGTTGAGCCTGCAATTTTGGACTCTTGTGTCTTCGAGTGATGTTGTGGCTCTTTAGAGCCTGTCACGACATCAAAGAGAAAAAGAAGGGCCAAGGCCAAAAGACTTCCAACACCACCAAGGATCAGAAATTGCTTCTTTTTAAGAGCTTGAGGGGTTTGATTCTCACTCATGACTCACCTCTTTTTAGAATAAGAAGAACTTCAGTTTGTGCTAACGGTTTGAGCACTCTTGTTGAGAAGACAATCGCCAAGGGTTTGAACTTAGCGAACTGATGAGGGATTAGAAGAAGAGTTGCCTCACCCTCATTCTTAAGATGGAAAACTCGTCCCACAAACTGGGGAGAGTGGATCTCTCTTAGAGGTTGCAGAGTTAGCTCAGGTTCAATCTTCTCTGAAGGCCTCTTGTAAAGCACAACAGACTTATAAGGCTCTTTTAGGACACCACTTATGTAAGCTTTTATGAACTCAAGTATTAGCTCTTGATAAGAGTCTGAAGAAGAAACTTCCTCTTGAAAGCCTTGGGTTTTTGGCCTCAGTAAAATGGCTTCAGCTGGTCTTCTTGTGGGTTTAACCCTGAAATCATGAGTTAAGCCTTTTTCTGTCGTGATGGTGATCAGGAGAGAGTTTCCTTCAGTGCCTGGGGTTGGGGTGATGAACACTTGCCCATTCATCTCGTCCAACTCAAAGGAAAGACGCCCATCCATACCAAAGAGCTGAGCGATACGGTCATTTTCGA
Source organism: Caedibacter sp. 38-128 (assembly GCA_001898705.1). Lineage (GTDB taxonomy): Bacteria > Pseudomonadota > Alphaproteobacteria > Caedimonadales > Caedimonadaceae > Paracaedimonas. The sequence goes on from MKUU01000061.1 coordinate 7,305, forward strand.
CAGAAATACGCGTGTGCTCTGTGCTTGTGATCTTGCTACAATAAAACGGACAGATTGAATTGAGATGGGTTAATGTTTACATGAAGGAGAGAACATGACCC
>MKUU01000062.1 GCA_001898705.1 Caedibacter sp. 38-128
AAGAAATATTCATTGATTTTAAGAAGTAAGCTGCAACGGAAATATCTAATGGAAATGGGGGAATTTCCTTCAAAAATTTATTAGCTTGTTCCTTTTCAAAGAAAGTTGGTTTATGTGAATTTCCAAATTGCATGATTTTAATGAATAACTGAGATTTTTGTTTTTGGGTTAATTCACCAATATGTATTATTTCATCAACTGGGTTATTATTTTGAATATTGTTATCTCTGGTAGTTAAAATAATTTTTCCATTACCCCAAGTACGAGAGTTATAAGGAAAATATTCTTGCATATCTGAAAATCTCTCGACGTTATCAAAAATTAAAACCCAATTATTATGGTCTCGCAATTTGTCTTTTACAAAAGTGAGAATTTGTTTTTTTCTTTCATTCTCTTCTTTTGTATTTTGAATTCCTTTTAGAAATTTTTTCTCTTGGTCAGTTTTAGTTAAAAATGGAGCTAATTGTTCAAAAGCTTCAGCAAGGCTCTCCTGTGTTTCAGCGTTAATTTCCCAAACAACAGGGGCTATTTGAGTACGAGCAAATTGGCGCGCAAGGGTTGTTTTTCCTACTCCCCCAGGACCAACAAGAGCTATAGTTTGAATAGTATCTGTTTTATTTAATTTCTTGTTTAACTCATTTAACAATTCTGCACGATCAAGAAGAGTTGTTTCAGAGGGAAGAATAAAATCAGTCTGAATTGAGCCTTGTTTATACTTTAAGGATGATTGAATAAGGTATTTTTTTATATTCTGAGGGAAGAGAGAAACGCAAAAAATAGTAATACTAATTCCAAGAACAGGTAAAAGATATTTCTTATTTTTTCCAAAAATTTTTGTGAAGAAATCAATGTTTGTATTCTTATGGAATGTAGTTTCAAAATTTTCAACTGAAAATCTGCTAGAATTTGAGTATAAACTTTCATATTGCTTAATAAATTCAGTGAACATTTTTTCAAGTTCTATTTGGGGTAAGATCTCTTTCAAGATGAGAAAAGTTGTTTGATAATAATCTTTAAAGTATAAAACCTTTAGGTGATTCTCATTTCTTACTCTTTTTAATGAACCTGCATTATCCTCTTCATCTGGAGTTAGAATCAAGAGAGATTCTTTTTTTGGGGCAACTAATAGAAAAAGTTTTTTAAAATCTTCGGTTAGTAAACTTCCTAATTGATCTGATGATATCACTATAATGATTTGTTGAATATGCTGAGCTAAGGCTTGTTTGACTGATTGAATAATATGGCGCGAATTTTTTACTTGAACAAGCTGAGTAGTGATACCAACAAGGGACAAATGTTTCTTAAGTTGGTCGATGTGCGAATATTCTTTATGATCAACCCAGTTGATAACCAAGCATGTAGAAGATTTTTGGGTTGCTATCTGTTTTGCAGCATTTTTTAAAAAACTTTCAAACGCGTTTTGAATTGTTGAGTTAATATAATACTCTTTTACCATATTATATTTATGAGACTTCTCTATAAAATCAATGATGCCTTGTTGTGATGAACATCCTAATTTTGTTCTGATATTGTGAGTATAATTTTCCACAGTTTTTAAAGAAATTGATAGATGAGAAGCAATCCTTTTTGATGATCTTCCACTAATAATGGAAGCTATTATATCAATTTCTCTTCTAGTAAATTTTATGCCATTTATAATTTTTAAATATTTTTCATATAGAAGATGGGGAAATTTAATTTCTTGATGGCTCAAAGGTCAAATTCCTTACTTTTTAATTTTGTAAGAATAAATAGCCTTTTTGTTGCTTTATTGAGGCTAAAATAAATCTAAATATACTTTTCTAATTAGTAAAGTCTTATTAATGACAATTTTATTGAACGTTTTCACATAATGAAGGAAGAAAAGTAAGTTGGACTGCTAATAGTAAGCATAGTCAGTACAATTTTTATAAACTCTCTTGAATAGGGTATTTTCTGCCCTAATTCACTTCTCGAGTAATTTTCATGGATAGCCGACTCAGACAATCAACATTAATTTGAATTACATGAAGGACAATTCATAAAATATTGTGAATATGTTCATCATCTAAGGTTGATTACGAGCAAGTATAAAAATAAAGGAAAGATCTTAGTCATTTTGGAATATAGAAACTTTATGAAAGTAGAAAGGATATTGAAATGAAAAACTTTTTAGCAATTATCAGTGCAGTTGGCATTGTTGCAATTACGGAAGCTCAGGCCTCGCCAGACATGACTTTTGAGGAAGATCAAACAAGAACAGCAACTCCTAGAAGTATTATGGTTGATCTAAGTAATGACTTAGCTGAAGAAATTGAAGGAAACAATACTGGATGTGTAAATGGAGTATGTTGGTGATTTACGGCTCACATTAATAAGTTAAAAGGTGAACATATTATGAAACATTATTTAGCAACTTTGTATATGCTTTCTATGAGCAGTTCAATCTTGATGGCTTCTCAAACAGATTTCAAAGAATATGATGACATTAAAAAGGTAAAAATTATAAGTGAGTCAAGTGAAATTGAAATTACAAAGAGTGAGTCAGGTAACAACATTTCAAGAGTTGAATTTACTCAAGATGGTTCAGATCCAAACTCTTGTCATTTAACTTTTACTCGGAATAGTGATGAGCTCATTATTTTAAGTAAAAAAAGAGAAACATCTGGCTTGTCTTTTTGTCGTGTTTGTAAGGTAAATTTTAGAATTTATACCCCATCTTCTACTGATTTTGAAATTGAAGCAGGTATAGGAAATCTCAACATGAAAGGCATGCTTAATAGTCTATATTTTAAAAGTGGTGTTGGAGATGTAAATTTAGACTATGATGCTCTTCCGGAGACTTCTAAAGAAATCAAGCTTGATATAGGGAAAGGAAATGTAACAGCTTCATTCATCTCTAAAGCTAATCTTCGAGCACAAGTTGGAATGCCTCCCTTTTTTTCACGTTTTTATAACGAGTTTACTGAAACAACCAGTGACCCATTACATTACTTTGTAAATGGAAACATGGGTTGGGGTAGTTTTGATATTAAAAAAAAGCCTCAGTAAACTATAACTGAGTTTCAGGTGAATAGGTTCCAAACCGCGCTCCTCCTCCTAAATACCTGTTCATCTGAACTCAACCTTTACCATTTCTAACCAAAATTTGAGAGTTATCAACATGAGCTTAAATTCAGAAAATTTAAAACTGTCACGCTATCTAATTGAAGTTGAATTTTATGATAAGCTAAGTCAACAAGAATTAGTCATTTTATATAGTACCCGAAGCGGCCATGTGAAAATTATCGATTTATTTTCTTGGCGAGAAATTAAACAATTTTCCTCAAAGAATATAAACCTTGTAAATAGTTTTTTAGAATCAAAAATTTTAGTTCACTCTTATGAAGATGAATTACAAACAGTTTTGAATGAGAATAATGAATTTCTAGATAATTCCTCTAAATTATACTTTGCAATCCAACCAACAGCTGCTTGCCCTTTAGGATGCGGTTATTGTGGTCAGCTGCATAGCCAAAAGAATATGAATTCTTTAAATCAACTGTTGTTACTTGAGAGAGTGAAAAATAAAATTTCTCAAGGTAAGTTTGACGCTCTCCATATTGGTTGGTTTGGAGCGGAACCATTATCAGGTATTGGTGTTATTCGTAAGTTATCTCCACAACTTCAAGAAATTGCTGTCCTAAACAATTTAAAATATGGTGCTAAAATTATAACAAATGGGTTTCTTCTTAATCCACAACTAACAAGGGAACTCATAGATGAACATAAAATAAGTATGATCGAGATTACTTTGGATGGAATCAAAGAGTTTCATGACCAAAGACGCCATACGAAAGGGAATAAGCCAACTTTTGATAGAATTTTTCAAAATGTAAGGGAGTTAATAGAGATTAATGAGAATAAATGCCACATTACTTTGCGCTGTAATGTTGATCAACGAAATAAAGAGGGTGTTACTCCATTATTGCATTTATTTGCGAAGCATAATTTTCAAAATAACATTAAGTTTTATGTAGCCCCCATACACTCATGGGGAAATGACGCTCATAAGCTTTCAGCAGAGAAGACAGAATTTAGTAACTGGGAGATTGAATGGCTTTCTCTTATGTATCAATTAGGATTTAAAGTTTCATGGATACCAAAAAGAAAAAAACAGGTATGTATGGCAGTTGATAAAAACTCAGAATTAATAGATCCATCAGGGAAGGTATTTAATTGTACTGAAGTCAGTTTGGTTCCTTTTTATGAGAAAGAGGGAACTAATATTCACGAATTGGGCCATGTAGGTGAAGAAACTCTTTGTAACGAATCACATCGTTCTCATTTCGGTTCCTTTTATAATGAAGAAACTCTACAAGCATATTCATGTCATTCCTGTCCGATACTTCCAATTTGTGGTGGGAGTTGTCCAAAAGAGTGGAAAGAAGGTCGAATTCCTTGTCCCTCAATAAAATTCAATATCAAACAGCGTTTGTTACTTGCATACGCGACTAAATTGAGTGAGGGGAAGGCGCTCAAGTCTTTGAGTTGATTTATTCGCTTAATTTTTAATTAGGGAATTGTTTTAAGATATTCTTCTATAATTAGTTGAGGGAATATAAGTTTTTTTGAGTAAGTTGCTGATATTTCATTCGTAGTTTGGTAATAGGGTAATCCCCCGGCAGCTTGATATAAGCTTCAAGATCTTTAAGATTTTGGATTTCTGTGGGGATAATAATAGGTTTGGTGTGGGTTTGCTGATTTAAAGATACACCATCGCGTATGGTATTCGCTCCATAAGAGAGATTTTCAACAATTTCGGGAATGTTCGATTAACTGTGTCAGAGTTTAATTGTTCAGCTTCAATTTGAGCCGCCCCTCAAAATA
>MKUU01000063.1 GCA_001898705.1 Caedibacter sp. 38-128
TTATGGAACCTCAACAGGTGGGTTGGCTGCAATTCTGTTAGCCCGTGGCCATACTGCAAACGAGGTTCTAGATCTTTATCTGAAAGAAGGTGAGGTTATTTTTGGTCTTAAAGCATGGGATAAAGTTACAAATCCTGATGGATTTTTGGCAGCAAAGTATAATCCTGAAGGTCTTGAAAGTGTTATTAAGAAATATGCTGGTGACGCAACACTTGCTGATGTTAAGGTTCCTGTTGCCGTAACTATTGTCACGAATGGAGAAGGAAAAACCAAACTGTTGAGCAGTGAAGATGAGGATACAAAAGATGTGACTGTACTTGAAGCAGGACGTGCAACAAGTGCTGCTCCTACGTATTTTCGAGCACAAAAGATAAAAACGAAAAAGAAAGAGTATACAGTTGTTGATGGCGGTTTAGGGGCCAACAATCCTACATCTCGTGCCTATGAACATGCTAAGGATCAGTATAAAGCGCAAGGGAGAAAAGTAAAAATAAATATGCTTTCCTTGGGAACCGGCCAAGAAGAATCTTTTATGATTCCTGAAGATACAGGAAAGGCAGGTATAGTAAGTCAACTTTCTGATATCTTTATGAAAACTCAAATGCAAGAAGTTGAAAGAACAGTGAAAAAATTACATAAGGATGGCAAAATCAACAACTATGCGCGCATACAGTTCGGGTTAAAGCAAAAAGTTGATCTTGGAGATTATAGTCTTGAAACATTGCAAAAACTTATGGTCGCAGCTTGGAACCGTGCAAATGAGAAAGAGATGTCAGATTTTGCAAAACTTCTAGTTAAGCAAAGGGGAAACACGAAACGCTAAGATGTTAGTTTATAAGATAGCTTTGCTAATAGGAATAAGAAAATCTTTTAATTAAAAATTTTGGTAAGCTCTTTTGTACACAGAAAAAAATACCCTAAAGATTCTCTAGGGTATTTTTTTATCTAAATTTCCTTTACCTCTGCCTATTTCTCGATTAAATTGCCGGCAAGTGCTTTTATAAAATTATCAGCATTCATACGCGCCCTTAGCTCAGCTGGATAGAGCGTCGGCCTTCTAAGCCGCAGGTCGCAGGTTCGAATCCTGCAGGGCGCGCCATATTTTCTTTTAATTTAAGCAATGATATCAGGAAGTAATTGGCTTTTAAGTCTTAAGATTTGGTCTTTTAAGAGTAATTTTCGCTTTTTTAATCGTTGTACTGCAATTTGATTAACAATACGTTCTTCCATCATTTTATCAATCATATGATCAAGTTCGCGATGTTCTTCGGTAACTTTTTCAAGTTGCATTTTAACAATTTCCATTGATTCCATTGGCTTTAGTACTCGCGATTAATTAATTTATTGAGCATTGTACTACCCCATATTTATAAAAATTTTTTAAGTCATCTTGCGCATGTTATACCAAATGAGATAGGTTCTGAATAGTCTGTTCAACAGAAATAATTGGAAAACAATGACAAAAAAAATTGGAATTTTAACAAGTGGTGGTGATTGTGCGGGGTTAAATGCTGTTTTAAGGGCAGTAACTGTACGAGCAACTGATGGGTATGGATGGCAGGTTTTTGGAATCAGCCATGGAACAATAGGTCTTTTAAATCGTCCTTTAGAATACCGACCTTTGACGGTCGAGATGTTCGACGGTGGCGTTTTTCATCAAGGTGGGACTATTTTGGGAACAACGACTAAAGGTGATCCTTTTGCGTTTCCTATGCCAGATGGTTCTTTTAAAGATCGTTCCATGGAAGTTGTCGAAGGCTGCCGTATGCTAGGGCTGGATGCTCTCATTGGCATTGGCGGGGATGGAAGTCTAAAGATTATCCATGAGCTTTGTCGACGTGGAGATATTCCTTTTGTTGCTATTCCTAAAACGATCGATAATGATTTAGACTGTACAGATCAATCGATCGGCTTTATGACAGCTGTGGACGTCGCAACAGAAGCGCTTGATCGTCTGCAACCGACAGCAGCAAGTCATGATCGTGTAATGGTTTTAGAATTAATGGGACGAGATGCTGGCCATATTGCTTTAACGGCAGGTATTGCTGGAGGCGCCGATATTATCTTACTTCCTGAAATTCCTTATAAATTGATTCATGTGCAGAACAAGATAAATCAACTTTTGAAACGTGGACGTAACTTTGCTCTTGTTGTTGTTGCAGAAGCTGTTAAAACTGAAGAAGGTCAACCTGTTCAAATTAAAGATCTTTCGGGGCGTGCAAGGTACGGTGGAATAGGTCATTATTTGAGTGATCAAATTACGCGTCTAACAGGTGCAGAAACTCGTTTCATGGTTTTAGGACATGTTCAAAGAGGAGGGCAACCTGACGCGGCTGATCGTGTTTTAGCTTCAGCCTTTGGTGTAAAAGCCGTTGATTTAATTGCTGAGCAGAAGTTTGATCGAATGGTTGCTTGGCAGAATCGAACTGTTGTTGATGTGCCTATTCTTGAAGCGATTGCTCAAAATAGAGCTGTTGATCCAAAGGGCGTCCTTGTTCAAACGGCGAGAGGCCTAGGGATTTGTCTTGGGGATGAAAGTTAATTAACGATTATATCCAGTGTAAGCTATTGCTTGTGAGATTATAAGAGAAAGATTATCACCTAAATAATAAAAGTGATTGTCCTTCATAAGAAAGGAAAAAAAATGGTTGTTCCATTAATGCCAAAGGCAACGGCACTTTGGCTTGTTGAAAATACGACGTTAACATTTGAACAAATTGCGACATTTTGTGAATTGCACCTTCTTGAGGTACAAGCAATTGCTGATGGTGAAATTGGTGTGGGACTAGTGCCTTTTGATCCGCTTGCCAATAACCAATTAACACCTCAAGAAATTAAGCGATGTGAAGAAGATTCTTCCAAGCATTTAATCCTTAAAGAGCATGAATCTGTCTTAGATAAAAATTTCAAGAAAGGACGTTATACTCCCGTTTCTTTGCGTAAGGATCGTCCTGATGGGATTGCATGGATTTTAAAGCACTATCCACAAATGAATGATGCTTTATTGTGTCGTCTCTTAGGAACAACTAAGGCGACTATTGAAGCAATTCGCAACAAAACACATAAAAAAGCATTAAATATTAAGCCAAGGCATCCTGTGACTCTAGGCTTATGCACGCAAAAAGACCTTGATCAAGCTGTTGAAGAGGCTTTGAAAACGAATTCAGAGGATAACTTAATTTAAGAAAAGATTCTTTTTCTAAAACTAAAAGCCTTACGTTATGAGTCGTGTTGCATATGTAAATGGTAAGTTTATTCTTCTTAATAGAGCGCAAGTTTCTATTGAGGATCGTGGCTATCAATTTGCAGATGGAATTTATGAAGTTATCTCTTTAATAGAACGGCGTCTTATAAACTTAGAAGAGCATTTAAAGCGTCTTGAACAATCACTTTCTTTATTGCAGATTAGTCTGCCAGTTAAGAGAAAAACGCTTGTCTTTTTAATAAATCAGACAATCCAGCATAACAAAGTAACGAGCGGAATTGTTTATGTGCAAATTACAAGGGGTGTGGCGCCAAGGTCACACATTTTTCCTGAGAATATAAAAAGCTCTCTCATTATTTCAGTTAAGCCTTATAATTACATGAACAATGTTGATGGACTTACAGGAGAAAAAGCGATTACATTTCCTGATCAACGTTGGGCGCGACCAAACATTAAATCAATTGCTCTTTTACCAAACATTTTGGCTAAGCAACAAGCTTTTAAAGGGGGAGCTTTTGAGGCTATTTTAGTTAATGAAAAAGGTTTAGTGACAGAAGGTTCGCATTCTAATGTTTTTATAGTGGGAAAAGAAGGGGTTCTTAAAACGCCTCCGGCAACTCATTCTATTCTTGATGGTATTACACGTCAGACTATTTTAAAATTATGTCATGAAGATCACATCCCGATTCAGGAGACTTCATTTTCTGAGGCATCACTTTTTAATGCAGAAGAAGTTTTTTTGACTGGTACAACTACCTTAGTGAAGCCCATTACCCAAATTAATGATGAGATGATTGGGAAGGGGGAAGTGGGTTATCTGACGAAAAGGATAGCTAGACTCTATCGTGATTATTGTTTTAGGGAAAAAGTTGAAAAAAAGTCTGAACAATATAAGTATAAATCATTAGCTGCATAGTGGAACTTTATTTGAAGAAAATCAGGCTAAATTAAGCTTGTAATTTAGGGCATAACCCTGCACGCAATGAAATTTAAATAATTAAATCTTAATAAGTGTTCAAATGCAACTAAATGAAGCAAAAGCCTCTTGTGAGAAAATTTATAATTAAAATCATCTAAAAAAGGTTAAGAACACTAGTAGGGAGCTAGCATTAATTAAAGTTTTATTTTCATAAGGGTAGAATCTTTCAGTACTTGAAAACAAAATGACATATGTTTACGAAAAGAAGTTGACTTTTTAAAATAGAATAATTATTTTTCATCCATTGATGGTTATATGATCTAAGAAGAATTAAGCTTTGGTTAAGATAAAGCATTAAGTTTACTGGAACATTATAAACCAATGGAGGATGTATTCCTTATGAGTGTAGAATAGAAAATTAAAGTATATGTTCAATATTTGTTGTAAGTACATTTTTGTGTATGCTTTAAGTTTTAATACATGAGAGAAAAGAAACATTCACCATTTAGAAATTGTGGATAATAAGGCGTTATTGAGGCCTTCTGTAAAAAAGCCCCTTATAAAATAAAAAAATCATAAGCACTAATTAATATTTAAAAGGAGGCAAACGTCTAGAGTAACATGGGGTTAACATATGATTTCGGATAAGGTAAGTAATTTGCAAGATACATTTTTGAATCACTTGCGTAAGAATAAGAATCCTGTAACTTTGTTTCTTGTAAACGGTGTAAAGTTACAAGGTATTATCACATGGTTTGATAATTTTTCAGTATTGTTAAGAAGAGATGCACATTCACAACTTGTTTATAAGCATGCAATATCAACGATAATGCCTACAAACCCAGTGCAGTTGTTTGATGCAGAAAATGTAGATAACGAAAGTTAATGTTTGGTTCTTTCTGTGGCAGCTAAGGAAACTTCTGAGTTCATAAAAAAATCACAAAGAACAGTTCTATTATATCCCAATTTTAAAAATAATATTGGTGCTAATAGAGATTCTAATCTTAGATTAGCAGAAGCTAAAGGGCTTGCCAGAGCGATTGACCTAAATGTTGTTTATGCTGAAGTTGTAAATGTGCGAGAGCCAAAGCCTTCCACTTTGCTTGGAGAGGGGGTGGTTAGCACCTTTGCGGAAATTATCTCATCACATCAAACTGAGCTTGTGATTATTGATTCAAGCTTAAGTCCTGTTCAGCAGCGTAATCTTGAAAAAGCGTGGAAAACGAAAGTTATTGATCGAACAGGACTTATTTTAGAAATATTTGGAGAAAGAGCACAAACAGCTGAAGGCCGTTTACAAGTTGAGCTTGCAGCGCTTATGTACCAAAAAAGTCGCCTTGTACGAAGTTGGACCCACTTGGAAAGACAACGAGGAGGGCTAGGTTTTATTGGTGGTCCAGGCGAAACTCAGCTAGAGGTAGATCGACGTCTTATTAGCGAGCGAATTGCAAAGATTAAAAAGGAATTGGCGCAAGTTGTTCGTACTCGCGAATTGCATCGTAAGGCAAGAAAACGTGTTCCATATCCGATTATTGCGCTTGTAGGTTATACCAATGCTGGTAAATCGACATTATTCAATTTTTTGACAAATGCAAATGTGTTTGCTGAAAATTTATTATTTGCAACTTTAGATCCAACGATGAGGCAGGTAAGCTTACCTTCTGGGCGGGAAATCATTCTCTCTGATACAGTTGGGTTTATTTCTGAGCTTCCAACACAATTAATAGCAGCTTTTCGAGCAACCTTAGAAGAAGTACTTGAAGCTGATGTGATTATACATGTGAGGGATATCACGCATCCAGAAACTGAGCACCAAAAGGAAGATGTCCTCACTATTTTGAACCAACTTGGGATAGAAGTTGATCATAACCCTAATTTAATTGAAGTTTTAAATAAAGTTGATCTACTTCCTCCAGAAAACTTTTTGAAAACTCAAATGCAAGATGTTTCACAAAAAGTCTTAGTCTCTGCTTTAACAGGAGAAGGAATTAATAAGCTTCTCAAGCTTATTGAGTTCAAGCTATCTGCTTCTCTGGAAACCTTTACTTTTGATATTGAAAGCTCCAATGGAGCAGCTCTTGCTTGGCTTTATCAGCATGGTGAAGTTTTAGAAAGGCAAGATCAGGATGAAAAGATACACCTTAAAGTTAGACTTACGCCTGCTAACTGGTCTAAGTACGAGAAGGAATACTTAAAAGGTAAAAATTTTTTTAATTTTAAGGATATTACTTCGTTAAAAGGACTTTAATAGAGCTCTTGCATAACCTAAAAAGGAGCATACAAAGCAGGATTGAATAAAAAGTTGAGAGCTAAAGTCTAATGTAGCCTTTGATTTGATAGTTCTTCGCACGCCTAAATATTCCTGTCATGTTATTAACATTACCTTCAGCTGTAATACAGTGCTTATCTTTGTTTTCTAGCACAATGCCCATGTGATCAAGCTCTGAGTCAGATACAAGCCTATCATACAAAATCAGATCTCCAGGTTCTGGCTCATACAATATATCTTTAAACTTGCCCTCATTTATACTCCACTCAAACCACATCCCCACAAGGCCAAAAGTACCTCTCCTATTCTGAAATGGCTTTATATCAAGATCGTATCCAGCTTTTACAGCCAAATAATAAACAAAAGCAGCACACCAATCAGCTCCAAAGGTGGGATCTAAGAACCTTGGATTGCTTTTCCCTAGCTCTTTTCTGAAGGGGGCTAAAAATTTTTCAATCTCATGCCCCGCTTTATTTATGTCACCTTTAAGATTTAATAAGCCTTCTTCTTTAGCAAATTGAGCGAGTTTCTTTTTTCTAAGGTCAGCCAGTGCCACCATTGAATAGCCTAATTATGAAAGATATTAAAAATCTGGAAAATGCCAGAATGAGTTAGCTTCTATAGATTATATAATGCTTACATAATTAAGAATAGGAGAAAAAGATTAACTAAATCATGAGGAAGGTTTAATGGGGAAATATACCCAAGTTAAAGAATCAAGCTCTGAAGATTTGCGCCGCTTAACAGGTATGAAAAGAACTACATTTAACAGAATGACTAAAATTTTAACTAAGGCGGAAGCAATAAAGAGAGCACAAGGAGGTAAGCCTAATAAACTTCTGATAGAAGACCGCTTACTGATGACCATCGAATACTGGAGAGAATACCGCTCTTATTTCTATATAGCCCAATTTATGGGATTTCAGAAAGCACTTGTTACCGCAATATCAAATGAATCGAAGATACCCTTATTAAACATAAAGACTTTGCTTTACCTGGCCGCAAAGAGATTCGTAAAAGTGACAAAAATGGCAAGATTATTTTAATTGATACAAGGGAAACACCTATCGAACGTCCCAAAAAAGACAGAAATATTTCTATTCTAGAAAGAAAAATAGACACACACTAAAAAGCCAGCTTATGGTAATAAACATTCAGAGAGAGTTATTTGTACTACTTTTTGCAATGGCAAGCACCATGACTTTCGATTATTTAAAGAAACCAAAACACATATCCATCCTGAAACATATATTTAAGCTGATACAAGATACCAGGGGCTTCAGAAGCTTCATGCAAAACAAGCTTGCCAAAGAAAAGAGATAGAAAAAATTCACTGACAAAAGAGGACAAGAAAAACAATAGAAAGCTTGCAAGTGAAAGAGCCCTAAATGAAAATGTCATCGGAGTTCTTAAGCATTTTAAAATCATGCCGATCGCTATAAGAAATAGACGTAGGCGATTCTCCTTGTGCTTCAATCTGATAGCGGGAATATATAACTTTGAGCTAAATATCTAAGAAGTTATGCAAGAGGCCTAATAATGAAAGTTGCTTGCGGAAGGATGATAGTTGCTGAAACGGTAGAGATGCGCGTACCTACAATTATGTTAATATTTTAGTTCTCTCTAATCATTTATCAAGCCTAAAGAAATACTAAATTCTTTGTTTCGAAACCTATCAATTAAGGAAGCACAGAAGCAATAACAATTCTTTCAAAGGTTGAAGAAGAAAACTAAGAGTGGTTATTCATAAACCATTTAGATGTTAATTCGGCAAGTTTCCCATTTTCTTTTAATTTTTTTAAAGCTCCATTAAATTTTTTTATCCAAGGTGAATTCTTAGGAAATGCTATTGCGTAGCTCTCTTTATATCCGTCAATAATATTTGTTTGTAAATCTTTGTTATTTTCAACATATGCTTTTGCAGGTGCAATATCTATAACAGCAGCATCAATTCTGCCAGCTTTAACTTCTTGAATGAGTTCTCCAAGTTTGTTTAAGGGAACAAGTTGAATATCTTTTATTTCTTGCGCCATTTTCTTCATCATATGTTCATATGATGATCCTAATTGAACGCCTATATTTGTGCCTTCAAAATTTTTTGGTTGCGAAAAAGAGCGAGTTTTTAAGCTGACTGAGGCTGGTTGTGCAGTATAATAAATTTCTGAAAAAGATACACTTTTCTTTCGTTCTTCTGTAATGGAAAAAGTTGCCATGGCAACGTCTGTACGTCCTGAGAGCAACGCAGGAATAATTGAAGCGAAATCCATATCCTGAATTTCAAGCTCAACATTCAAAATGTCAGCCAAGGCATGAGCAAGTTCAATATCAAAACCTGTAATTTGATTCGTTGTTGTTTGATGAAATTCAAAAGGTGGATTATCAGCTGAAGTTGCCAGACGTAAGATTTCTTTTCGTGAAGCAGAAGTAGATTCATTTTTACAAGCCGTTAAATAAGAAAGTGCAATACTAAGGGCTAATAAGTTTGAAAAAAGGAAAAATTTAGCTTTCATGATATCTCATTAAATTTAATACCTAAGAGTGTTTTATACGCATTTTTCCCCTTATCTTAAAGAGAAAAAAATCTTTTTAATTCTAGATTGAGTCCAAAATCCATGAGTTAAAATTAAATTAGAATAAGAAACCTTACGGTGTTTTCTTTCGGGTTAATTCTTAAGGGAAATAATAAGTGTATTTAAAATTTTAGTAATTTTATTGTGCTAACTTATTGATTAAGTTGGAAATTTTTTTCTTTATATTTTTATCTATATTTGCTTAACTGCTATGACTTACTTTTTGGTTGCTAAGAGATGAGGAGCATAGGATGAAGAATGATAAGTTGTTGTTAACGAGAAGGCAACTTTTAACCTCAGGAAGTGCAGCTTTAACAACTCTTATTTTTCCTAAATTATCCTTTGCAACTGCAACTTCTAAGTTTGAAAGAAAACTTATCCTTTATAATACACATACTTCAGAATGGTTTAAGGATATCTTTTGGGAAGATGGTCACTATATTCCTGAACAGCTTGAAGCACTAAACTATTTTTTGAGAGATCCCTCTAATGGTAAAACAACAATAATAGAACCCAGGCTTCTCGATTTGATGAATAGTATTCAAATGACAATAAGTGAGAAAAAGCCCTTTGAGATTATCTCAGGTTATCGCTCCAAAGAGTTTAATGATCAGCTGCGTAAAAAAGGAAAAGGCGTTGCTCAGAACAGTAAGCACATAGAAGGGAAGGCTGTGGATATTCGTATGTCCGGGGTTCAACTTGTAAAATTACGTGATGCCGCAAAGGCAGAGCGAGTTGGTGGTGTGGGATTCTATCCAAAATCCAACTTTGTTCACATCGATATTCGAAAAGAGTGTGTCTACTGGTAAAATTGTTATTAATTTTGATTATCTATTTGATTTATTTGAAAAGAAATAAATTCCGTCAAAGGGATTGTAATTTTTCGTCATATTATAATATCTTGGCGTTTTTGTTAATTTATGTAATCACCTTAGTAGTTGTGTAGGTTTTTAATAATGGGCAAACAGTATTTATATGTCTAACTGTTCTCTTTTGACAATTATTTTAGCGGCGGGTAAAGGAACGAGAATGCATTCTTCTTTACCTAAAGTTCTCCATCCAATTGGAGGACGGCCTATGATTCAATATGTTTTAGAAACTGCTGTGTCACTCCAATCTGAACAAGTAGCCTTGGTGGTCAGTCCTTCTCAAGAATCTGTTGCTCTCTCTGCACAGGAAATAATTCCTGGACTTATTCCCGTGGTACAAGAACAACAATTAGGCACAGCCCATGCTGTTTTATCTGCGCGTTCTTTTATTGAAGATTTTAAAGGTATTATTCTCGTTTTATTTGGTGATACGCCTCTTATACGTCAAGAAACTCTTTTAGAGCTTCTAAATCGGTTTAAGAACCCATCTCGGCCCGCGGCTATTGTTTTAGGAATGCAACTTGATGATCCTAAGATGTATGGACGTATTGTGACCTCTCAAAATAATCAGGTTGAAGCTATTATTGAGCATAAAGAAGCTAATGAAGAGACAAGGAAAATAAAGCTTTGTAATGCTGGAGTAATGGCTCTTGATGGAAATTATGCTGTTAAATTACTTGAAAAAATTGCTCCTCAATCATCAAACCAAGAGCGATATCTCACTGATATTGTTGTTATAGCACGTCATGAAGGGCTAAAAGTTGAAGTTGTCATTGCTCAAGATCCTAGTGAGTTTGAAGGAATTAATACCCGTAAAGATCTTGCTGAGATTGAAGCTAAGATCCAAAAACGTTGGAGAAATAGTGCGTTAGAGAAAGGAGTAACAATGATTGCTCCTGAAACGGTTTACTTGAGTCATGATACGCAAATTGCTTCAGATGTTATAATCCATCCTTACGTCAATTTAGGTCCTAAGACCATTATTGAAGAAAATGTAACGATTCGTTCATTCACAGAAATTGAAGGTGCTCATATTAAAAAAGGAGCAACTGTTGGTCCTTTTGCGCGTCTTCGCCCAAAAACAACTCTTGAAGAAGGGGTTAAAGTTGGGAATTTTGTTGAAATTAAGAACTCAACATTGGGTATTAAAACAAAAGCCAACCATCTCAGTTATATAGGGGATGCTGTAATTGGAGAAAAAACAAATATTGGTGCAGGAACAATTACTTGTAACTATGATGGTTTTAATAAATGGAAAACTTCTATAGGTAGTCATGTTTCAATTGGTGCCAACTCTTCTTTGATTGCCCCTTTAAAAATTGGAGATCATGCTTATATCGGAGCTGGGAGTACGATTACAAAAGATGTTGCATCTGAAAGTCTTGCTGTTGCTCGTGCTCAAGTAAAAGAAATTGAGAAGGGAGCAGTTGCCCTACAAAAGAGAAAGTCAACTCAAACACATGAAAAGGATGTCGCGTAAATGTGCGGAATTGTTGGTGTTATTAGTTCAAAAGAAAGAAATATTGTTTCTGACTTAGTGGAAGGGCTACGTCGTCTTGAATATCGCGGATATGATTCGTCCGGAGTTGCTGTAATTACCGATGGTAAGTTGCAAAGACGTCGTCGTGCCGGGAAATTAGTTAATCTAGAGGCTGATCTTAAAAAAGACCCTATTGCTGGAAATATTGGAATTGCTCATACAAGATGGGCTACGCATGGTGTTCCAAATGATCAAAATGCTCATCCACATCTAACGGATCAGGTTGCCATTGTCCATAATGGGATTATTGAGAATTATCACTTATTGAAAGAACAACTTATTGAGAAAGGCGTTCATTTTAACAGTGAGACAGATACTGAAGTTATCCTTCATTTGGTTGAAGAGTTCTTAGAGCAGGGAGTGAGTCCATTTGAGGCGGTAAAAGAGACACTTGGCGTTGTGCGAGGTGCTTTCGCAATTGCTATTTTGTTCCGTGATTATCCGAATTTATTAATTGCAGCACGTTCTGGACCTCCTTTAGCAATTGGATATGGTAAAGAAGAAATGTATATTGGTTCTGATGCTGTTGCTCTTTCGCACTTAACCCAACAAGTGACCTTTTTAGAAGATGGTGATATTGCTGTATTAGAGGCTTCAAGCGCCAATATTTATAACTTTAAGGGAGAACCTGTCAAAAGAAGCATCCAGCAAAGTAAGTTGGGTAATTCTTCTATTGATAAAGCTGGTTTTGATCACTTTATGCTTAAAGAGATTCACGAACAACCTGATGTAATTCGCCGTACTCTTTCCGAGTATTTAAGTATTTCTCATACAGGATTACACTTTCGTCCTTTACCATTTGCTTTAGAAAATGTTTCTCGCATCACGATAGTTGCTTGTGGGACGGCATTTTATGCTGGAATGGTTGCAAAATATTGGTTTGAAAACATTGCTCGTATTCCAGTTGAGCTTGATATTGCGTCTGAGTTTCGTTATCGCCAGCCACCGATGCCTAAAGACGGAGTTTCACTTTTTATCTCTCAGTCTGGCGAAACGGCAGATACTCTTGCTGCTCAAGCTTATGTACGTTCTCAAGGACAACCGTCTCTTGGGATTATCAATGTTGCAAATAGCTCTCTTGCTAGAGCGGTTGATGTGACGTTTTTAACGCAAGCAGGGCCTGAAATTGGTGTGGCTTCTACGAAAGCATTTACAACCCAATTGTGTGTTTTAGCAGTTTTAGCGCTTGCATTTGCGCAAGCAAAAAAGACGATTTCGAAGGAAGATTTTGCTCAATGCTGTCGAGATTTATCTCAATTACCAATGCTCATTGAACAGACATTAGCATTAAAAGATAATGTAGCAGAAGTTGCTCGCTCTTTATTAGAAGCCAATGATGTTCTTTACATTGGTAGAGGAACTAGTTATCCGCTCGCTTTAGAAGGTGCGCTTAAGCTTAAAGAAATCTCTTATATACATGCTGAAGGCTTTGCCGCTGGAGAGCTCAAGCATGGACCTATAGCACTTGTTGAAGAAGCCGTCCCAACTGTTGCAATTGCGCCTTTTGATTCACTTTTTGAGAAAACAGTCTCTAACATTCAAGAAATTCTTTCAAGAAAAGGACCTATTATTTTATTAAGTGATGAAAAGGGACATAGCTTATTTACTTCGCAAGCTATAAAGAGAATTGTTTTACCAACAACAAGTTCTTTTATTGCCCCTATGGTTTATGCTATTCCGACACAACTTTTGGCTTATTATACAGCTGTTTTAAAGGGAACCGATGTTGACCAGCCAAGAAATTTAGCGAAATCTGTCACAGTTGAATAGATAAATGGCAAAACCCCTTGACGGCAGCGTCCTTAATGACGTATTAGAAGCCTAAAGATTGTGAATTTTGAAATGGAGATAGAGTATGGCACGTCGTTGCATGATAACAGGTAAACAGGTTTTAGCAGGTAATAACGTAAGCCATGCGAATAATAAGACACGGCGTCGTTTCCTACCGAATATACAAAATGTATCATTCATCAGTGATGTTTTGGGGCGCGTAAGAATGCGTATTTCGACACGAGCTATTCGAACCATTGAAACAAATGGGGGGATTGATGCCTTTTTAAAAGGCACAAATGACTCAAAACTATCAAAAGAAGCTCTCGTATTAAAGCGTCGGATAGAACGTGTTCAAGTTCAAAAAGCTTAAAAACGAAAGAGCAGGGGTAGACCTGCACTAAATCTATGACTTCATCATCTTTAACCAGAATGGTAGACTTTTTTCAGAGTTTACCTTCTGAAGCAATTGGTTGCTTGACATTTATCGTATGTAGTTTCGCCATCCTTGGAACTTTTCGTTATTATGGAGCTTTAGGGCTCTTTATTTATAATTCGGTAGCAATTATTGCGGGCAATCTTCAAGTCCTTAAAGCTGGAGAGTTTTCGTTTTTAAATTATCCAATAGCTTTGGGAACAGTTGTTTTTTCTTCAAGCTTCTTAACATCAGATATTCTTACTGAGTATTATGGGAAAAAGATTGCTCAAAAGTCTATTTGGTTAAGCTTTTTGACTTCTCTTTTATTAAGCATTCTTATGTTACTAACTTTGGGAATTAAACCTATAGAGACAATCAAAGAAGATTATGCCGTCTTTAATAAGGCGCATGAGGCAATGGCTGTTTTATTTTTACCAATCCCAACAATTTTGATAGCAAGCTTAAGTGCATACCTGGTTAGTCAGTATTGTGATATCTATATTTTTCAATATATAAAAAATTTAACAAAAGGTAAGGCCTTATGGTTAAGGTCGAGTTTGGCTTTTATTATTTCTTCAAGTATAGATAATATAATTTTTAGTACATTGGCATGGGTAATTTTAGCCTCTCATCCTGTGGAATTGAAAACTCTTATCTTTACTTATATTCTAGGTACTTATACAGTGCGTCTTATTGTTAGCCTTGCAAATACTGTCGTTATGTATCTAGTACGTTTCATTAACCTTTCTCGGAAAAATGTTGTAGATGTCTCATTATCCAAACTTTCAGTTTGAAATTCATAAAACTTCAAAAAATAGTAAAGCACGTTTGGGACGTCTGGTAACGCCGCGTGGAATTGTTGAGACACCAGCTTTTATTTTCTGTGCAACAAAGGCTGCAATTAAAGGAGCAACACCGCAACAAATAGATGAGGCTAACACACAAATCATTTTATCGAATACGTATCACCTTATGCTGCAACCTGGTGGAGAAATAATTGAGCGTCAGGGAGGACTTCATCGTTTCATGGGATGGAATAAGCCGATGCTCACGGATTCCGGGGGATTTCAAATTTTCAGCTTAGGCCATGGATCAGTTGCAAGCGAAATAAAGGGGAAGAGATTAACGAAACGCCCTAAAACTCTTTTAAAAATTACGGAAGAGGGGGCTCAGTTCAAATCGTATATTGATGGTCGGATGCATCTTTTAACACCTGAACGTTCTATTCAAGTCCAGCGTCAACTTGGTGCGGATCTTATTGTGGTTCTAGATGAGTGCACTCCTTTCCATGTCGATAAAATTTATACACAACGATCAATGCAATTATCCCATCGTTGGGCTTTAAGAAGCCTTGCAGAATTCCAGCGAACAGATAACCAACGACAAGCACTTTATGGAATTATTCAAGGAGGGGTGTACGATGATTTGCGTAAAGAAAGCTCACAATTTGTCAATGATCATTCCTTTTTTGGGCATGCTGTTGGGGGATCATTAGGAGCTTCAAAAGATCAAATGCATGATATTGTCGCGTTAACAATGAGCCTTCTCAATCCTGAGCGTCCAGTTCATCTTTTAGGGATCGGAGGCGTGAGTGATATCTTCAATGGCGTGCGTCAAGGAATAGATACATTTGATTGCGTTCATCCAACGCGCCTTGCTCGTCATGGAGGGGCTCTTGTTCAACCTTCATTTTGGCATAAAAATGATGGAAAAGGTGGCGAGCATATTAATCTTCGTAATGCTCATTTTAGGGAAGATTCAAAACCCATTGACGAAACTTGTCCTTGTGCAACATGTAAGACATTCTCACGCTCTTATCTTCATCATTTGTTAAAAGCACAAGAAATATTAGCACTTCAAGCCATAACAATTCATAATATTGCTTTCATGAATCGTCTTTTAAGGGCAATTCGAGAGGCTATCAGCCTTGATCAACTTGATGAAGAGGAAAAGAATTGGGTATTTAAAGAGTCCACTTAAAAATCTTCTATAGACTCATTTAAAAGGCTATAAGCCAAATTTTTTGCTGGCTTCAAAGAATGTTTGAGAGCAGCCGAACATACACTCATCAGCAATTTCTTTTAAAGCGTGGCCTTCTTTAAATTCTGGATTATTGTAAAGCTCAACTTGTTTGCAAATTTGTGCTTTAATGTAGTCTACAAAAATCCCAGGATTTTCTTGTTTGAGGGCCTGTCGGATAGTGCGTACGTATTCATCTCTATCATAAATTATAACCGTGGGATAACCAGCAGATTTAAGACCAATATTCATAAGGATGCGTGCCGTTCTACCGTTTGCATCTGTAAAAGGATGAATTTTTATAAGTTCTAGGTGAAGCATAGCACTTGTTCTGAGAGGATCTTTAGCAAAACTGTTCTTATAAGAATTCATAATGCGTTGCACTTTGATTTTAATTTCTTGTGGTCGAAGATCATTAAACTCATAATATTTACTCACAAAATAAAGATAAGGACTTTCTTTGTCTTTAAAAATATTATTAATCATAAAAATATTCCATTCATCTGTAGACGACAAAGCCTCTTCCCCTCTTTGTTTTTCCAGAAGCGTACAAAGTTTATTATAAAGTTCAAGCTCTGTTGGTGAGTTCTTTAAATAACCGCGCATTCTTGTGGGTTCATTAAAGTTGGGAATTCCTATTGCATCATTCCAGCTAACGATAAGGCCATCTCTAAAAGGAGAGGGAGGAGCTTTCTTTTCTCCTAGCAAACGATAATTAATCCCTGCTAGAAGATTTATCATTTCCTCTGTCTTTAAATGATGAAAAGGTTTCTTTTGCGGCAGTATTGTTTTTTTATCCAAGCAAGCGTATTCGCATGATGCGTTTGGGCAATCATCTGGGAATAAAGAGCATCAACAGGACTTCCATTAAAGGTATATACCCTTGAAAATGCAGGCTGTCGCTCTTTATAGAGTTGATTAATTTCTTCTTGGCTAGCTTCTTCTGAAAGCTTCCCTGCACCAACAAGATTTTTAGCAAATTGTTCAAATTCTTTCAGGCGCTCCCTTTTGATTTCCTTTACTGTTGTGACATTTCTATCCTTTATAAAATGGCCTGAGTATGAACTATGCCGCTCAAGTAGGGTAAAGATATGTGCTTGCTTAGCTCCAAGAGCGCGTGCGCCAACCTTGCAAACCGTTCCATTGTTGGTTCTCAGATTATCACTTGAAGCTTCTATTGTACCGTGTGAGGTTATTGTCGGTGAATGAGTAAAAGACCTTTGGTTAACTCCGACAGGTTGGAAATGGGCTGCCAACAACAATAAAGTACCAAGCACAGTAATATGCGAAGGCCGTCCCCACGTTGAAGTATCAATTTTCTTACTTAAGTTTTTGATTTTATTGTGATATGTAGCAGTAGATCTCATTCTTTTAGATGTCTGTTCTTCAAACGACCTACCATTAGTTGCGTAAAGAGATATGGTATTAAAGTAAAGAGAACCTATGAGGAAGAAAGACGTTATAAAGTATTTCATTTTCTAAAAATTTCAAATTCTGTATTGCTAGAGTAATGAGGGTATTTCGTAAAAAGCCTTTTTGAATAGAAAAAATACTGAAGAATTTTTAAGATTTATTTTAAGGTGGTGCCCGCTGCCAGACTCGAACTGGCATGCCTTGTTAGGCGGCAGATTTTAAGTCTGCTGTGTCTACCATTCCACCAAGCGGGCCCACGCCACAACGTAACGTTTTCTTAACACCGATGCAAGAGTTCTTACAAAAAATGTGCAAAAAATATTAGAATTGTAAAAGATTATTATTCTTTATCATTTCACAGAAGTTCAATTGCCAATAAATTCTTTGTAAGCTCTTGCCGCAAATGACTCAGAACATCCTTTTATGGCTATGAATTCTGCTATCATTTTCGCCTTTTGGTCCTTAGGTTCTAAAATACCTTGTTCTTGAGCTATTAGTTTTATCTTTTTCAAACGTTCATCAGTAGATTGCTTAAGATTTTGAAATTCTTGGATAGACAATCCTGTTCTTTCTGCCAAATCTCTTTCATCTTCATTATAAACAAATAAACTATTTAAGTAATGTAGCATTAAATTACCTTCAAAAAACAACTCTTCAAGTTCTTTTAATTTATGATTATATTCTTTATCTAAATCTTGAAAAATTTTTGTTAAGATCAAAAGGTCGTTATCTGTAACTTTTGGTTTAATTTTTAAGCTCTCTTCTTTTTGAGTATTTAAATTATGTTTAAGATTATCCTCTTTTTCTAGCCTTTTACTGAAATAGTGTTCTTCTAATAAAATATTTTCTTCAGCCTCTTCTACAGAATTCAGAGTAAAGTCAGAAGGTAATTGGGAATAGTTTGCCTTTTTAAGCACATTATCATTTGTATTTATTTGAGGGTTTAAGTGTCTTCCATATTCAAGAGCGTTCTCTTCTAAAGATAGTTGTATTGCTCGCCTTAACTCGTCCTCACCAGCGTTCTCTTTTTCATATTCAAGATCGTTCTTTTCTAAAGATAGTTGTATTGCTCGCCTTAACTCGTCCTCACGAGCATTCTCTTTTTCATATTCAAGATCATTCTTTTCTAAAGATAATTGTATTGCTCGTCTTAACTCGTCCTCACCAGCGTTCTCTTTTTCATACCCAAGATCGTTCTCTTCTAAAGATAGTTGTATTGCGCGTTTTAACTCGTCCTCACCAGCGTTCTCTTCTTCATACCCCAGATCGTTTTCTTCTAAAGATAGTTGTATTACTCGTTTTAACTCATCATCAAGATTAATATCACTACAAAGGCCTGAACTATTATATAATAATGCAGCTAATGGCAAATAAATAAAGCCTAATTTCATTGTATTTCTCCTATAAAAATGTTCTTCATGGCAAAAATACATGAAAATATGCGGAATTTATAATATTTTTTTGACAAATGAGCTATGCATTTATTGCAAAAGCAAAAATCTTGCTAGGTAAACTTGTGCGAGCCCGATACGACGTTCATTGAGGAAAATGAAGGAAGGGGGAAGAGAGAAATTTTCATTAGCAGACACTTCGATAACGATTAAAGAATTTGGTGCGATCCATTCTTTTTCAACAAGTTCTTTTAAGGCTTTCTCTGTGAGTTCCTTATTATAAGGAGCATCCATAAATATGAGGTTAAATTTTTTATAAGCAGCAGGAAGACGCCTGCCGTCAAGGCGTAAAACCTTACAAAGATCATCTACTTTAAGGTGGTTAATATTATCATAAATTTTGTTAATAGCATCATGATCAATTTCAATAAAAGTTGCGGTTGATGCGCCACGCGACAAAGCTTCTAATCCTAAAGCTCCAGAGCCTGCAAAGATGTCTAAAACCTCTAGCTCAGTATACTCATCTACATAATTATTTAGAATATTAAAAATAGTTTCTCTGGCACGGTCAGTGGTAGGACGCGTTTTCAAAGAATTAGGGACTTTAAGGGTATAGCCTTTATATGAACCAGCGATTATGCGCATAAGTTTGTATCTCTATGCTACCAATTAAACAATTTTACTTGGGATAATATTTAAAGCTTATTAACATTTAAAAGCATTTTAATAAAGAAAATATTACGCTTTTAAGCTACACACATATTCGTTTATGGTAGTTCATGATTAACGAAGAAAGAGGCTTTTAATTGGCAGCTTTAAAAGGAAAAATAGCACTTATTACAGGGGCAACAAGAGGATTAGGGGCAGAAATTGCAAAGCGGTACGCTGAAGAAGGAACTGACCTCATTGTGTTATCTCGTAACATAGCTCAACTTGAGGTTCTAGATGATTGTTTGGCACCTTATGGGGGAAATGTAACACTCGTGCCGTATGATCTTAAAGATTACGCAAGACTTGAAGATTTAGCTCGAGCAATTGCAGATCGTTATGGGCGGCTTGATATTCTAGTTGGTAACGCTGCTATATTAGGAATGCTTGGGCCTATTCAGCAAATGCAATCTGCCATGTGGCAAGACGTTATTGATATTAATCTGACAGCAAATTGGCATTTACTCAAGTTTTTTGATCCGCTCTTGCGTAAATCTTCTGCAGGGAGGGCAATTTTTATAACTTCAGAAGTTGCCCATAATATCTTACCTTACTGGTCTGCATATTCCGTTAGTAAAGCAGCTCTTGAAAATATGGCGATGCTTTATGCACATGAAAACTTAAACTCACCTCTGAAAGTGAACTTGGTTGATCCTGGAAATATTCGCACATCTATGCACGCTGAAGCTTGTCCTGGAATAAACCCCTTATCCATCCCAAGTCCTGAAGATTTCACTGATATTTTTGTCTATTTAGGTAGTGAAAAATGTAAAACGACCGGAGAAGTCTTTAAAGCTCAAGAATTTAAAAACGAAAATATGCATTAATGAAATAAATCACCATAATGGATGATTACTTGGATTTTGATTCATAAGGGTTTTTACCCTTTCTTAAAAATAGCCTGAGGGGGACCCCGGGTAAGTTAAAGCAATCGCGCAAAGAAGTTTCTAAATAACGCATATAGGAAGCAGGGAGATCCACAGGCTTACTAGCAAATAAAACAAAGGTTGGGGGACGAGTTTTTATTTGTGTTGCATATTTTATGCGGATAGGTGTTTGTCCAGACAATGGAGGGGCATGACGCGCTAATGCTTCTTCTAGCCATCGATTTAATTGTGATGTGGAAATACGAGTATTCCACAGTTGATATACTTCTAAAACATGAGTCATAAGTTCATCGAGATTTTTTTTCTTTAAAGCAGAAATAGGCTGTAAACGAAGCCCTTTTGCTTGAGAGAGCAATGAACTTAAAGAACGCCTGACTTCAGGTAATGTTTGTTGGTCGGCTTCATCCCACTTATTGAGTGCAATAATGAGTGCTCGTCCTTCTTCTAGAACATGAGAAGCAATAGTGAGATCTTGTTTATTTAATGGATCATTCGCATCCATGACGATGATAACAACTTGTGCATAACGTATAGCTTCTAGACTATCCTGAACTGAAAGACGCTCAAGGTGATCGTCAATTCGTGCTTTTCGTCTCATTCCAGCAGTGTCGACAAGTTGAATAGAATGGCCTTTATAAGACCAATCAATGGCTATAGCATCTCGGGTGATTCCTGGTTGATCCCCTGTCAATAAACGTTCTTCGCCTAATAATGCATTCATTAAAGTTGATTTTCCAACATTAGGTCTTCCAACAATGGCAAGTTTTAATTGTTCATTTGGCGTATTTTCAATTTCTTCAACTTCCAGATCTTCTGCATAAGGTAACAATGCTTGATAAAGCTCATCAAGTCCTTCACCATGAGCGGCAGAAAAAGGGATAGGATCTCCCAAACCTAAAGTAAATGATTCTAAATACCCTTCTTGCCTTTGCCGACCTTCACATTTATTCGCTATCAAAATGATGGGTTTTTTCAACCGTCTTAACATCTCAGTTAGCTTGCGATCAGAAGCCAAAATAGGTTCTCGGCTATCAATAACCATCAGTATAGTATCAACATCAGTTAAAACATTTAATGTTTGCGTAACAATTTGATCTTTAATGATTTCTGACTCAAATCCCTCAAGGCCTGCAGTGTCATAAATTTCAAGCTCTAAGTCCCAAAGAGATCCTCGAGTTTTTTGCCAATCTCGTGTCACCCCTGGGGTATCTTCAACAATTGCGAGTTTGCGACCTGCTAGACGATTGTAAAGGGTTGATTTTCCAACATTAGGTCTTCCAACAATGGCGATTTTAAGATGTTTAGTCATGCTTAACTCTATTGATAGGCAACTAAGGTTCCATTATCAAGCAAGATGAGTAAAGTTTTATTAATCACTATTGGAGATAAGGTTGATTTATTAGGAAGTTCAAATTTTTTAATTTCTTTTCCATTAAGGCTTGAAAGCAATAGGCCTTGTTTGTTTGAACCCGTTACCAATAAAGTATCATTAATAATAATTGGTCCAGCCCATAAAACTTTACCTTTTTGTTTTTCTTGGTCCAGAAAATGTTCAAGCTGTTGAGACCATATAATTTGCCCCGTATCTTTCATTAAGCAAACTAAATGATTATCGTTTGTAAGCATGAATAAGTATTTATCAGAGACTGCTGGTGTTCTAATTCCTCCTATGTCGCGACTCCATACAGATTGACCACTCCGCATATCTAAGGCACTAATACGACCACTGTGACTTACTAAGAAAACAAGATTTTTATCAATTATAGGTCGTGCTTTAATATGAGAAAGCGCGGACACAGAATCAAGTTGCTTATTCGCTTGTAGTGTTTCAGACCACAAAGGATATCCATTTTCTATTCGAAGGGCAAATACTTCACCAGAAGAATAAGGTGCTACAATGACTCCTGTATGAACAGCTGGACTTGCTCCTCCTAAAAGACCTGCTGATTCAACTATGCCTGTATGGGTCCAAAGGATTTGACCATCATTTGCATTGAAGACTTCGAGCTGATTATTAATGGTTATTACAAAGATTTTTCCTTCAGAGACTGTTGGTGCAGCTCTAACAGGAGCGGAGGTTGGAAAACGCCATAAAATTTTTCCTGTTTTTGCGTCAATTGAAAGAATTTCAGCATGTGCTGTTGCGGCATAGAGCTTTCCTTGATCATAAGCTAATCCACCTCCGAAAGGTTGAGAGGAACTATCTGTTGGAATACAGTATGTTTCCCATTCTTTCTCTCCATTTGTGAGATTAATAGCGCTTACCAAACCAATAGAATCAATAGTGTATACATGGTTTTCAGCTGCGATTGGGCCGTTTAATAAACGATGTTCAGAAGAAGAACCTTGACCAACGTCTTGCTGCCACACGAGCTTAAAATCAGAATTTAAAAGAAGAGGAGGCATCACATGACGTGCGTTTCCTCCAGCCATAGGCCAAGCTTGATTAGCTTCAGGAGCATCAAGTTTCACAGAATGATTTTTTAAAGAATCATCTAGATTATATTCCTCCGTAGATAAGAGGACAGCTTCACGAGTCCCTTCTAACGGTATTTTATCTTTTTTTCCAAGAAAAGTTTCGCACCCATCTAAAAGAAGGGCTGTAAGGACTATATATTTATAATATTGTCTCATGAGCTATTCCTTAACATATTAATTTAGCGCGCCAATTTGTTCCAAGTAAGCCATGGCACGGCTTTTGATACTTGGTAACGCATGTTTATCTTCAAGCAAAAATTTGAAAAGCTCGGCTGCTTTTTTCAAGTTATTTTGTCGAATTGCAAGAAGACCTAAAAGTTCTATAGCAGAGTCTCGCCATACACTTGTTCCATTGGCAATAGGTTCAAGCTGTTTCGTGAGAGCCTCAGGATCTTGGTTTTCAAATCCTTCATATCCCCACAAAATAATAGCAAGCTCTCTAAATTTAGACTCAATTTTCTTGTTTTCAGCAAGATCCAAATAGATTTTAAATCGCTCTTCCTGGCTAACATTTGGTAAATGTGCTTTTTTAAAGGTCGCTATTATGTTGTAACCATCATGGCCATCTTTTAAAGAATCTAGAATTTCTTTGGCTTTTTCATGTTGCTTAGCATCTACAGCACGTAGGGCTTCTTCATAAAAAGCAGCATGTTTCAAGTTCTTTTGATTTTTAAGATGTTCCCAAAAAACACTGCCAGCAGTAACTAAAATGATTAAAAGAAGACCTGCAATAATAAAATTTGCATACTTTTTCCAAAATTTAACCAATTGATCAAGGCGAACATCTTCTTTAATTTCATCAATCAGCTCATTCATTTCAGTCATTTAAAACCTCGTTTTTTGATGGAGGCTACTCTAATGCAAAATTTTCTGGAAATCAAACCTTTAAGCCAATTTTAAGATTATTAATTTGAATCATAGACTTTTGTGCAAGTCGTATATAAAATTATTGGAAAAATATTAAAATATTGTTGGAAATTATTAAAATAAGGAGATGGGGTCGCTATGGAAATAAAAAAGAATTCTACATTGTCTGCATTAATTCTTGGGTTGTTTATCGCTGTAGGTCTATCACTTGCAGGTTTTTTTATTTTTAAAGGAATACAAAGTATTAAATTGGCAGAAAGATATGTGACTGTTAAAGGTTTAGTTGAGCGCACTGTTAAGTCTGACCGTGCTGATTGGGAAATTGCAATAAGATTGAGCGGAGATAACTTAGTTGATCTTTATAAGCAAATCAGTGAACAAAAAACTAAAGTGCAGGAGTTTCTTCAAAAAGTTGGTATTGAGGAAGCAGAGATCAAAAGTTCCTCACCTCAAGTCAATGATACTCATGCACGTGATTGGGGAGGGCAACTTCCACCGCATCGTTTTATTGTTGATCTTTCTTTAAAAATTGTTACGCAAAAAGTGGAGCTTATCGAAGAAACCAATCGACATTTAGGTGAACTGATAAAGGAAGGTGTTGCTATTTCACGCTCAGATATTAGGTATCAATATACTCAGTTTCGTGAATTAAGACCAGAAATGCTTGCTGAAGCAACTAAAAATGCGCGTGAGCTTGCGCAACAATTTGCGGCAGATTCGGGAAGCCGTATAGGTGCTATTCGACGCTCAAATCAGGGCGTTTTTCGTATTATGAGTGCTGATGCTTTGCCTACTGAAGATTTTGATTCTGGTCATAATTCTTTGATTAAAAAGATTCGTGTGGTTTCTACGATTGACTTCTTTTTAACAGATTAAGGAAAAGATATTATTTAACCTATTAGCAGAAAAGTCGAATGCTGAAAGTGAATGGCTAGTAAAGGATTAAAATTTCTTTGGGAAAAATTAGATTCTAAAATTAATGGATATTTAAAAAGTATTGGGTTATCGAAGCCATTTAATGAATATAAAATCTCTGAAGAAATTGTTTCTGATGGGCATAAATCACTTAATGAGGAAAAAGAAAATCTTCAAAAAGCTTTAGGATTAAAGATCAGCTTGAGACGAATCCCAAGTTTGCTGATTATTTAATGGCTCAACTTAATAAAAATGCGACAGGATGGTTGGAGTGGGGTATTGGATCTCAAAAACGAGAATATAAGTATCCTGGATATTGGTTAATTTAGGTTGAGCCTCTGCTAGACGTGCTAAGGTAGCTTTATGGACTCTTATAAATCTTGGGTCAGTTTCTATATCTTGCAATACTGAATCAAGGTGGCTTATTCCTTTATTCATTGTCTCTAATTGGTTTTGGGCTCGCACGATTTTACTATTAAGCTTTTGAATCCCTCACACATATGCTTTGCACTATTATCCTGAGGAAGACTAGAGGCTACGGCAAAAGTCCAGGTCATAAAAAGAAGAGTTTTTTCTTCAGGGGGGTAATCAAATTTGCAAGCGCATATTCAGTTTGTTCAAGAACGAATTTTAGTTGGGAAATTTGATCGGCTTTAAGGTTACTTTTATTTTTCAAATCCCTGAGAGATATTTGTCTTTGACTTATCCATTTAGCTTTTAGGTTTTTAAATTTTTTTCAGCTAAATCAAAAACTTTTTTGAGTTTTACCTCCAATTTTTAGGAGGTTTAGTTCTTTCTTTAAATTAAAATAAGACTAAGCTTGGTTTATTTTCTGGCGTCCAGAATAAGAATTTTTGCATGACTTCCTCAAATAACTGACTTGAGATAAAAGAGCGTAACCATACTTTTATATGGGGGTAGGGTTGGATCTCGAACCAATCAGGATTGACCATAGAGAATTGTCGAACAAAAGGAAATATTGCTAAATCTAGAAAAGATATAGTATTTCCTCTTAAAAATGGAGATAATTGATTTTCAAGTTTTTGTAAAAAATATTCACATTCTTCCTGATAATTAATCCCAATTTCTTCCGCGTATCGACCCGGATATTTATAGCGATCTAGTGCTTGCTTAAATGTTGTATCGTTTTCCTGAATTAATTGAACATCGTCAGTTGGTAAATTTGATATCTTAAAAGCCCATTTCATAATATCTAAGCTTTCTTCAAGAAGATCTCCATTTTCTAAAAACATTACAGGGACTGTACCTTTTTGCGAAATGGCAAGCATTTCAAGGGGTTTATTTTTCAAATTTATTTCGCGATGTTCGTGAGAAATTTTTGAAGAATAGAGGGCTAATCTTGCTCGCATAGCATATGGGCAACGTCTAAATGAATAAAGAATCGGAAGATGAGATGACATTCGTTATTTCTTCTCTTAATGAAGGAAAAATAACACATAAAAATTCTTTCGTTAATTGTTTTAGATAATATTGTTGCCTTTATCTTCTCTTCAACTGGCTTAGACTCATGTGCCGAGATATATGGGGTCATATAAGGCTTGTTTAAGGGATGTTTTCTTTACTTTATCTATTAATTGTGTTGGAATAGCCTCACGTATTATTATGAATCAAAATCATTGTGAACATTTTAGCTTTTGAATGTGCGAATTTTTCTCTCTCAATTGCAGCACAAAACTGCAATAAAGAAAGAGCATTTCGAGAGGTGAGGGAAGTGCGAGGACAGGATGCTAAAGCACTTCCGTTAATTATTGAAGCCTTACAAGAAATTAATATAGATATTAAAGATATTGATCTGATTTCAACAACACTTGGACCTGGTTCATTCACAGGGGTGCGTGTTGGTCTTTCTTTGGGGCGTGGTTTTCGATTGGCATTAGGGGTTCCTCTGATCACTTTAAATTGTTTTGATTGGATTTTTGAAACAGTGAGAGAGAAACAAAAATATGAAGAAATATACGTCATTTTAAATTCTCAAAGAGAAGAATTATTTTGTAAAAAGTATGCTTCAGAAGAGCAAGAACCTAAATTACTTACAGCGAGTGAAGTTGCTGCACTTATAACATCAAACCCAACCTTAATTACAGGAGATGGTGCTATACTTGTTCAAGATTTTGTGGCTAATAAACTAAATGTCACAATAAATCCAGAAATGCCGAAAGCAGATACACTCATAGAAATTGCATTAAAAAATTTAAAAACAGGTTGTTATAATAATGATGAACCATTTTATTTACGATCACCTGATATAACACAACCTAAACAATAATGGACTATAAAATAGTACCATTTGATTTTGAAATATGTGAGCAAGCTTCAATTCTGCATGCGTCTGTTTTTGAACGTCCATGGTCAAAAAAAGAATTTGAAGTTCTTATCACGGCAAGCCCTGGAGTTTTTGGTTTTAAGGCCACGTCTTTAGAAGAACATCTATATGGTTTTATTTTATTACAATATATTATTGATGATGCAGAAATATTAACTCTAGGTGTTTTAGAAAGTCATAGACGACAAGGTATTGGAACAGCATTAATCAAGACAGCAATAAAGCAGATTTTCATAAAAGGGGCGAAGAGACTACTTTTAGAGGTAAATGAATATAATAAAGAAGCACTTTTATTATATAAAAATTTAAATTTTAAAGCCTATGGGCGACGAAAAAATTATTATTTATTAAATGATAAAAGCCAAGCTGATGCGTTACTTTTAGAAATCAAATTGAATAATTGATTTAATTTATAAAAAATTGCTTGATTATTTAAAATAAATATTCTAAACCATTGGACAAAGATACAAATATATAAAAAGGGAATCATTTAGTTAAGTGAGGAGCTTTTTTTAAAGCAATCAAAAGAAAAAAATAAGTAAAAAAAACAAGAAAGGAAATACAATGACAAACTCTCTTAATAAGCCCGTAAATGATACTCAATCCTTTGAGCTACTCAGTATGACTACTGATATCGTTTCTGCTTATGTTTCTCATAATACGATTGATATTAATGAGCTTCCTCGCCTACTCAAGCAAGTTTCTTCTACTTTAAATGAACTAACTGGTCAGTCCACAGGGTTCGTTGATCGTCCTGAACCCGCAGTGCCAGTTAAGAAGTCAATCAATGATGAATATATAGTATGTCTGGAAGATGGTAAAAAATTAAAAATGTTAAAGCGTCATCTGAAGACAGCTTATAACATGACACCGGAACAATATCGTGAGCGCTGGGGCCTTGGTCCTGATTATCCAATGGTTGCTCCTAATTATGCGAAGCAAAGAAGTTTTTTGGCGATGAAAATAGGTCTTGGCCGTAAACGTCGTGAAGCTGAAGCAGCATAATTTTGTAAGAACACTCAAAAATAAAAGCGCGGTTCATAAAAACCGCGCTTTTATTGTTTTTAATTTAACCTATAATAGAGTATTACAAGAGTACTAGAAATTTTATAGTTTCAAGATGTCTGATATAAAGAAAAAGAAAAATTTATTTATAAAAACTTATGGATGCCAAATGAACGTTTATGATTCTGAACGTATGGCAGACTTATTAAAACCTTTAGGATTTACAATAACAGAGTTACCTGAAGATGCTGATATGGTGATCTTAAACACCTGTCACATTCGGGAGAAAGCAAGTGAAAAAGTTTACTCTGAATTAGGTCGTATTAGAGAATATAAAGAAGCAAAAAGATTAAATAACCAAAATATGGTTATTGCGGTTGCTGGTTGTACGGCCCAAGCTGAAGGAGAGGAAATTCTCAGGCGCGCAAAATATGTTGATGTGATAGTAGGCCCTCAAAGCTATCACCGCTTACCACAAATTCTGGCAGAAATAGAAAGAAAGACTGCGGTAGAAGAGGGACCAGGGCGAGGTATTCTAGAGATAGATTTTCCTGAGGAAAGTAAATTTGACTTCTTACCTGAAACTTCTGAACCTCAGGGAATATCTGCGTTTCTCTCCATTCAAGAAGGTTGTGATAAATTTTGTCATTTTTGCGTTGTTCCTTATACCAGAGGTGCTGAATATTCAAGGCCAGTTGAAACTGTTTATGAAGAAGCGTGTCGACTTGTTGAAAAGGGAGTGCAAGAAATTACACTTCTTGGCCAAAATGTGAATGCATACCATGGAACATTTTCTGGTGGAGAGGGGGAAGTTTGGACTTTGGGAAGACTCATCCAATACCTTTCTAAAATTCAAGCGCTTAAAAGAATACGGTATGTAACTTCACACCCAGCAGATGTAAATGAAGAGCAAATTAATGCACATCGCGATATTGAAAAGCTTATGCCATATTTGCATTTGCCTATTCAATCAGGATCAGATCGAATTCTTAAATTGATGAATCGTAAGCACACCACCGCGTATTATACAGAAATCATTGAAAAACTTAGGTCGGCACGACCTGATATAGCATTTTCTTCAGATTTTATTGTAGGATACCCTGGTGAAACAGATAAAGATTTTGAAGATACACTCGAGCTTGTAAAAAAGGTGAATTTTGCCTCTGCTTTTTCTTTTAAATACAGTCCTCGCCCCGGGACTCCTGCCTCGATGCTAGATGATCAAGTTTCTGAAGAAGTGAAAACAGAACGTCTTGCACGGCTGCAATCTTTATTATTTGAGCAACAGATAGCATTTAATCAATCACTTATCGGAAAAAGTATTTCTATACTTTTTGAAAAACAAGGGCGTCATCCTGGGCAACTAGTTGGACGAAGTCCTTATTTACAGTCTGTTTATGCAGAAGCTGCTACACGTTTAATTGGACAATGTGTGGATGTGTTGATCACACATGCAACTCAAAATAGTTTGACAGGTACAGTCATGACGCAAGAGAAAATTACCATATAATTTAATGTTTTAGAAAGGGAGAGAACGTTAACTATGGGGAATAATAGTCCTATTACACTTGATGTAGAATTTGATGATAATCGTCTTCTTCCTCTTTTATTTGGTGAGCGTGATCAATATTTACTTAAAATTGAGAACAATTTAGGTGTGCTTATTAAAGCTCGGGGAAATCAATTAATTATCACAGGGGAATCAGGGAGCGTTATTGCTGCACAAAATGTCCTTAATCGTCTTTATGAAAGATTAAAAAAAGGCCTTGTCGTGAGTACTGCAGAGGTCGATACAGCCTTAAGGATGACTATTGTAAGTCATGCTAATTTGGAGTCGCAAGTACAAGAATCTTTTGAAGTAATAATTCCTACACGTCGTCGTGTTATTAGTCCCAGAACGTCTGGTCAAATAAATTATATTCATGCATTGCAAAGAAATGATTTAGTGTTTGCAATTGGTCCTGCTGGGACAGGTAAAACCTATTTAGCCGTGGCTACAGCTGTATCTGCCTTGTTATCAGGACAAATCCAACGAATTATTTTATCAAGGCCAGCTGTTGAAGCTGGAGAGAGATTAGGATTTCTTCCGGGAGATTTAAAAGAAAAAGTTGACCCTTATTTGCGTCCCCTTTACGATGCACTTTATGATATGCTGCCATCTGAACAAGTGAATAAACGGTTAATTTCTGGAGAAATAGAAATTGCTCCGCTCGCATTTATGCGGGGACGAACCCTATCAAAGGCTTATATCATTTTAGATGAAGCACAGAATACAACAGTGTCTCAAATGAAAATGTTTTTAACCCGTATGGGAGAAGGCTCAAGAATGGTAATAACGGGAGATTTATCCCAAATTGATCTGCCTCCTGGAAACATAAGTGGCTTAAGAGATTCAATTGAAAAACTGAATAATATCAATGGGATTGCTATTAATTATTTTAATGAGGACGATGTTGTTCGTCATCCTCTCGTTAGTAAGATAGTGCGGGCATATGATAAATAAAATAAGCAATTCAAATTAAAGGTGGCTTATTTGTCATCGCTCGCCCCCTTTTCAGATAATTTAAAAGAGCTTACCATTCATATTAAAGATAAAGGATGGAAAAGCTTAGATTTGAATTTAAAAAAATTTACATCTAAAATTGTTAAATATGTACTTGAACATGAAAAAAAAGATATTTACGAAATTTCAATTTCGTTCGTAAATGATGCGGCTATCCAACAGCTAAATTTTAAATATCGAGGAAATGATAAGCCCACTAATGTACTTTCATTTATATACAATGTAAGGCCACTATATGGTGATATTATTCTTGCATATAATACCATTCTTCGTGAATCACAGGAGCAAAGGAAGAACTTTCAAGATCATTTGACGCACCTCATGATTCATGGAGCTTTGCATTTATTAGGATATGATCATGAAACTGAGAAAGAAGCATTGATTATGGAAGATCTTGAGAAAAGGCTTTTAAATTATTTTAATATATCAAATCCTTATGATGGAGAGGAGACGACTAGTGTTTAAGAAAGTTAAGGGGATATTCGAAAAATTATCAACGCGGCGAAATGAATCTGTCAGGAAAACAATAACAGAGTTAATTCAAGAATCTCCTAAAGAAGAATCATCTTTAAATGAAGAAGAGCGCATTTTACTTTCTAATACACTTGCATTGAGAGATCTTACTGTAGATGATGTAATGATTCCTCGCGCTGATATTGTTTCAATACCACATGACATTTCGTTTAAAGAACTTACTAAACTCATAAGTGAAAAGCCATTTACGAGATTTCCTGTTCATCATACAACTTTAGATGATGTCTTGGGTTACATACATGCAAAGGATGTTGCTATTTGGTCTAAAGTAAAAGATTTTGATGTACGTAAAATACTTCAGCAAGTTCTTTTTGTGCCTCCTTCTATGCGTTTACTTGATCTCTTATTGCAAATGCGTGCCACTCAAATACCTATGGCATTAGTTATCGATGAATATGGAGGGATTGATGGTTTAGTAACCTCTTGGGATGTTATTCGTGAAGTTCTAGGAGATCTTCAAGATGGACATACTCCTGAAATTTCAGCTCAGTTAACAAAAGAAAATAGTAGAACTTATATTGTAGATGCTCGACTATTAATTCAAGATCTAGAAGAAGAAATAGGTTCTATTTTATCTGATGAAGAACGAGAGGAAGACATCGATACGGTGGGGGGTCTTGTTATGTATATAACAGGCCGTGTTCCTGGTCAAAAAGAAGTGATTAAGCATAGTTCGGGTGTATTATTCGAAATTCTTGATGCAAGTCCTCGACGCGTTACCACTGTAAGAATTAAGCTTCCCCCAAGATGATGAGCGTGCTGTCAACCCTATTTATAAATGCGCAACCGTGGAAGGTTTTTGCTATAGCTTTTCTCTTGGGAGCACTTGGAACTCTAGCTTTTGAACCATTTTCTTGGTTTTTCATGGCGTTTTTTTCATTGAGTGGTCTTTTGTGGCTTCTTAATAACTCTCAATCGACTTCATGGAAACATGTCTTTGCAATTGGTTGGTGGTTTGGTTTAGGGCATTTTACAACGGGTTTGTATTGGATTGCCTTTGCAATGAGCATCGATTTGCAACAATTTGGTTGGCTTATTCCTTTTGCTTTATTAGGTCTTCCTGCAGTCTTAAGTTTTTTTATAGCTCCGGTCACGCTTTTGACGCACATGTCAAGGACAAAGGGGCTAACGCAACTCTTCTATTTTAGTATGTTGTGGGCTATTTTTGAGTGGTTGCGGGGACATGTCTTAACCGGATTACCCTGGAATTTAATAGGGTATATTTGGATGGACTACGATTTAATGAATCAAAGTTTATCACTCTTTGGAGCTTATGGGCTAAGCCTTATAACTGTTTTCATTGCGGGTCTTCCTTTTTTATCTTTAGAAACTACATCATTAAGAAATAGAATTTTTTATTCTTCTATAGCTCTTATCTTATTGATAAGTCTTGGGACTTTTGGAAAGTGGCGACTATTTTATGCAAATGATGGGGTCCTCCCTAATATTTGTTTAAGACTTGTACAACCTAATATTCCTCAAAGATTAAAATGGGACCATAAGCATCTAAACAAGAACTTTGAGCATCTCTTGTTTCTTACAAGTTCTCCAGCTCAAAAACCTATTACTCATATCCTTTGGCCTGAGGCAGCTGTTCCTTGTCTTCTTGAATATGACCATGGGAAGCGGCATCGTGTCGCCAGCGTTATTCCATCTGAAGGTGCATTGATGACAGGTGGTGTTCGCCTCATAAAACGCTCACGCGTGAATATCCAAGCTTGGAATAGTATATTTGTTATCACGCCTGATGCGCAGATTACAGATATCTATGATAAAAGTCATTTAGTGCCATTTGGTGAGTATGTGCCGATGCGTTCTTTCTTTCCTTCCTTTGTAAAGAAAGTAACAGCAGGTTCTACTGATTTTTCATCAGGAACTGGCCCAAGGACGCTTAAAGTTAAAGGATTACCACCATTTAGCCCTCTTGTTTGTTATGAAGGGATTTTTCCAGGGGAAGTTAAAGAAAAGCAAGGGGAACGGCCTCAATGGATTTATAATGCAACGAATGATGCCTGGTTTGGTCCAACTTCTGGCCCTTATCAGCATCTTGCCATCAATCGAGCTCGTGCTATTGAGGAAGGATTGCCTTATATAAGGGTGGCAAATACTGGAATCTCAGCTGTTATCGATGCTTATGGACGTGTTAAAGCAAGTTTACCCTTAAATACAGAGGGGACTATTGATACAGAACTTCCTCTACCATCATCTTCACTAACACTTTATTCTTTGTATGGGGATCGTATTTTCTTTGGTCTTTTAGTCTTTTTCTCATTATTATTTTTGGGCGGTTTCTTGAGTCATAGAAGATGCGCAAAAAGAACAGTTAAGTAAAGAATGTCAATGCAAGTAGTCGATAAATTTTATGGCCGGCGCAAAGGCCGCCCGTTAAAAAAACAAAAAACAGAATTTTTAAAAACTTTAGATCTTTATAAGATTAAATTTCCATTAGATTTAAAGACGATATTTCCAAACACACAAGAGGTCTGGCTTGAGATTGGGTTTGGTGGAGGAGAGCATTTAGCAGCATTAGCCGAACAAAATCGAGAGGTAGGTTTTATCGGAGCCGAAGCTTTTATGAATGGTGTTGCATCTTTTCTACAGTATCGTTCAGAAAAACAACTCACTAATGTACGTTTATTTCCCGATGATGTGCGGCTCTTACTTCAGGAGTTGCCTGATAACTCTATTCAAAAAGTTTTTATCCTTTTTCCTGATCCTTGGCCTAAAAAAAAGCATCACAAAAGGCGAATCGTAAACCCTAAATTACTGTCTGAATTAAGCCGGATTGTAAAGAAGGGGGGTGAGGTACGCCTTGCTTCGGATGTGCCAGATTATATTGAACATATGCAGCGAGCATTTCAGTCAGTTTCTGAGTTTCATCCTTATTTTTGTAGTCAAGAGAAGCCAAATTTTTGGCCTTCAACTCGCTATGAAATGAAAGCAATAGAAGCTCAGCAGTATCCACAATATTTAATTTATTTAAAAGACTAAGATATTTATTGCTAATGCTTTTAAGGATTTACAAGACGTTACTTCCGCGTTAATTTTTAAGTTCAGAAATTACAAAGCGAAAAGTTCATACATGTGTGGTATCGCAGGGTTTCTTGATTTTTCAAGAGCAACGTCCTCTAACTTAATGAAACAACTGATCTCTCAAATGACAGAGAGCCTTTTGCATCGAGGACCTGATGACGGAGGTACTTGGACTGAGGTTGAGCAAGGGATTGCGTTAGGAATGAGACGCCTTGCTATTCAAGATTTGTCTGCAGCTGGCCATCAACCTATGACATCAAAAGATGGGCGTTACGTTATTGTTTATAATGGCGAGGTTTATAATGCTGCTGAACTGCGCCACTTTCTGGAGCAAGAGGGGCTCAACTTTCACGGACATTCAGATACAGAAGTGATTCTCGAGGCTTGTGCTCGGTGGGGTATCATTGACACAGTAAGTCAGCTCATTGGTATGTTTGCATTTGGATTATGGGACAAGCAAGAAAAGACACTAACGCTCGTACGGGATCGGCTTGGGATTAAGCCTTTGTATTATGGAAAAGTTGGAGAAACTCTTCTTTTTGGGTCTGAATTGAAAGCATTATTGGCGCATAATAAATTTGATAAAAAAATTAATTTAGACGCTCTTAGTAACTATTTTAAGTATAATTTTATTCCGGCACCTCAGACAATCTATAATAATATTTATAAACTTTTGCCTGGCACACTTATAACATTTTATGAGTCGGGAAAAGAAAAAAGCCACGTTTTTTGGGACCCATTAAAAATCGTTCAAGAAGGGATCAACTTAAGAGAAAGGCAGTCTTATGACGATAAAAGGGTAATTGATGATCTTGAAGAACTTTTAAAGGACTCTGTTAAAAGACGAATGGTGGCAGATGTGCCTTTAGGCGCTTTTTTGTCTGGTGGCGTCGATAGTTCAATTGTTGCTGCTATAATGCAAAGCTTAAGTTCTCGACCTATAAAAACGTATTCTATCGGTTTTGAAGAAAAAGGATTTAACGAAGCTGAGCATGCGCGCGCGGTTGCACAGCATTTAAAAACAGATCATCATGAATTAATCCTATCACCTCAAGATGTCGTGTCGATCGTGCCTCAAATGCCTAAGTATTTTGATGAACCTTTTGCTGATGCTTCACAAATCCCAACTTATTTAGTCTCAAAGCTTGCTAGGGAATCTGTCAAGGTTGTGCTTTCTGGAGATGGAGGAGACGAACTTTTTGCCGGTTATAATCGCCATCGTGTTGCGACCCAAATGCAAAAAATTTATGGTTTTTTACCTTTAGTTTTTAGAAATGCGATCGGAAGTAGTCTAAAATTAGGTGGCGAGGATTTTTGGGATAGAGCAATCCCGTCAAGTTTTTTACCTCAAGCCGGGGATAAATTCTATAAGCTTGCAAATATCTTAAAAGCTAAAGATGCTAAAGAGCTTTATGAGGTTCTTTTAAGTCAAAGAAAAACGTCTGCAAATTTTTTATTGCATCAAAATAATTTAAGTATAACTTCTTCTGAAGTGCAATTTTCAAAATTTGTAGATTCAATGCAATACTGGGACCTTATAAAATATCTTCCTGATGATATACTCGCAAAAGTTGATCGTGCATCGATGGCTGTAGGACTTGAAGCACGTGTTCCGCTTCTTGATCATCGCATTGTTGCATTTGCTTGGGGGCTTCCAGCAGATATGAAAATTCGAGGTTCCGAAACAAAATGGATTTTACGGCAAGTACTCTATCGTTATGTTCCTAAGAGCCTTATAGAACGTCCTAAAATGGGATTTGGTATTCCTATTGGAAAATGGTTGAAAGGTCCTTTACGACAATGGGCTGAAGAATTTATATCTGAGAAAAGATTAAAAAGTAGTGGTTTTTTTGATGTTAAACAAGTTCAACAGATGTGGCGTGAGCACCTACAAGGCCAAGGGAATTATCAACATCAGTTGTGGAGCATTTTGATGTTTGAAGCTTGGAAAGAAGCCTACGAGTATTCTTGAGAGGGAAAAATAGATGACAATTTCTTATCGTACTTATGGTCATGGTTCAGAGCATGTGATTGTAATGCATGATTGGTTTTATACGAGTTATGAGTCTATTCAACCTTACTTAAATGTTGAGAGGTTTACTTATGCTTTTGTTGATCTGCGAGGGTATGGCCGCTCTAAAGGAATTTCTGGTGAATGTTCAGTCGAAGAAACAACCCAAGATATTTTGCAAATAGCTGATGTTCTAAAATGGAGTCAATTTCATATTATTGGGCACTCGATGAGTGGAATGATTGCTCAATATGTTGCGTATAAAGCGCAAGAGCGGGTTTTATCGTGTATTGCGATTACGCCTGTACCAGCTTGCGGTTCTCCTGTGCCTGAAGAGGTAAAAGCGTTTTTATCAGATGGAGCTCGAGATAATGATGAAATTGCTGAGCAAATGATTGGTTTCATGACCAGCCATCGTTATGGAAAACAATTTACAAACCTAAAAGTACAGCAATGGAGACAATATTCTGTTTCAGAGGCAAGAGTTGCTTATCTGAATATGTTCACAGAAACTAATTTTGTTGATCATATTAAAGGCCTTAAGACACCTATTTTGGTAATAGCAGGTGCGCACGATGCAGAAGGATCTCGGGAAGCTGTTATGCAAGAAACATTTGGAAAATGGTATCCTAAAGCTCAAATAGTCGTTTTAGAAGGGACGGGACATTATCCAATGCAAGAAGTACCTGTCGCTATAGCTTATGCCATTGAGACATTTCTTGAAAAGAACTTATTATAATAAATTATTTTTCAATAATTTTTCAATTAGTTGATACATGTTAAATAAGTTAAAATAAGTATCATAATCTTACCTAAGTGGTGGTTTGTATCATGTTACCTAGAACTCTTTCAGCTTTTATCTGGTATTTTGCAAAAAGATATAAAATTGGGCTATTAGGTTTATGTACGGTAGCATTCTTATGGGCTTTAGAAAAATCACTATCTCCTTATTTATTAAAAGTTCTTATTAATAAGGTTGCTGCTACAGCTTCTTATCCCGGAGATCTCGTAGAAGTAATTATGCTTCCTGCCATGGCTTACTACATATCTTCAAACAGTTCTCTGATTTTTTTTAGGTTTTATGACTATATATTTCTAAAGACGATACCATGTTTACAAAAAGAAATATGGGTAGAGATGTTTTCTTATTTAAGTCGCCATTCACATAGCTATTTTCATAATCATTATGCTGGAGCATTAGCAAATAAAATTAGTGATATGGTACGCTCTGTTGAAATTATAGTAACGATGATGAGTGATGTTTTACTTTCTCATCTATTAGCTTTAATCATTGCAAGCATTACGTTGTTATTTATTCATCCGATATTAGGTTTAATTTTAATTCTTTGGGCAGGTTGTTTTGTTGCTATTAGCCTACATTTTTCGAAAAAAACTAAGAAGTATACAAAGCTTCTGGCAGAGGCACGAAGCACGTTAAGTGGAAAAGCCGTGGATAGCCTTACAAATACTTCAAATGTTCGTTTGTTTTCTGCTTATGAATATGAAAATGAATATTTAAGTATAACGCTTGAGGACGTACGAACTAAAGATCAATGGCTTCAAAGATATTTACTTAAAGTGAAAGCTGTTCAAGGGGCTGCTCATGGTTTTTTGATGGCACTAATGTTAAGTGCCTTAATTTATGGCCGTCTTAGAGGGGGTATTACCATAGGAGATTTTGCGCTTGTCCTTGTGTTAGCACAAAATATTGCAGACATTGTTTTTCGGTTTTCAGAAAAGCTTTTGAAATTTGCAGAAGCTCAGGGGGTAGGGAAGCAAGCATTAAGTATTATCGTACAGCCTCATGAAATTGTTAATAAGCCTTATGCTAAGACACTGTTGGTTGATAAAGGAAGTATTCGATTTGAAAATGTAAATTTTGGCTATATTCGTAATGGTGGCCTGTTTAAAGATCTGAATATTGAAATTTACGGCCACCAAAAGGTCGGGCTTGTTGGATTTTCAGGTAGTGGTAAAACCACTTTTGTGAACCTTATATTAAGGAACTATGAGTTACAAAAAGGTAAAATTTTTATTGATAATCAAGATATTGCATCTGTTACCCAAGAATCTCTTCATAAGTCGATTAGTGCAATTCCTCAAGAACCTATATTATTTCACCGAAGTCTGATGGATAATATTCGCTATGGGAATTTTGATGCATCCGATCAAGAGGTTATAGAAGCTTCAAAAAAAGCATATTGTCATGATTTTATTATGCAAATTCCTGATACCTACAATACTCTTGTGGGAGAGAGAGGCGTGAAACTTTCGGGTGGACAGCGGCAGCGAATTGCAATTGCTCGAGCTATTTTAAAGAATGCGCCTATTATTTTATTGGATGAAGCCACCTCAGCTCTTGACTCAGAGACTGAAAAAAAAATCCAAGAAAGCTTAGATTACCTTTTTAAGAATCGTACAGTGATGATTATCGCACATAGGCTCTCAACATTACGCGGCGTTGATCGTATTCTCGTATTTAAAGAAGGTCACATCGTTGAAGATGGTACACATAAGACTTTATTAGCCCAAGATGGACACTATG
The DNA here is from genome assembly GCA_001898705.1 of Caedibacter sp. 38-128. Taxonomy (GTDB): domain Bacteria; phylum Pseudomonadota; class Alphaproteobacteria; order Caedimonadales; family Caedimonadaceae; genus Paracaedimonas. The sequence goes on from MKUU01000063.1 coordinate 38,274, forward strand.
CAACACTTTGGAATATGCAAGCAGGTGGTTTTTTACCAAATAACAAGCCATGTAAAAATGCACAAAAAGTGTGAAATTTCATAGGAACATATGAAAGTAGAAAATAGAAATATTCTTTTAATTTTTTAATGAATTAAGTTCCAACTGATAGAGCCAGTAGAAAAATCTATCTTGGGTTATTGTGGCATGTTATTAATACCCTGAGTTAGAAAGGAAATTATTCATGAAGACTTTAAATTTATTTTTACTTATTAGTGCAGCAACGCTTGTTGCCTGTAATCATCGTGAGAGAGAGCCGATGCTTGGCTCTGAACCAGCTGAGCAAGCTCCTTTGCCACCGCATGCACCTATCCAACCTTTGGTGATAGGGCAGTCAGAAAAAATTAAATCTAGCGTCGCTGTACCTCAAAACCAAGAATCCATCCCGAATATTGTAATTCCTGAACAGGCCCCAGCAGATCAACAAGCAGAATGGCACCCTAAAGAAGGGGATCTCGTAAGAGCAGGTGAGCTTGTAATGAAGCTAAAGCAAGAGAAGGGGGGAAATCCGACGAATGAGGAAATGATTTCTTATCTTCAAAATAATATGGCGATAAGTTCAAGCCAGGCGCATCTAATTCTTGAAGAATTGGGATTAGAGTAGTTCTAAAAGTTATTTATAGTGAAAAAAGCTGAGGAAATAATATCCTCAGCTTTTTTTATATGTTCATTTATAAGAACTATCCAGGTTTTAAGTAATTGAAGTACTTTTCTTCTTTCTATTATTTTTATACCCCAGGATGATAATCAAGACTAATAAAGATACTGTTGCAATCACGCCGCTGAATGAAAATGATGCAACTTGCCCATAGTATTCTGAGATGACGCCTGCAAGGTGATCTGCAAAATAGGCAGAAATTGCACAGATAATGTAATAGCAACCGAAACCCGTGCCTCGCAGATCGGTAGGGACAATTTCTGCAATTAAAGAAAGAAAAATATTTTGGGTCACACCATATTGAACACCCCAGAAAAAACACCCAACGTAAACCCAAAGGAGTGAATTCGCTGTTGCTAGGAAATGATCTGCAAGGATTAAGAACACAATTCCCATTGCTAAGAACCAATACCTATTCATGCGGTCAGCTAGTACGCCAACGGGATATGAAGAAAGGCACCATCCCGCATTAAAAATTAACATGATCGTTGGAGCATATTCGCTTTGAAGACCAAAATTATTATAAGCATGCAGGGTTAAAAATGTTTCGCTAAAACGTGATAGCATAAAAATGGCAGCAACCAGCATTAAAAGCCAGAATGAGGATCCAAGAGCTGGCAAGTTTGACCAATGCATGCGTGATCGATTTTTTTGTTCAGGCAGGGGAATTTCTGAAGAAACAGCAGAATGCGCAAACTTTTTAGGCTCATGAACAAAGAAAATAAGAATCAAAAAAGCGATGAATGCTGGCACGGCGGCTAACTGAAATACCTTTTGATAATCACCACCCATCCATAGCATTGCACCAATTCCTGCAACGGCACCAAGCAAAGATCCAGATTGTGCAAGAGTCCGTTTTAATCCATAAGAAGCACCGATGCGATTGGCAGGAGAAATATCTGCAACCATTGTATCTCGTGGAGTTGATTGGATACCATTTCCAAGTCGTTCGACAAGTCGAGCGCCAAAAAGAGGCATAAAGCTTGCAGCAAGACTGAAGATAACTCTTGAAATGACAAGCATGGTGTATCCCACTACCATAACGGGTTTACGCCGACGTAGATAGTCACTAAACATGCCTGATAATAATTTCATTAAATAGGAACAACCTTCAGCGACACCCTCAACGACTCCAATCCAGGCCATAGTGACGCCTAAAGATTTCATATAAATGCCAATGTAGCTGTAGACCATAATAAAGGATAAATTGACGAGAAACATCATCCAGCCAAGAGTCCATACAAGCCTAGGAATTGGTTCTAAAGTCGTGGTAGAAGGAAGAGATTCTTGGGAGGATTGTTTATGGGTAGTTGTCATTGTTAATCCAGAATTATCATGTTGATATTCATAAACTTCATACCCTTTAAGAAAACTTAAGCTTACTAATACATATTCTGGAGTTGGAATTCAATGGCCTTAAATTTGATAATTTAATTTTATGATCATTTGAGGGTATTTATGGGAGGATTTTTTTCTCAAGTGTTTGATAAAAAAAGTTTTATTTTTTTAATATTTAAAGATAATATTATGATAAATAATTTTTGAAGCGATCCTAAAAAATAGAATATTTTTAAGTTATAACTATTTGAAAAAACAATATAAATAAATTTTTTTTAAGAATTAAAAAGGGGTTCTATGTCTTTTTCTAAAATGATTGAACGTGAAATTTTATTTGGTAATCCTGAACGAGTATGTGTTCGTCTTAGTCCTGATGGCAAATATCTAACATATATTGCTCCATATCAGGGAGTGTTAAATATTTGGATTGCACCTCTTGATAACATTAATAAAGCTTGTGCTATCACGCAGGATCAAAAGCGAGGGATTCATACTTATAACTGGTCTTTTGATGGTAAGACCCTTCTTTACATGAAAGATCAAGAAGGAGATGAGAATTGGCAACTTTTTTCTGTTGATGTGCAAACGATGCAGCATAATTGCTTAACTCCCCAATCTAACATTCAAGCACGCATCGAAAAGTTAAGCCCCTCATTCCCTCAAGAATTGCTTATTGCAATAAATGATAGAGATCCCGCTTATCACGATCTTTATAGGCTTAATATACAAACCGGAGAAAAAGTTCTTATCTTTAAAAATGAAGAATACAATGGTTATATTTGTGATGAAAATCTTGAATTAAAGCTCTTGACTCAAGAAACATCTGAAGGAGGAAGTGCATGGTTCCATTTTAAAGATGGAAATATCACGTCTTTTCAAGAGATTCCAGTAGAAGATCGCCTCACAACAGCGCCACTGCGTTTCAATAAAGAAGGTTCAAAACTCTATTTCATTGATAGTCGTGGGCGCGATACAGGAGGACTCTTTGAGTTTAATTTTAAGACAAGAGTTCAAACACTGATAGGAGAGGATTCACGTACTGATGTAAGTGATATTATGGTAAATCCAGTCACAAAAGAGATTGAGGCTTATGCGATAACTTATGGTCGAAAAGAGTGGAATTTCTGTGATGAAAAGATCGCTGAAGAATTAAAAAATTTCCAGACGATAAAAGAAGGGGATGTTGAAGTATTATCACGGACTTTGAATGATCAACATTGGATAGTGGGATTCATAAAGGATAATGGTCCTTTGGATTACTATCACTATGATCGTCGGCAAAAACAAAGAACTTTCCTCTTTTCAAATCGACCTAACCTTGAAAATATGCCTCTTGTAAAGATGAGGCCGACTATCATTAAAGCACGTGATGGTTTAGATCTAATGTGCTATTTAAGCTTACCAGACGATTCTGAAAAACCATCACAACCGTTACCGCTTGTTTTGCTCGTTCATGGGGGGCCTTCGGCTCGAGACTATTGGGGATATGAGCCAATTCCACAATGGCTTGCAAATCGAGGCTATACTGTTTTAAGTGTAAATTATCGTGGATCCACTGGTTTTGGGAAAGATTTTCTTAATGCCGGCAATGGTGAATGGGGACGAAAGATGCATGAAGATCTTTTGGACGCTATACAATGGGTAATTGATCAAAAAATTGCAGACTCTCAAAAGATAGCTATTATGGGAGGAAGCTATGGCGGGTATGCGACACTTGTGGGGTTGACTTTTACACCTGATACGTTTGCTTGTGGCATCGATATTGTAGGTCCCTCTAATTTGGTAACTTTGGTTGAGAGTATTCCTCCTTACTGGAAGCCTTACCTTGCAGCATTTAAAGTAACAATTGGTGCTGATTTTGATACTGTAGAAGGAAAAGAATTTCTGAAGAAACGCTCACCTATTCATCATGTAAATAAAATTAAAAAACCTCTCTTAATTTGTCAGGGTTCTAATGATCCTCGTGTCAAACAAGCAGAATCGGATCAAATTGTTAAAGCGATGGAAGAAAAGAAGATACCTGTTACTTATGTTCTCTATCCAGATGAAGGACATGGGTTAACACGTCCTGAAAATAGATTATCATTTTTCGGTATTGCTGAAGCTTTTCTTGCTCAAAATTTGGGAGGAAGGAAGCAACCACTTGGACCAGCTGATTTTAAAGAGTCTTCATTCCAAATTAAAGCAGGAAAAGAAGTTATCGCGGATCTCAAAAATTATGACGTTGAACAAAGTTGAGTAATATTATGTCAGATGTACGCATTTATAAACCTACAAAAACAGCCATGCAATCTGGAGTTGGGCGAACAAAAATTTGGGTACTCGAGTTTATTCAGCCGGCACAGCTTTACGTTGAACCCTTAATGAAGTGGACGGGTTCTGTTAAAACAAATTCAGTGCAACCAAAGCTTTTTTTTGAGTCATGTGAAAAGGCGATTGAGTACGCTAAATCAAAAAATTTATCGTATTTAGTTGATGAGGCGCGTCCTTTAAAAATGAGATTTAAACGTTATAGCGACAATTTTATAGATTCCAAAAAACTTTAATAAATATTTTTCTTGCTTTATGTTATGCAGGTCGTGTAAACAAAAGCCATTCCCATTCTTATCGCGGGGTGGAGCAGCCAGGTAGCTCGTCAGGCTCATAACCTGAAGGTCAGAGGTTCAAATCCTCTCCCCGCAACCAATTTTATACTTTTTCCTCATCTTATATAGTGGTTGTTTTCTTAGCTTTTCATATTATCGCTGTCCTTTATCACCATATCGTGCGACAAGATAATATTTTAAGTCAAATTTTATTAATTATAAAAGTTTAATAAACCCATTGCTCTAAAGTTGTGTTCTCGTTAAGATCTAGCCTTATAATTTTAAAGAGGTTTTAAATGTTAATTGAAAAAATTCGGGCGCACTCTGAGAGTTGGTGGTTTCGTGCATTCCTTGGAATCTTAGCAATAACCTTTGGTTTTCTTTGGTATGGAAATGATCTAATTTTAGGAAGCCGAGGTGGCGGAATGACAGTAGCCTCTGTTGGAGGCACAAAAATTACACTTCAACAGTTTTCAAGAAGTCTTAATCTTGAACTCGCTCGAGTAGAAACAAGCCTTAAACAAAAACTTCTTCCTGAACAACAAAAACAGTTTTATCCTTTAATTCTAGAGCGTTTGGTAAATGATACCCTTCTTAATAAAGAAACACAAAGGTTAGGGGTTACTGTTACGGATGATTTTTTACGCAGAATTGTAACGGAAGATAAAAATTTTCATGATGAAAAAGGCGTATTTGATCGCCAAAGATTTAATATTTTTCTTTCTCAAACAGGATTAACGGAAGTAAATTTCTTTAATGAAATTCGTCAAGAAATTTTAAGGAATGAACTTATGGAAGCTGTTTTTGGAGGAATTAAGGCGCCTGCAAGTTTGGTCCAAAGAATATATGCATTTGTTGAGCAAAAAAGGTTGATTTCTATTGCGACTATTGAGAGTGCAAAAATAAAGCTTGATCATGAACCTACTCAAGAAGAAGTAAAAGGTTTTTATGATAAAAATAGTACTCTTTTTACAGCGCCAGAATATAGAGATATTTCTGCATTAATATTAACGCCTACTGTCGTAATGCCATTAATTCAATTAGATGAGGCACAAATTAAACAAGCTTATGAAACGCGTCGTGAGGAATTTAAAGAGCAAAGTTTTGCTAAAGTAAAAGATAAAATATCTGATGATTTGAAGAAACAAATGGCGGCAGATAAGCTTTACGAATTAACCAATAAGATTGATGATGCTATTGGAGGAGGCGCAACTCTTGAAGAAGTTTCTAAGAAGTATCAAATACCAATGGTTCATTTTTCTAAAGTGGCTAATGATGGAAAATTTGCTCCTAATACACAAGCTTCTAGAGACCAACTTGATGATCAGGCTTTGACTTCAAAAATTATTAAAGATGCTTTTCAGCAAACACTTAATGTTGTGGGTAGTGCTATGGAAGCTGGGGAAAGTAAGTATTTTATTGCGCGAGTTGACAAAATTTACCTTTCCCAATTGCTTCCTTTTGATCAAGTAAAGACGGAAGCTCGCATAGCTCTAGCATCTCAACTAAGGTCTCAAAAAGCAGCAAATTTAGGGTTGCAATGGGTTGAAAAGATTAACCAAGGAGGGAACTTGGATGCTCTTGCAGGACTCCAAGGGGCTAAAGTGTCGCAGATTAAATTAGGCCGACAAGGTCCCGTTGCTCCTAGTAGTATTCATTTTTCTGATGAGTTCATTTCAAAACTTTATCTCTTGCCTAAGAAATTTGCGGCAGCTACATCTTTGTTAAATGACAAAGGCGAAAAAGATATTATTGTGGCTACTGTAAAAGACATAGAAGCCGTTTCTATAGAAAGAGCCAAGAATGAATTAGAGGGATTCACATTAAAGATGAACCAAGAACTGGCCAATGATCTTTTAAGTCAATATTTAGGATCACTACGTCAGCGATTTTCCGTAGATTATAATAAGAAACTTTTTGCACAGCTTATGAATGCAAAGTCTTAGTAAATTAATAAGGAAGGCTAAAAATGAAAATAGCAATACCCAAAGAGAGAAGAGTTGGAGAAACACGCGTTGCAGCTTCTCCTGATACAGTTAAGAAATTAGTCGGAATGGGATTTGATGTTGTCGTTGAAAAAGAAGCTGGTATTACAGCTTCAATCCCTGATGATAAATACATAGAAGCTGGTGCAACCATAATGAAGGATTTTTCGAGTACGGTTTCTCAAGCTCAAATTATTTTGAAGGTTCAAAGCCCATTGCATAAAGGTGAGGGTGAGCTCGATGAAATTTCTTTGTTGCCTCGGGATTCAATTTTAATTGGGATGTTGTCTCCTTATAGTAATCGTGAACAACTTAGCTATTACAATAAATCTAAAATAACATCATTTTCTCTAGAATTTGTGCCACGTATTACGCGTGCACAATCAATGGATGTATTATCTTCTCAAACTAACCTTGCTGGATATCGTGCTGTTATTGAAGCCGCTCAAGTTTTTGATCGGGCATTTCCTATGATGATGACGGCTGCAGGGACAATTGCACCTGCTCGCATTTTAGTGTTGGGTGCAGGCGTTGCTGGTCTTCAGGCTATAGCAACAGCAAGACGTTTGGGTGCTGTCGTTTCTGCCTTTGATGTGAGAGCTGCTGCAAAAGAACAGGTGGAAAGCTTAGGCGCAACTTTTGTGTTTGTTGAAGCAGATGAAAGTGGTGAAGGATCTGGCGGATATGCAAAAGAGATGAGTGAAGATTATAAAAAACGTCAATCTGCAAAAATCAAAGAAGAAATTGCCAAGAATGATATCGTTATTACGACAGCTCTTATTCCTGGAAAGCAAGCCCCACTCTTAATTACAGAAGATATGGTTGAAGCAATGAAGCCTGGTTCTGTTGTGGTGGATATGGCAATTGAGGCAGGGGGAAATTGTAGTCTGACGGAATTTGGGAAGGTTAAAGAAAAATATGGCGTAAAAATAGTTGGCTATCCTCAGCTAGCGACTCGATTGCCTAGAGATGCAAGCGCTTTGTACGCTCGCAATGTCTTAAACTTTTTATCACTTCTTTATGATAAAGAAGCCAAGACACTAAAATTGGAGTTTGAAGATGAAATTCTTCAGGCCGCAGTTTTAACCCATGGTGGGAAAATTATTCATCCGCAATTTCAATCTTAAGGAGATTAATAATGAATTTTGCACCACTACTTGAAAAAGCCCAAGAACTTATTAAGCAATCAACAGATTTATTGAATGCTTCAAATAATCTTAAGGATGTTGTGCTTGTCGCTCAAGAACAAGCCGCAACGGCCGCAATGACCCAACAGGGAGTTTCCCCATTTATTTTTGGGCTTACTGTTTTTATCTTGGCTGTTTTTGTGGGGTATTATGTCGTTTGGCGTGTGACTCCAGCCTTGCATTCACCTCTTATGGCTGTAACCAATGCAATCTCAAGTGTTATTATTGTTGGCGCGCTCTTAGCTTCAGGTTTGTCAGCTTTAGGATTTGCTAAAATTCTTGGTTTTTTGGCAGTTATCTTAGCTGCTGTTAATATTTTTGGTGGGTTTATTGTCACACAACGCATGCTTCATATGTTTATGAAGAAGAAATAAGGAAAATGTGATGTCTGAAAATCTTTTAGCTTTAAGTTATCTTCTCTCCTCAGTCTTTTTCATTATGGCTTTACGAGGGTTATCGTCGCCAAAAACTGCCCTTGGCGGTAATATTTATGGCGTTTTAGGAATGCTCATTGCCATTGGTGCAACCATTGCTTCTCCTACTGTTGTCGGTTTTGAAATGATCTTAGTTGGTGTTTTAATTGGTGGTGCTTTAGGGACAGTAATAGCTCTCAGAATTCAAATGACCGCTTTGCCTCAGCTAACTGCGGCATTTCATAGTTTAGTTGGTCTTTCAGCCGTTTTTGTGGCAATGGCTGCTCTTTGGAGTCCTGAAGCTTTTGGTATTGGTTTCTCAGGGGCTATCAAAATGGGGAGTTTAATTGAGATGTGTTTAGGGGTTGCCATTGGCGCAATAACTTTCACAGGATCGGTTGTTGCATTTGCGAAACTCCAAGGACTTGTTAGTGGAAAGCCTCTTGTATTTCCATTCCAACATTTCTTAAATGCTCTACTGGCTATTTTACTTCTCTTTTTAGGATATATGTTTGTTAAAACGGAATCCCATCTTATTTTCAGTGCAATTATTATTATATCTTTTGTGTTAGGATTTTTATTAATTCTACCTATTGGGGGAGCAGATATGCCTGTGGTTGTCTCAATGTTGAATTCTTATTCAGGATGGGCAGCTGCTGGAATTGGATTTACGCTTAATAACCACCTTCTGATTATTACAGGTGCTCTTGTGGGTTCCTCAGGTGCAATCTTAAGCTACATCATGTGTAAAGGGATGAATCGTTCCATCTTTAATGTTATTTTAGGTGGATTTGGAAGTGATACTTCTGCGATTTCTACAACAACTTCAGGTGAAGAACGCCCTGTTAAAGCAGGGAGTGCTGAAGATGCTGCCTTCATCATGGCGAATGCAAAGTCTGTTATTATTGTTCCTGGGTATGGTATGGCGGTGGCACAAGCACAACATGCTTTACGTGAAATGACGGATCTTCTTAAACAAAAGGGGGCTCAAGTTCGTTATGCGATCCACCCTGTTGCTGGTCGTATGCCGGGACACATGAATGTGCTTTTGGCGGAAGCGAATGTTCCTTATGAAGAGGTTCTAGAGCTTGACGAAATCAATAGGGATTTTGCAACAACAGATGTTGCTTTTGTCATTGGAGCAAATGACGTTACCAACCCCCTTGCTAAGACAGATCCAACGAGTCCTATTTACGGAATGCCTATTTTAGACGTTGAAAAAGCTCAGACGGTTCTTTTTGTAAAAAGATCTATGGCTGCTGGTTATTCAGGGGTTGATAATGAACTTTTCTATCGGGATAATACAATGATGCTTTTTGGCGATGCTAAGAAAGTGTGTGAAGAGGTCATTAAAGCAATTGAATAATATTGTTATTTAGCGGCTTAAATAGTTAATATCGCTGGAAATCAAAAAATAAGAGATAATTTTCAATAACTTGCCTTAAAAAGCCTAAATAAGTTTTTTAAGGCAAGTTTAATAAACTTGATTTCTAATGGAATTATATTATATAACAAATAGTCACAATTAGTTGTTGGTTACTGTAAATGCTACAAATTTTTCTTGCTCTCTATTTTTCATTGTTTTTGGGTAACTTATTTTTACCTCAAAGTCCCTTAGGTGATTCTCAGGGGCAAATTCAATCAGCAGAAAAGAAAAACTTTTTTGAAGCTGAACTTGAGAAAATTCGTGATCGTATAAAAAATAAAAAGCTTACGCCTGAGGCACGCGAAAAGGCATTGGCTGAATTTGAACGCTTATGGAATATGAATCCTTTTTCTCCAGAAGCTGCTGAGATTCGTAAATATCTTGATTGGCTTTTAAGTTTCCCTTGGGTGCAAGAGAAGAACCAAAAAGAAATAAATCTTGAGGAAGCCGAGAAGATCTTAAATGAAGATCATTATGGATTAGGTGAGGTTAAAGATCGCGTCATTGAATATTTAGCGGCACAAAAACGTGCAGGACATAAAAAGGTTCCTGTCCTTTGCTTATTGGGCTCACCCGGTGTTGGAAAAACATCTCTTGCAAAGTCTATTGCACGTGCTTTGGGAAGAGAGTTCCAAAGGGTACCTCTTGGTGGAATAAGGGATGAAGCCGAAATTCGTGGACATATGAGGACCTATGTAAGTGCGCGTCCAGGTCGTATTATTGAAGCCCTTAAGAAAGCAAAAACAACAAATGTAATGATTTTGCTTGATGAGATTGATAAAGTTGGGGGGATGAATTGGTCTGGAGATCCTTCAGCCGCTCTCTTAGAGTTACTTGATCCTGAACAAAATAATGCTTTTCTCGATCATTACCTTGAAATCGGCGCAGATCTTAGTTCTGTAATGTTTGTTGCAACCGCTAATGACCTTTCCAATCTCCCAAAAGCAGTCTTAGATCGTATGGAAATAGTGACGATCGAAGGTTATACTCTGCAAGAAAAACAAGAAATTGCTAAACGCCATATTTTACCTCGTCAAATGGAAATGAATGGCTTAAAAACAGACGAATTTGCTATAGATGCTGATGTTATTCCTCTCTTGATTGAGCGTTATACATTTGAAGCTGGTGTTAGAGGCCTTGAGCGCGAAATTGCAAAAATTTGCAGAAAAGCTGCAAAAGAGCTCATTTTAAAAGGAAAAGCACCTATCAATATCACAAAAGAAAATCTTGAAAGTTATGCTGGTCAAGAAAAAATCTTTAGAACGCGCGCGCATAAAGTAAACCAAGTTGGGGTGACCACAGGATTAGCAGCTTCTGGCGCTGGTGGAAACTTAGGATTTATTGAAGCTGTTATTATGCCGGGTTCTGGAAAAGTATTTACGACGGGGTCCCTCGGAAATATGACAGTTGAATCCTTTAATGCCGCTGCGAGCTATATTCGTGCACATGCCAACGCTTTTGGAATTAATCCTGAAGTTATCACACGGCATAATCTTCATTTACATATGCCGGAAGCTGGTTCGCCTAAAGATGGACCTTCAGCGGGAGTCGCTGCTGCTGTCTCTATCGTTTCAGTCTTCACAGGTATTCCTGTGCGCCACGACGTTGCAATGACGGGTGAGATCACATTACATGGAAATGTTTTGCCCATAGGAGGACTTAAAGAAAAGCTCTTAGCCGCACAAAGAGAGGGTATTAAAAAAGTTTTAATTCCTGCAGATAATGTTCGTGACCTCGATAAAGTACCAGAGAGTTGTAAAGCAGCTTTAGATATTATTCCTATTAAAAAGGTAGAAGAAGCTTTTTCAATTGCTCTTGAGCGCATGCCAATACACGATAAATTAGTCGGCAACGTCATTAGTAAAAGATAAGCTTTTTAACTGCACCTGTAAGATTGCCAGCGGCCATGGCCCAAAAATTTTTGGCTTTAAGCCTGTACAGGCTCGAGAGCAAGCCAGCTTGAAGCCCAGTTGCAGTAAAATAGCTGGCTCATGATGGATACCAACCTTGATCTTATTTTCACAAAAGAATTAAATCTTCTTTGGAAGTCAGTTCTTAAAAATATTGGCGTTGATCCAGAGCTTTTATCTTTAAAATTAAAGCATCTATAAAAAATTTTTTCCCTTTAATTCAAGGGCTTATTTTTCCTCAAAAAATTATACAATAACTTATTGATTTTAATCGATAAAATTCTTTATTTTTGTACTGAATTTTCTTGAAATTTGTATCTGTATATGGTAGCCTAGTAGTAGATGGTCAGAAATGATTCCTTCTTATGAAAAGAAGACCTCTCTTCATAAACCCTTTAGCCAGTTTCTGTCGCCCTCTAAAGAAAAAAGAATAATAAAGCAGGGATAAAAAACCTAAATTATTCAAGTTATAAGCCTTTTAACGCTCTTTTTGAGCGAATGCCTTCTTTTTGTCTGATGGAACAAGGAAAGAAAGGAGGCATCGAAGGGCAATAGGCACCCTGGTGATGCGACTAGGTGCCAAAAGGATCTCAGCCTACGTGAAAGGTAGGGTGAGGAGAGAAGCCAAAAAGCAAGAGGAATGGCTTTCTTTTCAAGACATATCTCTGATCTTTGTATCAAGGAGTCTTGGAAGGAAAAAAAGCCGAGGAATCTCAAAATT
>MKUU01000064.1 GCA_001898705.1 Caedibacter sp. 38-128
CAAGCGCTCTGGCTTTTAGGTCTCCTCCTCCAGCATTAGGGAGTGCATCTCTTGCCGCAGTTACATCTGTTAGAACATTAGCACCCCGGTTTCCACCAACTCCTCCAGTTGAAACAACATTAGTAACAGCTTGCGTTGCACCCGGTAATGTTTGATTAGGAGTACTATCTAATACCGCTATTGCAGTAGCCACCTTTGCTTGAATCTGTTGCGCTCCGTTGATAAGAGAAATTCCTGGAATAATTTGTTGAACAGCAGCAATTCTATTTGCAAGAGTGGGATCTCCAGGCTGAATAGTACCAACCGCAACTTTTGCATTATTTATTTGGCTTTGAAGGTTAAGTATGTCAGGATTTTCTGCACCTAAAGATGCTAAAAAGTTTGGAAGATTTCCTTTAGCAGCAATTTTTTGAGCAAGAATCTTTCTGTCAAAATCCGAACCACTTGCTAATGCTAACTCTTCTGCTTCTGTTAATGACGCTTCTACTTCATAATTAATAAAAGGTAAGCAAACACTCACAATTATGGTACCAATCATTAAACTTTTCATATCTTCCCTCCTCAAAAAGTTTGTTCTCTAATAGCTTAATCTTTAACAAAATATTTCAAATAAGCAAGCATAACTGAAGGTATCATTTAGACTCAGAAGTTTCAGGTGAAGGGAAGTTCACTAACATCTATCTCAGGAAACTACTTACTTTTTATTCATATTGCTTGAAATCATTTTTTTTTATTTCTAACTGGTGAACACTCCAGTTTTTGCGTAAAATTCGATAGAGGAGAAGGAGCCTCGCGACGCCATTTTTTCACACCACTGTACAAGCTCTTCGCATACGGCGGTTTCCGTTAATCTTTTAAAAAAGCAGCCTGTTTGGTCAGGTTTATGAGTCTTGGTTAATTAAACCAAGCATTATCCATGGCAAATCCCGCGGTTTTTATGAGGTATAAATTCTTTTTTAATATTACTATTTTCTCATCTTACAAGCTGATTAAATTATTCATTAGTTTATACTTAATACTAAACATGATGCGATTTTCTCGAGGATGAATAGAGATAGTGCGCCTTTGGCCTACATTATTGATTGCATGATAAGAAATTTTTTTATTATGAAGATGGGAAAATTCAGCTCCTATAGAAAAACGATCTTCTAAAGGGATATCTATTCCAGCTCCAATTTCTATTCCTATTCGTCTTTTTGACATATCTCCTTTAAAACCCGGCCTTATAGTGGTTTGAGATTCCCATTTGGAACCGGCTAAACCTAGCTTTGCATAAGGTAAAATACCCTTAAATTTCCCACCTAACTTCAAGGCTCCTCCAAAGCTGTTTTTCATTTTAAGAGAAGTTGTGATGGGATTATTTATTGCATTTACCGCAGTTGTATTTGTTTTTTTGAATCCTGAAAGAAATGCATTTATTTGCAAATTTAAAAAGAATGAATTTTGAAAAGTATGCCCTAACTCAAAAAAAGCACCTCCAAGAGCACTCCCACTTGAGATATCCGCCTTATCACTCACATTAAGAGCAGCCGCATTAAATTGAGTATGGCGTTTAACTTTAGCATTGATAATATTGTAACCACCTTGCACCCCCAAAAATACTTCTGTTTTAGCTTCAGCTTGTATTGCTAAAAGGCTCATTAGAAACATTAATATATAAATTTTGTTGTGCATCTATTTTACTCTACTTAATTAATTATTGCTCTCTTTTTTCATATTCAAAATAATAACTATTTTTTTTAAAAGTCCAAGTGAATTTCAATATATTATAAAAAATTAACTCACAACCGTATGATTTTTTATTGGGTTTAGATGGTAGAGACAAGAAGGAGAGTTTACTCTTGGTAACCGTAAGATCAAAGAAAAACCCTTAAAACATATCACCTGAGGAAGAAAACAAAGCTCATGAGGAATTAAAACAAGACGTTATTAATTCTTCTAAGGATCAAACTTGGATTGAGACTTGTTTGAGATTGTGTGAAAAATCAGGTTATGAGATGGTTAAACAGTGGTTGTATCCTCTAAATATCATCACCATAAAAGCTATAGAAGTTGAACTTCAAGCACCAGATTTATTCATGAGAGATTGGATTCAGAAGAATCTAAGAATAGAGCTAAAACGCACTTTTCAAGAATTGTTAGGATCTTCTCTGGAACAGAGCAGGATTACTTCAAAAATAGCTTCAGAAATATAAGCTTTGACATGTGGTACCAATTTTGATACATTTAATTATGAAGAAGATAACAGTTAAATTTTATAGATCGGAAACAGGGAAAGAGCCTGTTAAAGAGTGGCTTCTTGAACTGAGTAAAGATGACAAGAAAGTTGTTGGCGTAGATATAAAAACTGTTGAATTTGGTTGGCCCATAGGGATGCCAGTCTGTAAGCCTCTAGGGAGTGGATTATATGAAGTACGCTCAAGTTTACAATCAAATAGGATTGCAAGAGTTATATTTTGTATAGAAGGATCTGAAATGATCTTATTGCATGGGTTTATAAAAAAGACACAAAAAACACCACAAGAAGATTTAGAGATGGCTAAAAAGCGTTATAGGAGAATCAAAAATGGATAAAGAAAATAAGTTTGTTGGAAGTAATCTTGATGAAATTCTTGATAAAGAAGGAATCTTAGCTGAAACAGAGGCTCTTGCATTAAAAAGGGTTATTGCATGGGAGCTTGGTAAAGCTATGGAAGAAAGAAAGATAACAAAGACTCAAGTTGCCAAACAAATACATACAAGTCGGGCTGCTTTTGACCGATTATTAGACCCAACAAATACAAGTGTTACACTAAAGAGTTTGGAAAAAGCGGCAATTGCTTTAGGGAAAAAGGTTCATATAGAATTTTCTGATTTGTCACTTTAGATGAAATAAGAAAAATAGATTAACAAACGGCTAATATAATCTTAACAATACCTTACCAAATGATTAATGAAACATTAACCAATGTAAAAAGTGAGATATAAGTCTTTTATCGCAAAAAATGAGATAAAATGCAATAAAATCAATAACTTTTTACTTGAAAATTTTAAAAAATTTCTTATATACTACAATTAACAAGGGCAGCAGGGGGTTGCCATAGTCTCCAAAAAATTCTATCAGGCGAACTGGGGAGGGCGCCTTAGATACGATATAAAAACAGGGATGCTTAAAGACTCACCGTCACCCCCACGAAATTAGTTCTAAATTTAATTTAGCATAATAATTATATCGTTTTATAACTTGTGTTACTGCTGTATACATTAATTTCATTCAAGAAATAATATTCTAATTAGACATATTCGTGTTTACAACAAAGTGGAGTAGCCCCAGTAATAAACATTTTTTGGTACAGATAAGAAATATTTATTAATGAAATTTCTTATATTAAAAGCCAATACATTCATCTCCTTTAAAGGGGAAATACAAATATTAATGGTGGTTTTCTTAGATGTTCTCAATATTAAATTTCAAAACAGTTTCCAGTTGAAAGAAGAAGGGCTAGACCTTATAAAAAAGTCTAGCCACAAGTTAACAGGGAGGCTTTACGTCTGAAAGACGTGGGACTTAAAAATCCCAGAAATCCTTAAGACTTCATAAGATGATCTTACTTAAGTGATAAACATAATCCCATATCAATTATGGCATATAGGATATGTAAATTTTTATAGGGTGACTCGCCTTATGCATGGCATATATTATATTTAGCTCCCTTTATTTCGAAAATTACTAACTATTACGCAGTCTAAATGAACACACTGGCCTGTAATTCAAGAAGATTCGCCTCGTTTTAATAAGAGACGGCGATACAAGTAGACAGCTTGATATGCTTCAAGTGCAATTTAAAAAAATGTTATTTTCTATCCCATATTTATAAAGTTGTTTTCATCTTATTTGAAGCACTTTAAGCTATTATCGAAAATAATGAATAAGGGCTTGATATGGACTGGGACAGATTAAGAATTTTCTATCATGTTGCAAAAGCAGGCAGCTTCGCAGGAGCAGCTCATAACTTGAATATCTCACAAAGCACGTTAAGTCGCAGTATGCAGCTTTTAGAATATCGGCTCAAAACACAGCTTTTTAATAGGGTTCCTAAAGGAGTTGTGCTCACGAAAGAAGGTGAAATTCTATTTCATAAAGTTGAACTAATGCATACCAGCTTCGAAGAAGCAAAATCTTTAATTCAAGATGAAACCTCAGAACCTCAAGGGAGTTTAAAAGTAGCATCAACTGTAGCGCTTGCAAGCTTATGGTTGGTTGAGCTCTTACCAGGCTTTTTAAAGAAATATCCCCTCATTGAATTTGATATTATTGGCCATGACGAAAAGCTTGATGTTAAAGCACGAGAAGCCGATGTCTCCATCCGTCCTTTTATTGCCGACCAAACTGATTTAATCCAAACCTACTTATTTTCTTGCTTCTTAGAGCTCTATGCTAGCCCTGAATACCTTATGAAGTTTGGATGCCCTAAAAAACCTGAAGACCTTGATCATCATCGCATTATTACATTTGGGGAATCCACGATAAGACCATACAGCGATATAGACTGGCCACTTCGTATTGGAGCTAAGCCTCAGACAACCCGAAAACCTTATGTCAGCATTAATTCTTCTAAAGCAGCAAGTCGTCTCGCTGAGTTAGGACTGGGTATCGTTGCATTATCCAAAGAATTCCCAGGCATAGATAAGATGAATCTGGTTAGAATATTGCCTGAAGTCTCAGGGCCAACTATCGACTTATATTATGTATACCCACAAGCTCTTGTAAATTCTAGACGTGTTCAAGTCTTTGGAGAGTACCTTTTAGAGGTTATCCCTGATAATTTTAAAAGAAAAGCAGCTTAATTTCAAGTATTTGAAAGGCTTACTTTTTATTTAAAATTTAAATTAAATTATTCTTGTCAGAATGTCCCCAATACGTTATTGCTCTAAAATTGCTAGTTAAAAACAACTAATAGAGAATAATTTATTATTATGTTTAAAAAGAATATTCTATCAATTATGATGAATAATTCGTTTGAATATTATCAAATAATCCTATTTGGGTTCTTCTTACCACTTTTGTCCTCTATTTTTTTTCCATCATCCAATCCAAATATTTCTTTGATGGCATCTTTACTGGCATTTGCCAGTGGTTATTTATTGAATCCTTTTGGAGGTATCGTTTTTGGCTATTTAGGAGACAAGATTGGCAGGAAAAGCACAATCATTCTTTCAATTATTCTCTCTGCACTACCAACATTTATTATTGGCATACTTCCTTCTTATGAAAGGATAGGAATTATAGCTCCCATTGTTTTAATCGCTTGTCGCTTACTTCAAGGGTTCTCTGTAGGAGGACAAGCATATAGCAGCGTTGTATTTGTTGCAGAACAAGCACAAAAAGGAAAAATTAATTTCGCTTGTAGTTTCCTTGCGGCATCAAGCTTAGTTGGCGCTCTTTTAGGAACTTCCGTAGGTGCCTTATGCACCATGGATATTATGCCAAAATGGTGTTGGCGCATTCCTTTTATACTGGGAGGTATCCTTGGCCTTATCGGTTACTGGGCTGTAAGAAAGACTGAAGAAACTCTAGACTATGAGACTGCAAAGGAGACTCAACAGTTAAGTGACAACCCAATTAGGGATGTCATTAGGTATTCTTTAAAAAACTTTCTTTGTACAATTGGTATTGCGGGCGCAACTTTAATTCCCTTTTATATGATTTCGGTCTTTGCCATTAATTCAAGTATTCCTTTAAATTTCAACTTTTCCATTTCTCAAATTATGCTCACAAACGCTTTCTTCATGGCCATGTGGATTCTTTTTCTTCCTCTCATGGGGATGGTTGCTGATCGAAAAGGAAGTGCATTGGTTATGAAGATCTCTACGATTAGTATGCTAATCTTATCTTTCCCTTTATGTTGGGTAATTCAGCTTTCATATTCTTTACCGCTCACACTATCCTGCCTTGCACTTCTGAGTTTGTTAGGGGCAGGTTATGTTGCACCAAGTGGTGCTTTAATGGCAGAGTTTTTCCCTGTAGCACTGCGGTGTAGTGGGTTATCTATTGCATCAGGGTTAGGAAGTGCTCTCCTGGGTGGTACAGCCCCACTTATTGGTAATTTACTTGTCCAAAAAACAGGCCAGTTTTCTGCTTCTGCTTTCTACATTATGGCGGGGAGCTTAATGGGATATATTGCCTTGAGATTAGCAAGGGCTTCTCCATCTTATGTAGCAAATGATCATCAGATGGATATCGATATTCCTGCTGATGGCTTAATGGTTACTCTTAATAAACAAGGCTATATGTTGTCTGAATTACATGAATATAGCCAAGCATTTGTTAATTTTGCCCCTCATGCCCCTGGCCCAGTTTTAGATATTGGAGCATCTTATGGTGTTGCTTCAATTCCTGCCCTTAAAATGGGGGCTAAAGTCATTGCTAATGATATTGAAAGCCGCCATTTGGAAATTTTAAAAAAGCGAGTACCTACTTCTTGCTTAGGCAGGCTTGAGTTAAAAGTTGGTAAGGTTCCAGGAGAAGTTAATTTTGCTGAAAATAGCTTAGGAGCTGTGCTCGCTTCAGGTGTCCTACATTTTGTGTCAGGAGAGGAACTCATTGAAGCTTTGAATCAAATTTATAAATGGCTAAAGCCTGGGGGGAAATTCTTTCTTGCGACATCAACTCCTTATACAAAGATATTTCAAAATTTCTTGCCCTATTACATAGCGCGTAAAAAATCAGGACACCCGTGGCCTGGCTTCATTGAAAATACGGCAGATTATATCCCTAGCATTGCGGATATGATCCCCAAGTCAATTAATTTGCTTGATAAGGATATTGTTGAAACATTGGTAACTAAAGTAGGCTTCAAGATTGAAAGAATAAGCTCATTCTCAATCTCTAAAATAGCAAATGATATTAATTGTGAAGGAAATGAAATATTAGGTGTTATTGCTATTAAAGCATAACACATGATTAACTGGCACTTTATTGGATAAATAGTTGTCAATATGTATGTAAACATGAAAAAGAAAATTCTTTTCGCAGCAGTTATTGGAAATGCTTTAGAGTATTACGATTTTACACTTTATGGTTTCCTTGCGGCCTATATGTCGCCTTTATTCTTCCCTCTAGCAGATCCTGCTACGTCAAGAATAGCAAGTTTAGGTGCCTTTGCAGCAGGGTTCTTGATACGTCCTCTGGGAGGAATTCTATTTGGTCATATTGGCGATCGTTATGGTCGTAAAAAAGCCCTCGTTTTATCTGTACTTCTTGTTACTCTCCCTACTTTAACGCTTGGTCTGTTACCTACCTATGAGCATATAGGATTGTGGGCCCCGCTGCTAATTGTGGTTTGCAGGCTTATGCAGGGAGCATGCACAGCAGGTGAGTACACCGGGGCTTCAATTTTAATTGCTGAATATAATCAACATTATAAACCAGGATTTGCATGCAGTCTTCTTCCAGCATCAAGTTTAATTGGTGTTATCCTAGCCCTTGCTAGTAGCTCTATCTGCCTTATGAAAGGGATGCCTTCTTGGGCATGGAGAATTCCATTCATAATGGGATTCTTTTTTGGTCTCTTTGGATTTTATTTAAGAAATCAGATTGAGGAGACCCCAGTATTTTCTCGGTTAGCAGAAAAACCTAAGCAGAACAAAATTCCTTTGATAGAAGTGCTGACTTCTCAAAAGCGTAATTTCTTGTGCGCTATAGCAATAGGCGCTGCTGCATTAGCCCCCTTTTATGTTATTTCTATGCATATTATTACCCTTGCTTCTAAAGTTAATGTTTCTACTTCTTATGGCATGCTCATTAATGCAGGAGTTATGGTGCTGTGGATGTTAATGATTCCTATAGCAGGGTACTTTTCAGATAGAGTAGGATTAGCGAAAATGATGAGCTGGGGGGCTTTACTTCTTATTGTAGTGGCGCTGCCTGTGTTTTGGTTTGTAAACCATGAAACAACTTTAACGAAAATTATTATTGCACAAGCAACCTTAACTCTTTGTGGGGCGCTTTATGTTGGACCATGTGCAGCATTCCTAGCAACTCGACTCTTCCCAGCTTCTGACCGTTATAGTGGGGTTGCGCTTGGCGTATCTGTTGGAGAAGCCCTCTTTGGAGGAACTGCGCCTTTAATATCCATGGGACTTGTTCTTATAACAGGTGCTACAATTGCACCAGCCTTTTACCTCATATTCTGTAATGTTATTGGCTTGATAGGTGTCAATTATTATAAGCCTATGACTAATCTAAAATAAAGTATTATTCAGTATACCTATTTTATTCGATTCACAATATCTTGGTATAAAAACGCTAAGGTAAGATAGCTATTTTTATAAATTGTTAACGTCTTTGTTTCCTTCTCCTAAATTAATAAATATTAATCATTTAAATCCTAATAAACGTTATGTATCTGCCGACGGGATCAAGACTTTTTTTTTGAGAGACATGATTGATGAAAGATAAGAGCGGCTGCAGCCAATCCTTGCACAGCAGCAAGAAATATATACTCATAAAACTTATCTTGGTTTTGTTCTAAATTAATCCCATAACTGTATAAAAGATTGATCTCAAATTGTGCTCGTGCTTGCAGACTTCCTTGAGCTGCTTTAGAGGCAATGTCTTCGAAATGAATGAAGCTTATACTTTTGGGATTTACTTCTTGAGAATGGTTAGCAGAAGAAATTATACTTATCTGCGTCTTAGATTGAGAAGAAAAATCATCTTCTTGAAGAGTAGCAAAGCTTACTTGGGATAAAAAACTCTAAAGCACACAACATTATACGTATTTCATTTTTTCCCTCACTAACACCTTATATCTAAATACTATAACACCTAAATTTATAAAGTATTATACTTATATAAATGATTGAATATTGGGATGTTTAGCTCTATAATAATTTTGTTTTAACACAAGGGCCTAGACGAGTACGCCGGCGCAATCAATCGGTTGTTATCTTAGATGAAAAAGAATATCAGCGTTTAACGGGTGTAAGACCTAGCTTTAAGGACTTCCTTATGCAAGGCCCCTCTTTCGAAGAATTAGATCAAACGCGAGATAAAAGCCCCAGTAGAGATTTTGAAATGTGAGGCTCTTGCTTGATATATGTATCCTTGCTGAGCTAAGGCATCCCCAAGAAAGTAAATTCATTAAATCAACAATATCTCATTACGATGATAATGATTTATTTTTAAGCGTATTAAGAGTTGGAGAGATCGCAAAGGGCATTAATCTGTTCCCTGAAAGCAAGAAAAAGTTAGAATTAACAATTAGCTCACAAGTCTTGAACAACAATTTTACGATTGCATTTTATCTATTGATCGTGACACTGCCATTATGTGGAGTGAACTAACAGCACGTGCTCAAAATGATGGAAAACAATACCAGCATGTGATGGTCTAATTGCTGCTACAGCTCTACGGTATGGCTTACATGTGGTTACTAAAAATATAAGGCACTTCAAAGGAACTGGGGCATTAATATTAGAATTATAAACGTGAGCTCGATATAAGAGGTTGATGTTTTGGATTATGATTGAGGGAAAGAGTTAGAGGACATAAAATCTCTTAAACTACCAACTTAAGGAGGTTTTATGGTCCCCTTAAAAGAGATTTCTTGCTTTATTGATGATTTTTGCAAGCAATTTGAGGAAAGAAGCTCTGTAAAACTTCTGCCTAATTCTAGACGCAAGCGCCGGCGTTGTTGTGGATTATCTATCTCAGAGATTATGACCATTTTAGTGTTATTTTAATTAAGCCATTATCGCACTTTCAAAGATTTTTATAAAAGTTGTCTGTCTCAACACTATAAAGAGGCCTTTCCAACCTTAGTGAGTTACAACCGTTTTCTTGAGTTGATTCCTCTGGCTATTATGCCACTACTTCTTTTATTGGGACAAGTCCCTGGAGAAAAGACAGGGCGCTATTTTATTGATTCAACGAAATTACCGGTGTGTGACAATTGGCGTATAGGGCGCCATAAGGTTTTTGAAGGATTTGCAAAAAGAGGCAAGACCTCAACAGGGTGGTTCTTTGGGTTCAAACTTCATCTTGTCATCAATGATAAAGGGGAACTCATGCATTTCAAAATAACGTCAGGAAGCACAGATGATCGCAGCGTTGTTCAAACTCTTACACAAGGACTTAAAGGATGGCTCTTTGGCGATAAAGGTTATTTGAGTAAAAAGCTTGTTCAAACGCTTAAAGCTTCCAACATAGAACTTATCACCAGGCTTAAGCGTAATATGAAGAAACAGTTCTTAGACTCCATTAGAAAATGGTGGCTTAATAAACGAGGGGGGATAGAATCTGTTATTGATCAGCTTAAAGCAATCTTACACTTGCAGCATACAAGGCATCGCTCAGTACAGAACTATTTCGCTAATATTACCTCAGCTCTCCTTGCTTATTCTTTAAAACCTAAAAAACCAAGCATAACTTTCGAGAAATCAATCACAAAAATGATGTCTCTTATATCGAGCTAACGCTCATTAAGATACAATTTACTCCTTTTAGGTTGTTTCTGAGGAACTTTGAGACCTTCTTCACGCCAAAGGCGCTCAACTCGTTTATGATTAACATGCCAGCCTTCCGCCTTAAGCAAAGCATGAATACGTCGATAACCATATCTGCCATAGTGACTCGCTAAGCGAATAATCCCCGCTCGTAACTCTGCTCGTCATCTTCTCTTTTAAAGCAATATCTCAACACCGAACGATGAATCTCTAAAACCTCACAAACACGTCTTTGGGAGATCCCAAGCTTCTGTTGGACTCTCACAGCACATTGCCTTTGCCGTTCGGTGCTTAAAAGTTTCCCTCTGCTGCTTCCTTCAAAACAAGCTTATCAAAAGTAAAGTCAGCCGCAGCTTTCTTCAGGCGAGCATTCTCACGCTCAAGCTCTTTAAGCTTTCTTGCTTGATCAATTTTCAAGCCCCATAAGCCTTGCGCCACCGATAATAAGTCACATCCGATATACTAAGTTCACGACAAACTTCAGCAAGACTTTTTCCTTGCCCTAATAAAACATCACTCCGCCTTAACAATCCTATAACTCTTCTTCATCCCCTTTTTCTATATTTCCGTAACTGCTTTATACTACAGAAAACTTGAATCTATTGTAGGGGGGAAGGTCGTTCTTTATCCCCTATTCTTTTAAACCCAATAACAGAGGGGCGTGCCCCCTGTTGCAGAGTGAACTTTACAAGTTCCTCTTATGAGATGAACTTAGGCGTAGCATAAGCATAACTGCTCTCATCAAAAGGGCTTAATTCAGGTTCCTCATAGAGTGCTTCACCTCCCTTATTATCATTAAAAGGTGATAATTTTGGCATAGAATAAACATCGTCTGCTCCAACACTCTCATTGCTCGATGTGAGATCAGCATTATTATCATTGAAGGGAGACAAGTGTGGAACAGAATATACATCGTCTGCCTTATCACTATAATTGCTAGATTTGAGATCGGATGCTTCACTATAGTCTTGCCCTAATTCTTTATAGAGGGATGGAATCTCTTCCCCATAAACTTGTTCTGAAGGCAGCTTGTTTTCATAAATTGAATCAAGCTCTTTTTCATCATGCTGTTGTGAGGGAAGCTTATTCTCATAAGCATAAGAGGTTGAAGAGCTACTAGCAGGTGCAGTATGGGCATCTTTACTCTTTGCTGAATGATCTTTTTCTAAAAGGGCTCTTCTAAATTCACCAAAGAGTTCTTTAGGCAAAGCTTTGGGTTTTAATTTTAAAAGTTCTTCTTGCGCTTTTAATGTTGAGAATCTCTTTTTTGGTTTGGTATGAAGCAATCCTTTAATGATAGGTAAGATCGTTAAGTTCTTACTCACATCTTCATAAGCATCCTCAAGGTGATCTTTAAAGTAATCTGAGTCACGCTCATTCAGCATATTTGTTACACTTGTTGCAACTCCAAGAGGATATTTATTAGTTGCAATCTCTAACAACGTAAGGCCTGCTGCAAAAGCATCAGCGGCTTTTCCAGAGAAATAAGGAAACATCTCCATTGCAGCAAATTCGTGGCCTTTACGGTACATTAATGAACGACAATGACCAATCCGTTCAGGTGAGAAGTATCTAAAATCACCAAGCCCACCTCTAAGATTGTCTTTTTGTAAAGCACATCCAAAATCGCTGACATAGACAGTCCCATCTGTATGCACCAAAACATTGCTTGGTTTGATATCAAGGTGAGAAACGCCATCATCATGCATGTTTTTGAGGCCTGTTAAAAGAGAAAGCGCAAAGTGTGTTAACAGTTGATCTTTAAGTTTTTTATTTGAGATTCCTGCAAGATTCTTTTGAAATGTTTCGCCATTGCCAAAAGCTGCTAAGGGGGTGACTTGCAACAATAAATCTTGAGTCGTCATGTCCTCGCCTTGGATGGTTGGAGCTCCAAAAGTTGCAACCAAAAGCTGTTTCATTTGTTTTTTATTCTTCCCTGTGGGAGCAAAGTGCAGGTATTCAAGCAAAGGCAAAACCCCCTCTTTTTGACCTAACCGAGCTTGCAATTTTCCTTCACGAAGAGAGGCTTTCACATTCTTTGTGCCTGCTACAATCTTCATGGCTCTAAATTGGCCTGTGTCTTCTTCTTTAGCAATAATGACACGCCCAAAGTTCCCAGCTCCTAAATGGAAAGGAATTTCTTCTTCCTCTTTTGGGACTGTAATCTTGAGGCCTGTTTGAGCTTTAATTTCTCTTGCTTCATGCCTATCGACCGTAAAATAAAGGCCATACCTTACCCCATGCATTGCCCCTTTTACTCTGAGCCTTGCATCCTCTAAGCCTTCTCCTTTAGCATTGAAGGCCTCTTGAGAAATAATATGGGATGAACGGTTATCCATCTCGATATCATCCTCTTCTTCGTCAAAAACTTTTTTCTTATTATGCTTGTGGTATTTCACGCCAGCAATCACCACCCCTGTTGTAAGGCAAGCAAGGGCTGCAACACCGCCAACAGAGCCCCCAATAGCAGCGCCTATGGCTGCGGAATCTGAGGATGAAGAACCACTACCCCCTGGTGTGGGAGAAGGGGTCGAAGTTGGTGAACCACAATAAGCGTAGTAATTTGGTCCAAAAACTCCACTTGAATTTTGTAGGGTCTCTAAAATAATACCCTCAACAGAGGTATCAGGAAAGAATATTTCTGCTACTTTATGCAGTTCTCCTAGCTTAAGGGAGCCATAAAGAGAGCTCATATTTTGTGGAAGAACTTGAGAAGTTGTACTGATATTATTGTATTTTGGAGACCATACATAAGTATGACATGTTTCTTGAGTTGCTTGAGAATCTAATGCTTGGTAGCTACAATCCCTATAACGTGGTCCATCAACAATTCGACGATGATAAGTAAGGTTTCCTAATGTGTTTTCCATAAAAAAGGTCGAAAGTCTTACATAAGGGTACGAATAATCGCTAGCTACTCTAAAACAAGCCAAAGGATCAAGCCCTGTCACTGGCATGCAAGATATCAACTTATTTGAAAGAGAGGTTATATAAGAAGGCTGAGACGCTAAATAATCTTCTATGGTTTGCCCCCTTGGCAATAAGGTTGCCCGACATTCCCCCTATAGAGTAAAGTCATATTATCAAAATTATTACCATCTTCTAAAGTAGCTCGTGCGGGTTTATTGATATTAACCTTTGTTCCGGAGATTGATGCACTGGCAGCGTTATTAACAGCATTGTCTCTCGTTATAACACGTTGCCAGAGAATAGAAGGGTTTCCTTGAGAAGGTCTCATAATTGCAGTACCTACACCAAAGGTTTGATTAATCATAACAGGGAAAAACCACACTTCCGTATTAGGAAATTGATCTAAGAAATAATACTTACCTGATGTGCCTGTATATGTGGCAATTTGGGTATTATTTATAGGCTGATAAATATCATAAATTCTATAAAAAAATTGTTGATAAGCTGTATCATTAATTGAGTGATAGTGGGATGCAGAAAAGGGTGCTGGAAGACTATAAATTTCACGGGTGGCATTGCCTGTAGGAACTGAATTCGCAGAGAAAGTAGTAATTTCAGAATACCATTCAGTCGTATTCATTAAGTTATAAATGTTGTTAAGAGTTGTATTAAGGGCAGTTAAGCGATCGGGCTCCAGAAGAGTTTGTTGAATTGTATTAATAAAATAGCTGTTGGAGAGAATAGAGTTGACTTCAAGTGTCGTATTATAAAAATCAAAAAGCGTATAACCACTCGCACACTGTTTATAATTATCGTCACAAGCAATACCTAATGCTGCTGAACGTAACGGTAACGCTGAAGCAACATTGATCATACTGCTGGATAATATGAGGAATAAAAGAGAGCCTCCTGAAAAGAGACGAGACATCCCGTAAGTTCTCGCGGAGTGAGAGACAATCCCTAAAGACTCAAGCTTATCAGAGACATCATCCAAATCACCCTTTTCAATAGATTTATAAGAAGTACGGACAATATTTTTTAGTTTTGGTAAATTTCCTGGATGTCTTTCAAGAGTACCAATTTGCCATAAGCAATCAGCTAAATAAAAACCCTTTTGGAAAAGATCACTATCATAAAAATCATTTCCTAAAGAAGTAAGCTCAACCTTTGCGTAAAATTCTTTAAGAACCTCTCTTAATAAAGGAAGATTTTTTTCTTCTATATTAAAAGAAGCCAAAAAACCTAGGTATTGAGGAAGAGATATTTTCTTAGATTCTTTAACAAGAATTGCATCAAAAGTTGCAATTCTTCGGGCTTCTTTCCCTAGGAGTTGGGACAATTTTTTGTGACGTGATAAGTTCTTGCCCACAGTGGACTTATAATCGTGTTCTCGCTCTTGAACTCTGAAAGCAAGAAGTTGAGCATGCTTTAAATTCTCTTTAACAATATAGGTTACAATCTTATGCCATTGGTGAGCAAATTCTTCTTCTTCAGAGGAAGGTGCTTTCCACCATGAAGCATCAATTATCCTTGAAGGAGTGGGTTTTTCAGGATGAGAGATATAAGGTAATAATTTAGATGATACGGCTTGCTGAAGTGATTGCCATAAATTAAATAAGCTCCAAGATGATGGTTTAGCTCCCCTTGATAAGGAGAGATTACGAACTTGTTTAGGCTCTTCTTCAATGATATAAGAACTAGAAGCATGGGTTATTTGGACAAAAATGTTTAAAGCAACAAGAATTTTTACAAGCCTAAAATACTGCATCCTTTAGATACTCCCCTTTAATATCGCCGTTAATCTAACATACAAGCATTGTTGGATAAACAGTTTTTATTTCAATATTGTCCAAAATATAACTGCTTAGGATATAAGATTATAAATTAAAGTTAATTCTCAATAATTTATTTATAAATTACTTTAAGCATACTCGTGTTTTAAACTTAAGATATAAAAATATTGCATTTATTTGTGATCTCACCTTAATCGTATGCAATGTTTCTCTAACTTTATTGCGATTAAGGTAAGTTAATATTTGATGCCAAATATAGGCAAATCTTCTCAAAGTAGGCCATAGGAATATTTTGGTCCACTTATGCAGTTGTAGCCAAAAGCTTCTCTCCCTTCTATCTTTTATATTTCTCATAAAGAGATAAAAGATTCAATAGATGAACAAACTTTTAAGAAATTTGACACAAGGATGACGAAGTTAAAGATTTGCTAAAGGCGGCGTGGCACCTCGAGCGACGAATAAAACTAATCGAGAAGAAACAACGCTTAAAAATAAGGCCTGCACTCAGGCGGTTAAACTCGAGTGCAGGCTTATAGACAAAATGCATCATTAGGGGGCTAATGATGCATAACCAAATTATAATTAATTTTAAGAAAAAGCCACTCTTTATCTTATATGATGCCCTTGGTTCACTAAAAGGAGCGTGCAATGAATAGCGCTTCAAGCTTAGAAAGCATTGACTCTCCTTTCTTGAAAATTGTAGAACACCCCCTTCAATATCTTCATAAAGCTGTTTTTAAGCATCCTTTTTATGAGAAGCTTTTGAATGAGACTTTTAATCAGGGGGCATAGATTCGAATCCTATAATGCCCACCAAGAAAATCAATGACTTATAAAAGCGCTGCCCACATTAGACTTTTGATGGGGGAGCATATGGGGAGCAAATTTGAAATAAAGTAAGCAAAAATTTTCTATCGAAGAGTGCTTATAATCACAGCCTTTAAAACCACTAGATAACCTAGCATTGCCAGACTAAAACTATTCAACTAAAATTCTTAAAGCTATAAATAATATTTAAGGTAGGGTTGACTTGTCTACGGAATATCTCACAGCTACGATGACGGCTATCTTAAAATATAAAAACTCCTATTCTTAAGACGTAAAGACTATGGACACTTCAGAATCTCACAAATATAGACAAGTATATATAAAATCCTTCCTTCCTTTAACAGCTTTCTTCTCCATTATTTGCTTAATAGGTGTGTTTGGGGACTATGTTTCTTTTGTAGAATCAAGAAAACATCACAACGAACGAGCCATCAAGGGGCTTCAAGAATTACTCCAAACTCGCATTAATAATATTAAAGAGGAAGCTAACATTATAGAGACACGAATTAACCATGCAAATTCTATAAATAAAATTGTGCAAGTTCTTGGTACACCAGTATTCAATACTTCCAAACACTCAAGAATATTTCCATTTATTGCTTCACACTACATTCTTGAAAGAGATAAACGCTTTTTTATCAGCCCGTATGGAATATCAGATTTAACAGATTTTCCCAGAGAACTATTACAGAAATTTTCAACGGTCTCTCCTCGAGGAGAATTTTATCTGTGGGATGATGCATTATATTATATACGCCGTATTAAGCATGCATCTTCTAAACAATTAGATGGTATTCTTATCTTATCCTGTGAAGCAAAAGGAATGATAGATTCAGGGCATAAGCCTGATCACATCAATATCGTATTAAGCTCAAATATTTATCCGTTTTTACAACCCGACAAGCTAGACAAAACATATGGTTCTTTGCCTAATTCAATTACTATCTTTGGGAACATTTACGATCATTATGTTGTTATTCCTGAGACTCCATTAGCCCTGTTTGCGAAGCTCCAAGAAGAAAACGCCTATAAAATATATATTAAACAAAGAACAACATTATGGGCAGCATTGCTTATGCTGTTTTTACTAATAATTTCTTCACATTTAATGTTCAAATTTGTATTTCTTATTAAAATCTCAAAGCTGAAGCATAAAACAAGCACTGAAATACAATATGCAGAATCCATTAAAGAGCGAGAAAAAATCCTCAAAGAAGTTTTTCTCAGACAACAAGAAGATATTAAAATTCTCATTGCTTCTCATTATGTCATATCTAGGTATATTGAAGGCAGTTTAAATACTGACATCCTAACTCTTCAAGGCCTTGAAGAGCTTAACCTTACTGTTGAAAAACCATCAGATGCCTTGGAAGAAGGTATTTTATATCCAACTAAATTTGAAGATATTGATGTGTCAGAAATTTTACACAAGAGCATCCTCTTTTTATTCCCTGACATTTACAACAAAGAGGTTAAGATTAGCTTTCAACACAGTATGCCTGGGATCATTAACCACGATCCGCTCATTATTGAGCTTTTATTTATCAATGTTTTAAAAAATATTATTAAACGCTCTCCTCATGCTAGCTTTATTAATATTCTTATGCGAATTAATAACGATATTCTTGTAGTTGATATCATTGACCAAGGTTATATACATGAGATTAAAACTTTTACGCATGATTTCTCTAATAAAAGAGGAGATTTGTTCTCTCTCGAAAATGATAGGGTGTTAAAGTTAGCAGAAGGAGCCAACATTAATATCAAAGTTAAGAATGAATTTGCGCCTCCAAGAAACAGTACAATTATTGAAATCCCACTTAAAGCATTTCCTCTAGAAAAGGCTATGCCTGCCAATGTCATACAATTTCGAGGCAAATAACTTTTATGCAGCTTCCCCTCTTTATTTTCTTAATATTTATCTCTCTTACATCCCAGACAAGTTATGGCACAGAGTTTATATATCACGTACCAACAAAAAATGCCTTCTTTCAGGGACGTAAAGAAGAACTCAGTAAAATATCAAGTATTTTTAAGACACAAAATGTTGCTGCTCTTGTAGGCCTGCCTGGAATTGGGAAGAGCGCACTCGCTCAAGAATTCTCATGGAAGAACAAGTACAACATTATATTAAAGCTAGAGTGTACAGGCGATATTCGTGCACAGCTTGTTGATTTTGGGCGTTCCTGGAATCAGAGATGTGCAACCCCTCTTGAGAAAATCCCTGAGAATTACCTTACATTGGATACGTCCCTTCAAATCCTAAAATCCTGGATTCCAGAGAGTTCAAAGAAAATCTTAATCATTCTAGAAGATGGTGATAAATCTCAAGAGATTAAAAGTATATTGACGACATTTAAAGATAAGAAGGATAAGTTTATTCTTATGACATCAAGAAGCCTAAATGTGGAGTGTAGAAAAGTGCACATCGAAAAGCTTAATCGACAAGATTCTATTAGAATTTTAGAAAAATTTATTGAGTGGCCTAAAGATAAGCTCGATAAAATTTCATCCTTACTTGGAGATTATCCTTTAGCCTTAACACAAGCTGGTGTCCTTATCCGAGCCCTCCCTTCAATGACGCCTGATGAATACCAAAAGCTTTTTGAGAAGAAAAGAAGCTATCTTGAGAGTCTTCACCAAAAAGTCAACAAAGATACCGATGAAGAAAGCATGAATTATAAAGAAACGGTTTTTGCCACCCTCGCTTTAACATTTGAAGAATTAAAGAAGAAAAATCTCAATGCTTATAAAGTATTAACATTTCTAGCCTTCCTCCATCCAAACCATATTGAAGAGGACATCATAAAAGATTGTGTTGAATTGCTTGGCATCAATAAAGATCTCCTGCATGAGCTTATTTATGATCTAGTGAATTCATTTTATCTTATGGTTGATACAAAAAAAGGGAATAATAATGAGGCAAGTATTTATCAGATGCATCCCTTAATTCAGGTTGCCCTTAAAGAGAGTCTTTCAAAGGGTACAAAGAATGAAATCCAGGCATTATGGGTTAAATATTTTCGCTCTCGCTTTTCAGGGGGACCATATGAACTCGAAAAGTTTGTTTTTGATCACAGTGATTACTATGAGCATATGAAATGCCT
Source organism: Caedibacter sp. 38-128 (assembly GCA_001898705.1). Taxonomy (GTDB): domain Bacteria; phylum Pseudomonadota; class Alphaproteobacteria; order Caedimonadales; family Caedimonadaceae; genus Paracaedimonas. Next base: position 19,127 of record MKUU01000064.1, read on the forward strand.
TATTGATGATATTGATACAAACCAAACTAATATTCAAAACTCTCTTGAACTTAAAATTGATTTAGCTCGTGTCGCTGTTTTCTCACTTGCTGATTTTGAATTTGGTGATAAATGGGCTTATGAAGCGGAAACAACAATCAAAAAAGGCAAGAAGGTCAATAACTTTGCAAAAGGCAGATTATATAATACCCTTGGTAACGTAACGTTACTCACAGATGTCAACAAAGCTATCGATTTGACACTTAAGGGCATTGCGCTCTTAGAAAAAGAGGCCCATAAAAGTTCAAAAGCAGAGCAGCTTTTTGCTCTCATTAATAACCTTCCAGACTACTATAACATACAGGGGAAAATTACAGACTGCTTAGACGCTCTTAAAAAGGCAGAACCACTTCTAAATGAAATAAATAATCCATTATATCATTGCATTTACTATTGTGCTCTTGCAAACACGCTTATGTTTAAGGGACAAAATGAACAAGCGCTCTCTTTAGTCGATCGTTCGCTTAAGGTTATTCACGACAATAATTTGCCCGAAGCACTCTATCCTTATGTAAAAATCTGTAAAGCAGAAATTTTATCAAGGTTAGGAAAGGTTGAAGAGTCCTTGAAACTAGCCACACTTTGCTTTGATGAACTCATGAAAATTCGCAATACTGATTATGACTATAAGGCCGTCCGCCTGAAAATTATTATGGCAACGAATTACCTTTTAAAAAATGATTTAGATAAAGGATTAAAGCATGTCACTCAAGCTATTGAGAATTTTAATAAGCTTGTAAATGGTTCGGACAAAATTTGCCGCCAAGGATGGGCACATCTTGTTTTAGGGGAAATATATGAGAGCAAGAAAGACTTTTCCAAAGCATGGAGAGAGTACAGAATTGCAGAGCGTATTTATGATAAAATTACGTCTGTTAAAGAATTTGATGATATCAGTCGTTTATATTCTAGACTGGCAATGATAAGTGCACAGAAAAGAAGAATTGATTTAACGCGTAAATACTTACTTCTTCATATTGATCACTTTGGGTTGAACCACCCAAGAACAAAAGATATCATTCTTTTCTTAGATAAAAATGGGCTGCGCGTTCCATGGTAACTAGGAAGAAATACAATTGCTGATTAGCCACTCTGCAAATGCTTTATCTGGCTTGTTTGCTTGATTTTTCTCTGCAAAAGCATAAATTTCATTGATGACATAGGATGCTTGTTCAGTAGAAGGTATATAATCCTTTTCCTGATAAATATTAAATACAAGCTTTACTGCTTGTTCATATAAAGAAACATTCTTTATAAGAATTGTTTCTTTCTTGACAGGTGCTGGACGCCCCTGAGGCACCAGATTTACTTGCCCAAGTTCTTTTTCATCTAGAAACTCAACAATTGAACATCCTAACACACTTGCAGCACGTTGTAGGATTTCTATATTTGGTTTCTTTGATTTTCCAAGAAGAATGTTTCTTATCGCATGTCCTTTTAACCCAGCGACTCTTTCCAATTCCGCTACCGAGTAATTCTTCTCTTCTATTTTCTTTTTGAGCTTATTAACAAGTAACCCACTCATAATGTGCAATTCCAATAATATCTAAAAACAAAAATAAACAACATAATGCATCTTGACAATATTACAGTGTAAATTTACACTGCATATAAACAAGGATGGCTACACGTACTTATAAACCTAATACTCATTTTATAAGGGACAGATTTATAAGTCTGCAAGCAGTGTAATCATACACGACAACTAGAAGAATGAATACTAGAAAAGGATGGAAAATGTATAGCGTTTCTATGACAAGATACTCAAGATCGACTTTTATTGATGTTCTTGAGAGCTCTTGCTTTTGTTTAGATAAGGATATTCTCAATCATGCTTTAATTGAAAAATTAATAAATGGAACACTTAAAGAAGAGCAATTCAAGCTCTTTATCAGACAGCAAGCATGGTTATGGTATGAAATCTCACAACAATTAATATCCATATGCAGGTTTAAGCATGCAACCTATATAAAGCCTTTATTTCTAAAAATTGCAAACTACTCTCTTATTGAAGCTGATGATCTTAGCAACCAATTAGGTAAATTTAAGATCTCCTCGTATGAGCTTCTCCCCGTTTGCAAAGAATATATAAACTTTTTAAGCACATTAGAGGACAAGACTCTATTTCTCACAGCAATATTACCTCGGTTCTGGTTCAAAGCTCAATTACGCCAGAAGCTTGTAGAGCTGAACCTGTTTAAACACCCTTATAAGAGGTACATTAAATCTTGCTTTTACCATGATGCAAGAGAACCCATAATAGGAATCATTAATTCTCTTGATACTCAGTTCCGCACTATTCCTAAAGAACAAAAGTTAACAATAAAGCAAGTTTTTTCAGAGGCTGCAGCGCATGAATGGGAGCTTTTAAATCAGATATACAATCTAACCTCTATTTAAGCTGCTCTACTTAATAATTAAATACGCAAGGAATAATTTCAAAATTACTAGGGAGAAATCAAATGGAAGAAAATGAAAAAACACATCAACAACAATTTTCTTTGGCAAGTTACTTTAAGAATAATAAAAGTATAACCATTCATGAATCTTCTTCACTTGAACTATTCAAGTCGTTAATTACTTCTCATCATCCTGAGAGTACTGAAAGCTATATCAAAGAGACCAAAATCATTACTTCTTCTAAGTTGATAGGAACTTTAAATGAAGATATTCGGCTAAACATAAACCCTAGTATTGTTCTTATTTACGAACAAAGATCACTAGAGGGTTTCCATCCTCCAATCCAGGGATTTAAAAACTTAAACTCTACAATAGAATTTGATCCTTCGGTCAGGTTAGTGCTTCGAGAGCTAATGCCTTACTTAAATGGAGATTATACTGTCAAAGAGATTGCAAACATTTATGAGACTTCTGAGACAGAAGTTATGTATGCTTTGCAACCGCTTTACGAGATAGGTTTTTTAGTTCTATGTAGTAAAAGTCTTGTCCCTGCATCTTCCTTTTATGCTCATCTTATGAGTATTGAACGTACGAGAAGAATTGAGAAAGTAAAACCTATCAATACGAATAACGAGGAAAACCTCAAGAATATATTGATCCAAAATCTCTTTGCTCTCTATCACTTTGCAGCGGCATTTCCTGATCATTTAAGTACAGCTATCTCCCAAACAACCAATGTTAATTTAAAAGACCAATTGTGTAGCACTCTCTCGGAGAGTTATTGGTATAGCAATATGCTCTTAAAAGGACTGATGGAATTAGGTTATCACAAAGAGCAACTCAAGCGGCTAATCCCTACCCCTTGCACTTTAGGCATCATTAATTACCTAAGATGGATTGCAAAGACAGACTTGTTATCTTACGCCGCTTGCCTTGGAATACTAGAATATCCAGAAGTCTCAGTTGATGTCATTAGTGACATCTCTGCTTACATACAATCAGAATGGGAACAGATTGAAACCCTAAATTTGGTTTCAAAGGAAGCTTTAGAGCCTTTTAGAAAACAAAAGAAATTAGAATTTCTTAGCCAAAAATCTCAGGTTTCTAAAAGATTTTTTGAGGTTGAATCTTATTTAACGCCTGAGCGTCAGGAAGAAATCAAAAACCATGTTCTTATGTTTATTCAATGCTTGCAAGCAGAAGCGCATGAGGTATTAGAACATATAAATACTCTTGTGGCATGAATTAAAGAAGCTGGGCGAAAGTCCAGCCTTTTTAAGAAAGGCCTGTTGCTGATTGAGCCTATTTTAGCGCCTAAATACCCAATTAATTCTAGCTGCACGTTTAATTCTCATATTCTTTATGATGGGAATTATTATCGTGTCTTGGTTTATAGCTCTTAAGTCGTAAAAGCCAGTTTTTGAAGTTGGCTTGATATAACGTAACATAATTGTTCCATTTTCCAATTCAACAATAAGTGGCTCATCTTCAATGAAAAGAATTTTATCTTCTGTTATAACCTTACCACCTATATGATCACCTGGCCTATAAAAAGGAAGCGCGGTATCATCATGCATGATAAGCACTAAACAATCTTTATAAAATTCCTTGAAGGAAGATGTTGCTCGCCAAAAAAGTTCTTCTTCATCGCTGATTGCCATGTCCAGGGAACCAGTGCCTTGTATTAATCTTGAGGCTAAAGCTTTAGGCTTAGGTCCGTCTCCTGTCATAATCCAGTGTGAACTTACTTTAATACCTTCTTTTCTAAATATATCTGCAAGATTTTTTGCGACTTCTTCTGAAAATGATGATGTCCCATTCTCCCAGGCTGATAGGGAATTGGTACTTAGCTTATATTTGCTCGCAAAGACAGTACGCGCAAGATTTGTAAGGTTTCTCACTTGCCTCAACCTCGCTGCCGCATTTTTATCTGGTTGCCTTGTGCTCATTTTGGTTCCTGATCCTATGCTGTTTTAATTCTATACTGATCATTCATCATCTATATAGACATATACCTATCTACCAATCAACATGAAATTGCAAATTTGCACATATTTTGCAATTTTACATGTATATTGACATTAATGCTTGCCATGTTTATTCTGCTTAAAAACTACAATTAAAAGGAGAAAAAAACCCATGGAAACTCAATTCTTAACCCCCTCAGCTTTAGCACAAAGATGGAACCTTGAGCCTGATACGCTAGGGCAATGGCGCTGGAATGGTCGAGGGCCTAAGTATCTTAAAATTGGGCGCAATGTTTTATATCGCTTGTGTGATGTTGAAGAGTTTGAAAAGCGCAGCCTCCGACAACATACGTCTCAGACTTTTGCTGATGAATCAAATTAGACGGGCACTTTCTTATGCAAACAAGACTTCTTATTAATGAGGCGCCTTTACAAATATTCCCAACATTAGCAAGAAAAATCGGCTTAAATGAAGCCATTGTGTTGCAGAAAATGCATTATTGGCTTCATCTTAACAAG
>MKUU01000065.1 GCA_001898705.1 Caedibacter sp. 38-128
AAATTAAATGGAGAGGGGTGGGTCAATTTTAGACCGTTGAAATCCTCAAAAGTGGGTCAGTTTTAAACCGTTGTTGACATGAAATGCAAGATCCTTTTGAATTAAACTACTATAAGCTCTCGCTTCTTAAAGAAGAGATGGGCGCTCAAATTAAAGAATTACAGAAGACCATAGACGAGGTTAAAGCAGGAGCCCGCATGTTCATGGTACAACATGAAGAATTCAAAGATATTACCTCTCATGTTCAAAAGAGTCTTAAGGCCAACATCCTAGAGGCATCTCATCAGATGGGACAAGAAGTCGTCCAAAATATTAATGAGCGCATAAAGGGAACATTCGAGGAAGCTGCCCAGAATTTACTGACCACTTCTCAAAATACTGAAGGAACACTTCTTAAGGCTCAAAAGGCACTATCTTTAAGAAATTGGCTTATCGGCGCAACTGCCCTTACAGCTTCAATTCTGACAGCTTTTTCTGTGAGCTATTTCTACCTTACAAAGATGGAATCTTTAACCACACGTCAGCTTGTTAAAACTTATAAATACGGCCTTTTGCTTAAAGAAATCTGGCCAAAACTCAATAATAAAGATCAAGAACGGTTAAGTCGCTTTTTGGACGATAAAGAGCATCAATTTTAATGAAATGATAATATGTCAGAAATTCCCCCTAGTAATAAACAGACTATAGAAAACTTGATTGTGACTAACTCACTATCAGACATCCCTAAGCGCTTTATTGATCCGAAGCAGCGAGCTAATTTACTAAGCGGTAAAGATTGGCTGAAAAACTCCATCTCAATCTGGTCGAATCTTAGTAAAACGAAAGAAGAAAAAGCCTTTAAGCATCCTGCCTCATTTCCAGAAGCATTGGTTGAAAAGTTACTCCTCTCTTTCTTGAGCAAGCCTTGTCTCATCCTTGATCCCTTTATGGGGTGCGGAACAACTCTAGCAACGGCAGGTAAGTTGAACCATCAAAGTGTTGGGTTTGAATTATATGATGAATTTATCATCAAGGCCAAGGCAAGAGTTGAGAGGTATGGATCTCTCTGCTCTATTATTCAGGAAAATGCGATGAACTTAAGCACTTACATAAAGCCTGAGTCTATTGATATGGTTATAACTTCACCACCCTACTGGAATATTTTGAGACGCCAATACTCAACGAATTATAAGAGGGCAAGACGTTTAGGATATGGAGAGAACCAAAATGACCTTGGTAATATCCAGAGCTATGAAGAGTTCTTATCTCGACTGATGGCTATACTGAAGGAAGTGTACATAGCTCTCAAGCCAAAGTCTTATTGCATTATTAATGTAATGGATCTTCGGATAAAGGATCGCCTTTACCCTCTTCACTCTGATCTTTATACCCAACTTAACACGATAGGCTTTAAACTAGATGACCTCATTATTTGGGATCGTCGCCATGACTATAATAATTTTCAAACGCTCGGCTATCCCTATAAGTTTCGTATCAACCGCGCGCATGAGTATTTGCTCATCTTTATGAAATAACAAAAGGAATAAAATGAAATACATCAATGAATTACTAAAGAGTAATTTACAGAAATTTATAATAAAAGAGAGGAAAACAATATGATTATCAAGAATAACCGTTGTTATGATTTAATATTTAAATACTATGAAATGATGCATTCCTATTTTGCAGAGTTAGCCATCTCACTCCTGCATATTCTAATGCTACTCAGCGCTGTTGCAATCTTTCAGCTTCTTATTGCAAAGACGATAACAGAGACTGCCCTTCATCTTTACACAATTTATTTTATGTATGGGTGTTATGCCTTGGCAATAATAGGCTTCTTGAAAGCGCTCTCTTTCCAGCTGTACTACTCAATAAAAAGACTATACGAAAATGGTATTATTTTAGCCTTTCAGAAGCATAACATGTTTAAAGTATTATTCATGCTATGCTTAATCATGTACTTGCTGAATATTAATAAACAACTACACACCCAAATAAAAGATAAGGTCATATCCAATAATATTGCTTATGAACGAGGTCTTGTCGACAAGAAGCAATACCTAGACGAACTTAAGAAGACGATAAGTAGAATACGTAAAACTAATCCTGAATATGAGATCCTCTTAAAAGCTGTAACAGACAAACAATTTAATAAATTTATTAGGTCTGAATTGTCAAAAAAGTAGTTAGGAAAACTTTTTTTTCTAGTTCACTTCTAATTCTTTTATTCTTTCTTTTAAAGTAGAAGTTGGAACCTTATCTTCTAATAGAAGAGGCTCTTTGTTGTATTGTTTTCTCTTCTCAAATATGCGCTTACTAAAATTTTTATAAGCTTCAGAAAGAGTGTTAACGAGCTCCTCAAATTTTTGAGACTTTATGAACTTTTTAGGTTCAGATGTATGCCTCTGAACTTCTTCAATAAAGTCATTGTTAAGATAGTGGTTTAAGATTAATTCGTTAAGGACAGATAAAGCATTACTTGGCCCCCCTAATATACTTTCTAAATCAAGCTTTGCTCGTTGCTTGTATACCTTGTCCGCAAGCTCTTCTTGTTCTGTATAGAGATAAAAATTAGCTAATCCCCCCAAAGTCTCAGAGATATCATCTGGATTGCTCTTGTTGCTCTTAAGTAAATCTACCAATCTTGTGAGATGCTTTATCTTGTAATACCATCCTTGTTCTCCGTCCTCTAAGAGAATAAAGTCAGCATTTGTAGAACCTAGTTTTTCCAAAACCCGCTGCCGCGTAGGATTGCTTCTTTCCTCTTCTAGGAGTGTAGAAAGGGGAGATCCATGGACGCTATTTGAAAACATCATCAGGTAACTCATTGTTAAGAGTGTATAGATCATTCTATTCATTTTAAAACCTCAACTATTTGCTCTCTGGTGTATTGCCAGCCATTAAAAAGAGGGTAGAATTTTCATCTGCTAGCTCTACCTTCGGTATATACTCCTCTTGGATTTGAGGCCTCTTAATCTGAAAATCTCTAAGCCCTGAGTATAACAGAACTTTCTTTAAAGTTTTAGGTTTAATTGCTAGAGTCTCAAGGATGCTTTTCTCAAGAAACTCTTTATGCTGCGTTGCCTCTAAAACAAGTGGTCTACAATTAGTACAACAATCGTTACGAGATACTATACTTAAAATACATAACTCAGGCGCAACATCTTGAGGAAGTTTAATCTTACTAATGATTTCGCTAAATGGTATGGCCGCTTTATCACTAACTGTTGTTGCAGATTTCCCTAAAATATAAAAAATGAGTGGTTCCTCGCTATGAAGCCAGTATTGAAATGCCTTCTGACTTTCTTTCTCAATTGATTCCTTTTTGTCCTCAAGAAGTGAGGGGTGGATCTGATCACCAACAACAGCCTTCTCAAAAAGAGGCTTGATAACTTCCTTGATAGGCTCATAATTCTCTTCCCCCAAATCCGCCCAATCGAAATAACTATTAATAGGTATCAAAGGAACATCAATGATATCAGACAAGTCTTGTTGCAAATCGTTAACAACCTCTTTTGCTCTCTTGTCAGAATGCCCACTAATGAACATAAGAGGAATTTCTTCTCCAATTGCTTGATAACTATCTTTATTCTGAATTACGAAATCAATTCTTGCCCTTATGTAATTAGTAGGATTATCACCTTTAACATCTAGAATCCCCTGAATTTGTTGCCCTATTTTGAGGTGCCAGGCCACTATTTCTTCTGAAATAAGGCTCCCTTTGTAAGACAATTGTAAAACTGCTACCCCTTTGTCTTTATCACCGACCCATGTGCCAATTTCCTTTGATTCTTTAGCTTGGCTCTCAATTTTAATTTCTTGTGGTTCTGTTTGAATTTGCTCTTTTTTAAGTCTACGGCTTTTACGTAATGGTTTTTTCTCTCCCTGCTCTTCAGTCTGCTTTTCTTCAACCTGTTTCACTTCAGGTTTCTTTCTTGTTATTTTACGTCGTTTACGCTCAGGCTTTGGTTCAACCTGTTTTTCAGCCTGCTCTTCTTCACTTTGCTTCTCACCAGGCTTTGGATCTTCTGCTTTCCGCTTAGTCGCTTGTTTCTTTACTTTTCTACTTCGTACCTCTTCTTCATCTTCACTTGAGCTTCCGTAACACAAAGTGATGGACAAAGATGAAAACAATAAGATTAATAAGAATCTTGAGAGAGAAGTGAGCATAAAAAACCCCTTAGTATTAAAAACTAGAGCAGCAATGCTGCTGTATATTCAACTCAGATATAAGGATGAAGAGATGCATTTCAAGAATAATTCTGAGAAATTATTACTGTGGATGCCTTTCAAGGCCATTGGTTCCTATAAGATAACTTCGAAGTCCTATCTTATAGAGAACCAATAGTTGTATCTTGTCGCTACGATTAAAGCTTTGTTTTATCGAGGGTGATATCTAATGCATGAAGACCTGCAATAAGAAGCCCAGGAATCTTGGTTGAGCCTGTGAAATTCCCATCTTTCTTGGTAAAGTCTATCTCCCCTTGGAGTAGAATAGATTGTGCCCCTGTTTTCTTAGTCAATGCAAGGGAACGAATGATGGAAGGTGACGTGTCTTCAGCTTCAATTGAAGCTTTATCTTTAAACATAAACGAAGCTTGGTTAAACGAAAATTTATTTGACTTAATTTGTATAGTTTGAGTAATAGGCGCTCCAAGTAAGCCTCCTTCATCTTCATAACTTCCGCAAATAATTGATATGGTTGAGGCTATATATTTTGCATCACCTGCTTCAAGCTTCATTTGTGTAAGCTCATCAGGGTTTATATTAACCTTTACCCACCTTAGATTGATCGCTTTTTGGTCAAACCATATTACTGCTGTATCATCATCTGTTCCAGAGCTCGCTGTGATTGTCCTTCTCGTCTCATTCCCAAAAATATCTTCAAGTTTTGCGCCATTAAGTGTATAACTTGCAAGAACATTGGCAGAATAATATAAATTTAAAATAATTGTTAAAGAAACAAGCCTAGTTATATTTTGAATTATAGTTATCATTATTTTCTCCTTATTTATAGGCCACAAGTGGCAGTATCAACAAATACAATTCATTTTGCCTTCGTCAACATTTATTTTAGCCCATAGACAAGATTTCTTAAAGCTTGGCTTAAAAGAGGAAAATTTCAAGATAGGAAGGTTAGCGACTAAAACTCTTATCAATCGCCTTACTTTCTTTTTCAAGCAGTGTTCTGAGTGCCTCTGCAGCTTCCTTATCCCTTAGCTTAAGGCTTGTAAAGTCAGGATCTTGTTTATAAAGCTCTTGCGCATATCTTCTTAAAGCAGCTTCAGTTTGAGTTTTATCGTAAGCATTGCGGGCAAACTTATGGTCTCTTAAAAGAGAGTTGAGCTTTTCTGAAGATGTGGGGTCTTCTTTTGCTTGCTTCTCGCTTAAAATCTTTAAACGATGGGCCTCCGCTTCAGCATGCATTTCACCCCTTAACTGTGCTGCAAGTTCGGGATTTTTGGCTTCAAACTGTCGCCGCCATTCAAGCTCTGGATCAACTTTTACACCTTGATTTTGCTGAGGAACCTCATAAGAAGAGAGCGGTTTCTTAAACTCTTCTCTCTCTGTTGATGGGCGAACCCTAATGCCATGAGCTTCACCTTCAAATGTTCTTGAGGTTGGGGGAGAGGCACTTTTGATTGCATATCCTTGCTGGTTTTCTTTTTTATAAAGCTTGTTATTTTCAACATTTTGCGCTTTGAGTACCTCTTTCGCCCTGATATGCTCACTCATACTTTCTTGTGCAATACGAATCTCTTGTTGCTCAGGAAGCTTCCCTAAAAACCGCTCCGCAATACTCTGCCAAGCTTGCTTGGAGACAAAGCGAATAGCCTCAAGCTCATTACCAAGGCGGGTTAAGATCTCCTGAAGTTTAGAATTTTTGTTTGGAAGATTTATAATATCATAGTCTCTTACATAATCCAAGCTTGAGAGCTTTTCTTGAGATGAAGAAAGCCGTTTGAAGAAGATCTCCTCTCGCCAGAAATCCAATTTCGAGCCAAAGACTTTCACCCACTCTCGGTGCCGTGTCATGCCCACATACGCAAGGTTACGGTAGGTCTCATGGGTCGCGAGTAGAAAGGCTCGGTCAACCGTGACCCCTTGGGATTTATGAATGTTCGCCGCCCACCCTTGATCAAAGGTGGGATAAAGCTTAGGAGCAAAGGAGATAATATCACCCGTATGATCAAGCTTGGCTTTGATCTTATGGCGGTTAATTTCGAGGATGGTTCCTAATGTTCCCTTTCTAACTTTGAGGCCATTATCATTTCTCATGAAGAGGATACGATCACCTTGTGCAAAGTGCTTCTCTTCTTTTGTAACAACCTTGTCTCCAAAATCATCTTCCTCTTCTTTATGGATGGTATGAAGATATTCTTCTTTAGATATCATGCCGTCTTGCTTTAAAAGGTGGCGCGCTTCTTCATTAATGGTGGTTGTGTCTGCCTTGCTGTAAGTCATCATAAGATGGGATTTCTCTGGGTTCTCTTTGAAGGATGCATGCCATTCTTGAATCAAAACTTTTTTGGTCTCTTCCCTTAACTCACAGAGATGCTTTCTCGTGTGAGGATCTAATTGTGGGAGCTCCCAAAGACGAGCTAAGGATATGGCTTCAAGCTTTTGCTCCTTAAGGCTCAGATCTTTATCAACAAACTGTTCTGCAAAGTGGTGAGGATCAACACCAAGCTCTTTCATATAAGGGCGACATGTCTCAAGGTTTTTCCTCATATAGATAGCACACGCCATTTTCATATCGCGCCATTCTCTATAAAGAGCATAGTCTTTATGACTCTGAAGATGATAATAGGGATTCTTCTCCTCACGATTGGCTTCTTTAAAATCTTCAATCATCAAGTGGTAAATATTCCCCACCATGCGACGGGAGAGATTATAGGTTTCAACAATTTTCGTATGATTTCTGGTCTCAATGAATTCAGCAAGGGGAATCTCTTTTTCCTCAATAAACTGCACATATCCATTTTGATGATATTTTTGTAAGGCTTCAGTTGTTTCAAGAGTACCAAAAAGCTTAGTTGCTTCCTGTTGCCATCCTTCTTGTTGGCGCACAATCTTTTCTAGATGCGAAGTTCCTACCTTCTGAGTGACAAGCCTAAAGGCAGGTCCTGCTTCAACAGGCTGTAATTGTGCCCCATCTCCCACAATGACCGCTTTCACTTTTAAATCATCAACAGCTTGCAGGAATTCATCAAATCTTGCTGTATCCACCATTCCTGCTTCATCAAGAATAAGAATAGAGTTAGCCTTATATTGGCACCTTCCGTCTTTATGAGAGTACAGGAATTTGTGAAGTGTTTGTGAGGAGATACCTGATTGAGAAAGATTTTGCGCCGCCCGTCCTGTGGGTGCTAAGCCATAAACCTTATACCCATCCAATTCCCAAATTTCTTTAGCAGCCTCTAAAGCTGTGGTCTTGCCAGCACCAGCATATCCGACAATGCATGAAAGCTGATCAGAAGATGTTATATGATGTAGTGCTTTCTTTTGATCAGGAGAAAGACCACCATGCTTTGAAAGTTTTTGGTCAAACTGAGCAATCACAGCATTGACAGTATTTTTATTAACTTCATGGCTTTTCGCTTTATTGAGTCTTTCAGCCAACTGCACGAGATTCATTTCAGATTCAAGCATTGTTCTGGTCGTGTAAATAGAGCGATCTTCGATGGAGCCATATTTATTTTTAACAGACTCATACCTTAGCAATACTAGCTCTTTAGATGATTTGAGCTTCTGCTCGACTTGTTTGTAAAGCTCTTTATCATCAATATAACGATTGAGTACTTTCTCAACATCTCCCCACATGAAAGTGGCATGATGCTTACTGACAATATCACGAAGAACAATGTCAGGATTTTTAATGATACGGCAGACATTCCTCAGCTTTGTTTCTCTGAAGGCAATAGCTTTTTCTGTCGTGGCACTTGAGAAGAGATCTTGAGGGGTGTTTCCATCTCTAATTTCTACTTCCTTAATATTCGTTCCGCGCTTAGGCTGAGGTTCAAGTTCAATGCCTCTTTCAGCATAAGAACGATGATCCAGCCTTTCATCAAAACCATACATTTTAAGATGAAAGTTTGTGTAAGCAACAAGCTGTTCCCTCAGCTCAGCTCCCAGACTTCTTCGATTCCACTCAACTTCTTTTTTTAATGATAATCCTTTTTCTGTAAGTTTTCGGGTCAGCATTAAAGCATGGCAATGGGGCTTCCTCTCCCCTGTGTCTTCATCAACATCAAAATGAAAGTTAGCAAGCACAGCCATCCCTTGGCCACACATCTGATCTTGGATAAGCTCATTTGCAAGTTTGATGCATTGCTCATCAGTAAATTCACGAGGGAGAGCAAATTCATATTCTCGATAAACTTGAGCGTCTTTTCTCTTCTCGTGCGCCTCTACAATATCAGAAAATTGCTGTACGCCTTTTTGGCGATCGGCTGCTATGAGATTTCTTAAATTTAAAGCCCATTCTGGTGCCTCTTGAGGAAGCAGTAATTCAACATGCTGCACATCATGCATTTTCTTACGCGTGATCATCAATTGACCTGTTCTATGATCATAGACTTTGCACCCTGTGCGATAAGCAAGAGCGCGCACGGTATTACGGTTAGAACGAGAGATTACTTTTAAGCGACCATGCGCTAAGGCCATTTTTGTTTTTTGTTCCTTTCCTTTTGTCCTAACTAGGGTGCGTGCACCAAAGCGGAGAGTTGCAATTTTATTGCAACATATCTGCGCGCTTGTCGTCTTAATTTTGCCGCCAAGACTTGTTGTTTTGTTCTCTTTAGTATATGCTTATAGTTGCCTACAATGAAGGAAAAAGTGGGATTTTAAAGGGAGATGAAATCTTCCTTTTGGCAAAAAAGAACACCGTAGATTTAAGGAGATGAAGAAGGATGAATAACATTAATAGTGTCAGAAAAAAAATTGAACTTCTTAAGAGGAAAGAAATTGAGCTTGAGACAAGAGAAGCTCTCATGCTGTATAGGAAATTTCATAAAATTTTAGGGGAAGAGTACTCCCCTGATCTCGTTGTAGGACTTGTTTCTCATGCCTGGGAAAATAAATCTCAGAAGTTAAAAGAGGTGTGGCTGCAAAAAGCAACTTCTTTTCGCCCCTCTCAGAGTCTACCACAAGCAAATTAAGCGAATTCAGTTAGCCCTTCTGCGATTAAAAAGAAAGGAAGAATCTCAAATTACTTTTATTAATTCTGCACTTCGTAAAGCAAGAACGAGAACGCTTATAATGCTTGGGGGCTTGATCGAGAAAGCAGGGCTCTTGGATGAATTTTCAATTGAACTTGGCACTGACCTTCAAAAAGATGTTGAGTGTAAAGAACAAGTGCATGCCCTCTTTGGGGCATTACTGGAGTTACGATCTTTGCTCAAGGAAACAGACGAATATTCCCATAGCTATTTAGCACTCAAGGGGAAAGTAGGATTTGCTGAAGCTCCTGCTTTAAAAAAATAAAAGAGGCCGAAGCCCCTGTGAATTTTTATTGCTTATCTTTTCTTACACTTTATCACGATGGTGACTAAGGTACCTTAGAGCTGTCCAGAGGTGATCAAGATAAGCATCGTCTATTAAAAACAGCGCCCGATAAATATTAATAACCGCTCTTTTATAAGGATAAGATAATTTCCAGCCTTTAATAAGCTCCGAAGGGGAAATTAGAGTTTTATCCTTAAGAAAAGGCTCTTGAGGGAGCAAGCCATAATTAATTACAAGCTCCGTGGAAGGAAATCCCATAAATGTCAAGAAGTCACCATATTGATAAATCCAGCCCGCCAAGCTCATGATAGCAATATTAAGATATATGAGTTCTTCTTCGCTTGAGTTTGCTTTTTTAGAAATATACTCAAGTGCTTTTGCTAATGAGCAACTTGGGTCTATTTTCCAATCATGAAGGATGGATGCGAGATCATATTTTGGCTGAGCCATTGCTCTTTTCTTACTTTGGTGTTTGATGGCTTGAATATTTTTGTTGCTTGATTGATTGTGTTTCATTTCTTCCTCCTTTGAGGTCGAGACCATCCCGACCTTTCATGGGTTAAAAAAGCCTTGGCACAAGGGGAGTTTTTCAATGGTCTTTTCGGGAGTCGCTTTAGCGTCGCAAAGACCATTGAAAAAGGACACGCCAAGGCTAAGCCATGAGATAAAGGTCGAGATTGGTTGAGATTCAAGGAGAGAGAAGGAACAATAGGGAACAGGAAAGACAAGCTTGCTAAAACAATAAGCAATAATGAAAAAAGAGATCTTCCCTGCAGCTATAATAGAGCCATAAAGCAATATATTAGGAACAGCGTTTGAGAACTCTCTATGATAGGATGAATAACAATTATTGCTATTTTTTGTTATAAAGTGTAAAGTAATCATAGAACTAATCAAGTAAAAGAGCGCGCGTTATGAACATTTCATTGAATCCTAATTTAGAAGACTTCATCAACCAAAAAGTTCAAGAAGGATATTACAACTCTGCTAGTGAAGTGGTGAGAGATGCCTTAAGGCTTTTGATTGAGAAAGACACTCTTTTTAAGCAACAAACCCAAAAGTTGAATCAAGAAATCGAGCTGGGTCTTAACCAATTATCAGAAGGACAAGGCATTGAAGGTGATAAGGTCTTTAAAGAGCTTAAAGCTTTAATTAAGAAGAAAAACCATTAATATGCCTTCCTTTATCTTTTCTCCTGCTGCAAGGCAGGATTTACTAGAAATATGGCAGTATATCTCTGAGGAAAGTCCTGAAAATGCTATTAAAGTTCTAGACTCTATTGAACAAAAGTGCAGTATTGAGCGACAATCAACATTACCGGTTTAACGACAGACAAGATTGCCGGTAATGAAGCGTGTAATTTTTCAGGTATTTTTGATGTTAGGAGTCAAGAATGCCTGGAGAATGGATCAAACTCCAACAAGTGGAGCTTTACATGAAAGCCAGAAGAGAAGGCTATACACAGATTGTTGCGGCCGCAAAGGCGGGCATTTCAGAGCGCAGTGGGCGCGACATAGAACAGGGTAATCGAGGGAATCCGTGGGAGAAGGAACGTTGGCGTAGCTGCCCTGACCCTTTAGTGGGAGTGTGGGAGAGTGAGCTAATGCCGATGCTTGAGCAGACGCCCTCTTTAACAGCAATTACTTTATTAGAATATCTACAAAATAAGTATGATGATGCTTATCCAGACAGCTTATTACGTACTCTTCAGCGGCGGGTCAAGCAATGGAGGGCTTTATATGGGCCTGAGAAGGAAGTTATGTTCCGCCAGGTTCATGAAGCCGGCCGGCAAGCCTTATCTGACTTTACAAAGCTTAAGAAGGTCAGCATTGTAATTGCTGGTAAACCTTTTGATCACTTACTTTACCACTTCCGTTTAGCTTATAGCCATTGGAGCTTTATGAAGGTTGTCCAAGGGGGTGAATCCTACCCGGCATTAGCTCAAGGGTTACAAGAAGCATTGCAAAAGTTAGGCGGTTGCCCAAGAGAACACCGGACAGATAGTTTATCTGCTGCCTTTAAAAACCTTGAGAGGAAAGCCCAAGAAGATATGACGATCCGGTATGATGCTTTGTGCCGACACTATGGGATGATTGCGACACGCAATAATCGAGGCCAAGGTCATGAGAACGGCAGTGTAGAAGCGCCTCATGGCCACCTGAAGCGCCGTATCGAGCAAGCTTTATTATTGAGAGGAAGCAATGACTTTGAGAGTGTTGAGGTGTATCAAGCCTTTATTGACGCCATTGTTGCAAGAGCCAACCGGCGTAATGCTAAAGCCATTGAAGCTGAGCGTAAACTGTTACAACCTTTACCTCAAAAGCAAGCCACCAATTACAGTGAGCAACGCATTGTTGTCAGTTCCTCGAGCACCATTGAAGTCCGGCGCGTTATTTACACGGTGCCTTCCCGGCTCCAAGGCGAAGTCCTTAACGTCCGTATTTATGATGATCGGCTTGTTTGCTATTTAGGATCTTATTATGTTGTGACGCTGCAACGCCTGCACCTCTCTAACAGCAGGAAGAGAGGACGCCAAGTTGATTATCGCCATGTGATTCACAGCCTTATTAAGAAGCCTCAAGCTTTCAGGTATTCACAATTGCGGAATGAGTTATTACCTGATGCAAATTACCATTTTATCTGGCAAGAGATTGATAAAACCATGGCTCCCCTTGAGGCGTGTAAGTTTATAGTTGGTCTGCTTCACCTTGCAGCGACTTACAATTGTGAGAAGTTGTTAGGAGAAAGAGTTGTGGCTTCTCTCAAGGCAGGGCAAACAGTGACCTTAGCTTACTTGCAGAAGCAATTTTGTAAGAAGCCCGATACCCCTGAACTTAAAGTGGAGATTATCCATCATCCCTTGGAGAAGTATAATCAGTTAATCCCACAGCAGGAGAACTGCCGTCATGCATAATCAAGCAACTCTACCTTTGCTCTTAAAACAACTGCACCTGTCATCCATGTATAGCCAATGGGAAGAAGTATCTCTCCAAGCCCAGCAAGAGAAGTGGGATTATGCTGAATATCTCACCGTCCTTGCGAACCGAGAACTCACAAGCCGGCAACAAAAAAGGATAGAGCGTCACCTTAAAGAATCTGCCTTACCTTTTGGTAAGACCCTTGATACTTTTGATTTTGAAGCCAGCAAATCAGTTAATGCTGCTCAAATTACAGCCTTAGCAAATACACTCGATTGGGTGCAACAAGCCAGCAATCTTATGATCTTTGGGCCAAGCGGGGTGGGTAAAACCCACCTTGCGTCCGCCATCGGTCACCGCCTCATTGAAAAAGGTGCCCGGGTCTTCTTCACGCCCACAACGACTCTCGTTCAAAAGCTACAGCAAGCAAGGCGCGATTACAAACTCACTGACTCCCTTAATAAGCTTGCTCGCTTTAATGTGCTGATCTTAGATGATATTGGATATGTTAAAAAAGATGAAGCCGAGACAAGTGTTCTGTTTGAGCTCATTGCTCAACGATATGAAAGCCACAGTCTTATCATTACTTCTAATCAGCCTTTTAAAGAGTGGGATCAAATCTTCCCAGATAATATTATGGCCGTCGCTGCGATTGATCGTTTGGTTCATCATTCAACCATTATCAATATTACTGACGATAGTTACAGACGTAAACAATCAACTCAAAATTAATCACCCGGGAGACTATAAAACATGCACGACACTTCTTAACTAAACCGGCAATCTTGAGTGTCGCTCAATCGGAAATCATGCTTGACGTCTGATAGTGCAGGCTGCTTAGTGAATATCCTCACATGGGACACAAAAGGAAAGACCTTACAAACCATCCTGTTCTCTTTTGGCCTGTTTATAATTATCTTATTATCTATAAGAAAGACTCCAACCCTTTAGAGGTTGTAAGAATCTTAAGTGGTTACAGGAACTTAATTGATTTATTGAGATAGCGAATGATTACTTATGAGTGCTACTGCTTCCTCACCCCAGCTTGACCTTCTGACCGGCCTTATTGAACGGGTGACTTACCATAATACAGAGAACGGCTATTGTGTCTTACGCGTTAAAGCAGAACGACAAAAAGACCTTGTTACCGTTGTAGGGCATGCCAGCATGATCTCCGCTGGCGAGTTTATTCAAGCCTCAGGGACATGGATCAATGATAAAAACTATGGCCCTCAGTTTAAAGCCAATTACCTCACCACAACCGCGCCTAATACGGAAGAAGGCATCGAAAAGTACCTTGCTTCAGGCATGATCAAGGGTATTGGCCCTGTGTATGCTAAAAAGCTCGTTAAAGCCTTTGGATCTCAAGTCTTTGAGGTCATTGAGGCTACCCCTCACCTATTGCGGACTGTTGAGGGTATAGGTCAGTATCGCATGACCATGATTACACGGGCCTGGGATGATCAAAAGGTTATTAGAGAGATTATGGTTTTTCTCTATCAACACGGTATTAGCACAGCAAGAGCGGTAAGGATCTATAAAACCTTTGGCGCGGATGCGATTAGAGTTATTAAGGAAGATCCCTATTGTCTTGCCAGAGAAATCCGAGGCATTGGCTTTAAATCAGCTGATCAAATTGCGCAAAAGGTTGGCATTGCGAAGGACTCCCCTTTAAGAGTTAGGGCAGGTATCAGCCATGTTTTGCTTGATGCCATGGATGAAGGCCATTGTGGTCTTCCCATAGAAGTGCTCTTAACCTCAACTGCTCAAGCTTTAGAAGTACCAGCTGATATTGTTAAGCCTGTTCTTGAGACAGAGCTAGCGGCAGGAGAATTAGTCGGTGACACTCTTGAGGGTGAGACTTGTGTGTTCTTAAAAGGTTTGTATCTCGCTGAAACCTTGATTGCTAAATCTCTCAAAAAACTTTCCTCAGGCAAGCCTCCTTGGGGAATGCTTGATAGTGATAAAGCCATCCCTTGGGTTGAAAAGCGCCTTTCAATTACTTTAGCAGAAAGCCAAAAGGAAGCTCTTAAGCTTATACTTAACTCAAAGGTATCTATTATTACAGGCGGGCCTGGTGTTGGGAAGACAACCCTCATTAAAAGCCTTTTAAAAATCCTTGCAGCTAAACATTTAGAGATCCTTCTCACCGCCCCCACGGGACGCGCTGCCAAGAGACTCTTTGAAACCACAGGCTTTGAAGCTAAAACCATCCATAGGCTTTTAGAATACGATCCAGAAAAACATGACTTTAAAAGGAATGAAGAAGAACCTCTTGAATGCCAACTTCTTGTTGTAGATGAAGTCTCGATGCTCGATGTTCCTTTAATGCATTCGCTTCTCAAAGCCCTTCCCCCTCAAGCTGCCCTTATTCTGGTCGGAGATATTGACCAACTCCCTTCTGTTGGTCCTGGGGCTGTTTTAGATGCCTTAATCAAGTCTGAAGTTTTTCCTGTGGCACAGCTTAAAGAAATCTTCCGCCAAGCTGCCCAAAGCCAAATTATATCTAACGCTCACCGTATTAACCAAGGATTGATGCCGCTTTTCTCTCAAAAAGAAGAAAAATCTGACTTTTATTTTATTGAAAGTCAGACACCAGAAGAGTGTAAAGATAAAATACTGGAGCTAGTAAAGAATAGAATCCCTAAAACTTTTAGCTTTAATCCTATTACAGAGATCCAAGTCTTGTGTCCTATGAACAGAGGTGGTGTTGGGGCAAGATCGCTCAATATAGAGCTTCAGAAGGTCTTAAACCCTACAGCTCAAAATAGGGTTGAGCGCTTTGGCTCAATTTATGGCGTGGGCGATAAAGTCATGCAAATTGCCAATAACTATGACAAGGATGTCTATAATGGTGATATTGGCTACATCCGAGAGATCTATCAAGAAGAGCAAGAGCTTAGAATAGACTACGAGGGAAGGCTTATCTCATATGATTTTAGCGAGCTTGATGAAGTGGTGCTGGCTTATGCCACAACCATCCATAAAGCCCAAGGCTCTGAATACCCTGCTGTTGTCATTCCGCTCATGATGCAACACTACCCTATGCTCAAGCGAAACCTTCTTTACACTGGTATTACCAGAGGAAAGCAACTTGTGATCCTTGTAGGGCAGAAAAAAGCACTTGCTATGGCTGTGAGAGATCAACAAGCCAAGAAAAGATACACCAAGCTGAAAGAGTGGCTTGTCGCTTAGAAAAGTAGAGGGACAATAGCATATGTAAAACATTCCTGTGTTTACCTCCAGCTTTCTAAGTCCCATAAGGACATGATAAAAATGGTAAACGTGGGTACAGAGCCAGGTTCATAAGAACCTGGCTAGGTTGAGCATTTCTGCATAAGCAAACAAAAGTTGTTGTTTCTTCGTCTTGAGCTCTTCCATAACTTGCTCAACCTCAAGAAGCGAAGAGCTAAGGTTAGCAAGGCTTGCTTGTGCCCTATTTTTTAAGGTTTGAGCTAAAAGATAATTGATATCACCCCTCCTTTTACAAGCTAAACCTTTTCTTTCATACATAGGGATGATTTCCAGATTTCCTAGAAGATGATGGCTATAATGATGAAAATACTCATTCATCGGCTTTGCCATAGAGCCAATCGTGATATCTCTGGCTTTAAGCCATTTATTGTTTTTTCTTCCTTTAGTAAGGAAGACAATATCAATAGTAATCTTTGCCCCTGGGAATATATCATCAGGCAAACGATAGGCAGCAAGTAGGCTTCCCCCTTCCCGATGGATGATATAGCGCACATGATCTCTAACATTATCAAGGAAGAAAGATGGCAGCACCATGGCAAGAATGCCTCCTTCCTTAAGCAAGCGCATACACTTGGCAACGAAATAATGATGGATGCAGTAGTGCTGGAGATCAGCATGATGCTTATCTTCAACAGTCTGTGATCCATAAGGCGGGTTCCCGACAATAAGATCAAAGCTATCCTGAGTATAATACTCCTCAAATCCCATTGTATAATGATTGAGATCTGGGTAGAGAGTTTGCACTATATCACTGGTAAGGCGATCTTTTTCAACTGTGGTAATGGTACTTTGCTCACGTATAGCCTTTGGCATATGCTCAATGAAGATACCATGCCCAACAGCAGGCTCAAGGATATTCCCTCCTTTAAAGCCATAAATGCTAAGCCAATCATAGATGAATTGAACAAGGAAGGCAGGCGTATAATAAGCACTTTTTAGTGTCTGCTTTAAGCTTGTGATTTCTTCAACGCTTAAGGACTTTTTAAGTTCACGATAGATACTTGGTGCATAAATCTCATCACGTAATCCGCCCCAGCCTGAATAATTCTTTAAAACATCTGCTGAAGCAGTGTTATTCTTAAAAGAAGAGATGACTTCAAGGTTGTGAAGGATGCGTTGCTCTGTTAACATGGTATATCCTTTCTTGTGAGAAAAGGGGCCTCATGCCCCTTTGTCCTCTGCTGATTTCTTGCGAACCACAACGCTTCCTGTAAGGGGAAGAGCATCGAAAACAAGGTTGAAGCCTTCGCCATCCTGATGCATCCAAGCAGCCCCTACTCTTGACCAGATCTTTAAGTCTTTTTCTCTTTCAATCACTTGATAAATAGTGTGTGTGGGTTGATCCTTTTTCATATTTATTCTCCTATGTTTGAGGCCGAAACCATTTCGACCTTTCATGGATTGAAGAAGCCTTGGCATCAGGGGCGTTTTTCAACGGTCTTTTCGGGAGACCGCTTGCGGCGCAAAGACCATTGAAAAAGGACACGCCAAGGCTAAAGCCATGAATTT
The DNA here is from genome assembly GCA_001898705.1 of Caedibacter sp. 38-128. Lineage (GTDB taxonomy): Bacteria > Pseudomonadota > Alphaproteobacteria > Caedimonadales > Caedimonadaceae > Paracaedimonas. The sequence goes on from MKUU01000065.1 coordinate 17,172, forward strand.
AAAGGTCGGGGCTTGGTTGAGTCCCAACAAAGGCAGAATGAAGGATATGAAAGACCGAAACCCCCAGCTATATCAAAGAAAGAGAGGGAAAAGGTATTGTGAGGTAAACATGAGTTGGCTTGAGGGAATTCAGGAAAGGGCAATGGTAATGATTTTTGATAAGAGAACTTTCCTTAAGCTTTGGTGCAATAATGAGAGCAAAAGTAGAAGGCATGGGCTGCTTTTCTCCTTGAAAATTGGGAATGCTCTTTGATAAGCTAAAGTCGTCACGAGCAGCAGGGGGCTGCTTAAGCCTTCAAGTAAACCAACTGGTGAGTTGGCAGGGAAATAACAAACATATATCTACAGGGATGGCTTAAAGAGTAAAATCACCCCCACCAACTCTTACTAGCCCTGCAAATCGTTTATCAAGCACTAATCTGTATTGAGGCCATACTTTACTTTTATGTAGGCTAACTCCTAAAAATCGTCTATAAAAAGCACGGGAGAAGGGTTTTTATACCTTATAGCTTACTCAAAGTAGCTCAATTGAAGGCTAAGAAGCTATAAAATAACAACCAAAATCATACTTAGAGGGGGGTAAGATCTTGCTAGAGAATATTAAAGCTTCTGGCTATGCTTTAATGGCCACTTCTATGTTCCTATATTCACTCTGTGAAGCATTAGAAAAATACCTAACCAAAACTTATGAACCTGCTCAGATTATATTTTTCCGATCTTCTGTCGCTCTGCTGTTTGCGGTCTTTATTACATATAAAAAGGGGATTGTTGCTTATAAATATAATAAAGGGTTGCATCTTTTACGCAATGTATTTGCGGCTGGAGCACTCTTCTTAACAATTTATAGCTTGAAACATCTTCCTTTATCTTCTTATGGATTCATGGCTTTTACGTCCCCTATTTTTATTTCTGTCCTTTCGGCTATATTCCTGAAAGAAGCGCTTTCCAGTTCAGTAATTATTCCTATTATTTTAAGCTTTATAGGTGCTTTAATCCTGTCATATCCATTTTCAGATATGAGCTTAAATCTAGGGTTTACGTTTGCTTTTTTATCTTCAATTTTTTATGCCTCAGCTTGCGTTATAACAAAGCGGGTTGCCCACATTGATAATTTTGCTTTGTATGTGAGTTATACTCTTGTTTGTTTCTTAATGAGTGGCGCATTTTCTTATGAAAAAATTGTTCTACAGATCACAGATATTCCTCTTTTCATCCTGATTGCCAGTATCCATTTTCTCGCTTTTCAATGTCTTATTTTTGCTTATAGAAAAGAAGAGTTGGTGAAACTCTCCCCTCTAGAGTACTCAACTGTTATTTGGTCTATCATTTTAGGATATGCTTTATGGAGATATCTCCCCTCCTTTAAAGAGGTAGCAGGGGGCATACTTATTATTTTAGGCAGCCTTATTGTGAAGCGAAAAGAGTTAAAGATGTTGTTGACGGATAGTTTCAATAAACTTTTTAGGAATAGAACCATTATCTCCATATCCCATTCCAACAAAGACTGAAGCAAAGCAAGGTGATCCCTTAAGCTGGAGCAAATTATCTACCACATCATCTCTAAAAGTTCCTGTAAGCCAGGTCTGTAATTTTAAGGACGTTGCAGCCAGTAATATAGTTTGTGAAACATGACCTGCCTCTAAGTAGGCTGCGAGATAACCTCTCGCTTTCTTATCTTTAACCCAAGTCCGTCTCATATCATTTACAATAAAGATCCCCGCACTTAAGTTCTTAGCCCAGAATTGATCATTTGTTGCATAAATTAAGCCCTCATCATCAAGTGTGTTTTTGAGACGATAAAGGCAATGTTCGTCACTTGAATAATAATATATGCCTTTTTCTAATCCTTCGACATTTAAAGCGACAAGATAAGCATCACATCCTTGTAATCCTGTGGCAGAAGGGGAAGAGCGTCTCAAACCATAAGAAGGGATGTTATACTGCTCAAAATCTTCCCATACTTTACCATGTATAGGGCCAAAGCAAAAATAAAGGAGAGAAGCTAATAAATCTACCTCTACAGACTTATTATCAAAGTTTCGACATGTTTTGCGGTTCTTAGTAACTTTGTATAAGGATGGGTCATTGAAATAGTCAAGGTTTGGTTCTTGAAGCAGAATGCGCTCGCTATATTCAGGGATATAACGAGCAGGGATCTCTTTAGCAGAAGAGGAAGAAAGGCTTATAAAATCACCACATACCTCTTCATCTCTAAGCTTTGGTGTATATTGGGATAAAATCCTCGTGCCTTGATGACAGAAGAACGAGATAGGATCTCCTTCCCATGAAATAGAAGGTTCACTTTTATCCTCTAGTAAGAGGCCACCCTCTAATAGTTCCTTTTTAAAGTTGTCGTTTGGAAGAAGATGGGAATTGTTATTGCTAGCTGTGAGTAAGCGTTTAAAATACTCTTCCTCTAGCTCATAATACTCTTGTGAGAGAGTATTACATGCAATAACTTTCCCATCTTCCAGATAATAGAAAACATTTCTATTGTATTGATATTTGCTATTTGTCATTAGGAATGCATAAAGTGACTAAACACATTCTTATTGGACAAATAGAATGCTGCCTAAAAACATTAAGTTTCTTCATATTTTGCTCCTTAAAAAAACAAATTAAATAACCAAATCAAGATTGCACAGAGAAATGAAGCACATGCGCATTGGTTGTACAGGATTTTGGGAGTATTTGCTAATTTTCTTCATAACTATTCTCCTTACAGTGATAGAAAACAAGTAATCTATGAGATACTTAGTTTTATTGACAAAATATTTTATATTATTTTACTAAATTTTTAATGATGTCAAATAAATCTCTAATAGCTTTTTCTTTCTTTGTAAACCTATAAAAAGAAAAATATGAGGCATCATTCTCAGAAATGGTGTTTGGCAAAATACGAATAAGTTTGACATCCTTGTTATCAGACATCTTTAGCTTGTAAAGATCTAAAGGTAGAGAGCATATACCTACCCCTTTTAAACACATATTCAATAACGCAATATATAGATTTGATTTAACAATAGTTTTATTTTTTTCAAGGATGTCCAAAGGAATCAAATGCTCTCCTGAGTAGCATAAGAAATTATGGTTCTTTAGGTCTTGAATCGTCTCAGGAGTACCATATTTTGCAAGATATTCTTGTGAGGCAAAATAACCATATTCGAAATTATTCAGAAGATGTTGTGAAAGATCGCGCTTATCGGCAAGGTATGGTCCTATGGACACATCGAAGTCATGATGTTTAGAGGTAAAATATTCTGCACCAGTTAAAAGGTCTATGCATATGTTAGGATATTTCTTTCTAAATAGTCTAATTATCTCAGGAAAGTAATAGGCACCAATACTAGGTGTAGTATGTATTATTAAGTTACCTTGATCAAAAAATTGTTCTTCTTTAGTAACTCTTGAGAGAGAATCGATTGTACTTTTGCAGAAATCTGCTAGCTTTCTACCTTCATCTGTTAAGACAAAACTCTTCTTTCCACTTAAATATAGTTTGGTATTAAAAGCCGCCTCTAATACAGCCAAATCGTGATAATACGTTCTGCGTGATACCCCTGTCGCCGCTGAAGCTTTTGCAATAGATCCTTCCCTGAACAGAGAATAGAAATTTTGAAGCTTATCTAAGTCAATCTGCCTTAGTTTTTCTTTATCCATTCTTGCTCCTGAGTTTTATTATAGAGAAAACAATACATCAATACGTGCAATATGTATAAAATTTTAATGAAAAACTCATCCAAAAATAAATGCCCAAGCTTACACAAGTGACATTTTTATGTTGATAATAGAATATTACGATGTTATTGTAGTTTGTATGACTTGTAGGGCGTAAATATATGTGAGCCTTGTTGCCTCTCGTTTAACAAATAAAACCAGAGAATCTAACAGAGGCATCAAGAGCAGGTAGTAGGGGAATGGGAAATAATGCTTCAGGTTTCACACATAAATGAAAGAATATATAGTGATTCTTTCCATCAGTCGTTTAAGCACTCGTTAATCAACGCTAACGAGCTTCATCTAAACGAGACACTACTATCATCCTTTACTTCAGTTCTTCCCCCGAAGAAGCCTAGCAGTTGCAATACTGCTAGGCTTCATTTCATGAGGACAAGAACCACAAATCATTTCTTATCATTAAAGTTTGGCGTCCCTCCCTCGCCAAAGATAGAAGGTCGAGAGAAACCAAGAGTTTCTTTCCCTTCTATTACCGATAAACAAACAAAAAATCCGATAGATGAACAGACAATCAAGAAATTTGACACATCGCGCGTGTCAAGTGGCAAGGTACATCGTTTTCCTTGCATAGCCTCCCTGTTAACTGAATCCAGTGGTCTTCGGGCTGCTGGATCTTTTTTAAGGGGGTTCAGGCACTAACCATTTAGTATTGAGATAACAAAAGAAAAACCCGCGCTTTGATTTGACGGTCTAACGCGGGCTTTCAGCAACACATAACCATGAGGATACGTGTACATGTGCAATATAACATATATTTGTAATAAGTTTCTACCCCTGATTTTTTATTCTTCAGGGAATAACAATAAACTTCAAAGTTTCAGCAAAACTAGCGCTCTTTCTTTAGTGAAAGGAGCGCACCATGGATAAGCCTTCATCAAAACTAGAGGACTTAGACTCTTCTTTCCTGAAGATGGTCGAGAGTCCTCTTCAATATCTTCATAAGGGTGTTCTCAAGCATCCTTTTTATGAGCATTTATTCAACGGGACTTTGAGGAATACTCAATTCGCATTCTTCCTTAAGCAACAAGAGCATATCTGGCGCTTCTTTTCTAAAGAAATGAGGCTTCTTTCACAGTTAAATTATCCACTCTGTATTACCCGCTTATTTGCACAAAATGGCCAGCTTGCTCTTATAGCAGCAGGTGATTTTAGTATTCAGCTCGATACATATAAGGGAATAACGCACAAAAATTCTATTTCTTGTGTAGGCTACATAGACTTCCTGAAGGTCTTAAGTGAGAAAAGGTTATTCCTGTCTATCCTTACAGCTATTCTGCCACGATTTTGGCTTGCTACCCAATTGCAAAAACGTTGTTTGAGACTTAATACTTATAATCATCCTTATAAGCAATTCATCAAGCATTGCACTTCCCTGGATGCAGAACAACAAACCATAAGAATCATCCAATCGCTTGATGCGCTCATTCAAACAATCTCTAAAACAGAAAAAGCAGAAATAGGAAAACTCTTTATGGATGCGGCCTTGCACGAGTGTGAACTCCTTAATGAGGCTTATAATCAGGGGAGTAGCAGTTAAGCAATATTCATTAAGAGAATCGTAAAAAAACATTAAAAATAGAGGGACAAAATGTTTTGTATTATAAAAGACCATAAATTTTATGAATCTATCTGGGAAATAATCGCTGCAGACGAGCTTATCAACTTTGATCACCTTGTCCTTAAGTCTATAGAGAATTTTGATGCAAAAACGTTACTCAAAAATGATATCCATCTTTTATTTACTGATGACGAGGAAGGCATCTGCGGAAAGGCCACCTTATCCTCAATACGCGCAAGCAAGTCATGCGTAGCCCTAGGTATTCATGATGTTGCCTTTCATCTCAGAGACGATAGTGACATCCATGAGGATATAGAGAGATTTGAGCAACTCGCAGAGCAATTTTACCAAGAATTATTCAAAACAGCATTTTGGATAAGCCACAAGCTCTCTCTTAAACATATTGTAACCACCAGTAAACACAAGGATGACCATGAGGACTTAGCTTTCTTTGGGAAAGTTAAGTTTTCGTCTGAACAGGAAACACCAAAAGATGTTGTAGGGGTTATTTCAAGCGATCTTACAAGCCTGGAACAATTTTACGAAGGTGAACCTTTTACTCATGAAATAAAAGCTGAAGCCTCTTTTATTCTTTAAGAAAGAAAAGATATAACAAAAAGTCTAGCTGTACTACAAATTTTACAATAAGTGTATAGATATGGAACAATTTCGAGGTTATAAAGCAAAAATATATTAACCTCTTCCTATCTTACTTTTTCATAGTAAGGACCAGAAACAAAAAGGATCATAAATGACCGATAACCCTAAGCTTACATTAAAGAAACCTTTAAGTTTACAAAAGCAAACCCAGCTCTTTCAAGCGCTCAAACCGCTTCATGAAAAAGCAGAGAAAGAGAAGCGCAGACAAAGAAAGGAGCAAGTCCAAAAAGAACGAGAAGTAAGGAAAAAGAAGAGAGAAGGAATTAAAGTAACCCTAGCATGGCTTTACGAACAATTCCCTTCTTGCTTTAATCAAAATGAACTAAAGCCTCTTAAGCTTAATATTGATAAGGACCTCCTTCCTTTTCTTGAAAAAGAAAACTCTCCTTCAAAAGCTAAATTGAGAGATGCTCTTACTTACTACACAAACAACATACATTATCTTAAAGCTGTTATTAATGGCACACACCGCTATGATCTTGACGGCCAACAAGTTGAAGAAATTACCCAAAAGCAAAAAGATTTTGCTCATGACAAACTTGAGAAAATTCTACAATCCATAAAAGCTAAAAAGCAGCATAAAAATAAGTTCTTGTCTCAAGAAAAAGCAGAAAATTCTAAGTAAATTTAGTAAAAAAATATCCCATAATTACTGATCATTTATGGTATATTAAATGTCTAAGAACAGGATAAACCCTCAGGATCACTTCATATGTTTTTCCTAAAATCGTTAGAGAATTTATAGAAACTCATCTACCATTTTAATTAAATTGAGATATCAAAACTTACTGTGTTTAGACGATCTCTATTATATTAAGGGAAGAAATCCCTTAATACATTTAATTGGGAATGTTCAAATAAGTGTGTCACGGTTTAATTGTTCAGCTCTAATTTGAGCCGTCCTTCAAAATATACATCCAACTGAGAAATGGTCAAAGCCCAATTTTGCAACGGCTGATTCCATTTTTCAGCAATTTTCTGACAAGCGCAATAAACAAGCTTAAAAAGAGCCATTTCGCTCGTAAAAGCCCCCTTGGTTTTCGTAAATTTCCTCACCTGTCGATGAAAGCCTTCTATGGCATTCGTCGTATAAATAAGCTTACGTATTTCCCCAGAATATTGAAAATAATGGCTAAGATTTTCCCAGTTTATATGCCAGGATTTTAATACCATTGGGTATTTCTCTCCCCACTTTTCTTCCAGCTTTAAAAGATGATGCTCCGCATTCTCCTTGTTTGGCGCTTGGTACACAGATTTCAAATCCTTAAGGAATTCTTTTTGATTCTTGCTGGCAACATACTTTAAAGAATTACGGATTTGATGGACAATGCAAAGCTGAATCTCTGTTTGAGGAAATACCCCTTTAATAGCTTCAGGAAAGCCTGTAAGGCCATCAACACAGGCAATGAGAATATCTTGTACTCCTCTCTGCTTAAGATCATTCAGAACCCCTAACCAAAAATGAGCACCTTCTGATTCTGCCACATAAAAGCCGAGAATCTCTTTACGGCCTTCTTGGTTAATCCCAAGAATATTATAGAGTACTTTTGAAATAACCTTCCCATTCTCACGGCTTTTAAAATACATTCCATCCATAAAGATAATAGGGTAGATCGCTTCCAAGGGACGAGAGCGCCATTCAGCAATAATAGGAATAAGCTTATCCGTTACAGCGCTAATGGTGGCAGGAGAGACATCAAAGTCGTACATCTCCTTTAAATGAGAAGCAATATCTTGATAGCTCATGCCAAGAGCATAAAGCCCTAAGATTTTATTATCTAAAGAAGCATTTAAAACTGTTTGGCGTTTCTTAACAATCTGCGGATCAAAGCTGCTTTCACGGTCTCTGGGTGTCTCAAGCTCAAAGGAACCCATAGGACTTTGCATGGTCTTGCTGCTCTTGCCATTACGGCGATTCTGATTCTCAGGATCCTCTAAACAAGTCGCCATGTGAGCATTCATCTCGCCTTCAAGGGCTGCTTCTAAAAACTCCTTTATTAAAGGTGTGAGAATGCCATCCTTCCCAATAAGCGACTTACCAGTCTTTAAATCAGAAATCGCTTGGCTTTTAAAATCCTCAAAATTAAATGAATGATCTTTCTTCTCTACTTCCATCTGTCAGTCCTTTCCTTACAATAATTACATTATTATCAGAACTGACACACTTCATTAAATAC
>MKUU01000066.1 GCA_001898705.1 Caedibacter sp. 38-128
AATTAAATGGAGAGGGGTGGGTCAATTTTAGACCGTTGAAATCCTCAAAAGTGGGTCAGTTTTAAACCGTTGTTGACAATTTCCTCGATTGTGTTTCTTTTGCCTTTGCCTTGTACCAATGATAAGCCAAGATAAGAGAATGAGACTAAAAGAGGCCAAGAAAGCCTTAATACCATAAAGAGAGTTCTTCTTCAGCGTATAGTTTACCTTTGCAACCCTTTTTAAGACCTGAGGAAGACGATGAAGTGTTGTCTTATCTTCAATGACAAAAAGCAAGAAAGGATTAAGCTCATGACTGTAATATTTCATATAGCTTTGCCAATAAGCTTTAGGAACTTCATTATAAGTCTTTGTTGAGTAGAATATTAAGCCAACTAATAAAGAGCATAAAATGCTTACTTTCAGCACTTGCCGCAGCATGGTGATAAAGTGGATATTTGTTTGCCCACCACGTGTTATATTATGCACCAAGCCCATTTACTTCCATTTTCCTTTCTGGTTTGTTAGTATAAGCTGAGAGGGAGTTAGATGATGAAAACCCAAATTAAGATGAATGTTCTTGAGCAACGCTTCTTTATCTGTTTGTTTGCTTTTATTGTTTCGTTCTTTGGTTGTGTTGCTTGGAGAGGCAATATCTACACTCTTTTTACTATCTATATTATTGTAGCTATTTGTCTTGATCAGCTCTCGCGCTTTGTTAAACCTACACCTATAAAGAAAAAGGAGCTTTTGACGCAGCATAAGGTTACATCTGAACAGCTTAATAAGTATGTTCAATCGAAGCGAAACTACAGGCTCTTTGCAGCAGGGCTCGCAAGTCTTGTAGGAGGCGTTTCTTTTATAATGGGTGCTCACTTTAGTACACTCTTTGTAATAGTGTATGTCTTGGTATGGTGTATTTATCCTCTTTATCGCATCCGTTTTCTTGGAATTCCTGCACCCCGTATCAAGTTCAAACACCAAAAGGCAGCGCTTGATTATGATCCTCTCAAAAATATGTATGATGAACATAACCCAATGTCTTCTGCATGGCATGCGGCAGAATCGAGAAGAATTCAAAGCATGACGGATTCCTTGAATTCTCTTACCTCTCATTTAAAGAATCTCCATTAAGCGATTTCCTGACTTCTTCCAGATTTTTGATCTTCTGGCCTTGCTCTTTGTGAACTTTGCGTGATAGGTCGTTACCAAAGCTTAAAATGTTGTCTTCCCCTTGTTGGATGATCTGCTGGTTGTCCGCAATTTTACTGACTTCTGAACTGAGGTGAGTTATTTCTTGCCCTATCTCGTGCGATTTTTCATTATAATCCTTGAAGCCAGAATTTCTTGCATGGGTGTGCACTTCTGTATAGTGGCTATTAAGGCTAACTGGCTTAGGCGTTGATGCTGAATAGTGTTGATAAGCTTTCCTGACATCCTCAACTGAATTAATGGCGATATGATCAAAATGACTATCAAGTGCTGTTTGTCTCTCTTCCAGAAACTTTCGCTGATAAGCACGGTTCATAAGAGGATCGTTGAGGGCTATGTGCTTAGCTTGATGCGTCCCCATAGCTCCATGTGTTCCCATATAACTTTGTTGAGGAAGCCATTCCATGTACTCTTGATTGACAGCGTCGGTGATTGCCCACCCTTGTTGAGATGCTGTTGAGGCTGATTCTGTAAAGGACTTAGAACGAGTCAAGGAAGCACTAGCTTCAGCCCTATATTGCTCTGCCCTATCTAAAGATGAGGAGATATTTTCTGCATATCGCTGTCCCACATCATCGTTGAGGCTTCCTCTGAGATCTCGTGCGGCTTGACGAACAGTATTAAAGTCTTCTCTAAGGTTATTTTGGCGAACAAAACTCTCTGCTTTCTGATAAGCATCATTTTTATTAGTTCTACTTAGGGCATCTGCTTTACCTGTAACGCCATAATTAACATTTGCAGCTTTAATACCAACGGAGCCAGAGAAACCTACTGCTGCTTCTGCAAGCAATTGTGAGGCTTTGTCATAACTAATACCAGTTTGTTTCACAAAGTTCTGTGTTTTGTCATGGATATGAGAAAGGCTTTTACCCAAGCTTCCTTGCACTGTATTAGAATATCCCGTTGTTAAGTTCTTGTTTGTTGCTTGATGGCGCGCGAGATCAATTATGTCTCGATAGGCTTTCGCTTCTTGCTGGCTTGCAGCCACCATAGAATTATGGGCAGCCATCTCTGAACGGGCTGCTTGCTTTTGGAACATCGATTGCATACTTTCAGAGATATTCATGTTGCTGGCAAGAGAGGAAATCTTTTCGTCTATGATCTGAGCGCCTTCTGCTGTGGTAATCTCTTGAATACGCCCATCACTTTGCGTGAAGGCTCCTGAATGCCAGCTCCCTGAGAGCATGTGTTGGTTCATGTTGGTATTATTTGCTTGCACTGTCCCTAAAGAAACGTTCCCTAAAGAGTAATTGCCTGAAGTCAGTTCCTCGCCTGCTCTTGAGGCCACACTTTGCGACACTCCCCCTAAGTGGGTTGCAAGAGTATTAAAGGCTGAAACACCCCCTTTGACTAACGCCCCTGCTAAGAAAGGAATGCTGATGGCAGCCCAGCCTGCCATCGCAGACAAATCCGCATGAAAGTCTATGAGTCCCACAGAATTAGCAATGGTAACGCCATGTCCTTCAGTAAGGGATGATAAGGAGAGGCTTTGAGATCTTCCATAAACCGTCATGATCATATTCAACACCGCATATAAAGGTGCCCAGCATTGAATCCAAACAACAAGCTCAAGCCAGGCTTTAAAAACCTTCCATCCCCAAGGCATTAAGACCAAGGGAAAAACCACAAGAAAAGCGACATAAATAATCGCCTCAAGCAAGATCTTCATGACAGGCAAAGTAGATGCTGCAAGCTCTCCTAAGGAAGCATTCGTGTTTCTCTGCTGGAGATAAGCTTTGCGAAGGGCCACATTGGGTGCATTGCCTAAAGCCACAGATTTATTCTCAATGCCATCCAAGACAGAGTGAATCATAATTTGTTGTTTGATAATCTCTTGGGCATTTTTAGCCGAGTCAATCAGGTAGCTGAAAGAAACAGGGAGATACTTATAGATCTCAGCTTTAAAATTGATAGGAGTATTACCATTTGTTCTAAAGAGCTTCTTGCCAAAAAAGTCAGCTGTCTTATCAACTTCCTTTTCAAAGAGCTTCTCAAGCTTTTCAGCCCCAACCTTACAGGTGACAATTTCACTCTTTTTCCCCGCCTCTTGCCAGAGGAAAGCTCTCACAGGCGAAGGATCACTGGTGACCAACGTCCAAATGTCATCTGTATTTTTAAGATCTTGAAAAGTATACTTGCGCCCCAAGAGGGCATCATAAGCGACACATTGGGTGACAAACCCGCGCATGTTTTCAGCAACATTTTCATCCACAATATGAAAGATTCGAGAATTTTTAATGAGATTACTTGCAAAGACTGCCCCTGTCTTATGGTACTTGAGATCATCAGGGAGCGAGAACACTTGCTCAATCTTTTCTGTAATTTCTTGTCCAATTTGGCTGAAAAGCCCTGCCACAAAGCCAAGGCCAAAGGGAACATGGGCGACCACATATTCTTTTCTCCCGACAAGGTTATCAATGATATGCACCGTGGTAGTCGGCGTTAAGACCACAAAGAGCATCACAATAAAGGGCATAAAGAAAGACCTGATGATCTCCATTTGATCACGCCAAAGGGTTTGCACAATCGCCACCAAAAGACCTGTTATGGCGCCAATTCTTACAAAGGGATTAAAGAAGATTCCTTTGTGGCCTTCAGCGCCGCTGATGAGAGAGGCAATGCCATTAAAGATCAGAGAGAAGATTTCACCACCGCCAAGTGTATAAATTGTTGTTTCCATGACGCGCTACCTCTTTCCTTGGGTGACCATTGAGGCAGTGCTGAAAAGTTGAGCTTCAAGAGCAGAGGTTTTCTCAATAAGCGAGAGAATAGATTGAAGCTGCTGAACAACGCTTGATCTTCGTTGAACCACTCGTTCTCTCACCTTGTGGATGCCATCCAAAAGCCTTTTAATATGGGAGTCATCGACTTGAACGGTTCTTAGATCATCCAGATTGATCGTGACGATATCCAATACTTCCAACAGGTATTGTGACAACAAATCATAAGCTATAAGGCGAGAATAATCCCGAATATCGATCGGAGATTTCCCTCTTTGATAAGCGGTTGTCACATTGAGGATTTTATAAATTGGAAGGCTGGTGGAGTTAAGAAAGGCAAGCTCTTCTTTTGTCAGTGGTTCATCCATATAAACCTTATTCACCATAGAATCCAGAAGTGCATGAACTCTTGCTTCTAAGGGCTTAGAGACACTCACTTGGGCAGCGTGAGGATTTAAGCATTTCTCTTTATCATCACATTTCCAGATCTTGGCTTGCCCCCCTTGAAGGAGAGCATTAATCAAGTCTCCATGATCAGCCAAAGAGGGAAGGACAGACACTGTAAGAGGAGATTTGTCACCACTTCCTGTTTTTCGAGCAATTAAGCTTCCAGAAAGCGTCATAAAGAATTCAGCCATCTCTTGATCTTTTATAAGAAAAGAATTTTTCTGGATGGCTTTCCAGGCGAGGTTATACTACCCCACAATCATATTCTTATAGGCAATTAAATCTTCTTTATTCCCCGTTGCAGGAGGGTTAGAAAGAAGTGAATCTCTTTGACCCCCAGCTCCACATCCCTGACGGGAAGCTGCCCAATCTGAAAACACCCCAAGGTTACTGCCCATGGAAGAGCACAAATGTTTGCTTGACGCATCCCCCCTTGGCCATAGCGCTCCTAAGGTGGTGGCTGTGACCTCGCAGGTGTTGATATTGGTTTGGTTGATATTCTGCGCCACGGCATTAAGTTCATTGACTGTGTTGTAGATTTGAGACGAGACTATTTGCATTAAAAGCATAAAGGCATAACTTGGCATGCTTGCTCCAATGGCTCTTAAAGCACTTAAATATTCTTGAACCTTAATAAAGCTTAAGCCACCTAAATGTAGATCAATCCCGCCACACCCAGCTCTATAAGAGGGCAAGTGAAGGGAGAGAGGCTGGATGTTTTTAGAAGAGTTTCGGATAAAAACACCCCCACCTGTGTAATATCCTGCGGCTTGATCTTGATAGACAGAGGCATTTGTTGAATTGGTCACCGACCCCATGCTCTTAAAGAAGCCTTCAAGATCTGAATTAATCTCTGCATAAGCTGGAACAGATGCAATTAAAATAGTAAGAAATATAAGCGTTTTCTTCATGGTTTACCTATGAGTGTCATAATACGTAATTCCATTTCATCTTCGGAGGAGATGCCGTAACTGATGGGAAGGATTTCTTGGGTTTTAGGATTCACAGCAATCAAGGCAATCGCCCTTAAAGAAAAAAAGAAGCCATAAGCATGAGAGAGAGCCTTCAGCTTTTGTCTTTTAATTTTATTTTGTTCATCAATGTACGTATGTCGTCCTATTTGGTTAATAGGATAAGTAGAGGTAAAATCAAGGTGAGAGTTGAGGTAAATGGATTGCATCCAGCGCTCTGCAAAGAGCTGACCTCTCTCCATCAAATCTTTCTGCAGTTCCTGATACGCTTTCACATTTTCAAGAGTTGGAAAGAAAATAGCGAGGTGGAGTCTTCTCTCTAGCTCGTGTCTGTAAAGCTTTAAGAGTTGTGTGGGAGTTAAGGACTGATGAGACTGATGTCCAACCTTCTTTTTATCTTCTTCGTTCTTTCTTTCTGAAAGCTTACGATCTTGATACCAGTGCCAGCCTTCAGAGCGCCTTTTATAAAAAGAGTCTTCTGCAAGAAGAGGGCTGATCCATAGTAAGGAAAGACAAGTTAATACGGCACTCATAAAAGTTGCGTTAAACTTGTTGAACATGTTATACTTGTTAAACAATGAGAGGAGATTTATCATGTTGGGCGTTCGACTCCCTGAAGAATTAGAGAAGCGTCTTGATCAACTGGCCAAAGAGACACACAGGTCCAAGAGCTATTATATAAAACGTGCTTTGGAAGAATTTCTGCAAGATCAAGCAGATTACTTGCTCGCCCTTGCGCGCTATGAAAAAGTCCGACAAGGTGAGAGGACTTATTCCTTAGAAGAGATCGAAGCTCTGCTTGAGAGAGAGAATGACAAGCACTAAATGGGAGCTGCGGTTTCAAAAGGAGGCTCAAAAAGAGTTCCTGAAGCTTGATCCCCCTATCCAACGGCGCATCTTGCAATATTTTAAAGAAAGAATCTTGGTATCTTCTAATCCGAGGACGTATGGCAAAGCCTTGACAGGGAATCTGCAAGAGTTTTGGCGTTATCGCGTTGGGGACTATCGTGTCATCTGTAAAATTGAAGATGAAAAGATTGTTATTACTGTTGTGATGATAGGCCATCGACGAGAGGTGTATGAGGAATAGCATCTTTAAAGTTCCCTCTCTGGCTTCTTGCCTTTAGGAACCGAGAGTTCCTTCTGGATTAACTTAATTTGCGTATCAATGTTTTGAAGGAGATTGGGTCTTTGGTTGACATATGATGAAAGATCTTTTTCCTTATAACGGCTCATGAGTTCTTGGTTAATTTCACTGAGATCAAGTTTGGACAAATCAATTTGAGCAATTTCTTCTTTTGTGAGACCTCGACAAGTTGGGTTTTTGGGTGATCCCCAACCAAGGCCGATTTGAGGGCGTCCTTGCTCATGGATAATCCTTGAAAGCTTGGAATGGAAACAACAGTAAGAGAATTGCTTCTTAATACAGATGCCTGTTAATTTCTCTTTTTCTTTACAAAAAGAACCGACATACACACAAAGGTTCTTGCTTTTGCGCTCTGCTAGTCTTTCATCATCAGCATCACAATCTGCAAGCTTTAAAGAAACACCCCAACCTTTACCGCCCTTACAGCAATCCCTGAAGTTGGCAAGATTCTTTTTACAATGATCATGATCGCCCCCAAAGATTTCGGGTTTCTTAGCTCTTAAGTCTTCTTGGATTTTTCTGAACACTTCTAATTTTGAGATGGCATCCAACATCTCTGTGTTGGGAGCATAACTTGGAGTGAAGCAATTGCCGGTGATACAATAAGGGACTTTCCCGCCTTTAATACGAGTGACCTTAAGTTTCCTTGTTTGAGGACATTTAAAGGTTTGCTCGTACTTAATACAAATCTTGTTAATGGTCTCAAGACACTTTGAACCAACTTGCATACAGCCACGTGTTCTTAAGATGTCACAATTATTCTTGGCTTGGGGGAGACAGGAGTATGTTTTTCGTCTTTGCCACCAGTCTCGTGTTACAGCCAGGCCATTAATGACCCTTGTCTCAGGCCCTTGGGTGACTTCCATTGTTTCATAAGAACACACTTCCTTATCAGAGTTAGCCTCTAGAAACTGACATCCATCCTGAATGGTCTCAACAACATCCTTTTCAGTGGGGAGAGGCTGGTAGACAATATCAAAAGTGGCATAGTAATAATTAATCCAGAACCAGCCCCCATTGCTGGTGGTTACACTAAGAACATTATTAGAAAAGGAGGTGTACCATTGAGGATTGGTATGCTTCACACTAATGATGGTGCCCAAAGAGGAGGAAAAGGGATTTTCAATTCGTGTCCATGCTGCATATCCGCCCCCATTATTCATTGTAGAGCTATCGAGCTTTTGCCCTGTAATGATATTTCGCGAGAGACCCCCTGACCAGCCATGAGAATAAACAGTCATCGTAAGAGGGTACGTTTGGGTAGGAGGTGTATTGACGGTGACATTCCGATCTTCAAGGCAGCTTTGGGTATAAGGATCTCGGGCCTCTTCACATTTAACTTCTTCATAAATCTCTTCTTCTGCGTCTTCGACAACCTGTACGGGCTCGTCGGCCAAGATTTTCATGGGATCTTTAAGGAGGGCTTCGGACTCAACAATTAAAGGATCATGGAGAGGATCAATCTTAATGCTGGTATCTTTATGGGTGTGAAGATTGTAAATGTGGCTTGCATGATCATCATGAATGGCATGAGATTCAGCTTGCTTAAGAGCACCATCATCAAGCTTTGAGGCAGCAACACTTTGTTTATATTCTGGAATATCATCCTTAAGGTTGATACTTTTAGGATTGAGAGACGTGCTCTGACTTTCGAATTTAAGTTTTTCTGTGTGTTCTGTTCCTTCCTTGGCCTTTTCATCCATCTCAGAGGCCCATAAGGGAGATACCACCATGATAAGAAGCAAAAGTCCCTTCATGCCTTGCCTCCTTTGAGCTTCTCAAGCAAAAGAGCAGCACTTTTAATCTTACCTTCTTGAGCAACCTTCTCAAGAACAAATCGTAAACTGACATTGCCCGTAAGGCGGTCATAAGGTGGGTGTTCGTCCTTAAGATCGACTTCAAAGATGATAAAGGTTGGGACAGAAGTAACATTATACTTCTCAAAGAGGGTTGGATCGAGAAGAACCCCTTCTCCCAATTTTTGAAGAGCCATGGCAGTTTCTTTAAAGCTGTTATTAATGAGGCCACGAATCACTAAAGCACCCCCAACCTTTTTAAGATCCATGGCCAAATGTTTTATCGTTGCTTGAGGCATGGAGAAGGAAGCAAAGACTAGAACAGTTGGCGCTTTTTCCTCAAACGCACTCAACTTTTGAATTGGGCATGTTTTGGGATGCTCTTGGCTCGTGGGGCAAAGAGCTATAAGCTTGTTGACTAAAGACAAGCTCAGTACGAGATACAAGAGCAACCTTAAAGTCGGGTAAGAGAGAGATGTTACCATTGTCTCTCTCCCCTAAGAACCGTACTTGATAGTTTCCC
>MKUU01000067.1 GCA_001898705.1 Caedibacter sp. 38-128
TATTCTGTGGAAGAACCCCCAAAAGTGTTCGTTTTGAATTAGGAGACTTTCCAGAAGTGTTGTTTTAAGTGCTTTTCAAGAGCATTGACCATTGCATCCATATCAATTTCGCCATCATTTTTTTTAAAGTTATATTTGCCAGTGAAGGCGATATGGACCCAGGCAATAGGCGATATTCTTGCAAACTTATCGATGATTTCTTGGTTAACTCCTTCTTTGAGCATTTTTTCATAAATGGTGTTTAAGATAATGCTGTTGTAAGCAATAATACAATTTGCAACGAGTCTTACTGCATGTGCGCTAACTTGATTGTTGACTATTTTCTTCCCTTTAAAAATACCACGATAGATTTTTCTAATAAGCCCCTGTAATTGGTGATAGGCTTCAGTTCTATTCCGAGCTGCTCTTATTGCTTTTCGAAGAGCCATATTATCGATTAAGTTTAATACATGAGTGCTTTTGAATATCTGATTATATTCAAACAAAGCTTTTTTTAATCCTGCATAACGAGCATAAGAATTTATTTTTCTGACAATGATACTTTGGGTATTTTCTTGCAACAGTAATGAGAGCAACACTCGTAATATTTCTCTTTTTTTCGATTTAATGAAGTCTTTATCAATGACGTCTTGCGAGCGAAGAATCCCCGCATAGTGATCAGGTGTTTTGACTGAATATAAGTTATTAGCCGCTTCTTTGATATCTTTTATACTCGGTACATAATCGACACCAATGGAATCTAGGATGACAAAGTTAAGCTTATTGAGAGAGTGATTATCACCTGTCACCATATCAATCATAATATCTGTTTTATTACCATTGATCACATCATAAAGAGAGTGCCCCTCATATTCGTTAAGTCCAATATTCTTAGCATTTACAGCAACAAAATTGACAACAAGGGTGTATACAGAAAGTCCTGGTGATTTACCCAGATATTTCTTGGAATATCTTGATTGGATAGTACTCTCACTTGTTAGTAGTTTTTGTCCATCAGCATCCGCCAATAATTTATCATCCATTAAATTCCACAGCTTAAAAATAGGTAGTGAATGTATCAGGTTAGCGACTGTATCATTGGCGGCACACAGGGTCTCTATGCGGATAAAATCTTCTTGGCTTGATCTTAGGAGATTGTAGTTAAGATCAGACATTTCAGCCATTTTCTCTGTCCCAATGCCAAAAGCATCTGATAAAACACAAGCATTAATGGCCAATGTTACTGGTTTTTTCCTTTTGTTGTAGCGTGTCCTCATGTGGCTGAAAGAATCCCACATGTTAATGTGATCCCCTATGTACTTCACAATATCGGGTATTTCTACTTGAGAGAGAGTTTTGAAAAAAGCATCATCAAGGCTATCGAGAGCATCATATCCCAAAGTCCATTCTTGTTCACCGTTCTTTGCTTCTTTTATAATAAGTCCCGTATTCTCACCAAGACGAATACGCTTTGTCGTTCTACTCCATGCATCGTCTAACATTGTAAGGGCTTCATCCAAGCGCTGATCACAAAAAATTGGAATTCTTGGATAGCCAAACTCATGGGCTATTTTTTCGATTTCATCGACCAACTTATCATCAACTAAATCATGATCAATATCGCAGTAAGAAACGCTCTCATTGCAGCAAAGTAGACCTTTATCCAGGCGACGATACATTTTCTGATAAACAAAAAATTCAAATAAATGGGGATCTATCTGCTGATCATTCGGATCTTTTTTCAAATAAGGAAGTATGGACTGTGAAATAGTCGCTTCTAGATCTTTTGGTAATTTAAATGTTGATGGGTTTTTGCCGCGAGTATAGTGCTCTTTCAAGATATTGATGAGAGCCATAATATCACTTTCTTCTTTATAAAATACAAAGGGTACAGTGAGTAAGATGGGCCTCAAATAAAGTGAGAATAATCTGGATGATTGTAAGTAAAAATCTCTTATAGCGGCTTTTTTGTCAAAGGTATTGCCTTCTAGAAACTGGGCGAGCACAGGAAACTGTTCTTCTGGTAAGATCTTATAGGCTGTCTGATTTAGTTCATCATGACTCAAGCCAGGGTTGCGTTTCGGAAACCATTTGAGGAACTTGGCTAATTTAGGCAAATCAACAACCAAACCTGAATTATGTCGGACCATTGCTTTTTCAGCATAAGCTTTGCCAGCCTCTAGTATGAGTCTTGTATTGTACATAAAACTCGTGATCAAGCTGTCCATGATTTGTTGATAACGATGATAGACAAAGCAAAGAGTCTGTAATAATTGTTGAGGCTTGCTTAATCTTCGCAATCGCGAAGCTGTGTATTGATCTACTAATTCAGCATAATAACGAATAGCATTTTTGGATAATAAGAGGGATGGAAGGAAAGCTTTTGCAAATTCATATAACTCTGTAAGTGCCAAAGCCTTCTTTACTTCACCACTTATTGCGGTATATGTGAAGTTCTTTTGATCGAGACGTATGATATTAAGCCTCGTTATTCCATCTTCTTGGGTTACCAGTTCCATTAATTGTTCTTGTTGATGTTGTGATATCAATAAGATTAACTCATTAAGTCTTTTATTTTCCTTAGACACGGCATGAGTAAACATATCTTGGAGTGTACGATAGGATGGAATAACTACTTTCTGGTTCTCAAGATACGCCAGCAATTGACGAAATGTGTCATGACCTTTTGGATAATACCTTAACAATTCACAAAGATGTGTCTCAATTAGATTCGCTTGATCGGATGACCAATCTTGATAATTAAAGAGCCTGAGAATAACTTGTTTTTGCTGGCTAATCCTTTGCCGTGTGATACTACCATGCAGAATCTTATTATTCTTTTTAAAAAATTTAGCCAGAATATATTCAACGTCAGAATGAACTTCATCAAACGCAAAGTTAAAGAATTGATTCTTAGCTTTGAAGTATGCAAGCTGCAAAATAAAATATACTTTTGTTTTGATCGTCCCAAATTGACTTAAGGCATCCAATTCATTCTGATTCATTTCAAAATAAAGTTGCTGTTCATCTCTATTAAAAACTGGCCTTGCATAAAGATCAGAAATTTCAGCTTCGGACAGAAGATAGAGGCGCTTTAGGTTGCTCATGTGGTTCAAAAAAACGGAGGTTTAGCTGGACTTAATAAATTTAGTTTTAAAGATGGAAGTGTATACACTTTTTTAGTAAGGTAAAGTGGTTTAGTTAATCTAAGTTCAAAATATTCGTTTTTAGTTAGTAAAATGGACTAAAGTGTATGAAAATAGGGTATGCCCGTGTCTCGACTCGAGACCAATCATTGTCGATGCAGGTAGAAGCACTAAAAGAAGCTGGTTGCTTTCAAATCCACGAAGAGATCGCAAGTGGTGCAAAAGCAGCAAGGCCTATTTTAGATGAAATTATGCGAAATCTTCGAGAAGGTGATACCCTAGTTATCTGGAAATTAGATAGGCTTGGCAGAAATCTAGCGCATTTAATTCATCTAACAACAAAATTAATTGAGAAAAAGGTTGGATTAATCAGTTTAAATGATCCAATTGATACAACCACCCCTCAAGGTCGGCTCATTTTTGGAATTTTTGCTTCTCTTGCAGAATTTGAACGAGAATTAATTCGCGAACGCACGCAAGCAGGGTTAAAATCAGCTCGTGCTCGAGGAAGGAAAGGAGGCAGACCCAAAGGGATGTCAAAATCGGCTATGGAAAAAGCAGCCATTGCAGAAGCGCTTTATAGAAATGGAACTATCCCCGTAAAAAAAATCGCTGAGCAGTTGGATATTTCTAAAACCACTTTGTATTTGTATCTGAGGTCTCGAAATGTTCGTATTGGTGAAAAGACATCAGAAGTTCTGGGAGATTAATTCAAAACGAACACTTTTCCATAGGAGACCTTATAGTCCCCAGCTACTGGTCAACAATTTTTCACAGAATATATTATTCAAGGATATTCTTCGCAATTCTTGATTTTCCAATGAGAGTTCCTATATATTCTGTATGGTATATTTTTCAGGAAGAAAAAGAATGTTTTCTGTCAAGCTAAAAATTCTCTTACTTACTCTCCTGTTTGCCGTAAATCATCCAGTTAGCGTTTATGCATCAGAAGAACAAGAACAAACTAAAAAAAGATTAAGAGTAGAAGATCCAGGAATTTCATCTGCGACCTCTTCTTCTCCTGTAAATAGCGATGACGAAGCCGCAGGAAAACCTTCTCGTAAAGCCCCAAAGTTAAAAGAAGACGAGACTTCTTCAAGTGTGCAGCCAGCCAGTGGAATTATACCCGCTCAGCTATCAATCCACTCTCATCTTTCAACAATCAATCCCTCTCAAGATGCTTCCTCGAGCCCAGGGACCACCTTCAGCACCCCACAACCAGCAAGAAAATATGCCTCTCTGCCAGTCGCAGCTCCCTCAGCTGCCCCCTCAACAAAACCTCTCGAAGAAGAGGAAGAACCCGCAGAAGCTAAGAAAGTCTTTACCGAAAGCCGCATCAAGACTGAGAAATTAGCCTATTTTTACAAAGATCAGTACTTTGATTTCACTGATTGGGAAACTGAAACGGCTAAAATTTTACGAAAAGTAACTGACGCAATACATAAGAATCCCATTTTAGCCAGCATAAATATTGCTTTAGCGCAATTAAGCATAATTTATGAAATTGACTCTAAAGCACACAAGTTCGATTTTATGCTTCCTTACTTTTTTATGAGTCGATTTCCTAAACCAGATGATAAGAAGCTCATCGATGGCACACTTTTATCTATTTTTTCCACAGAAATAAAAACACTCACTCCTGAAGAGAAAGAAAAATACAATCATTATACTTCTTTTCATGTGGGCAATTTAGAGAAAATTGAAGAACGCCCATACTATCCTCAATTTAGGCAACATTTAAAAGATATTTTTTCTTTATCTAAAAGCTCTTTAAAATTCACAAGAAGAAATGAATTAGACTTACCAAATGTACCTAGAGATTTTACGCATTTCTATTTTCATAGTGAGCAAGCAATTCTTATCTATCTAATGCAAAAAAAAGATGAATACTTATCTCAAATTTCACCCCAAATAGCAAAAGGTGCAACGATTACCACTTTCTTGCTAAATATCATCTCTTCTAATGATATGTGTCAAAGATGCGGAGATACATTCTTCCGAGCAATAGAGGGAAAGAATGTAACAAATATATGGGGATCTCTTATCAAGAAAGAGATACATACAATACCTCCAGAAGGACTTCGTTTTTTCGTTGCATGTGTTGGCCTTCAAGCATATCCTGAGAATGGTATTATTTTAAGAGATAATGAAGGCCAAGAAATATGCAGTATTTCTTCTGTAACAAGGGATGGTACAGAAGAGGTTGGCATTGATTTATTAAGTTATCAATATCCTACAGTTGCGCAACATTACTTATCGGCACCGAAAAAGGAGTCCAAATCATGAAAAACTTATCAATCCTTTTATCAATTTTATTTTTAATCTCTTCCTCTTTACTCCATGCAACCATGTTGGAGGAAAGTCATAGAGACAGCCCTACACCTTCCAGATTTCAAACAGGAGTACCTACCGTGACTGAGGATGATTTTCTTTCCCGCTTACTTGTTCAAAGATTAGAAGAAGCGTCAAAAGGGAATATTGAATTGTCCAAATCAATTTGGAACGTGATAAAAAATGACTTATATAAAGATACCTTAACTGAAGATCATGAAAAAATTATTCTAACAACATTAAAAGACGAGGATTTCATTACAATATCCAATTATGGATGGGAAGCAGAGCACTCAGGAGATGCTAATTTAACCTTTATATGTTTGCGTTTGGCAGCTATAGGAAATCGCATGACTGATCAAGATCAGTTAGCACATTATTATTTAGGCAAAAAAGACTATAAAAGGGCAGCAAGATGGTATTTACGTTCTGCTCTTAATAATAATTCCGATATTCTTGCTGTGCTCTATAGAATAGATAAAACAACGAATATTCTTCAATACCTTAATCCTCAAGGGCTTCCTCAAGCCATGTACATCCTTGAAGAATATTGGAAAAGTCAAGATACGGGGAATTGATCTTTATTGGTCAAACCTCATTTTTACTCAAGCCCTCTGAGCTTGATGAGGATTCTTATGGATAACACCCCATATTAACCCCGCATTTTCCCAACCATAAAGGCAAAGACTTTGGCCTTTGAACCTCTGGTGGAGGAGCCTAATTCAAAGGTATAGGCATCCTTTAGGCGGGTTAACATATCAGGAGAAAAGTTTCGTTCGTAAAATGAAAGTTAGAGAACCATATAATAAAAGAAGTTTTCCAACCTGTGGCCTAATTCAAAACGAACACTTTTGGGGGTTCTTCCACAGAATACCTGAATAACTTAAAAAAGCATTTAATTTTAAGACTTACCCCGTCCCCTATAGCAATGAACACATCCATTCCCCTTATTAACTCTTGATGTAATAACAGCTTTCCATTTATGCCCTTTGTTACATTTCCATCCTACTTTTTTATTACTTCCCGGAACAACTTGATCAGGCGTTAAGTCTCCATTTTCTTCATAATCCCACTCAGCAGCCACATTGGGATATAAAACTGCAAGATTATTACTCTTTCCAACCTTTCTATTACTACACTCAGGACAACCTTGACCTTCACTTCTTACACAAACTCTAGCTTCCCACTCATGGCCTTTCTCACAGAACCATGTCATGATTTTACTACTACGCGGACTTAGCTTATCAGTTATCACATTCTTATTTTTAGTAGGATGGAGTTGAGCTGCAAGATCAGGACGTAGATACTGTAAATTATAAACTTCCGTTGCGCGTCTTGATGTCTGACACATATGACATTTTTGATAATGGGCTCTCGATTCGATAGTTTCATACCAGAAATGTCCCTTTTTACATTTCCATGTACCAAGTGTCCTTTTTAATAAGTGAGGATTTTCAGGAAATGGTGTTCTATTATGGCCAGAGTCCCATTGTGACTGTATTAATTTATAAGGCAGGTTATTTTCTTGCAAGAATCTTCGTCCCATTTTCAATGATAAGTGAAACAATTTGTACTTAAATAAGGTCTATGCCCTTCCTTTTAGGTTCATATAATTTTCATCAACTCTCAAGCTATATCCTAGTCTTGGCTTCCAAATACCACATGATCCTCTTCTTAAGTTCCATATTGAATAATCTAGCGATAAAGAGTTATATGTTCAACTTCAACGGCGCGTTCTGACATCATTTCCTAGTTTCTATAAAATTTGGATGAATCCAAAAGTTTTTTCATCAGAGTCTTTAATAATTTGGGTGCCAACATTTTTTATTTATATATATGTTTGTACTTATAATTGTACTTTTAAAAGTACGAAATATTGTATATAATAATCTTATAAGGAGATCGTAAATGAAAAATATAGACCTCTCTCAAGATATTGTTCCTGTTTCTGAATTTAGGAGCCAAGTATCACACTGGATTAACCACATTAAGGATACTGGGCACCCTGTGGTTTTGACACAAAATGGGAAATCAGTTGGTGTCCTTTTATCACCACACGATTATGATGCTCTTCAATATAGAGAACGCTTTTATCATTCAATTGAAAAAGGCCTTAAGGATGCTGAAGAAGGCTTAACCTATACAACAACTCAAGTTAAAGAGAAATTGGTAAAAGCCCTTAAAAAATGAATCTTATATGGACGAAACAAGCTCTTGAAAGGCTTGAAGAGATTCAAGATTTTATCGCTCAAAGATCTTCCCCTTTAATTGCAGAAAATTTGATAAGTTCTATTATCGAACGAGCTAAAGCATTAGAAAATTTTCCTTCTATGGGGCGAATGGTGCCAGATTTGAGTAGAATAGAATTAAGGGAGTTGATTGAAGGAAATTACCGTATTGTTTATCGTTTATTTGACAGTAGTATTGTTATTCTTACCGTTTTTGAAGGGCATAAACTGCTACCAGAAAAAGATATTGATATAATGATTGCCTAAGACTGTCTATACTTTCAGGAAGATGCTCACTAGGGTTGGAAAAGAGGCGAGGTTAAATCTACCCATTTACCACTACACGCTTAGGCACTCTACGTACTTATTTAAAGCACTTATAAAGATAAGCTGTGTTCTAGTAATCAGGGTGCCTATAAACTTATTTTATGAAGCTGCTAAGCAGTAGTTAGATCTTTGCATTTAAAATCCTACTTCTTGAAGTAAATTCAATTCACTGTAATTTATATAAAATGCTGAATTCTTTGTGGATATCGTAAATTAATTGATTTATTATAATAAGAGTTACGTACCTCTCTCGATAAAAGTCCTTATTTGAAGCTCAAGTATAATAAAGGCAATTTTGTTGAGGTATTTCCTATTTTCTCTTACAGTGGCTAGTGAAACTTAAGGAGCATAACTCTTTGTGCGGAAGATTTACTCTCTTTGCTAAAATTAATGAGCTTAAAGCTGAGTTTAACCTAAAAGACGAAGGTACCTTCTCCTCTTCTTACAATATAGCGCCCTCTCAAAGTATTTTAATTATTTCCCAAGATACAGAAACTCATGATAAGCACCTCCATTTAGCTCATTGGGGTCTTATTCCTTCATGGACCAAGAATCCAAATGAAGCGCCGAAGCCTATTAATGCTCGCTTTGAAACTTTAAAAGAAAAGCCTTATTATAAGAAAGCCTTCCAAAAACAAAGATGCTTGATTCCAACTTCAGGATTTTATGAATGGACCTCTTCCAATGGAGCAAAGCAACCTTATTTCTTTTACATGAAAGAGTATAAACCTTTTGCGCTTGCTGGAATTTATGATTACTGGCTAGGGGGTGACGAAACTGTGGAGATTGTCAGTGCAGCTATTATTACAACTGACGCGAATTCTTTATTAAAGCCTTATCACGCTAGAATGCCTGTTATCATTGAATCCCATAATTATAACCATTGGCTTGATCCCGAAAATAACAATACGGAAGAATTGATGGCGATGCTCTATCCTCGAGAGTATACTGAACTTACCTGCCATGCAGTAAGTCAATATGTGAATGCACCCAAAAATAATGATCCAAATTGTATTAAGTTTGCCTAAGGTTATCTTACTTTTGCAAGTTCATTCCAAGAAGTTGTATATTTTGAGGAGAGATGTTCTCTAGATGTTAATATTAAAGCTTTCTGTCCGACAGCTGCATAGCTTACAGCTCTCTTGCCATACTTTTTGTTAAGGTGATCAATCGTTTGCATAAGGATTTCATGTTTATGTGAAGGACGCGTAAAGAGAGAGTATTGTACTTGTTCTTTATCAACTAGTTCCATTAAACAAACTCCTGCCTTCTTATAACTTAATCCAACTTTAAAGATTTTCTTTAAACCTTCCTTAGCTGCTTTTAAAAGATTGGGTGTGTAGTCCGTTGCAATATCTAAATGGATAAGATGAGAATTTGAATAATAGTTTTCTTCTGAAAATCTATTTGTTTTAATAAATACCAACACTTGAGCAGTGACTCTCCCTTCTCCTCTTAACTTCTCAGCTGCTCTTTCGACAAAAGCTGAGATGGTACTTTCTATTTCTTCGTATTCTGTTTTAGGCTCTTTAAAAGAACGGGAAACTGTAATCATTTTCTTAGCATCATTCTCTTCTTCTAATTCATAAGAGATTTTGCCATTAAGCTCTGTGACGATTCTTTCTCCGACGACACCCATCTTTTGACGTATCCATTTAGGAGGGGATTGTTTCAGCTTGAGTGCTGTATCAATATTATGAGTTAAAAGGTACTTGGCATAATTGTAGCCAATCCCCCAGATATCAGTAATTGGAAACCTTGCAAGAAAAGAATCAATTTCTTTTGGGTTTAAAAGCGCAAGAAGGGGTCTGACAATCAATGGAATGAAAAGTTACTCTAAGGTGGTTACGGGGTCATTCTTACTGGCCTATGGCATAGCAATATAGCGGTAAAAGTTAGCTCTCGAGATTTTGAGCAGCTTACAAATCTTATCAATGCAAAATCGGATGATTTTACGTAGATACCATCAAGTGTTCGAATACAACAATCATTAATGTGAGGAAGGATCTTGTTGCATTTCCTAACCAAACTGAAAGACCCTAATTCCTGCCATTTGAATTTGATAATGGATGTCTCCTGAGGGGCTAAGACCAACGAATATAGCCTCTAATATGCTGATCTTTATCCCGATTAAATACTCCTGAACAATTATGATAGTTTCCTTCCGAAGAAAGTATATGGCCTTCTTTATTTTCAATGACAATCCCTATGTGGTCTAACTCGACGTCTTCAATAAGATGGTCAAACAAAACAAGGTCACCTGGTTCAGGATCTTGAGAAGAAGGAATAAAAGTATTTAGTTGTAAGGCCCATAAATACCATGTTTTAACGCAGCCAAGCGTCCCTTCATAGTGAAGAATGGGTTTGATGTTTAGTTCGATCCCTACTTGATTTAAAAGGTAATACACGTAGGCACAGCACCAGTCATATCCAACCGCGGTGTCTAGGTATTTGGGTTCCTTTTGTGCAAAGCTCTCTCTGAAAACCTTTAAATATGGCACCGTCAACTTAACGAGAGCATGATGGATTTATGGTTGATGTCTGATCTTTTAGGCATCAAGTATCTTGAGAGCCGCCTTGAGCCAAATGGCCTTGGCGGCAGCAAAAGCAAATCGCTGTTCAGAGGCTTTCTTCTTGTATCGCCCCACTTCTACTGCAAATAGATTTCTTACCTTTCCCATAAGTGACAATAACCTTTGAGCCCCTTGAGTTGATTTAAACTTTATCAAAATCTTCTCTTTTCGTCGTGTGGGCTGATGAGCATTCTCAGCTCGATTGTTAAGTCTCTTATGCGTTCTATGATCAACCTTAGGACACATAAAGCGTATAGGCTTAATATAGCTTTTCAACTTATCAGTGATGATCACTCTGGGAGTAGGATAAGATCTTAATAATCGACTCAGAAATCTAATGGCTGACTTCTTATTTCTGCGTTTTTGAAGAAAGACATCTAGCTCTAGTCCTTCTCGATCAACAGCTCTCCAGAGAACAAACCACTGTCCATTAATCTTAACATTCATTTCATCAAGGTGCCATTTATCAAAAGGAATCCTCTCACGTTTCTTAATAATATTTAAGAAGTGATGAGCAAATTTATGGCACCATTCTCTAATTGTTTCATGACTCAAAATAATTCCTCGAAAAGCCATCTGTTCTTGAATGTCTCTGTAGCTGTTATTAAACCGGTGATAATGCCATATGGCTTGGTTAATAATGGATAAGGGAAATCGGTGACGCTTAGGAGCTTTCGTTAAAGACATCAAACAACTCTACTTTAATTGCAACTGTAAAAAATCTTATCAGAGAAATTTATGAAAGTTAAGTTGACGGTGCCTAAAATTTGTAAGCTCCTTAAAATCTCAAGAGCTAGTTTTTATCGCTATGTTGCTATGCCAGAGATAGATAAACCCGACAAATAGTCCCTCCTTAGAGAGATTTTTCATTCCAATAACTATAGACCTCAAGGATCTACGGAAAAGTTCTTGAAAAACGCCCTACATCTAAATTGTTTCGCTATTTGTTTGCAAGCTCATATAATGTTAATGTGTCTTCTATAGACATAAATCCTCCTTCTTCTTAACATTAATTAGGTAGTTTTCATGGCTACTTACACAAATTATTTTACAGAGCCGAAGATATGACAACAAGCTAACTTTATAAAGCCAAGCATCTTATTTTAAACCTTGCAATATGGACCGATCCATATATGACGGCAAGCTAATCAGAGTCTGAGAAATCACCGTTTAAATATTTTTCATATGGATTCACATAAAATGCATCTATTTCTTTTTGAAGAGGAGCCCATTCTGCTTCAAGGATGTTATGCTTTGTGCTGTCTGTTCTGTAAAAATACAATGCTACAGGGACTTCTCTTTCTGTTGCAATTTCATGTGTTTTTTTCATTAACGCTCTCACAAAAGCTAGGTGTATATCTTGAATTCCTCTTATGTAAATAGGTCTAAGATTATTCTCGCTTGCGCCTCTTAGTATTGTTGCACCAAGTCTACCATAATTTGATTTCATGGAAGGTTTTGTAGGATCCGTATCTTTGCTTTCAAGACTTATAGTAGCACTAATATGGTGCTCATTGGAGTCATCGCCAAAATCATATTCATATTCGATTTTCATGGCTAATGCATTTTTAAAAATAAAAAGCATCAAAAAAACATAAAAAAATCTTGTAATCAATTTAGTTTCTCCCCCTGTATAAGATCTGAGAATTAAAGCTATTTAATCTCTTTTAGAAAAAAATAGATACACTTCTTAATGTACTGTTTTCCACCTTAAAGAACAACATTTTTTATAATCACATAGATGCAATTTACATATCTATATCAGAAATTATTTGTTTTTCTAGTTTGCTCTGAAAAACAAAATAACCAATTGAAAAGAATTTAAAAAATTAGGGATTAGATAAAGAAAAAATACAGGGAAACAGTTGTTCTTATGGTAGAATGTTGCAGATTTTCTATAAAAGAGGTGAAGATTAAGAAACAATTTAGTAATAAATAGGCCTTAGAGTAACTTTTCGTTCCTATGATTGTCAGACCCCATATACCATCCAAAAATAAAGTTATATTCCTCCAATTTACCCAATTTCTTCCATGACTACCACTTTCAATATTAGCCTGATGAGTTACATCATGTAGATGTGCAAAAGCATTTCCCATCATGGAAAATTCTTTCACTTTGCCTTCTATCTCCCAAAAAAACTTAATAATTTTAAAAAAATCTGGATCATTCATATCATGACGGTTTACATAGTTATTAGCTTCTTGCATGAATCCTAAATAATGACGGATCATTGTTAAATGATGCTCTACTGAAAGTGCAATATTTTGATCTTTAAAGAATATTTCTCTGTTACCTGAAGCTCCTCCTAATACATCATGAATCATCTTCAGAAATTTTAAAATCTCTTCACTCGCAATAACAGAATTTTGAATAATCGTTCTTACATCATCCGTGCTTTTATCTTTTTCTTTTTTAGTGTGTTCATTATTTTTTGGTTTTCTTATTTTTTCCCATTTATCCTGCCATATTTTTATAATTTTTGGATCTATAATGCCTATTTCTTGTAATTTAGCTTCAAGATATTTAAAGGTAGTAGCATCATTAAAAACAGTACCTCCTCGATCATCTTTTTCAGTTAATTTTTTTAAAGAATATCTTACTTCTTCGCTTGTTAAAATTTTAATACCAGTTAATGTCTTTAATAAATCTTCTGATTTTTTTTCATGTTCTTCTTCTTCATTACCTAAAAATCCCTTGGTTTTTATAGTTTTATATGCTTCATTTAATTTTTTCTTTGTGTTTTTAGAAACAGGTAAATTATCGACATTTGCAGTAAATTCTTTTTGTTTGATATTCTCATCAATAGGTCGTTTTCTTTCAATGACTGCTCTCACTAATAATAGGCTATCTTCTGGATTTATATATAAATCGGCAGTATTTATTAATTCTTCTTTATCATCAATTGTAAGGTACAGAGGATAAAGCATAGACATAAGCTTATCCACGCCTTTTCCTTCGATACGAATTAAATTAGTTTGTGGCGCCTTATAAAAATTTTGTAAAGAAGACCAATCTTTTGGAAAAACATCTAATGTATGCTTAGCAAAATCGAAAAGTTCACTAAAATCTTTGAGTACAAGTGGAATTATGCTTTTTTCTTCCTCTAATGCCTTAACTAATCTTCTTTGAAATGAGAGCCCGTGTTGGCCTGAATCACGTAATCTTTTTAAATTATTCCAAAAATCTGGATTTAAGCTTGCAATAGTGGGCGAAAGATTCTTAGAAATTTCACCTAAAATATCCATAAGTCTTAAAATTACATGTATTGACGGAACGCAATTAAAATCAAAATTCTCAAAAATTCTTATAATTTTATGTAAATATGCGGCATCTGCTCCATAATTGCTTAATAGTGATATAGACGGGAAAGATGGAGCATCATCAGCTATTTCAATTGAGACATCCTCTCTTAAAGCTGCTTTTATTTCTAAGATTATAAACTTCTCAATAAGCCCTATAAAATGTTCAGACTCCTCAACGATCATCGGTAAGGCTTCATGTAAAATCTGTCTATTTTGTGGTAAAAATAAAACATCTTTAAATATTGGAGAAGTTGCATGCACGCTTACTAGTCCCAGATTTCTCAACATCATCCAAGGAACCAGTGCATGAGCAGAATGATTGCGATTTGAGAGAAGCTTTTTTTTCTTAGAAACAAAGCTTGATAAATCTAAAGTTTGGAATTTATATGGAACATTTTCATTTATACATAATAGACTATTTAATATTGTAATTAATTCCTCTTCTTCAGTATTTGCATTAGGAGTTTTTAATTTCCTAATTTTTTCTATCATAGGAAGCGTTACTCGCAAATGTTCACTAATATCAAAATACCTTCGAAAAATTTTCAGATCCTTCAAATGCTGCCTGAAATTATCAATATTCTCTTGCATTGTGGCATTATCATTTTGTCGCATAATTTTAAGAATTTCATAAATAGATGAAAACATTAGAGGAGAAGATCCTACAAATAACCCCTCATCATCAGGAGCCCACTCAAAAAGCGCCCTGCTACATACTTTTAAATCTAACGAAGGAGATATTTCTTGAATTATTTCGATAGCTTCAAATGTATCCTTTTCATCCTTGTGCCCTAATCTACTTTCCTCGTAAAGTATATAGCGGGCAGCATGTTCAATAAAACAATTTCGAGTAAACAATAGTAAGTTTGAAGCTGGTATGACATTGGTTAATACACTTATATAATTTTCTAGTGAATTTACCACATTATCAAAAATACTTAAATGATAACGAAGATGATAAGATAGTTTTGATGGAGATTCTATTTCTGGTACAAACTCTTGAGGTATATTAAATTTGAGTTTCAAAGTTTCAGTATTTGGAACTGTTTCTTCAAAAGATACTTCATGACTATCATATAAAATGTACTTATTTTTTTGAGTAATTTCATCATTAAAATGATTAAAAGATAAACTTGAAAAGCATTTAAATGAACATTCTAAGAATAAAATAAATGTTATAATTAATATTTTCCAATGCATTTTTTATATCCCATTATATTTTCTAAATGTATTAAAAATTAGAGAAATCTCCTTAAATAGAAAATTTATATCATACATCATCCATTGTTGATTCAATACCTTCCATTTTAGATGTAGAAGAAAAATCAATTAAAGCTGAATTTTCTGATTTTAGTAATTTTACTTCAGCAAAGATAGGAAGACTGGAGGATACATGTTGAGACGTTGGGGATAGATCATGCAATTTCATTTTTTTGGAGCCAGGTTCAGAAATGATATCAATATCTCTGTTCGTATTGTCACCCACATCCGTTTCAACAATAGTGATTGAATCTCTTTTACGTTTCTTAATAATTTTCGTTTTATCTTTTATAAATACAACCTTAAAATTAAAACCTTCTTTTTCGATAATCTTTCTTGTTTGATCTACGCCCCAAAGCCGTTGCTTATTAAATTTTGTGCTTTCAGATCCGTCTTTTACTATAGCTTGGACAATTGTAATATTTTTTCGGGCATTTTGAGAAAGGACCCCTTTATGTTTTTTGGCTAAAGATGGATGTTTTTCTAAAAAAGCCAATGCTTGTTCAAATAAACCTTTTATAAATTCTATATTTACTGATTCGATTGATCCTGATGTTTTTTCAGAGTCGCTTATTATTTTGCTATATGAAATTAAATCTTCTATAGCGTCGAAACATCTAAATAATGCATCTTCATATGGTTGAAAACGAGCAATTAATGATTTTATTTCAGTATGTTCTACAATTTTTTTTATTAATTTTCTTGTTCCTTTATTTACGTTTAGAATCTTTTTATAAACCATATTAATGAATTCATTGGATTTTTGTTTTTTGGTTTTACTTTCTATTGAACTTAAAAATTCTTTTCTTATATCCTTAAATTTGTCTTTAAAAGTTGAGCTCCAGGATTGTTCTGTTTGTTTAACATTTTTAGGATTTTTAGGATCGGGGCTTGTTTTTATTGGAAGATTAATATGCTTCTTGTAAAAATCTTGCAATATCCCCGTAATCAATAAACCAGGCAAAATCCATCTATCTAAATTTTGACCGAGAAATAAAGCGCACCTCTCAGCTTGTGTTCGATGATGATCAAATTCTCTAGCATTTTCTCTTTTTACATGGATCAGATAATATTTTTTATCTGCAAGTTGCATAAAAATATCTGAAAATTCAAATTGGTTTCCTGTTCCCCCTAGGCGAGCATTTTCACGATCAAGTAGTACTGCTTCAGCAATAGGTTTTCCTGGGCCTATTTGTGCTTTCATTGTTTCTATTATAGATTTATTATATGCTAATTCTTTATAGTCTTTACTTTGAGTGTCACCTTGTTCAGTTGTATCAATCTCATAATCTGGCAAAAATAAATCTTCTTGCTCAACCGTTATTTCATCGATTCTTTTACGAATTGCTCGAAATCTTGTGGGGAGTATTCGATACCATGAACCTCGATCAAACCAATAAAAATCTTTACCAGACTGAATAGGTAAGGAACGTATAAGTTGGAGCGGATTATATTTTTGACCTCCAATTACTATTGTGATTAATGGATCTTTTCTAATTTTTGTTAAGATTGAAGAAATATCACTTTCTCCTCTTGCACGAAACCAAAAAGACCAATGCAAGTATAACAATTGATCTTTATCGAAGTATTTTTTCCAATTATTCTTAAGTAAGGTATCAAGTTTAATTTTATTTTCACCTACAACGGGCTCATCTAAAAAAGGTGTAAAATCTTTATGAATAGCACTTTCTGAATAATGCTTATAAGCTTCTCTCGCAACTTCGTACATAGATTGGCTATTATCAAAATCTTTCTGACCTTTAGTGGCTAAATGGAATTTCAAGAAATCATCACCATCTAAAAGGGCTCTGCCCCAATTTTTTACTGGCTTGAGTCTTACTTTTTCAAGGCCATCACTAGCTGGATCGATGTCAAAATCCCTAACTGCTCCTAAACCCTTTTGTTGTTTTCCACTGCCTCTTATAGGCTTTGCTTGTCGGTGAGTTTCTGTAACGACTTCCTTAATGCTGGTAAGCTCATTATTTTTATCTTCTAAAGTCGAAGCTACACCAATTGAAGCTACTATTTTTAGTCCAAACCAAGGAACTATGGACGACGTATTTAAAAGAGAAGGCCAGGTTCCTAAAAGATAAGACAGCATTTTATTTGGTTCATTTAATACAGGAAATAATAACATTGAAGCTGTATATTCAAGTTCATCCTCCTCCTCGGCACTAAAAGAGGAAGATATGTCGTCATCATCTTCGTTTTCGTAGATACTACTTTCACTGCTAGATAAAAATTCCTTCTCCTCTTCTTCACTCTCATCTAGAGTAATTTCATCTCTCTTAGAATCTTCTCCTGATAAAAGAGCTTGTGTTAAAAAAGCAGAGCGCAATATAGGTTTTCTACATTTCATTTGAACTATAAAATATTCTGGAAGATCATCTTTTGCTGGAAAAGACTTACTCTCTATGGAGCGCTTTTTTATTGATTTTGTGTTAATATGAACAAATGGTCGAATAGCTTCAGGAATTCTATCATCTTCCTCTATCTCACAGCTAACCATCGATTTATCTAAAAGAGCAAGTGTATAAGCCGTAGGAGTTTTATTTGTACATTTATAATCATTTAGTTTGAATTCTGTGGCTGAACAATTTATGGATAAAAAATATAGAAGAAAAATAAAAAAATTATATATAAACTTCAAACCTTATCTCCCCTTTTAATGTTCTAACTTGAGCTTCTTTTAAAGTTTTAATTTTTAGAACTTAACAAAAAATATTCATCAATGCTTACAAGGAAAATCATTAACATCCATGAGTAAAATCTACTTAGGTAGGAATTTCATTACCTATGGGTTGACATTTTCTAATTTCTTATTTATCGTTTCGTTATGCGAAATGCTAATTTATGGATGATAAATAAATGACTGACCAATTCACTACCCCTCCAGAATCACCAGGACTTTACTTAGAACGCAAATTTATGGTCCCAAATGGTCTTAGCCAAAATAAATTAGCTAGAGATCTAGATGTAACACCCGCAAGACTCTGTGAAATTATTAGAAATAGACGCTCAATAACCGCAGATACAGCCTTAAGGCTTGCAAAGTATTTTAAAACCCCTGCCCGCTTTTGGCTTGAACTACAACTTGAGTATGATCTTTATAAAGCTAGAATGAAAAGTGAAGCCGTCATTAATATGAGCGTGAGAAATAATCCTCTCATTTAACCGTTTTATATATTATGCTTAATTTTAAGCGGATCTTCATTCGCAAGAAAATCTCCGAAATTTATAATTTTCGTAAAGTATCCTGCTTCTTCTATACTCTCATGAACGCCATTGACATGAATAAGTATAGGCCAACAGGAAAATCGACGTGGTAATATCAAACGACTTAATTTTTCTTTCATCTCGTGTACAATATCTATTTTTAATTCAGCTTGTGAAAATTTGATCTCAACAGCAAATAATGTATTGAAACGCGTTTGAATAAGATAATCAATCTGACAACCTGGAGTTTTCACTGTTTTACGTTGAAAATAAGGGTTATCCGCCACGATATCTTGTGCTTTTATTCCGAGCTGCTCCCAAATTTTGGTGCGATTTTTAAGAACTAAATTTTCAAATTGTAAGCCGAGTATAGAGCGCCACCCTGGAAGAATATCAATCCCGCTATCCTTAAACCGATCTTGAAGGATTTTGGGTTTATTGGGCTTAATAAATTTCAAATAAAACCTCATGTAATTATCACTAAGACGAAAATGACTTAAACGTGAAGGCTTACCTGATTTAAGATCCCAAGTATAATCACGTGCAATAAAGCCAGAATGCATAAGATCTTCAAGATAACCACTCACAGATCCACTTTTTTGATATTTTAGAGTTTCACAGATTTCATTAAATTCCATAACCCCATTTGCTAATGCTTCTATGAGGGGCCGGTAAATCTCGCTTCGCTTCTCAAACAAATCGTGAAATATCAGATCAAATTCATTGAAAAGGATGCCATCTTTGCGAAAGCATAGGTTTTTAATATTATCATCAGCATTTAACTTTGGCTGTACTTGGCTTATATACCAAGGAATTCCACCTGAAACAGATAGCACCTTAAATGTTTCATACATAGAGCCTAAGAACCCTTGAGCTTTTAAAAGGGCATGACAATCGTGTAAAGGGAGTTCATCTAAAGTTAGATATAGGGATATTCTTCCAAAAAATGCTGTACTGCTAATAACATTTTTCTCGATCCAAGTTGAAACAGAGCCACATAGAATAAGGATAAGGTTGGGATTCTTTTGAAACTCAATATCCCACGCATTTTTTAGCTTTCCTAAGAAAGTTGGGTCCAGAGATCCCATCCACGAGATTTCATCAAATAAAATTACAACTCGACCATGTTGCGCTTGTCTTGCTAGCAGAGTAAATAAATCACTCCAATCCTGGGATTGAATCCCTGGTAACCCTATCTGATTTCCAAGTTGTTTTGCGAAGATATCTCGCTGTAATTGTGCATTCGTGCCCTCTGCTGGAGGAATTCCTGAAAACGAAAAGAAAGTTTTTCCTTGAGAGAATCTTTCTATAAGACGACTTTTTCCAACACGACGCCGACCCCTCACGACAACTAAACTTGCAGATTTTTTTGTGAATAACGCCTCGAGTCGCTCAAGTTCATCTTGTCTACCAACAAATACAGAGGTGCTCATAGTGTATGCCTTCTCACATTATAGGAAATCATACATTATGTGTTTGATATTTACTAGAACATTTTTCTCATAAAACATTCTTTCCTCCGTTTTGTGAGAAACAACAAAGATAAATGTTTTAATCTACCACATAGCAGGTAGTGAATTAGTTATGTGACAAAATGTTATCTTTCAAATGAAGATTCATGCTTGAGTGTTTTGTTCTGTTGTTCTGCAATTGTTGTTATTTGTTTGGCGATCTGTTTATCCTCAAGAAGAATTTGCCGCATTAAAGCTTTATCTTGAGAAGCTTTCGAAATCAGCTCATTAAACTCTTTCTGAGCATCCTTCAAAATTGATTCAGATGAAACATTATCAAGTTTCCAAGTAAGTGATTTATATTTATGGATAACTTCATAAGAAGTGAGTGGCTTAGCTGCTTCCTCATTAGTTTCAGTATTTCGAAGAGCTGCCTCAGGATTTTTCCTTAAATATTCTCGTTTAAATTCTTCTTGCCAATCTGATGGAAGAACAATTTTTTCTTCTCGTGGCTTTTGTTCCTGAGCTTGAGAACTTTTTGAAGCTTCATTATTTAAAAAATCTTCTTCTTGCGGCGTAAGTTTTTTGTCTTGTGAGGGTTCATTCCAAGAGCGAGGAGTTTCAGGTTCAATGGTGGAATTTTTGCTTTCAGATGCTGTGAATGCTTTATTCTGTTCAAAGTAGGTCCGCACAGCTTCTGCATTTTCTTCTTTAAGAACGTCATTAAAGTCACGGCCTTTTTCTCCTTGAGGTCTTATAATTGAGACCTTGAATCCTTCTTGTTGTAATTTCTCTAATGTTTTTTCTGATGTCTTCCATGCCGCAGAATGAGGATCATCTGCATCTGCACAGAGGATAAGGGGCTCTTCTTTCTTCAAATGAGCATTGATATGACTCATGTTCGAAAGGCCTAAAGATACAAGTATACTACCCTTTATTTGAACTTCTTTCAAGGATAATGCTGTTTCAATTCCTTCTGCTATATAGGTGGGACCTTCACTAACCTGAATCTCTACAACAGTTCCTTTAATCGTTCCTAAAGAACGCTTTTTGACCTCAATATCTGCTTTGTTAGCTGTATAAGGGTCTAAGCATGTGACTTGTACCGATGAAAGCTTACCCTCAACATCTCGCGCAAAAGAAGCTAGTGTAGGAAAAGTTTTATTAGAATCATAATCCTTAAATTGAGGGATAAATCTTAAATCTTGTGGAAGTTCTGCAGTTTTAATCTTACGGTGTTCTCTTAAATACTGCTCAGCTATGGTTCCCTGGATAGGTTGTGATGCTTCATAAAGCTTGTTCGTCTTTTCCTGAGATTTTTCTATTTTTAATTGTTCTTCTCGTTCTGCTTGAAGTTTAAGCTCATTTTGCTTTTTTTCTCTCAATTCCCAATTGATATGCATGATTTGAGGTGCATTAAGTTCAGTACCAATCTGCTTGACGGCTTCGCCATAGGTAAGGTTTTGAGAGTGGCTTACATATTTAAATATGTCCCCTCCTACTCCAGCAGAAAAGTTATACCAAACACCTGTATCTCTATTGATCACAAATCCACCTTTTGAACCATATCTGATTTCATTTTGATGATAGGTACTTTTAGGAGTTGAGACCCATCCATCAATATGACGCGCAAAAATACCTTCTATATGTGACCTATTTAAACAAGAAAGCACTTCTTCACGCTCATAGGTATTAATTGTTTGCTTGTTTTCTTGGAAGTTTTGTCTTTGACGTTTTAAATTATTGCTGAACTTAGATTTATCAGAGTTTCGATCTTTAACGTTTTCCGACTTAAGAATATCCCAGTTAGGTGAAGTTTTCTTGCCTTCTCTATAAGCTGATAGATCTTTATAGGCTTTATCAAGTTCATCAATCGTTTTAATCGATAAGTCTTTACCTTCTTGGTGAGCCTTAAGCCAACCCTGCTCAAACTTAAGCTTCTGAAGATCTAAATTCTGTTCTTTTAAGAGGCCATAAAGGCCTTTATCAACACTCCCCTGCTCTTTCAGGATAAATGAGACGAGCTTATCAGCAAGCTGTGTTCTCTCTTCAATACTCTGAGTCTCCCCATAAGAGCCAATCAACTCTCTGACTTCTCCAAATATAGCATGCTTTAAGAGAAGCTCGCTTTTAAGACTAAGTTTTTCAATAAAAGGTTGCGTGTTGCCGTAATTAGAGACAATTTTATAAGCAAGCGTATCTCTTTGATAAGCGATCTCTTGATTCTTCAGTTGATTAGACTCAAGAATTTCTGACAACACAGCCGTACTTCTCATTTCTTTAAAGTGTTGAGAGAGAGCGACACTTTGATGTTGAAGTGATTTATACTCCAAGACTTGCTTATAATGAGTCCTCTCTTCAAATTTAAGCGTATTCTCAAAAGCTTGTATTTTTCTTTGATTTATATATTGCTCAGCTTGGCCCAGGACAGATTTAAATCCTTGGGGGCGTTTCCCCTGAATACTACCGCTATGTGTCACATAAGCTCCATTCTGCTCGCTGACTCTGAATAAAGGTTTATACAACATCGGAAAGCTAGCGATCTCATAGGCAAGTTCATTTCGCGTGTCCTTAATCGTGGCGTAAGCCTCATATTCTGGATGGTGATATGATAAAGAACCTGGATGCGTCTTCGAGATCTCTTTCCATAAGTTACGTGCTTGGTGAGAGATGTTGAAGTAAGTCCCAACCTTATCGAGTGCTGTTTCTTCTACAGCGCTTAAAAGCCTTTTACGAAGTCCTGCTTGAACTTCTAAGGTTTCTCGTCTCACCCCTGTCTGGTGCATAAAAGGAGAGCATTGAACCCAATTCTTGAGAATCTCTGAAGCATCTTTATTTCTTGTTTGAACGAGCTCGTTATAGTGGCCCCATTCTTTACTTAAAGAGATTTTTTTACCTTCTTGATCTGCTTGTAAAGTAAGATTATCAATCTTTGTCCTTAGATTGCCGGCGTCTCTAGAAATCTCCCAATAATGTTGAACAAGATTAAAGTAAGGCTTTTGATGGTCCGCAAGATCAAAATCTGTTGAAAGCCCTTTATAGTCAGATCTGGCCACATGAGAGACCATCCCTTTCAAATCAGAAGCAATTCCTTTAGAGACATACCCTTTAAAAGATTCTTTGTGACGAGTCAGCCATATGAGTAGTTGATTGCTGTTAAAGGAGCTAAAGAAGCCATAAGAATAATCAAAGGTCGCTCCTTGAGATTTGTTAATAGTGACGGCATAGCCATGGGTCAGAGAATCATAAGACTTTGAATCGAAGCCAACGAGTCTCCCATCATGAAGCCTGACTTCAACAGTTTGTCGCTTAAGATCAAAGGACTCAATGACCCCTAGAGTGCCATTTTTAATGCCCTGCCCTTCACCTTTTCCTTTTTCAAGGGTTGTCACATGTCTTTCTTTATGATCATTTTCAAGAAACATGACACGATCCCCTGCCGCAAATCGCCGACCATAAGCAGATTTTCTGAAGTGTTGAGTTTTAGGACCTTGAGCGGATTGTTGTAGATTAAGGATTCCCTCTCCTTCTTGTCCAAAGATAAATTCCTCACTTAGCTTACCTTGAGATCTTAACGCACCCCTGAGGAGCTCATTAAGTTCAACAACGTCTTTATTTTTCTGAGCTAAAGCCATATGAGTTTGATGAGGCGCTTGCGCAATTCCTTCTAAGTAATCTGCAACAAGAGATATTTTACTTTCAAAATCTCGTTCTCTAAAATCAAAATGACCGCGTTCATAATAAGGTTTTAATCCTTCTTCAATCCGATGCTCATTTAAAAGAGCGGATGCTTCCCGCATCCATTGCTCTTTTTGACGAACAACACCTTTAATCTCATAAGCGCCCACCTTCTCTTCAATAAGTCGTGCTGCATCAAGCCCATAAAGTGCTTTAATCTGCTTATTATCTTGGACAATCCGAAGTTGTGCTCCTGACCTTTCAACTTCTTGGAGAAGACTTTTCCATAAAGAGCCATGAACCATACTGCCTTCATCAAGAATAACCACATGCTTATCGGTTAAACGCCATTCTTGAAGCCGTTCGACTTCTGCTTTAGCTTTAACAAGAGCTTGCCCCTTAAGCTCTTTATTCTCAATGATAGTTTTTAGTTTATCTTGGGCATTCCATCTATTATTCAACTGATCAAGCGTATAGCCTTCAATATTTAGTTCATTTGCCAGTTGATCAGCAACTTTACCTTGAAAGGCAGTGCCAATAACATTAAATCCTGATTTTCTGTAAGCCTCAACCACAGGCTTAAGAACAGTACTTTTTCCTGTCCCCGCTTTCCCTGTAAGAACGCTTATGGCTTTATTTGAGAGAAGGTGATCAATGGCACCTATCTGCTCTTGCGTAAATGTTATCTCTAGTTCGTTTTGGATCTTCTCAATTGAATTAAACTTATGTTTTTCAGCAATGTGATGTGTTTCTCTTTGCTTCAAAAGAACAACTGTTTCAGAAATTGCAGTCTCATGTTTTTTCATCTCATGAGACGTATAAAAGACTTGTCCTTTGATATTCTCGCCTAAATAAATAGCATGTTCTTCAGATAAAATTTTTGCAGTAAAACTATCAATAGTTCTTACGTAATCCTCTTTTTTGAACTGAATATTCTTGCTCTCATAGAGAGAATTGTCGTTTAAAGTCTTCCCAATTATGGCAATAGATGGGATCTCAATTCCATCAACTTTAGCCTTAAGAACTGCGTAAAGTTTGTCATCCCCACCGACGCGTTTGAAGATTTCTTTAGCCAGATCTACTTGTGTAAAGACAGCTTTTTGAGACGCTACAACTTTGATGATTTCTTCAGGATGCTTAAGAAGTATCTCGAGGTTTTTTTGTCGGACTTCTTCATTATCTTGCACATTTTGGCTTAACTCTTGAAGGCGATGTCGAGCATTTGGTCCTAAATGCTTTGTGGCAACAAGTTTAATGCCTTGATCTTTATAGGAGCGATGATCGAGGTGATAATCATACCCCTTCTCTTGTGCATATTGATTGCAGATATCTCCCATCTGCTTACGCATCTCAACAAGTTGTTCTCGCTCAATTACAAAGCGTCTTTCAGAGAAAGATCCTTCAATGAGAGGACGAGTTGTTGCAATGATATGGAGATGAGGATTCCCCTTCATATCATGAATGGCATATTGAGCAACTAAACCATTACTCACATAACATTCTTTGACAATCTTACGCGCAAGTTCTTTCAAATGCTCTTTATCAGTAATCTCTATAGGAAGTGCAAAATCTGCTTTAAAGCTCGTCTTACAAGAAGACAAAAACTTCTCTTTCCCTGCTAAACTTTTAGCATTTTTCTCAGAGTCTTTATGTCCCTTAAATCGCTTTTCAGCGATGTAATCTTCAAATCTTTCGACTTCATTCCACAAGGAATTTGAATCATAAACCCAGTTAGGTGAATTCTCTGGTGCAAGTATTTCTGAATACAAAACATCATGTGCTTTTTTAGAATAATCCCAAGACAAACCTGTACGTTCGTCTTTCACAATCGATCCTGAGATATAGGCAGCATGAGAGCAAGCGGATCCTCCCCCGCTTCTCGATGTATAACTCATATGTGAATGATAAATAGCCATACGATAATATATAGCCGCCGGCAGGGCCGCACAAGACGAATTTTAATCGTCGTTAAGTGCGCCTTTAGAGTTTTGGCACAAAACTCTTGCAGGACTGTCGTTTTTCTGCTTATATATTTTTGTTCTTACAAAGCTGTGGGGAGCTTTCCGAAGAAGAATGGATTAACTATTTCTGGAAAGAAGATAATCATGCAATCTATCGATATAAAACTCTCTAAACTTGACGAAAAAATTCTAAAACTAGAAAAAGAAAAAATAGAATTACAAAAGAAGAAGAATGAAGAATTCTTATTCCTCTTAAATAAGATCCCTACCATCAACCTCGAGCCTATGACACTTATTGGGGGACTTCTTCACGTTGTAGATGAAGCCAATAAAAAACCAGAGCTTAAGGAGAAGTGGCGATTCGCTGCTCAAAAATTTTGTGGAAGAACACTCTCTCGTAAAGAATTGCAAAAAGCTTCATCTTCTTCACAAAAAAGTGCATAAGCTTATGCAACAACTTAATAAAAATTCTTGGGGCTTGGAACATCTAAAGCGCAAGTCAAAGAGAATAAAAATTTCTGATCGTAAAGCAGAGAATAGAACTAAAATACAGCTTGGTGGCTTGATATTAAAGTCAGGGTTAGCATCTTTTTTAGAGATAGAACCTGGAAAAGACTTACAGCTTGATCCTATTGCTCGAGAGAAAGCAACAACGCTATTAGGTGCACTCCTATACGTTACAGAACATTTAAATAATGATATTGATGGCGCCCTCAAACAAGAGTGTTCTCATTTGGGCATGAAAGCAATGGTTCAACAATTCTTAAGATCAAAAGATCATAAATCATTTTTTAAAAATGATTCTATCTAATGAGAGGAATAATAATGAATCTTTCTCAAAATAAGTTTGAAAAGCTGAATCAATTAATCCAAACAGCTCTTAATTCTTCAAATGATCCCACGACAAAAGCTCTTGCAATTGCAAGAGCATCAGGGGCATTCAAACAAAGAAATGTCATCTTTGTTCATAACAAACTATACTCAATTGATCCTTACAATCCACATTACTCTTTGCTATATCTCAGATCGTTAAATTTACAGAAAATCGATTAATGCAAGCAGAGTTTTATCTTAAAGCTGAGGATAAAGAAGCTAAAATTTATAGATATTATAATATCATTTTACTTCCGACTCTTTTTAAAGACTTATCCCTTGTCATTACATATGGCAGAACAGGTTATAAAGAAAGGCAGAGATCAATTCAGTTTATAGATACTCAATTACTCGCTAACAAATTTAAAGAGATCCTTAAGTCCAGACTTAAAACTGTAAAAGGATCAGGGCCTTATTATAAGATTGTAGAACACCACTATGACTCAGAATTTAAAGATCAAATTATGTCTCGGCTTCCTTTAAACTTGTTCTCCGAGTGTTAGAGAAGGCGCTTTTTCAACAAGCATTTTCTTGCCTAATATAAAGTTTAGGAGATTCAATTAAATGATTGCTTCTTCAGATTTACATAGGCATCACACGCGGAAAAAACTTGTCATCTTAGTCGAGCAAAAGAAATCTTTAGCCATAAATGTGAAAGATAAGAATAGGAAAAGAAGATATACAAAGTTAAAAGAATGGCCTGTAATCTGACACAACTGAAAGATAAAAGTATGTTAAGTTTTTTAAAAAAGAAATTTTCTTTTTCCTTGTTGATAATTTGCTTCTCTGGAGCACTCCTTAATAGTTGTGTTGTTACAAATGAACCACAGCCGATTGTTGCAGTCACATCATTAACTGAAGAAAAGCCTATTATTGATGTTTGCTTCAGCCCGGAAGGCAACTGTCAGTCAATTATCTTAAGCCTAATCAATAATGCTAAAGCTGAGATCCTTGTTCAAAGTTATAGTTTTACCTCTCAAAATATTGCAAATGCTCTCATTAAGGCTCATCAACGAGGCACTAAAGTTGAAATCTTGTTTGATCGAAGCCAACTCACAGCAAGACACTCACAGATTCATAAAATGAGAAAAGCAGGAATTGAAGCGTTTGTTGATCTAGTCCCTGGAATTGCCCATAATAAAGTAATGATTATTGATGAGGAACTAGTGATTACAGGATCGTATAATTTTACGCATGCAGCAGAAACAAGAAATGCAGAAAATCTGTTAATTATTAAGGATCTACCAACCGTTAAAGTTTACAAAAGAAATTGGGAAAATCGGTATCAAAGAGCGAAAGATCTGAATTTGCAAGATGGCATAACTAAAAAACTCATCATGCATAAAAAGCCAATTAAACCAAAGTTGACTCTTTAATACGAAATGCACAATATTTAATCATATGCCTTTAAAGTTGAGAGTATAACCTTCATATAACCTTTATCCACAATCCTGTCCCCAGAATTTGAGGATAACTTTTTTAGAAAGC
This sequence comes from Caedibacter sp. 38-128, assembly GCA_001898705.1. Taxonomy (GTDB): domain Bacteria; phylum Pseudomonadota; class Alphaproteobacteria; order Caedimonadales; family Caedimonadaceae; genus Paracaedimonas. Next base: position 27,815 of record MKUU01000067.1, read on the forward strand.
TGATAAATGACAGAAAAACTTAAACTCACAATTAAGAAGCCCTTAAGCTTAAATAAGCAATCCCAACTCTTTCAAGCGCTGAAGCCCCTTCATGAGCAAGCGAAAAAAGAAAAACATCAAGACTTGCAACAGCAAAGACAAAATGAGAGAGAAGCCAAACAGAAGAAGAGAGAAGAAATTAAAGTTGCTTTAAGATGGCTTTATGAACAATTCCCTGCGTGCTTTAATCCTAAAGACTTAAAGCCGCTTAAACTTAATATTGATAAAGACCTTTTTTCTTTCCTTGAAAAAGAAAACTCTCCTTCAAAGGTTAAATTGAGAGACGCCCTTACCTATTTCACAAGTAACGTTCATTATCTTAAAGCTATTATTAACGGCACCCACCGGTATGATCTTAATGGCCAACAAGCTGAAGAAATTACCCAAGAGCAAAAAGATTTTGCACAAAACAAACTTGAGAAAATTCTTCAATCGATAAAAACTAAAAATCAGCATAAAATTAAGTCTTCTAGCTAATAGATAACAGACAAAAATTTAAGAACCCTTAAAAAAAATCTTATAACAAAAATTGCTATTTTTTGTTATTACTGGTATCATGTTTTCATAAGTTATTATAAGGGTATTATAATATGAATATTTCTCTTAACCCAAATCTTGAGAAGTTTGTCCATCAAAAGATTGAAGAAGGTTACTATAACTCGGCCAGTGAAGTTGTACGGGATGCGTTAAGGCTTTTAATTGAGAAAGAAATCCTCTTTAAGCAACAAGTCGATAAACTTAATCAAGATATTGCATTAGGTCTTACTCAACTTGCAGAAGGCAAAGGCATTGAGGGTAAAAATGTTTTTGATGAGATTAAGGCCTTAAAAAAATAGCATGTCTTCCTTTATCTTTTCCCCTGCCGCAAGACAGGACCTCATTGAAATATGGCAATATATTGCAGAAGAAAATATAGAGACTGCCACTAAAATTCTTTCTAAAATCGAAGAGAAGTGTCATATGCTGAGTGAGTTTCCTCACCTTGGACATCAACGCAAAGATTTAACAAATCACCCAGTCTTATTCTGGCCTGTATACAATTATTTGATTATTTATAAACAAGACACGAACCCTTTAGAAATTGTAAGAGTTCTTAACGGATATCGTAATTTAATAGATTTATTACAATAAGTTTTACCTGTTTTGTTAAAAGGCCTTATTTGAAATCAAGTATAATAAAGCTTCTTCTGTTGAGTTATTGCCTATTTTCTCTTACAGTGATTATTGATACTAAAGGAGCATAATTTTTTGTGCGGAAGATTTACTCTTTTTGCTAAAGGAGAAGAACTTAAAGCTGAATTTAAGCTTACAGAAGTAAGTGCTCTTCCCTCTTCTTACAATATTGCCCCTTTTCAAAGTATTTTAATTATCTCTCAAGATGCAGAAACTCATGATAATCACCTTCACTTAGCTCATTGGGGTCTCATCCCTTCGTGGACCAAAAATCCTAATGAAGCCCCAAAACCGATTAATGCCCGCTTTGAAACCTTAAAAGAAAAGCTTTATTATAAGAAAGCATTTCAAAGACAAAGGTGCTTAATTCCGACTTCAGGATTTTAGAATGGGCTTCAACTCATGGAGCAAAACAGCCTTATTTCTTTTATATAAAAGATTATAAACCTTTTGCG